>CALEUL010000001.1 GCA_937921035.1 uncultured Porphyromonadaceae bacterium
ATCGGGCGTGCCAAGGACTTGCACCTGTTAGACTGAATACATGCTGGGCGAACATGAAAAAGCCACCCCCGGCGCATGCGCCGGGGGTGGCAATCAGATATAATGCTGCTCAGAGGCGATTATTTGTACTCTACTTTGAGGGTCTGTGCGGCGGCAGTGGAAGCTGCGGGGAGAGAGATGGTTGTGCAGCGGCTTGCGCTGTCGTACGCCGGGGTGGCAATGGCTTTGCCGTTGAGCGTAGCTGCGACCGGAGCCTCGGTATTATATATCCTGAGGGTGTAGGCGCGGCTGTCGAGCTTGCCGGGGAAGTCGCCCTTGGTTGCGCCGATGGTATACGTACCTGTGGTGCCGCTGTGTTTCTGAGTGAATTCCGTGGTGCCGTACACAGTGGCATAATCGTTGGAATCGCCCTGGTCTTCGTAGAGGGTAAAGGATCCTTCGGGACCGGCCACCATCATGAGCACAAGGTTATCGGCAAGCGTAGCGGCACGGTTTACGGATTCGGGATTCATGGGCACTATGCCGCCCTCTCGCACATACCAGGGGAACTGCTGCAGGGAGAAATCGCGGTCGTACGCCTTATTGCCGTCAAGGAGTTCGTTATGGCTCACGCTCCACCATTTGCCTTCGGGCAACCAGATATTCTCATGGCTTGTACCGAATTCCGAGCGTGTTACTATGGGCGCCACAAGGATATTGTCGCCGAAGAAATATTCGTTCCTGCGTGAGTATGATTCCTCCTGCTCGGGATATTCGTAGTACAGCGGACGTACCATGCCAACGCCGGTATCGTAAGTCTCGCGTGCCATCGTGTAGATATACGGCAGGAGGGCGTAGCGCAGTTTCACATAAGCCTTGAGGTCGTCGAAGTTAGGATATACCCAAATGCGGCGCTCTATATCCTTCATACTTGTGGCATGCGTGCGGAAGATAGGCGTAAACACGCCGAACTGCACCCAGCGCAGCAGTCGCTCGGGGTCGTTGGGGTCGTCGTTGGGATGATGGTGTCCGCCGAGATCATGGCCCCAGTAGGCATATCCTACATTGGAGGATGTGGCGGTGAAATAAGGCTGGAAGGCGAGCGTGGGGAAGTTGATGTAGGCATCGCCGGAGAAGCCAATCTGATAGCGGTGGCTGCCGAGGCCGCCCCAGCGGTGGAAGATCAGGGGTCGACGGTCGGTGCGGAATTTCTTCATTTCGTTGAAGAACACGTGATTACACCAGAACGTCTCGCCAAGGCCGTCGACACGCGGGTTTATAAGATTCTGCTGCCAGTCCAGCCACCAGAAATCGACACCGAGTTTCTGGTTGTCGTGAATAAAGTTGTCGAAGAAGGCGCGGTAGAAGTCCCGGTTGTCCAGCATCCAGGGCACTGTCTCGCCCTTTGCAGGATCCATGCCAGAGGCCTTTGCCATTTCGGCGTAATAAACCTCGTCGGATTTGAAACCCGTAGCAGGATGCAGGTTCAGGGCAGTGCGCATGCCCGCGTTGTGGATGTCGCCAAGCAAGCCTTCCGGATCCGGAATCAGATTGCGGTTCCATGTCCAGCCGGTCCATCCGCCACGTCCGTCGGAATAGTCCTTGTTGCCGTTGTAATGCCAGTCCATATCAAGAATCATCACATCTGTGGGCAGCTCCTTTTCGTTTAGGGTATTCACAATTTCGCGGAACTGGTCGGCGGTATAAGGCGCATAGCGGCTGTACCAGTAACCGAACACAAAGCGCGGAGGCAGAGGGATGTCGCCGGCTATGCGAGTAAAGTCCTTCAGAGCACGTTTGTAGTCGTGGCCGTATCCCATGAAATAGATGTCGGCAGCATCCTCGTCGGCACGCGGTGCAAGCCAGTCTATATCGCCCTCTACAGGTTCAAAAGCCAGCGATCGGCTGCCATCGCCACGCTGAGCCTTGGGGGAATCGTCGATAATAGCCCATCCGGAACGCGACAGCAGACCGTCCTCCATCTGAGCGAGCTTGTTGTCGCCGTTGCTACCGTCGAGGGTACGTGTGGTACCCTTCAGGTTCTGTGTGTCCTTAAGACCGGGATACCACACCACGGGCTGTCCGCCAAGCTGCATGGTTATTATCAGGGCAGAATCCTCGGGAGCGGCGGTACGGAAATCAGTGCCTTTGCGATAGCGCAGTTCCAGCGCTCCGGTATTGATATAGAGATAGTCCTTTGTGTTGCGTTTTTTGAACTTTGGCACTGCGAGATCGCGGTTGACGATCGCGAATGTAGCGCGGTCCTCGAATTTGCCGGAAGGGCTGTATTCAACACGAATCATTTCGGGTGTCAGCACGGTAAAACGCGCATTACCCTCGTTTACAACGGCTTTCGGGTTGGCCTTCGGATTAATGGCGAACCCTGATGCAGAGACAGCAAGTGTCAGCACTGCCGCAAGAATGTGTTTTTTCATAGGAATGTAATCGGGTTTGGTTTTTCACTGCAAATATAGTAAATATCGGGCATGTAGATTGCGTCGTCCGTACTTAATTACTGCACAAAAATAACAAACCCGGCCTTGGAAGCCGGGTTCGGTGTATTTTTATGCAGTATAGTGCTAATCGTCCATTTTAACTCGTTTGAAAGTTCCGAGGAGATCGAATTGCAGTTCGATATCGTCGGCAAGCTCGATTTCGTAGCCTGAGACTTTTTTTTCGATAGACACGATGTCGATACCGTCATAATTTTTGTCGACATACTGGCGTATGCGCTTGGGCACGATAGCGTCGGGCACGGCGCCGCGCTTCATTTCCACGCTTGTCCATGCGCCGGAATTATTGAACTCCACCTTGTTGCCGTTAACGAACTTTACATCGTAGTCGGTCTTTTTAAGCAGGTGGCGGTCAACCTTGATCATGGCAATCTTTGCCTTGGAGAAGTGCTCCTGAATAAAATCGAGTGCCGGCTGAGGAAGATTTGAGCGGTCAATTGTGTATTTGTCGGCGCGGGCCGCACCGGCGCACAGCATGAGCGCCAGGAACATGATGATTAATTTCAGCTGTTTCATAATCGTTTGTTTATTTTATTATAGAAACATCCGAACATCTTAAATGTTTACTCTTCGTTGGCCGGAAGCCAGCGGAACAACCTGTCGGCCGGCCGTATCTTGCCCGGCACACGTATGCTTATGGCATCGCCTTTCACAGCCTTTTGCGCCGGTTTGCCGTCGACACGCAGTTCGTCTATCTTCAGGATAACCGCA
Source organism: uncultured Porphyromonadaceae bacterium (assembly GCA_937921035.1). GTDB lineage: Bacteria > Bacteroidota > Bacteroidia > Bacteroidales > Muribaculaceae > CAG-873. Next base: position 3,204 of record CALEUL010000001.1, read on the forward strand.
CCCGTCGTCGGGCCTGTTATCACAATCTCGTCGCCCACGCACAGTTCGTGGCCTTCCATAAGGAACTCGCCAACTCCGAGCTTCGAGAACCATTTAACGCCCTTTGCCACGTATTGCTTTACACGTGTTGCGCTGGAACCGTACTTGCCCGACCATTCTCCCAGGCGCTGGCCCAGATAATAGCCGTCCCAGAAGCCACGGTTAAAAATTTTTGCAAGGCGGGCATCCCAATCCGCAATCTTTTCGGCACCGTACGTACCGTCGCATATTGCCTGCAGAGCCTCCGAGTAACATTCCACTGCGGTGGCAACATACTCCGGCCCGCGGGCGCGGCCCTCGATCTTGAACACACGCACGCCGGCATCAACTACGCGGTCGAGGAAATGTATTGTCTTGAGGTCCTTGGGCGACATTATGTATTTGTTGTCGATATTCAGCTTATCGCCCGTCTCGAGGTCGGTAACCTCGTATCCTCGGCGACAAATCTGCGTACATGCACCGCGGTTGGCGCTGCTGTTCATCTGGTGCAGGCTCAGGTAGCACTTGCCGCTTACTGCCATGCACAGGGCGCCATGACAGAACATTTCAAGACCCACGGGCTTTCCGGCGGGACCGGTGATACCCTCGGATTGGATGACATCGTATATGTTGCGCACCTGCTCCATGTTAAGCTCGCGGGCAAGCACCATAACGTCGGCAAACTGCGCGTAGAAACGCACAGCCTCGATGTTGGATATGTTGCACTGCGTGGATATATGCACCTCCACGCCGTGGCGGCGGCAGCACTGGATTACGGCGATATCGGAAGCGATAATCGCCGATATGCCCGCATCAGCGGCTGCGCAGACGATAGCCTCGATATGGCCGAGGTCGTTATCGTACACGATGGTGTTGACTGTAAGATATGTGCGCACACCTGCGGCAGTACACTGCGCCACAATGGAACGAAGGTCGTCCAAAGTGAAGTTGGCACTCGAGCGTGAACGCATGTTAAGGCCCTCTACGCCAAAGTAAACGGCATCGGCGCCGGCATTTATGGCCGCAGCGAGGGACTCGAAGCTGCCCACGGGCGCCATTATCTCGAAATCGCTTCTTTTATATGACATAATTTCACAGCAAATCATACCCCGCTGACACGCGGGATATGACTGTATAATTTATTCAGAAAAAAAGTATCTGTTATTCCTGAGTGGGGTTCTCTGCAGGAGCTGCTGCGGGAGTAGCCGAGGGAATTTCGGCAGCAGGAGTATCGAACTGGCCTGCGGGAGCTGCTGCGGGAGCGGGAGCTGCGGTCTGCTGGGTGCGGATTACAGCGCCGGTGGAAACCTTAGGCATAGTGAAAGCCGAGATGATGGAAAGAACCACCAGAAGGCTGATAAGAGTCCAGGTAGCTTTTTCAAGGAAGCTATTTGTCTGACGGACGCCCATCACAGCGCCTGCACCGCCGAACTGCGAAGACAGACCGCCGCCTTTGGATTTCTGGATTAATACGATGCCGATAAGGAGCACGGCAACGATAACTGTCAGGATAATTATGACAACGTGCATAGTATAAATTATTTTTTGCTTGTGTCGGCCTGCGATAACTCTTGCAGACGACGTTGATTTATAATCAATTTTTGCAGGAAACGCAATTGGTCTGCAAAGTAAGCACTTTTTTTTGGAAATTTCAAGGATAAACCCGATATAATTTCAAAAGCGCGCTCATATCTCTGTTTTCTGATGAACATGCGTGCCAGACTTTCGGACAGGAGGCTGTCGTCCTGCACTTCGGGCCTGGTCGCCGGGGTTTCCGGATCCGGGTTTTCCTCGGGCTCGGCCGGAGCTTCCACCACGGGATGCGTCATAGGATGCTGGCTGCGGATAAATGCGTTTATCAGGGCGTCCTGCGTTCCTTCGGGCGCCTCGTTCTCGGCCGGCATCTCGGACTGCTCCTGTCGCGCGAGCAACTCGGCATAGTCGGGTGCCGGATTAAAAATCATGCGTTCCAGCTGACGTTCCTCCTCGGGCGAACAGGAACCGTAGGTCCGCAGGAAGGTATCTATAACATTTTCTGTATCGGCTCCTGTTTTAATGTCGTGCTCGGGATAGAAACGCGCCCATTCGTCGCCGTATCGGGCGAATACAAGGCTGCGCCGGTCGCTCACACCCAAAGCAAGGAGGTCCTGCAAGGCTTTGCGCCGGCTATCGTCCAGCAGATCGCCTCCGTGGCGTAGCAGAAGCACACCTGCGACGGTGAAATACGGGGCCCGCTCAAGCGCCTGCGCAAGCGCGTCGGCGTCGGCGGCATCCATCTGCTGCCCGTCGGGAAGGGCGAACACACGTGCGAGCACTCCGTCAAGCGATATCTGTCCGGTTTCCGTTTCCATTACCAGTTGCCGAGAGTGGCGTTGAAAATAAGTTCTACAAGTTCTTCGGAAATTTCCTCGCACAGCTGATCCTGCACATCGGTAAGCATTTCCGTGGCGGGAAAATCGCGGTAGGCGCTGAAACTTTGGTCTACATCGTTATTCTCGGCCTTATTGTCGGTGTACTTCACGCGCACCGTAATGGTGAGGCGTGTCATGGAGGCGTAGGCATCCTCGGTAACAGCCTGAGGCGTGAGGTTATATCCGGTAATCTCGCCTTCGAGCTGCAAGTCGGAATTTCCGTCGGTAGTCTGCAGGCGGGTATTCTTGTCGATATAATCCAGCAGCTTGTTCTCGAACAGCTGCTGCAGCGGTGGATACACCAGCGCCGCACGGATTGGGAATTCGGAAACGTGTATCGTCCGGTATATATTATAGTCCAGCGCGGAGCCGTTGAAGGTAAAGCTTACCCTGCAGCCCGTAAGAGCGAGGATTGCCGCCGTAACAACAAACAGCGCATAATGTTTCCTAATCCATTCCATATTCCTTGATTTTCCGGTAAAGAGTGCGCTCCGATATGCCTAATTCGGCGGCGGCGGACTTACGGTGTCCTTCGTTGCGTTCGAGGGCCCGGCGGATAGCTTCCCGTTCTTTTTCTTCCAGAGACTCCGGCACATCCACAACCTCCGAGTAGCTCACTTCGCTCGGGACGACGGCATCACTCTTGGGTTCGTGTCGTACGACAAGGCTGGTGGGAAAATGATCTTCCACACTGGGTGCGTGAGGCTCTGCAAGCAAGCCGCCCTTGCCAGCGCGGGGCGAGGCATGACCCATATCGAGGCGTTCCTGCAGCTGGTCGATACGCGATTGCAGATTGAAAATCATGCCGAACAGCATCTCTCGTTCGCGCTGGTAGTCGTGCGTCTCGGCGTTCAGCGCGGGAATGTACGACGACATTATATTCGGCAGATACTGTGTAAGCAGCGCGGGAGTAATCTCCTTTCCGGCCTCGAACAAAGCAATCTGCTCCACCACATTCTTGAGCTGACGTACGTTGCCGGGCCAACGGTAGTGCCGCATGGTGTCGTCGGCCTCCGCGGTGAATGTAACGGCAGGCATGCGGTAGCGTTCGGAGAAATCGGAAGCGAACTTGCGTGTGAGCAGGCGGATGTCGGCGCCACGGTCGCGCAACGGCGGGATATGAATCTGTACGGTGGAGAGGCGGTAGTACAGGTCTTCGCGGAATCGGCCATCGGCAACGGCAGCCACAAGGTCGACGTTGGTAGCGGCCACAATGCGGATATTGGTTTTCTGCACTGTACTGGAGCCAACTTTCAGAAACTCACCACTCTCAAGCACACGCAACAGGCGTGCCTGAGTGGTCAGAGGCAGTTCGGCCACTTCGTCAAGAAAAATAGTACCTCCGTTTGCTTCTTCGAAATAGCCCTTTCGGGAATCCACAGCACCGGTGAAAGCGCCTTTCTCGTGCCCGAACAGTTCGGAATCGATAGTACCTTCCGGTATCGCGCCGCAATTCACAGCAATATATTTGGCATGCTTGCGCGCGCTGAAAGCATGTATAATCTGAGGAAAAAACTCCTTGCCCGAACCGCTCTCGCCGGTAACGAGAACCGATAAATCTATAGGAGCAACACGAATAGCACGCTCCACAGCCGCCACAAGGGCCGGAGCATTACCAATGATTCCGAAACGTTGCTTTGCCTGAAGCACCTGCGGAGAGGGCGCCGGCAGATTCTGACTGGTTGGCATGGTTTAAATCTTAAAAGGGCACAATGCCGAAAGTAAATACAAAATTACACAAAAATCCCCGAACCCGCAAACGCGCCGTGAGCAACATCAGAGATATGTTAAGTTAATATGAATATTTGCTTCGCAAGCAGCTTATTTTGAAACGCAACCAAAATCTTTCGCACCAAAAATTTTGCAGTAAGCATTTTTGTGTTTACCTTTGTGCAACTATCGTACAACACAGTAAACAATACCTTAACATATTTCAAACCTAAAAATCTTTTTTATGAAAAAAACTTTACTCACAGCTCTTTGTTTAGGCACAGCAATGTTCGCATCTGCACAGACAACAGTTTTCGAAGATGATTTCGAATGGCTCGAACCGTGGTCGAGTCAGAAACCCGCCGGACAGACCGTGGAGACCGACAACCCGGACGCCACTGCCCAGCAGCTCGGCACCAACAAGGTAGACGAAGTGTCCACTTACGACGCACTTCTCGCCAAGGGCTATGAATTTCTTGCCGTACATGCCGATGGCAAAGATGAACGCAAACCTCAGGCCCAGGCATATCTGCAGCGCAACTATCTGAAGTTCGGTCTTACCGGATATCAGACAGGTATCGTTCTGCCCGCACTTACCGCCGATTTCGATAACGTAACCCTTACTTTCGACTGGTGCTCTCAGCGCCAGGGCTCCGGCAAGTGGGACCCCACAAAACTCGTTGCTATAATCGGCGACAAAGTTGTTGAAGTTCCGGAATATGTGCGCGAAGACAATTCCGCCTACTCCTGGGCAAATACTTCCGTAGATCTCGGCAACCTCAAGGCCGGCGACAAGATTACTATCCGCAACTGCGACGAGCAGTGGCCCACCGCAAGCGCAATGCGTTGGTTCATCGACAACATCAAGGTTACCGCAAGCAGCACTGGTGCTGTAGAAAACCTCGAAGTTGAGAACAACGCCGCTCCCGAATACTTCAACCTTCAGGGCGTACGCGTAGCTAATCCCGAGAACGGTCTTTACATCGTTCGCCGCGGCACCACCGTCAGCAAAGTCATGGTAAAATAAGACTCCACACAATATGCAAAAGCCTTTCGGCACTCGCCGGAAGGCTTTTTTATTTTGTCGCAGAAGAAAGAGCGTTTACTGTTTTTCGACAAGAGCGGTGGCAAATGCGGCGATACCTTCGGCACGCCCGGTGAAACCGAGGCCCTCTGTGGTTGTTGCCTTTACGCTTACACAATCAATGGGCAGACCAAGGTCGGCAGCCACGTTGGCGCGCATGGCATCGATGTGCGGACGCATCTTTGGGGCCTGGGCAATTATGGTTATGTCCACATTGGCTGGACAGAAGCCTTTGTCGGCAAGAAGCCGCACCACAGCGCGGAGCAGGTCGCGCGAATCGGCGTCCTTCCACTCGGAGGCAGTATCGGGAAAGTGCATGCCTATATCGCCGAGTGCGGCTGCACCAAGCAGCGCATCAGTGAGGGCATGAAGCGCCACATCGGCATCGCTGTGGCCAAGGAGACCTTTTTCGTGGGGAATATCCACGCCGCAGATAATGCAGCGACGCCCCTCTACAAGACGGTGTACGTCGTAGCCGTTTCCTATTCTGAAATTCATATCGTTCGTTAGCGACGACCGCCAAGAAGGTCGCGTAAGCCGTCCATATCAAATGTTAGCGAAAAACGGAGAGTCTGGTCGAGAGGCGACGTCTGGGCTGTCGCGAGCATGTAGGAGGCATCCAGACGCACTACATTGAGCGAGAAGCCCGCTCCCATGCCGAAATACTGGCGGTTGCCTTTGAATTCGTTCTCGTAATAGTAGCCTGCACGGAGGAAGAACTGGTTGTTATAGGCATATTCTGCGCCGAACGACCACATTATCTCACGCAACTCTTCCTTGGCACCGCCGGGAGCGTCGGTAAACGACTTGAATATACCCGTTATAGGCGACATATCCTTCCATTCCTCGAGTTTCTCGATATATTCTGTCTCGCCCTCTATGCCATCCTCAAAATCGGTGCGTCGCGGACGCGCGGGAACGAGCAGCTTGTTAAGGTCGAGGCTGAGCGCAAGAGTGTGATAATCTGCCAGAGGGAAAGTAAATGTGGTGCCTAAACGCAAGTTTGTAGGCAGAAACGCAGGATTCTCACCGCCGTTATAGCTCACTTTCGTACCTATGTTGGAAATGTTCCAGCCCCACGACCACTGGCATTCGTTACGGCCGATAATAGGATATGTGGTAAAGAAGCCGGATATGTCGGCCGAAAATGCCGATGCACCTGTGTTCTGGTCGCCGGCATAGGAATCGGAGAAACCGAGTGCCGAATATATGTAGCGGAACACAACGCCCATCGAGAATTTCTCGGAAAGTTTTCGGGAGTAACCGAGGTCGAAGGACAGCTCGTATGGATTAAGCGTCTGCCCGACAATACCTTCCTCCTGCGAAGTAGTAACCTCGCCAAGCGAGAAATAACGCAGCGATGCGCTTATGGCCTGATTGTCGTCAGAGCCGATTTTATAGTAGCCCGAAAGGTCGGCCAGAAAAATATCGTTTACAAGTTTACGTAGCCAGGGGGTGTAGCTGAGCGAAACGGCAGCCTGACTGTAGGCAAAAGCATACTTCGAAGGGTTCCAGAACTGGGAATAGGCATCAGGGTCTGTTGCGGCACCGAGATCGCCCATAGACGCACCACGGGCATCGGGAGCGATTGAAAGCGACGTAACACCCGTTTCGATGGGGTTAAATTCATTCTTATCCTGCGCCATCGCACTGCCTGCGCCTATAGCACAGACAACCACAGCAAGTATTATTCTGTCGAGATATTTCATTTTATATAACAGGGCATCCGGACATAAACAGGCTGCGGACACCAAATATATAACTCCAAAAATACTATTTTATTGCACAGGGCTATCGTGTTACCACAATTTCGGTCTTAGGGGTGCTTCCATAGCCCGATTCATTTGCCAGAATTACCCATGCCTGGTATGGCCCCGGGAAAAGTCGGCGTCCTTCGCTGTCGGCAACATTCCACGTATAGGGGAATGTGCAGTCTTCCTTGCGGAACACAGTATTTCCGGTGCGGTCCACTACCATAAGCGTGCCGCTGCTCTCGGAGGAATCGAGGCGGAACACAACCTGCTCGCCGGCGTGGTCGCCGCCCTCCACTTCGAGGGTGCCTTCGATACCTGGAGTGCCTACAAGCGCCACAAGCATCTGCGACACACTTTCGCCGCCATTGCTCACGGCATCGACACGAATTTCATGGCGTCCGAGCAGCATATTGCTCATCGGAATCTCCAGACGGGCAAGGCCGTCATCGCCGAAACGGACAGCGCCGCGCAGGTCGGGACGGCGTTCATTGCCGTCGACAGTTACGGAAAGGCCTCCACGAATACCTGCATTGCCTGTCGCGATACCCGTAGCGGGCTGACGGAGGGTCAATAGAACAGTGAAATCGGGTCCTACAGTGCCTGGAGCTATATAGTCATCGGGACCGATGCAAAAGTCGACAATCTCGGGCGCGGAAAGATCGGCTGTCGTGATTTCCGGCGCCGTATCTGCCAGATTTACTGTAATCAGCGGCGCAGCGGCGCAACTGAATGCCCCGGCGTCGGCAGCGGTAACAATAACACGTTTGTCGCCCCCGTCAAGAGGCTCAGGCAGCACAATCTCGCCAAAAAACCTGCCGTTTACCACTGTCAGACCATATTCGGCAAGGAGATTCTCGTCGCACGACACCTCTATTGACTTGCCGTCCTCAGCGCTACGCGTAAAAGTTTTCCTAACCGACGGAGTGTCGTACACCTCCACAAGCACGCTGCCGTTAAAACTGTCGGCAATATTGCCGGCGACATCGCGCACAGTACCCGATATTCTCGCGGGCACAAGAGGCTGCAGGGCACTGTCGATATCTACATCGATAGTATAATCGGGAACGGCAAGAGGGAGCGCCGGGTCGCCGCAGTAGTTATAACAGAGGGTATTGTTACCCAATGTACCGCCCATTCCACTGAAGCACAAAGCATTGCGGGCGTTTCGCAGCAGATCGGCGCCTGTGGTTCCCGGCTTTGCGTTGCAATAACTCTCGGCAATGGCGATACTGAAAAGCCTGTTGGGGTCTATATACACCTTGCGCGACGATGTTATCACACCAACACCACCGCCATCGGCCTTCATAATAAGCTTTTCAGCCATAGAATGTCGCTCGCGGTCGAAAGGAAAAATCTCGCACGACGCGAACACTATCAGCGGAAGATTATCATATGTATGCGAATCTATAAAACTCGTGGTGTACAGATATTCTCCTGTAAGGCTGGAGGGAGTTCCGTGTCCGGCATAATAGAACAGCCCCTGGCCACGGGCAAGAGCGCGCGAAATCTTTCTTGTCGCCTCCTTCTCGGGATAACCCTCCCAGGGATACAGAAGATTGTCGGCACGCGATATTGTAACGGCTCTGTTTACAGCTGAGATGGTATTGACAAAATCCTCGCTGTGGTCGAAGTGCAGCCGATAGTCACCGTCGTCGCTGAATTTGAGCACACGCATAAAAGCGGCAGCCGAAGGCGCCTTCAGCAGCCACGCACGCGATTTTTCATTTATGCGCCGCGCTATGCCGGCGTCGGTGGCCGGAATGCGGCCTACGCTGACATCCATTCGTGCTACTGTAATACGGGCTGGATTGAAATCGTCGGCCAGCATGCCGAAGTACTGATCAGAAACATAGTTGGACGATACTTCGCGTGCCTGCTCGTAGCTTTCACACTCGTAGCACACAAGGTTATCGGATGGCTCGCTTGCCAAAAAGCGGTTGTCGTAGGACGACGGACCATACAGAAGGACATATTTCAGCCGTCCGGGCTGACGGTCGTACAGCATTTTGATGAACCGGCGCAGAGCGGCCGGGGTTCGTACACCCGACGAAAACTCGTTGAAAATCAAATCCTGGCATACCACCGACACATCCATGCCCTGAAGGCTGCGATGAATTTCGGCAAGTTCTCCGGCAGGTTCCAGAAGCGACTGTGTGGTAATTATCAGCATTTCCGGAGTATCATAGCCGTGCAGATTCTGCGGCTGTACCTCGCCGGCATAACGCACGCTGCGATGCTCCGCAGCGGCATTGAAAGCAACAACACGCGGCACTCCCGTATACCTGGAAATATTGCCCTTGGCAGACCCTTCCTCGGCGTCAAACTCAAGAGCAATGTTACGCGCGTCTGTAGGGTCGGTTATATCCCATGCTATTGTATTTGCGTCGGCACCCGCGATCATGAAACCTGATGATGTCGAGGACGCTCCGGGCATATTCATTATCAGTTCGCTGCCGGACAGCTTATTATATCGCGGGTATATCACATAAGCCTTATCGATGGCGGCGTAAATGCCGCCGAACGATTCCGGCACTGTAATATCCACCGACACAAAAGCATCGGAAAAAGAGCCCTCGGCAGCGGGCACAAAACGGGCATCGCCGTAGGCATCCACGAACAGGCGCGTGGAAATGGAATTGGTAGCGCTCGCACGAGGATTAGAGTTTATAACGCTCACACAGGAGGGGAAATCCATACCCAAGCGCACCGAAGCCGCAGTATTCACTGCCGCGTCGTAGCGCAGAAATGTCATAGCCGATGGTTTGTTCTCGGCATAATCCACGATATGGAATGTAAAAGTCTCGCGTTCGCCGGCCTTTAATGGTTTGCCGTGAAAGAACACGCTTCCCTGGCCGGGATTCTGCACCTCACGCTCGATAAGATGCAAAGCATAATGGCTGTCGGAAAATGTCTGACCACCGTCATATGGTATAGTACCCATAATGCGGTCTTCACCAGTGGCTGCAAGGAAATAGACACCCTTGGTGTCGTAATAGCAACGCTCGAAATCGGCGGAAGTACTGCTCTTCACAGTGGCGCGCACGTCGCCCTCGGCATAGAAAAGGATACGGCCGTCGGCGGCCACCATCGACGGAGCCTGCACAAGGTCGTCGGGGTATACACCGAAAAGATTTGTGGACGCGGCAATGGCACCAGTACCATATACCCGTACGGCAGAGGCATCAGGAAATCCCCATTGCGCAAGCTGGTCGGGGGTGATCTGGTAAATACCTGTTGTATCGGCTTCGATCTTTACCCAGTGTCCCGACGACAGCCTGGACTCAGCGGTATAGTGCGATGCGACTAACGTCTGCGCCGAAAAGGCAGCAGACAATATCAGGGACGCCGCAAGGAGAGGCTTATACATTGAATGGTCTATTTTTAGGTCTATTATAAAACAAAAGTACTATTTTTTATTAAAGTATGAAATAGTAAAAGAGTTTTATTTCAGGTCAATAAGGAATACACTGCGGCGGATATGCGTGCAATGGCTTCGGCGGCCTGCTTTTCATTGCCCTTGAAATCCTTGACAAATACCGCCAATGTGTAACATAGGCCACCCGGCAGGCGGATATAAGCCACATCATTGTGGGCCACGAGCACGCCGTTTTCGTTAATATAGCCGGAACCTGTCTTGTGAGCGACTGTAATGCCATCTTTGCCGGTCAGCGGCGCCACAATACGGTCCGTGCCGGTGGAGCACTGCTCCAATGTTTTCATAATAAACGCCTGTTTTTCCGAAGATACCAAACTGTCGGTAAACAGCCTGTTCATAAGTACTGCCGCTCCGAGCGGAGTGGTGCGATTTTCATACGCTCTTTCATGTGCGGCCGACATTTCTTCCTCGGAAAAAGCTATTCTGAAACTCTGACGGGGGATAAGAGTGGCAATGAAACTGTCTGTCTGAGCTACGCCTGTCAGTCTTTTGAACATGAAATTACTTGCATTGTTGTCGCTCAGAGAAAGCGTATATTGCAATAAATCTTTAACAGTCATGGATATAGCAGACTCCTGATGGTCTTTCAGCATAGGGCTCCATGTATTCGGGTCGAGTTCATCCCTGTTGACAACCATAACCGTATCGAGCGACAAGCCCTTACTGTCCAATCCATTACAAACTGCCAACGCCTGATGCAACTTGAACACGCTCATCATGGGATAGACACACTTGTTATTGACCGTAACCGTATCGGTGTTGTCTATGATTACCGCAACTCCTATTTCGGCCGGATATTGCGCCACGATTTCAGAAATTGTATCTGCAAGGAGCTTAGTCTGAAAATCAGATTCGTTACTATTATTTGACGTATTTGACCACAATTGCAGCCCAACAGCGACGAAACCAACCAGACATAGGCCTGCAACGAATAAACGGGTCTTACCGAACTTAATCATGTAAATATAGTCTTTGTCCGTGTTTATTTTATTCTTACCGACAATGAAGAAAAGCCTGAGACATAAGCGGAAACGACGGTATTCGGCACCGGAGCGCCAAGCTCCACAGAGGCATCGCGAAGAATAATCATATCGCCGTTTTTCAGCGTCATGGTCTGCGAAAGATACGACACGATTTCGTCTATCCGCAATCTATCGAGGCTGACAGCTATCTCGCCGTCGAGCGACACCGATTCATCGCCACGGAGCGGACGGCGCGTTACGTTCAGCGTAAATTCGTTTCCTGTCTGTTCCACCGGCACCCATTCCCCCGGAGCGACGGCGCGGTCGCGGAACAGAGGCGGCAGGCAATCAGGACTCTGCCGCACAGGTGCAAGCATATGTATGGCGGCAACGGCATCATAGTGGCGCGAGGCATGCGCCACAGGAATATGCAGACCAAGACGGCTCACGCGCACAGCCACGGTTACACAGGTGGCCCATTCTTGGGCAGGCTGCTGTATAAACACCGGTTCCCCAACGCGCAAAATAGCGGAATCGGCTCCCGGCGATATGCTGGGACATCCGTCGATACCGGCGCGTATACTCAGAATCTTCATTCGTCCAATGCGCTCAGGCGGTTGTACATAACCGCAAGATGTGAGTAGATGGATGTGTTTGCGAGAACCATGCCTTCCGGCACACGGATATGCGATGGCGTGAAATTCCAAATCGCTTTCACGCCCGCGTCGGCCAGACGGTCGCTCACACTCTGAGCACTTTCGAAAGGAACGGCAAGGATGCCGATGCGCGCACCAAAACGTGCGACAAGTTCGGCGGCGCGGTCTGGATGAAAAATTTCCACACCACATATTTTCGTGCCAACCAGCGACGGATTATTGTCGATGCCAGCCACGATATTAAGGCCGTAACGCTGCAGGCCGGAATCGGCAATCAGGGCTGCACCGAGGCTACCTACACCCACAATTATGGCATTGTGGCGCGAGCGGAAGCCAAGAAACGACGAGAGTTTGTCCTCCAGAGCGACAACAAGATAGCCTATGCGCGTCTTTCCACGGATACCTAAAAACGACAAGTCCTTGGCAATCTGCGAGGTGTCCACATTCAAGGCCTCGGCTATGCGTGTTGTGGAAACATACTCCACGCCTGAAGCAACGAGCGTAGACACATAGGCGAGGTACCAGGGCAGGCGCCTGAGCGTAGGTTCGGGAAGTTGCGGTTTATCTGTTGGTGAACTCTTATCTGTCATTGCGGATGCAAAGATACGAATTCTCGGCGAGAAAACGCTGAAAAAATGCTGTTTTTAGTCGCTATATTCGATTCTGAACTTATCCACGAGAGTTTGACATAGCGTGTCCGGTCATGCACAAGCCGACTGCCTTCGATATAATCGAAAGAAGGGCATTCAATGGATAGATATCCCACCCATCGGCTGATGTACACTCAAAACCTACTGTGCAGTTACGGCGATGCGGCGCGAGGCTGTCTCGAAGCTGTTGCCGTCGCTGGTGATTGTGGCGCGGTACAGATAAATTCCACGGCCCACACGGCAGCCAGAGCCATCGGTAAGATCCCATGTTACCGGCATGGAAAGGAACATATCGCTGCGTCCATCCACGGTACGGCTCCATATCGGGCGCCCGAGCAGATTGTAAATGGAAATGGTTACGGTTACCATATTGTCGGGCTGATTGTGGCGCAGATAGAAGTTGGCAGTAGTGGAGGCAGGATTGGCGTCGGAATATACATCGTAGATTTTCGGCGCGAGCGATTCCGCCACATTGAAGTCGATGGTCTGTTCGGCAGAATTGCCGGAGGTATCCCATATACGGAAGGTGAGGCTGTGAGCACCGGGCTGCAAATCGTCCATCGGGTAGTTCACCACGCCTCTGGGGCTGCCGTCCGACGCCGGCGTATAATAATTGGCAATTCCTGTAAAGGTCTGGTTGCCGTCGAGGATAGCAATCATCTGGTGGCCCACACCGGCATTGGACACATTTATGCCCTCGTCGTCGCTGATGGCGGCTATAAGCATTGGCGATTTGTTTACAAAATCGCCGTTACGGAAATCTTCGTGATTCAGCACAAGACTCTCGATGGCCGGCGCTACGGTATCGGGCACCTCCGGTTCGTGGAATCCATAGGCATAGAAGCTGTTGCAAAGACCGGTGGCCTCGGTATCGTCGTTAGTGTCGTAGGCATACAGCGAAAGAGTGGCAGGGCGGAAATTCTGCGAAATTTCCTGAGGCATAGCGACATTGAGGGTAAAGCGACCGTCCTTCACGATTGCCGAACCGGTGAAAATACGTTCGCCATGTGTCTCATAGGTCGTTTCCACGCCATCGCTTCCGTTGGCACGGGTGGTAACAGAATATTCCGCATCGAAAATATCGGCAAGGAGCACGCCGTTGAATCCGGTGAGCACATCACCGGCGGGAGAGGTTACCGCACCTGTAAACTTGCCTTTGCCGAGAGCCTCGAGCGTAGGCTGGGTGTCGTCGGAGACAGGTATGCCGTTTATGGAATCTATGCGAACCAAATTGGATGGCATGGCAAGCGGCAGCGCCGGATCGCCTACAAAAACATAGCGCAGACGGTTCTCATCGGGATAAGGACGGGTTGAGCCGGCATAACGGAGATCGTTCTTGGCGCGGCGGCAAATCTCGCCGGGTGTGAGCAGACGCCCCTTGTCGTCGCGCTGCGCCAACGCCCTGCCAAGAGCGAGCGACAGATAGCTGTTCTTGGCTATGAATACCGGCCGCACCGCGCTGAGCATGCCTATGGCACCGCCGTAACGTTCCTTGAAAAGAATCTCGCCGCCGCTGACATCGCTGCCGTCCAATCGCAGAAAATCGCATGTGGCGGCATAGATAAATGGCCAGTGGCGCAGATACATGCTGTTGAGATCGACATACGACAGCTGATGCTCGTGCGTCCAGCCGGTGGTACTGGCATGGCCGATGAAGTTCCACCACACGACACCTTCTTCCAGATAACGGAACATATCGGCACGCGCCTGCGGATATTCGGAACCCACAAGTTCGTATGAATCCATGTACACTTTGTTCACAAGGAACGGGTTATGTCCTGTAAAGCCATCGATTATATTCTCGCTGTCGTCGAGGTGCACACCCTGATTGCCGTCATCGGCAAGAAACATGAAGCGTTGCTTCCAGCCGGTGCGCAGAGCGCCCTTGGAATACTGGATAAGCTTGTCTACCACCTCGCGCGCCTCGGTAACGCTCGTAACAGGTATTCTTCCTATGGCGACACTCAATTTGTCGGTATCCGGATTGGAACCGGAATTATCTTCGAGCATTGCCGTGAAGTCGTCGGTAGTATAACCCGTGTTGTCGGACACAGAAGTGGCCTCGGAGCGAGGCATCCACGACGGGATGGTAGGATATGACGGAGCCCCGGCCGTAAGACGACGGTTGTCCAGCGTCGTACGAGCCATAAGAATGGCATAGCGCAAGGGACGGATGCTGTCGGAACCTCGGTCGTAAAGCATTTTAAAGAATCGTCTTATACCTCCGGGATCAAGCGTACCCGAAGAAAATTCGTTGTATATAGCCTCGGGAGTAACCACAGCCACCCTGAGGGAGTCGTGCGCGGAGGCGTGCATATCGGCGATACGCCGGGCATCGTCGGTATACGCCGACGGAGCCACAATGACCATGTCGAGGTCGCTCAAGGCATGAAGGTTCTGGTTGGGCACAACCCCGGCAAGTGCAGGTTCGGGAATGGAGGCGCCAGAAATCCATGCGGCATAGCTGCGGCGACGGGTTGTCGGAGCCGTCCACGACGCTTTTCCCCCGGCAAGAGTACCGTAATCCACCTCTACTATATCCGCAGGGTCGGTAACATCCCATACAACAGGTGTCTTTCCGCCGGCATCGAGGCTCACACTACGGTCGGGAGTGCTGAAACACAGAAAACCAGAGGCTGGTATACGCAGATATCGTTCGTAATTGAGGACGAGATAGTTGAGATAAGCAGCCTTGGGTGTCGAGCTTATGTTCAGTGTAACGGTTATATCCAGTTTTGCTCCGGGAGTTTCGGGCATCGAGAAAGAAGCGCGCCCGGTATTCATCGAGCCGTTTACATGCTCGCCTACTGTGGGGGAGATGCGAAACGATGAGTTGGCGGGTATCGCCTCCGTACCTACAGTAAACGAGAGCGCGGCACCCGAACTGGACAGATTGCTCACGAAAGAAGACATGAACCATCCGCGCCCGGCTCCAACAGCATCGGGAATGTCAAAAGAGATTTTGCGGCTGCGGTCATAGCGGAAATCCTCGCCTAACAGCAGCGGGCCAGCCTCGCCGGGAACGGCCACACGCTCAAGCTCGTGTTGTGTCAAAGCCATATACGTCTCGGCAGGCGTCCCGCTAAGTGGCAGAGACTGTTTTTCAATACCGTTGACTGTGTCTCCGTCCTCTGCGACACCGACAAAGTAGTAACCGGCCGAAGAATAGTCGTTCTGACGGTAATAATAATATCCGGCCTGACTGCTTTCGGTCCATACGCCGGCTCCAATGCCATAGAAAACAATACCGCGGTCTGTCGCAACGGTCTGAACCAAAGGAAGATCGTCGATATAGTTGGACATCGACAGAATATCGCTCTGGCGGCGGCCTCCGTAGCCGCGCACAACTACTTTGGAAACGTCCGTAAAGCCCCAGGAGCGCAGACGCGAGGGCGTGAGTATGTACAGTCCGTCTTCGGGCACGGAAATTTTCACCCAGCGACCGGACGCAAGGACACTGTTGTCGGTATATGTATCAGTAGGAAAAGCCGACGACTTTTCCGGGAACGCAATCAGAATTAAAAGCGATAATATGAGGTAGAAATGCTTCATAATGAGGAGTATCACCATATTACGACACAAAACGTGCACAATCGGACATTATATTAACGCCCCACGCCACGTATTATTGTGCCGCCGACGCTATCGAGCCACTGTGCCCACCGCATGCGGCTACCGTTGAAAGTGTTCATGTCCACCTTGCCTTTTACGCCGGGCACACTCGCACAGTGGCTGTGCTGCCACAAAAGCCATTTGCGGCGCGATACCGGTGGGTCGGTGAACGAACACACCCACAGCGGAATATCGCCGAAGCGACCGCGCAGAAAGCGGGCCTCGCCGTTCTTGTTGGTATATATCATCACAGGACCATAGAATGAAACGAGCATCGCCACCATACTTTCCAGCCGCTCCTTTATCAGTTCGGTGGAGAGTTCGGCTGTGTTACCCCATTCCTCAACATCCACCACCAAGGGAAGGTCCAGACGACAGGCTGATATATCATCGAGAAACAGCGCAGCCTGGCGTGTGCCGTCGCAGTCGAAACGGAAGAAATGATATGCCCCCACCTTCAGACCGGCGCGTTTTGCGGCCACATAGTTGCGCATAAAGGCGGGGTCGTGGAAACTTATACCCTCTGTGGCCTTCAGATAAACAAAGTCGACACCGGCAGCGGCGATACTGTCGAAATCGGGCACGCCGTTATGCGAGGAAATATCCAGACCGACAACAGGATAGCGGCTGCGGTCGACATCGACGTGCGCACGCCTGTCGCCGAACATCCTCATGCCGGCAACGACAAGCACCAGAAGCCCGGTTGCCGCCACAATCGCAATAGCAAAACCCTTTGCCGTGTTGTTCCTCATATCACTGACAAAGATACAAATAAACAGTAAATAAAACAGCATTTGCCCGACGAAAAACGTTGCTGTTTG
Source organism: uncultured Porphyromonadaceae bacterium (assembly GCA_937921035.1). Lineage (GTDB taxonomy): Bacteria > Bacteroidota > Bacteroidia > Bacteroidales > Muribaculaceae > CAG-873. The sequence continues at coordinate 20,318 of CALEUL010000001.1, forward strand.
CGATATAATAATTAATTTTGTGGCATGAGGCATCTCTTAGCAATGGCTTTGTTTCTTGTTTTCTCTGTCGCTTCGGGTTTAGGGGCGATTGACCGCACGCTCGACTCTCTCGACCACGAGCTGAATCAGGTGATACGTCAACGCGATACCTATCTTGCCGCAAAAGAGGCTGCGTTGCTGAATCTGTACTGTCTGTTAGGCACAGCCAAGGACGATGAATCCCGTTTCAATGTGATGAACGATCTGTACAACGAATATCTTTCGTTCAATACCGATTCGGCCCACAGCATATGTATGCATCAGTTGGCTTTGGCCGAGAAAATAGGCGACAGGAATATGATTGTGCATGCCAGGCTTAATTCGGCCAATGTTTTCTGCGCCGTGGGGATGTATACAGAAGCCTCCAGAATCATAGAGCCGATGAATGGCAGTGATGTTCCGGAGTACCTTCTTCCGCATTATTTCCATGTTAAACGCACTTTGTGCGGACGTATTGCCGACTATGCTGCATTTGCGCCCGAACGGGCTTATTATCAGGCGCTAACCAATAATTACCGCGATTCTCTGATGGCCGTTAATTTTCCTGGATCGCTACCGTATATAATCTCTATGGCTGACAAGATGAACCATACAGGAGATCCTGCCGGAGCCGTGGAGGTGCTCAAGGCATATATTGATTCTGTGGACCTTGGAGAGCATGACATGGCAATGTTCGCCTGGACCCTCGCGGACTCTTATAATCTACTGGGGGACAAGAAGCACCGCAAGGAGCAGCTGCTGCGCTCGAGTATCTCGGACCTTAAATCGTGCGTGCGCGAATATGCGTCGGTGGGCGACCTGGCGATGATGATATACGAGGAAGGGGATATAGATAGGGCTTACAAGCTGATGACTATGGCTCTGGACGACGCCGTAGCATGCAATGCACGCCAGAGAATTATAGAGCTTAACAATTTCTATCCCAAGCTGAACGCGCGTTATGTGGAGACTGTTCAGACCCAGAAGCGTACGCTTATGATGGCAGTGGCGGCAATTACTGTGATGTTCGCGGTGCTTATTGTGCTGCTGATAAACACCCGTCGGCAGATGCAGAAAATATCGCGAGCCCGCAAGGAAACGGAGGATGCATATCAGAAGCTGAACGAGCTGGCCAAACGTCTGAAGACGTCCAACGACGAGCTGTCCGATGCCAACAGCGCAATCGCCGAGATATCGGAGATGAAGGAACTGTACATCGGCCGTTACATGGACCAGTGCCTTGAATATATAGACAAGCTCGACACCTACCGCAAGACAGTTGGCAAATACCTGAACGCCGGCAAAATCGACGAACTTAAAAAGACCGTGAAATCGTCGGCTATGGTAGATGACGAGCTTAAGTCGTTCTATGAGCAGTTCGACAAATCCTTTCTTAGCCTGTTCCCCTCGTTTGTGGAAGATTTCAACCGCCTGCTGCAACCGCAGGAAGCTATCTTGCCGAAAAAGGAAGGCTGCCTCAATTCCGAACTGCGTATTTTCGCGCTGATACGCCTTGGCATTACCGACAGCGACCGCATAGCCAAGTTCCTGCGATATTCGCTGACCACAATATACAATTACCGCACGCGCGTGCGCAACAAAGCCCTCGGAGACCGCAACCTTCTGGAGCAAGAAGTGGCACAGATTGGGCGCCGAAAGGCTGCAAATAATACCTAAATCCCATGTGCTGCTCTATAATTCAGCTATATTTTTACGCCTGTTAAAACAACTTAATACCTTGATAATCAATATACACTTCTTTAAAAGTTACTACATTTTGAGCTTCTGCCGTTGACTATGGGCGGCTTAAGTTCTAATTTTGTATCGGAAACCTGAAATCTAATTATTCCATTTCTCATATGTTAAAACGTAAAGACAAGTTTCAGTACTTGCTGCTATTGCTCACGCTGCTTGCAGGCGCGCACTTTGCGCAGGCGCAGACGTTGAACGTTACCGGCAGCGTTACCGACGAAGGCGGAGAGCCTCTGATCGGTGTTAGCGTTACAGTTCCCGGAACAAAAACCGGTGCTACCACAGACATTGACGGCAATTACACCATACAGGCCGACGCGAAGGGAAAATTACAATTCTCGTACGTCGGTTATGTAACAGCCCAGGAGGCAGTGAACGGCCGTACCACCATCAATGTAGTGCTTAAGGAAAATTCCGAGGTGCTCAACGAAGTCGTCGTAATCGGCTATGGTACGATGGACAAGAAAGAGCTTACCTCGGCTATCTCGCATGTGGGAGAGAAAGACTTCCTTACAGTGAGCACTCTCGACCCCTCGATGATGATTCAAGGCAAAGTTCCTGGCGTCTCCATCACCAACACCGGCGCCGGCGACCCGAACAATCAGGCAAGCATCCAGATTCGCGGCGTATCGTCGCGTTCGGCCGGCCTTGGCCCTCTGATCGTAATTGACGGCGTGCCCGGCGGAAACCTTACCAATATAAACCCGAACGACATCGCGTCGTTCGACATTCTGAAGGACGGCGCCGCATCGGCTATTTACGGTACTCGCGGCAGCAACGGTGTAATCCTTGTAACCACCAAGAAGGGTACCAAGGACGGCAGCACCCATACATCCTACTCGGCCACGCTGTCGTGGGACAAGATTAAGCGCGAACTTAAAATGATGGACGCTCAGGACTACCGCGAGGTACGTCTTGGCTGGGGCGACCGCGGTGTCAACCTCGGCGGCAACCTTGACTGGCTCGATGCAGTGTCGCGAACAGGCTTCACCATGCAGCACACACTTACAGTCAGCGGCGGCAACGACCGGAGCAATTATCGCGTCAGCGCCGACTATCGCGACGCAAACGGTATAGATCTCCGGTCTGCCCGAGAGGAATACGGCGCGCGAGCATCGGTGATGCACACTACTAAGGGCGGCCTGTTCACAGTAAGTCTGAATGTAGCTCCGCGTATCATTTATCGTGATAATGCTGATTGGAGCGTATTCAAGGATGCACTGGAAGCCAACCCGACAACACCGCTGATGGATCCGGAGAACCCGAGCCAGTATTATAATTTCTTCGGCCAGATAGCTGGAAGCAACCCTGTAGAACGACAGAAACTCGAAAAGGACCATGCCGACACCAAGCTTCTGGACTGGGACGGAACCCTAAAACTGAATCTTCTGCCGCTTCTGAGCAAGGGCGGTGTCAGCGACCACAATCTGTCCACGCAGATTATGTTCGCAGACCATCAGTACGACAACAACAATTCATGGTTCCGTCCGTCGACGAGCACCCAGTGTATCAACAACGGTCACGAAGGTGAGGCAAGCCGCAGCTACTCTAAGGAGCGTCAGTATATCCTCGAGTGGCTGACCAACTACAGTGTCCGCATAGCAGACGCGCACAACATCAAGGCAATGGCCGGCTATTCGTACCAGTATTCGCAGTATTCGGGCTTTTCGGCCGAAAACAAAGACTTCTCCAACAACGGTCTCGGCGCCGACAACATCGGTTCCGGCGAATGGGCTCAGGAAGAAGGCGAAGTGATGATGAGCAGCTATAAGAACGATGCCAAACTGATTTCGTTCTTCGGTCGCGTCAGCTATGACTACAAAGGCAAATATCTTTTCACGGCATCGCTGCGCCACGAAGGCTCTTCCAAGTTCGGTAAAAACCACAAGTGGGGCGACTTCCCCGCCGTATCGGCCGGCTGGAGAATTTCTGAAGAGTCGTTCCTGAAGGACGTAGAATGGCTTAACGACCTCAAAATCCGCGCCGACTACGGTGTAACGGGTAACCAGGATTTCGGCAGCTATCTGTCCATCAACACAATGGGCGGCTTCGGCTACTACTATTATAACGGCAAATATTTCCAGGTATGGGGCCCGGGTAAAAACGTTAACCCCGACCTTAAATGGGAGAAAGGCAAGAACTGGAACATCGGTCTTGACTTCTCGGTTCTCAATAACCGCATCTACGGTTCGCTCAACTACTTCAACCGCCGCCAGCAGGATCTGTTGGGCAACTACAAGGTTCCCGTTCCGCCGAACATCCACGACGAGACTTTTGTGAATGTAGGTACAATGAAAAACTCCGGTTTCGAGTTCGATCTCAGTTTCAACGCCGTACAGACCAAGGATTTCGACTACAACTTCAACGTCATCGGAACAGTGATGAGCAACAAGTTTGTTGACTTCAGCAATTCGGAATATGTAGGACAGGACTATTACAATATCTGCGGTACGCAGGATCCGTATCCATACTACAACCTTCAGCGTATAGAAAAGGGCAAATCGCTGGGCAACTTTTACATGTGGAAATATGCCGGCATCACCAATGAGGGCGAATGGCTGGTATATGATCGCGAGGGCGATATAATCCGTGCCTCGCAGGCAACTGACGAAGACCGCCAGATTGTAGGCAACGGCATGCCAAAGTTCACAATGTCCACGAGCCACAATTTCCGCTACCGCAACTTCGACCTGGCCCTGTTCTTCCGCGGCGCATTCGGATATGATATCTTCAACATCCACGATTTCTACTACGGCACCCGCAACTTTACGGGCAACGTGCTCCGCAAAGCCTACGGCAAGAACTTTGACATATCGCCCAACACCACGACGGTGGTTACCGACTACTTCCTGGAGCACGGCGACTATTTCAAGCTTGACATGATAACGCTCGGCTATACGCTCAACGTACCGTCCTGTAGATTCCTCAGCAAGGTTAGAGTATTCGGCACGGTTAAGAATGTATTTACAATCACTAAGTTCAGCGGCGTTGATCCGTCGACCTATCAGGTTAACGGTCTCCAACCCGGCGCACAGGGCTCCAGAACATACTATCCCTCGACACGCCAGTTCATAGCCGGTCTGCAGATCGATTTCTAATCATTAAAAACACGGAAAGATGAAATATATAAATAAAATAGCGGCTGTCGCATTGTCGGTACTGACGCTTAGCAGCTGCACCGACCTGAGCGAAACTCTCTACGACCAGGTTGGCTCGGAAAACTACTACAACACCAAGATGGATGTGATCCGCGCCACATTCCGTCCTTTCGAGCATGCCTACTGGAGCATACAGAGCCGCCACGTACTGAACGAGCTTACCGCGGACCAGCTCATTACCCCGACGCGCGACGGATGGTGGTACGACGGCGGCAAATGGGAACGCCTACACTACCACACATGGACAGTGGACGATCTTGGCGAGGCACAGACAGAATGGAACGGCTGTTTTCAGGGCATAATGCAGTGTAATCTCGTTATCGAAGACCTGAGCCGCTTTACCCCCGAGCGTTTCGGCTTCTCGCAGCTCGAATTCGACAACCTCAAGGCCCAGTGCCGCGCCCTGCGTGCCTGGTTCTATATCCGCCTGCTTGATGCGTTCCGCAACATACCACTGGTAACAACCTACAGCGACAAACCGCTTACCAAACAGGTGGAGCCTGTAGAGGTATTTAAGTTTATCGAGAGCGAACTCAAGGACTGCACCACACTGCTGATCAAGAAAACCGGCCTGGGCACCAATGCCTCGATTCAGGGCCAGTGGACGCAGGCAGCGGCAGCTTCTCTGCTGGTGCGTCTGTATCTCAACGCCGAGGTATATGTCGGCGAAGACCGCTATGACGACTGTGCCGCGATGGCTGAGGCTATCCTCCGCGGCGACTACGGCGACTATGCGGTAGCCGACCGCTGGGACGCTGCTTTTGACTGGAACAACGACAATTGCGATGAAGTTATCTTCGGCTTCCCCGGCTCGAAGGGTTATACACACTGGCACTATGACGGCGACATGTATGCATGGACAGTACCTGCAAAGGCTGCCGTGTTCTTCGACGACACAAAGTCGGGCGTAGGCCACAATACCAAATATGCCGCCTCGCCGAGTTATGACCTCAACGGTCAACTTTATGACTATGAACTTGGCATGCCCGTTCAGAATTTCCGCAAATATCCAGGCGACGAGCGTATGAAATTCTATCGCAATCACGGCGACAACAGCCGCGAGGGTCTTTTCCTCTTCGGCTATCTTGAATATACCGACGAAAGCGGCAACACAAAGAAACTTCGCGCTCCCGAGCAGCCCTACGACCTTTACCTACGCGATGCCGTAGGCAACTTCCAGGGCATGGCTCCCGACAAATGGCCCGCCGACAAGACAAGCACCCTGGGCAGCGGCGACCACAATTCAGGATGGCATTTTGTGAAATATCCATTCTACTCGGACAACGAAACCGAACAGCTTGAAAGCGACTACACCGAAATCCGTCTGCCCGAAATAATCTATTCGCTGGCCGAATGTAAACTGCGCGCAGGCGACCGCGACGGAGCCGCAAAACTGCTGAACTCGGTGCGCCGCCGCAACTATCCGGCAGAAAACTATGATGCAGTCCTTTATTCTCCCGAAGGCAATGTCCGCCTCGATGAGAAAGAGATGCTTGCCGAATGGGGCCGCGAATTCTTTGCCGAGGGCCGCCGCCGCATAGACCTTATCCGCTTCGGCAAATTCAACAGCGGCCGCTGGTGGGACAAGACTCCCGACCAGGACAATCACACAGCCCTGTTCCCCATTACACGCACAATCCTCAACTCCAATTCAATACTCGTTCAGAATCCGGGTTATAGCAGATAACGCCCAATAATACCACAGACATGAAACTAAAGAATATATTCACGATATTTTCCGCATTGTGCGCGTCGCTGCTGCTGACGTGCTGCGATGGCGAGAAAGATCTTATTATCGTCGACGGCAATCTGCCAATCAAGACGTCGGCGCTGTATCTTGTCGGAGACGCCACACCCAACGGCTGGAACATCGACAATCCTACACCCATGACAGCCACCGAGGAAGATCCGCTGGTATTTACATGGGAAGGACAGCTAAACCCCGGCGAAATGAAACTTTGCCTAACAACAGGCAGCTGGGACTCCCCGTTCATCCGTCCGTCGGCCGCCAATGCCGAAATAGGAAGGTCCGGTGTTGCCGAAACAGCATTCACCATGCATGCCGGAGATCCCGATGACAAATGGAAAGTTGCCGACAAGGGTATCTACAGCCTTAAATTCGACCTCCGCAACTGGCTTATGAGCGCCGATTTTGTCCGCGATGCAGATGCGCCGGAGATAGTTCCAATAAAGACAGAGACTTTATATATCGTCGGCAGCGCAACACCCAATGGCTGGAACATCGACGAACCTACCGCACTCGAAAAGAAGTCGGAATATGTTTTCGTATATGAAGGTACGCTTGACGCAGGCGAACTGAAAGCCTGCGCGACACCCGGAAGCTGGGATGTATCTTTCGTACGTCCGTCGTCCGACGGCTGCAAGATAAGCAGTACGGGTGTAGAGGCTACAGACTTTATATATACCACCGCACCGGACTACAAGTGGGTAGTTGAAGACCCCGGCTTCTACCGTCTGACCTTCGACCTTGAACACTATACAATTGCCTGTGAATATACCGGCGAGTACAAGCCTACTCCTAAGCTGTATATGATAGGTGAGGCCACCGAAGGCGGATGGAGCTGGGATGAAGCGACTGTTATCGAGGCCGCCAAAGACAACGACGGATTATTTGTATGGGAAGGTAACCTTGGACGCGGCTCGCTGAAAGCAAGTTCCGTAAAGGATTTCGAGGCAGCTTTCTACCGTCCCGCAACTCCCGACTGCGCTATTTCCGAAACAGGTGTGGCCTCCCATGAGATGGTGCTCACCGAAAGCCCGGATGACAAATGGCTCGTTACCGCAGCCGGCAGATATCGTCTGACATTCAACACCACCGAAATGACCTTCGATGCCGTTTACCTGAACGCCGAAGAAACCTATCCATCGCTGTATATTATCGGCGATGCCACTCCCGGAGGCTGGAGCCTTGACAACGCTACCGAGATTACGACCAAGACAGAGAATATCTACGTCTGGGAAGGTGTACTCGGAACAGGCGAAATGAAAGCCTGCAAGGAGCTCGATTTCTCGGCTTCGTTCTACCGTCCGGCAAGCTCCGGTGTGGAAGTGTCGGAAAACGGCGCAAGCTCCGAAGATATGGTATTCACGGCCTCTCCCGACGATAAGTGGACAGTAACAAAAGCCGGCAAATATCGTCTGACCTTCAATCTTGCCGCCATGAAGTTCACTGCACAGTATCTCGAAGCTGTCTCCGTGGTCCCGCGCCTGTATATGATAGGCACAGCTACGCCCGGCGGCTGGAGCCTGGACGATGCAACGGAATATACGCATGTCGAGGGTACTGAAGGCACATACACATGGACCGGCGAACTTAAGGCGGGCACATTCAAGGCTTGCACCATAAAGGATTTCACGGCACCGTTCTACCGTCCGTCGAGCGCAGACGTGGAGGTATCGGAAAACGGCGTAGCCAACCCTGACGTAGTGTATACGGAAAGTCCCGACCACCAGTGGAAAGTGGTAACTCCGGGCACATACACCATCACAATCGATATTGTCGGCATGACTATTTCGACAACATACAAAAAATGATCAATTATAAATTTCGAATATGAAAAAAATGAATATACTGGCTCTGACTCTCGCGACCACGCTGCTTTCGAGCTGCACGGAAGAAATAGAAATGCGCCGTCCGCCTGTTCAGGAGCTTCCCGACCTGCCTATCATCGAGGGCATTCACAGCTACAAGGCTCCGCTGTACTGGAGCATATACGAGTACTGCTATACGCAGGAACGGAACGGTGTCGCAGCTTCGGATATGGACTTCACGTCCGCTCAGTGGGATGAAGTTATAGATTGGGTAGCAGAGGAACTGAAGCCTTATGGCTACGACATGGTGTGTACCGACGGTTTTATACCGATGGAAGCCAAAGACGCATCGGGATATATGACGCACTACGGATCAATGTCGTTAAAGAAGCTGGTTGAAAAATGCGCAGCAAAGGGTCTGAAAGTGGGTATATATGACAATCCTCTGTGGATTCACGGCTCCGGATCTACCAAAATCGAGGGCACGGACTATACTTTTGACGACCTCACCTATAAGGGTCGTAACGAAGTAGTCAATCCTACTGCCGAAGACCGCTCATTCAAGTGGGTCGTTGCCGAAAATCCCGGCGCCCGCGAATATATCGACGGCTTTTTCAAACACTATTCCGAGCTCGGCATCAAATATATCCGCATGGACTTCCTGTCGTGGTACGAGGACGGAAAGGACCGCAATATGGGTATCGTAGGCCGCGGATATGGGCGCGAGAGCTATGCCCGCGCACTCAGCTACATCGCCGAATCGGCAAAGAAATACGGAGTGTTTACATCGCTTGTTATGCCGCATCTCAACAATGACGCCGAGGCCGAGGCTCGCTACGGCAATATGGTGCGTATCGTAGCCGATACCGGCACAGGTGGATGGTGGCATTGTTCCGACGCCGACCGCGGCAGGTCGTATGCCACATGGCCAAACTGCATGAACATGTTTGACGGATTCACATACTGGTCGCATATTACAGGCAAGGACAAAGTGCTCCTTGACGGCGACTTTATCCGACTGAATACATTCGGTAACGACGACGAGCGCCAGACAGTGGTTTCGCTGCAGCTGATGGCCGGCGGACCTGTTACCGTGTCGGACCAGCCTTCTACAATCGGCGAAAACACGAAATTCTATACGAATTCCGAACTTCTGGCTCTTAATGCCGACCGTTTCGTAGGCAAGCCTCTGAGCGACAAGCTGAACGATGCCAACAATATGATATGGTATGGAACAATGTCGGACGGCAGCCATGTAATCGGTTTGTTCAACCGCGACAATACAGCAGCCACACGGTCTGTAAAACTCTCGGATCTTGGCATTACCGGAGAATGGAACATGCGCGACCTCTGGCGTCATACCGACGAGGGGAAGGCTCCGGCTACAATTTCGGCAAATCTGCCGGCGCACGGCTGCAAAATTATCAGACTCACAAAATAAAAAGAACCGCAATCCAGTAATAATATAATATCAATGAATATCAGACTTATATCCGCAGCCTTAGTGGCTGCGGGCGTGAGCCTTGTCCCTGCCGGCGCCTCCGCTGCCGAGATAAGCTCGCCTTCGGGCACTGTAACAGTGCAGGCCGATGTTATAGACGGCGTGCCCACATATAGTGTCAGCTACAAGGGAAAGACTATCGTAAAGCCCTCGCGCCTGGGCCTGCAGCTGGCCGACGGCCCAGACATGACCGACGGTTTTAAACTCACCGGAACCTCTACATCGTCGTTCGACGAGACGTGGCACCCCGTATGGGGCGAGAACAGCAGCATTCGCAACAATTATAACGAACTGCTACTCACTATGGATCAGCCTGAGCACTACCGCAAGATGAACCTTCGTTTCCGCGTGTATGACGATGGCGTTGGTTTCCGCTACGAGTTCCCACAGGACGGCGTCCTTACCTATTTCATAATAAAGGAGGAGAAAACGGAATTCGCCATGACAGGCGACCACATTGCCTGGTGGATTGCCGGCGATTACGACACCCAGGAGTACGACTATACCGAAAGCCGCCTCTCGGAAATCCGCGGCAAGATGAAATCGTCAATCAGCAGCAACGCGTCGCAGACGCAGTTCTCGCCCACGGGCGTGCAGACCTCCCTGCAGCTGAAAACCGACGACGGACTGTATATCAACATCCACGAGGCTGCGCTTGTAGATTATTCCTGCATGCACCTGAACCTTGACGACAAAAATTTTGTATTTACCTCGTGGCTCACGCCCGACGCTCAGGGCAACAAGGGACACATGCAGTCGCCATGCCACTCGCCCTGGCGTACCGTCATGGTGAGCGACGACGCCCGCGACATACTTGCCTCCAACCTTATTCTCAACCTTAACGATCCCTGTGCCTATGATGACACATCGTGGATAAAACCTGTAAAGTATATGGGCGTATGGTGGGAGATGATTGCAGGCGGAAAAGCATGGTCGTATACCAACGATGTGCCGTCGGTAAAACTCGGTCAGCTCGACTATAACACTACCAAACCTCACGGCAACCATCCCGCCAACAACGACAACGTGAAGCGCTATATCGATTTTGCCGCTGCCAACGGTTTCGACCAGCTGCTCGTCGAGGGATGGAACCAGGGCTGGGAAGACTGGTTCGGGCACTCCAAGGACTATGTTTTCGATTTTGTTACCCCGTACCCGGATTTCGACATTGAAATGCTCAACAAGTACGCCCACGACAAGGGTATGCGTCTTATGATGCACCACGAGACATCCGCTTCCGCCCGCAACTACGAGCGCCACCTCGAGAAGGCATACAGCCTCATGGACAAGTACGGTTATAATTCGGTGAAGAGCGGCTACGTAGGCAATATCCTGCCCCGTGGCGAGCACCACTATGGCCAGTGGATGGTTAACCACTATCTATACGCCGTAACCGAAGCTGCAAAACATCACATCATGGTGAATGCTCATGAAGCTGTGCGTCCTACCGGCCTGTGCCGCACATATCCCAACCTTATAGGTAACGAGAGCGCGCGCGGCACCGAGTACGAGGCTTTCGCAGGCAACAAGCCTTCGCACACCACCGTGCTGCCTTTCACACGTCTGCAAGGTGGCCCGATGGACTATACCCCCGGTATCTTCGAGATGAATCTTGAGAAGATGAATCCTTCCATCGAAGGCCATGTGAACAGCACCCTCGCACGCCAGCTTGCCCTGTACGTTACTATGTACAGCCCGTTGCAGATGGCTGCCGACCTTCCCGAAAACTACGCCCGCTACATGGATGCTTTCCAGTTTATCAAGGATGTGGCCGTAGACTGGGACGAGAGCCGCTATCTTGAGGCAGAGCCCGGCCGCTATATCACCGCGGCCCGTAAAGCCAAGGGAACCGACAACTGGTTTGTTGGCTGCACCGCCAGCGAGGACGGCCACGAAAGTAATCTGTCGCTCGATTTCCTCGATAAGGGCAGAAAGTACGAGGCCGTAATCTACGCCGATGCTCCGGATGCAAACTATATCGACAACCGTCAGGCTTACGTTATCTCCCGCAAAACCGTAACGAGCAAGACAAAACTCAAACTCAAAGCGGCCCCCGGCGGAGGATACGCCATTTCCATCTTTCCCAAGTAAAAGGTCAAAAAATTTATCGTCCCCGGGTTTATGAGCCCGGGGACGATAATAACCTGATAAATAGTCTTGAAAATGGTGAAATGCGCAGAATTTTGCAAAAGAACGGGTGATGTCTAATTGTGAAATTATATTAATAACAATTAAATTTCATCTTATTTTGCTGAAATTCTAAAAATATCACTTAAATTTGCACTCAGAAAAAACAAACAGAGAGAACGATTAGATAGTTAAATTCGCACAATCGCAAAACAACCGCAATAGCAAACAATTAGCAGAAAGAACATCCCAAGTTATTAAATAAGTGAATCATAGGTTAGGATGCAACTGCCTGAGACAGGTGGTTGCATTTCGTTTATATCTGTGCGTTGTAGAAAACGCCGCTTACAAGCACCAGATACGGCGGCAGATGTCCGTCGGCGCCCCATTTCAGCTCAATGTCGAAGAGTTCGGCAAGCGTCTTGCCGATATCGAAGCCAAAAGCCTCCAGCGACGGGCGCACTTTGTCGGGATGCCGGCACGGCATGCCACACAGGCGCGTGCAAGTGTTGTCCGGGCAGTAGAGGCATTTGCCAACATATGCAAGCGACAGCCCTTCGCATCGCCTCTCCATTTCCAATTGTTCACGCTCGATGCGCACTCTTTCGGGTCTGACAAGTTCCTGCGCACACTCAAGCGGCAGACCGGCTTGATAAGGCACTATTTTCGTAGCGAAAAGACGCACGCGGTCGTAGCGCCGCAGAAGCGCATCCGTATCGAATCCGAAAGGCGGACATCCCCACGACTTACCATAGTTCGGACACGCCTTGCACAGCTCAAGAAAGCGCCCGGCGTCCCTGAAACCGTCGATATATTCCGCGGCGTCAATGTCGCGGCTGAATTTCTCTGTCGTATATTCCATAACGCCTGCAAATCTAATCCAATTTCACGACAATTCAAAACCTCTACCTTTCCACCCTTCACATTCCCGATGCAATAATCGTGAGAGCCAATCCGTTATTACATCAAATCTAATTCCTAACGACATGAAATCAAAAACAGGAGCGATTATCACAGCCTTAGTGCTTAGCCTTGGCGGCAACTATGTGTTGGCACAGGAAAGCGAAAAAGCTGTTATATGGGGTCTCAAGGCGGCTGTAGATGTTGAATTACCCGGCAAATGGCATGGCGAGCACGCCACTGTGCCGATGTACAAAGCCGGCAGCGGTTTCCAGATAGGCGGTGTGAGCAATATCTACCTCGGTCGCAACTTCTATTTCGAGCCTGGAGTGTCGCTGTTCTATTCCCAATATCGGTACAAAGACCTTGTGCTGACCGGCAATGACGGTGAGTGGATCGAAAGTGCCCCTAAAATATACAAATGGGGCGTAGAGGTGCCGTTGGTTGTGGGATATACCTTCGGAATTACGGAATACTTTTCCATGAATGTCTTTACAGGCCCGCAGATACGATATGCTTTCGCGGGCGAGATTGTGATAAAAGATCCCGGGATTCAGGAGGACTTAAAAAACTATTCCGACCTGTGGGGAATCAACGGACAGCGCCGTTTCGACTGTTCATGGAAAATAGGTGTCGGTTTCCCGATAAACAATTTCAATTTTGCAATCGAGGCAGACCTTGGAATAACAGATTTACTGAAGAGTGAAATGACATTCCGCGAAAACCGTGTCGGAGCGGCTATGACGTATTATTTTTAGCGCATGTACCGGCTTTTAGCACTTCTGTTTCTGCTGTCAACGGCGATTGTCGTACTGGCACAGACCGATGTGCGCGGCACGGTTATCGACAGGAAAAGCAACGAGCCGCTGGCGGGCGCGTCGGTGATAGTAAAGGATGCCGACGGCAAAATCAAGAAATTCACCACGACGAAGGCCGGAGGCGATTTCTCTTTCCAGATTTCGGAACTGAAAGGCAGTCGCCTGGAGGTTGCAATGATGAGCTATGCCCGACAATCCCTGGCGCTCGATTCCATCGCTATACCGGTAACGATTTACATGGAGGCAGGAAACATCCAGCTCAAGGAGGTGGCGGTGAAGGCCGAGCGCATCCGCGAGCAGGGCGACACAATCTCGTATAATGTCGGCAGTTTCGCGCAGGCGCAGGACCGCTCGATAGGCGACGTTCTCAAACGTATGCCGGGTATCGACGTGGGGAAGAACGGAAAAATCAAATATCAGGGTGAGGATATCAACAAATTCTACATCGAGGGCTCTGACTTGCTCGGCGGTAAGTACGGCGTTGCCACAAACGGTATAAACCACGACGATGTAGGCGCGGTGGAAGTGATGGAGAACCATCAGCCGCTGCAGGTGCTCTCCGGCATGGCTTTCTCGGACAAGGCTGCCATTAATCTGAAACTTAAAGACAAAGCGAAGGCAACGTGGAATTTCCACGGCGACGCGGCCGGCGGTTGGTCGTGGCAGCCCGAGGGGGCCGTGTGGGACGGCGAGCTGTTCGCTATGGCGGTGATGCCCGGTTTCCAGAACATCACCACTTTCCGCACCAACAACACCGGCGAGGACCTTTCGGCGTCGTATACCGACTTCTTTTCCGGCGGCCGCGGCACCGCACTGGACCAATATGTGGGTGTGGACTTGCCGGGAGTACCGTCGCTGAACAGCCGTCGTACTCTTTTCAACCGTTCTTTCATGGTTTCGACCAACAATCTGCGCAAGTTCGGGCGCGGCGAGCTGAAAGCCAACATCGATTACTCTTTTAACCGTGTTACCGCCGACGCCTCGGACATAACCACATATTTTCTCAACGACGGCAACCGCATAATCACGGAAAACCGCGACGGCACGCGGCACTCGCATGGCCTGACGGGCAAGTTCATCTACGAACTCAACCAAAAGACGGCTTACATAAACAATACGTTGCAGGCCGACGTGCAGTGGAACGATATCTCGCTGCGTACCACCGGCTCGATACCGAACTCGCAGTCGGCGAGCCTGCCGGAATACTATGTTAAGAACCACTTCAAGATGATAAAGCGCTTCAATGGCGACCATCTTGTAACTTTCGAGAGCCGCAACGAATGGGAGGCAAGACCGGAAGAGTTAAGAGGAGAGTGGAGAGATTTTAGTGGAGAGGAATTTAGACAGCATATTGGCGACCATGCTTTCTTTACGCACGAGAGCGCGGCATATTCATTCTCAATCAAAGGCATAATAATAAGTCTGGAGGGCGGCATAAAAGGCTACTGGCGGTCGATGAACTCGCAGCTGCCGGATTTGCCTGCGGAGGTACCAGGCGTTACGGAGAACGTGGTACATACGAATTCAATCACAGTTTACGCCTCGCCGAAACTTGAATACTGGGTGCGTCGTGTAAATATAGAACTCTCGCTGCCTTTGAGCTACGCGCACTATTCGTTCGACAAGGTGATTGCCAACCGCGACGAGGGTTATTTCTCACCATCGCTGAGTTTCAACTGGAAGCCGAACAATCGTTTCTCGGGAACAATCCGCGGAAACGCGGGCCGCTCGCCGATGAATCTGAATCTCGGTTATCCCGGTCTGATAATGACCGACTACCGCACCTTCAAATCCGGCGTTGACAATTTCTACAACACGTCCTCGCAGAGCATATCGGCAAGCCTCAGCTACAGGCACACGCGCCGCGGTCTGTTCGCCAACGGATATTTCATGCACTCGTGGAACAAGATGCCTTATACCTTTTCGCAGCAACTGTTCGGCGACTATGCCGTTTACAGTTACACTGACGCAGACAATAACGGCAGGTCGCTCATGGCGATGGGAACCCTCGGCAAAACCCTCGACTTTATGCGCGGCAGCTGCAACATCAACGGATCATACAACCGCAGCCGGTCCAGTCTCCTCTCTCAGGAGCAATCGGTGCTTTCTGTGAGCACCGGCTGGAGCGTGGGAGCAAAAATCAACGGTTCTGCGGGGCGGTGGTTCAGTTTCGACTATACTATAGATTACTCCGACAGCCGCCTGACAATGAACGGCGCTTCGGCGCCCTGGCTTTCGACGCTCACCAACGAACTTTCACTCAACTTCATGCCTCACAAGAAATGGCAATGGGAGGTGAGCAGCGAACACTACCGCAACGAGCTTGCCGACGGAAACTACAAAAGCATCCTGATGCTCGATACCCGGCTGGTTTACAAGCTATCCAAGAGGGTAGAGCTGACCGCATCCCTCACAAACATCCTCGACAAAAAGCAATACAACTACACGACCTACTCGCAACTATCGTCCTACGAGAGTTGCCGCCAGCTCCGCGGCCGTCAGCTGCTTTTCTCGATAGCAATAAGAAAATAAAACAATGAAACGACCTTTATTATTCATCAACTTATGCCTTGCCGCACTCACGATATTCGCACAGGGCCATGCCGATATCCGGGTGAGTTATGAGGCCACCCAACCAGCCAGAAACGGCAAGGATATGACCACAAAAATGTCGCTGCTCGCATCTGCCGCCGGAGCGAAGTACTTCAACGAAACCAGCCAGTGGGCAGATTCCCTGCAGTCCACTCCGGACGGCAAGAGGAAATACTATGAAATCATGCGTAAGTCCTGTATTGTAGAAAAACCCGACGGAACGCAGACGATCGACCTGAGCAAAGGGCCGGCGAAAACAGTATATACCTACGTGTTTGTCAGTCCTACCGAGGATATCCTTACGCATTACGACGAGTTCGGCGAGGAGAACTGCTACTACACCGAGCCTCTTGGCGAAATGGAATGGACAATGACGGAGGATTCTACTGCGACGGTTCTGGGCTATGAGTGCGTCATGGCCGAGAGCGACTATCACGGGCGCCACTGGAAAGCATGGTTCGCACCCGAGATTCCGCTGCCGTTCGGCCCCTGGAAACTGCACGGGCTGCCGGGCCTTATCCTCAAAGCCGAGGCCAACGGCGGATTCTCGTTCATGGCAACCGGCATCGAGCACACAGATACCGAGATTTCCCCTATGTATTTTGCCGACGACTATTCCAAAGCCGACCGCAAAAAGGCCCTTGAAAACGCGGAATACTTTTTCAACAATATGGAAAGCATAATGAGTGCCGAAGGCGGCGGTAAAGTAACGGTGTACGCTGTCGACGACGAAGGCAACCGCTACGAACTGCCGCCATACGACGGCAGAAAACACAACCTCGAGCCGGACTACAAGAAATAAGAAGAGCAATATGAAAAGTTTTAATTTACTTATCCTCTGCGCACTTGCATCGCTCACCGCCACTGCACAGCAAGCGGTGAAAGTCAGCTACGATGCAGTGTCGCGCAATATCAGGAACGATTCGTTGAAGACTGAGAAAATGCTGCTGGTAGCCGATGCCGACAAATCGCTTTATTTCAATGAAATGAGCATGTACGTGGATTCTCTCACTTCCACACCTGAAGGACAGAAGAAGCTTCGCGCGATACAAGCGGCCGCATGGGTTACACAAAATGCCGACGGCAGCATTACGGTGAATAAGAACCGCGGTAATGCTCCGGACAAGAATATCTATACATACATCGCCAAAGACAGGAAAAGCGGAGATATGACGGTATACGACAAATGGGGCGATGGTACTTACTATTATACCGAACCGCTCGACGAGATGCAATGGGAGATACAAGCCGACACAACAGCCACCATACTTGATTACGAATGCTTCATGGCGGTATCCGACTATCACGGTCGCCGCTGGACTGTCTGGTTCGCACCCGAAGTACCTGTGCCGGACGGTCCCTGGAAACTGCATTGCCCCGGCGGAATGATTCTGAAAGCCGACACCGGCGATGGCTTTTCGTTTGAGGCCACAGCCATAGAGCTTACCGGGACCGCCATACCGGATGTTTACAGCAAAGACAAATATTCCAAAGGCACGCGTAAGAAACTGCTCGCCGACCACGATTATTATAAGAACAACCTCACAAGCATCCTCTCCGGTCAGGGCGTAACTATCGCCGACCCGAATTCGATGCCAAAGTTCATCCGCGACCGTCATGCCATAGAGACAGATTATTGAATCAATCCCACGAAACCAAACAACGCCCGGAGAAGATCCGGGCGTTGCTGGTTTTGGCATGAGGGAGGCGCTTTTATACGCTGTGTTCTTTGATTTTTGCTTCGAGCTGGTCGGCCTGGTGTACACCGACGCCACGCCATACGGCTTCGCCGTTTTTGAACATAATAAGAGTGGGAACCGACTGCACATGATACTGTGCGGCAAGTGCCTGATTCTGGTCGATGTCCACTTTCAGGATGTTCGCGGCATCGCCTACTTTATTTTTAACTGCTTCGAGGATAGGGCCCTGCATACGGCAGGGGCCGCACCAGGTGGCAAAGAAGTCGACGAGCGTCGGCTTGCTCTGCGAGATTAGTTCTTTAAAATCGCTCATGGAATATGTGTTTTATGTTAGTTTCTATAAAAGGATAACGCTACAAAAGCGTCTATGGTTTATTCGTACAACATCTTTCGCTCGCAGCGTAGCACGCGGCCCGGGAACGAGCGTGTGAAACCGTGGTTGTGTGTCGCCATGACCACTGCGGTGCCTGTATTCTGCGATATCTCGTAGAGGTGTGTCATAATCATCTTGCCGGTATCCGGATCGAGGTTGCCTGTAGGTTCGTCGGCAAGAATCAGCCCCGGGCTGTTGAGAAGTGCGCGGGATATAACGATGCGCTGCTGCTCGCCACCCGACAGTTCGTGAGGCATTTTGAAAGCCTTTGTCTGCATGCCAGTCAGGCGCAGCACCTCGTCGATGCGGTCCTCTCGCTCGTTTTTATCCTTCCAGCCGGTGGCGCGAAGTACAAAATCGAGGTTAGCCCACGCCGTGCGGTCGGTGAGCAGCTGAAAATCCTGGAACACAATGCCTATTCGTCGGCGCAGATATGGAATGTCGGCGCGGCGTATGTCGGTGAGGTCGAAATCGAACACGCGAGCCTCTCCGGATTCCACGGGCACCTCGGCATATACCGTCTTGATAAGCGAAGTCTTGCCGCTGCCTACCTTGCCGACAAGATATATGAATTCTCCGGCATCCACGTGCCAGTTAACATCGCGCAGCGTAACGTGCTCGTTGCGGTGTATCTCTACGTTGCGGTAGTCTATGATGGTTTTGTCTTCCAATGTCAGAATCTTATAGTTTTTGTGGTTTGTGGAGCGTGTTTGATGGCGGAGGAATTTCCCTGCGACGACGCTGACGAGGAATTCTCCGCATATCCGTCCTTGCGGCAGCGTTTCTCCATAGCCTCGATGCGTTTCGCCGTGTCCGGGTGAGAGGAGAACATGCGCTGCAGACCGTCGGACTGCTGTCCGGCAGCCTGTTCCACAGCTTCTAACTTCTGGAAAGCATGAACCATACCCCAGGGATTTCGTCCGTTGGCTACAAGAAAATCGTAGCCGCAGTCGTCGGCCTCGCTTTCCTGCTTCTGCGAGTATCTGGCATTCCCTAAAGCCTGACCGAGGGTGTACAGCTGGCTGTCGGTGAGCACGGCAGCCACACTGCCTGTAGAGCCAACCACATCGCGCAGGGCTCCCGAAAGAAGCTGATTCTGGAAAGCCTTGCGGGAATGCCTCTTTATAACATGCCCGATTTCATGGCCGATAATGCCCATAAGCTCGTCGTCGTTCATTCGGTCCATAATGCCGGTGTACACCCGCACACTGCCGTCGGGACAGGCAAAAGCATTAAGCTCGCTCGTCTGGTAAACTTTGAAATTCAAAGGAATGCCATCGGCATCGGTTATGCCTTTTGTAAGACGGCGCAGACGCACCACGTAGGGGCTGCTCTCCGGCAGCACCTTGTTCTGCTTGTCCATAGCGGCTACCGACTGCTGTACGTATGCCGCCATCTGTTCATCCGTTATGGACATCGCCTGCAGGGCTTCCATTGCGCCGGTGGCCGCGCGGTTCATATCCATTGTGCCGCACGAGGCAAGCATCATTGCCGTACCGGCCAATATCATAATAAAAAACTTCTTCATATTAATCTTCTAAGCTCCTACAAAGTTACAAAAAAAATCACGTTTTATCTTACGAAGTGGAGCTGTCAGGCAATTCCGAAATACTGCATGGCATTTGCAATACCGTGATTGTCGACAGTATCGGTAACGAAGCCGGCAGCAGATTTCACATTGTCGCTTGCACCTCCCATAGCCACGCTTATACCGGCAGTCCTGAACATGGGGATGTCGTTGCCCCCGTCGCCTATGGCCATAGAATCCTTCGGGTCAATGCCATAATACCGGCATATTTCGCTGATTCCTGTACCCTTGTCCACTCCTGCAACATTGACGTCGGCAAAATATTGATTCCAGCGGGAAACGGTCAGCCCGGGTAACTCCGCCATAATTTCTTTTTCAACGTTCTCTTCGCAATATAGGCATATCTGGCAGCAACGCCCTCTGGAAAACACTTTTTCGAGATCTACCACAGGCGGGACAGGATGTGCCGTGAGGTTGGATAGTTTAACAACGATATCAGTAACCTTGTTCACAAAAAGACCATTCTCTACTTCTATGGCTATAGGAAAGTCGTGGCGGCTCGCCAGATCGCGGACAACATCGAAATCTTCGCGAGGAATAGGCTTCAGAGATATATCAGTGCCGTCTCGCAGGAGGTTGTGTGCACCGTTAAGCGAAACAATTGCGTCGTATGGAATATCTTCCAGATCAGCGAGATCGGTCCATGCGCGCCCGGTGGCAATCACAATCTTTATACCCTGGTCATGAGCTTTTCGGAGGGCGGCAATGGCGGACTCCGGTACTTTGTGAGTATCAAAACTTATCAGGGTGCCGTCAACATCCAGGAATATTATCTTAGATTTGTTCATGATAGGTAGACAATATATGTTTGCCATACAAAGTTAAGGTTTTATTTTCATAAATTCTAAAAAAGGACTTTACCGAAGAAGGTATTGCATTTGAAAAAAAACGGACAGCCGATATGCTTTGAGCGCATGCGCATTGCTGCTGTTTGCGATTTTTTTTGTACATTTGCAGTAGTGAAATCAGGTAAATTATATTTGTTCCCGTCGATGTTGGCCGACTGCCCTGTGGAAGATGTGCTTCCACAGCGGAATATCAGGCTTATAAGCGAAATAAAATATTTCGTGGTGGAGGAGCTGCGCACAGCGCGCCGCTTTCTCAAAGCGTGCGACAAATCCATCGTCATCGACGATCTTCATTTCACAGTACTGAACGAACATACACCAGCTGGCGATGTCGAGGCGATGCTCGCCCCGGCTCTTGAGGGCCACGATATAGGTGTTGTCAGCGAGGCCGGATGCCCGGCGGTAGCCGACCCAGGCGCCGATCTTGTAGCCGTTGCGCAGCGTAAGGGTGTCGAGGTTGTGCCTCTCGTCGGGCCGTCGAGCATTCTGATGTCGCTTATGGGTTCTGGTTTCAACGGACAGAGTTTCGCATTTCTGGGTTATCTGCCTTTCGGCGCCGGACGCGACGCGGCCTTCAAGAATATGGCTCGCGATATACGTACACGCCGTCAGACGCAGATATTCATCGAGACGCCCTACCGCAACAACCGTCTTGTGGCTGAGCTTGTATCGTCGCTTCCCGGCGACATGCTGCTGTGTGTGGCCGCGGATATTACCGGACCCACACAAAGCATACGCACAATGCCTCTGCGACAGTGGAAATCGGCACAGTACAACTACGACAAACGACCTGCAATTTTCCTGCTGTATTCCAACTGACCACAATTATGAGCCGACGCCGCCAGAAACGCAATCAGGCCCTCTGGGCCGAGCAGCCGGGACTATTTGACCTTCCGGCCGATGATACCGCGTCGGGCGCCACAGAACTAACCCCGATGGCCGACGAAGCTTTCGTGCGGCCGGAAAGGATGCGTTTCCTTTCGTTCGGCAGCGGTTCGAGCGGCAACTGTTCGTATATAGGCACTCCAAACTGTGGGTTGCTTATCGATGCCGGCGTGGATAACAAATATGTGATGGCGCAGTTGGAGGCAAACAGTATCGACGTAAAGACAATACAGGGCATACTGCTTACGCACGACCACAGCGACCATGTGCGCTATGCCTATGCAATTCTGCGCTACAACCGCCACATGCGTCTCTATGCCACTCCAAAGGCTTTCAACGGGCTGCTGCGGCGGCACAGCATGTCGCGCCGTATCGCAGACTATCACTCGCCAATTTTCAAGGAATTCCCCTTTACGGTCGGCCCCATGACGGTAACAGCCTTCGAGACCAGCCACGACGGCAGCGACAACTGCGGTTTCTGCATCGAGGGTCCCGGCGCAACTTTTGTGGTTACAACCGATACCGGAACCATTACGGCCCGCGCCGATTTCTATATGCGCAAGGCGTCCTATCTTATGATAGAGAGCGACTACGACGAGCATATGCTGCGTACCGGTCCGTATCCACAACACCTGAAAGCGCGTATAGCATCCACTGTGGGCCATATGGACAATGCCGACACGGGACGTTATATCGCTTCCATTGCCGGAGCCGGCGACCTTAGGCGCGTATTCCTCTGCCATCTGAGCGACAACAACAACACTCCTCTGATTGCGCTGAACACCGTACGCGCCATTATCGAGGAAGCCGGAATTCCTGTGTGCCACGATGCCGAGCCTTTGCCAAACGAGAAGCGGCTGCATATATCTGCGCTACCGAGGCAGAAATCCTCGGCGTTGGTGTTGATGGATAGCGCAATTTTAAAAGATGAATTATAACGAACAGAACCGACACGAGCGCGACGCGCGCATCGTTTTTGAACCCGTCGAACACTATTATGTGGTCGACGGAGATGTCAGATGCGACTCGGTAACAACAGTAATTGCTGATTATTTCGAAAAATTCGATGCAGACTACTGGGCTGCCCGTAAAGCAACGCCGGAATGCCCAGCAGAAATGCTTAAGGCGCAATGGAAGGCGAAAGCCGAAGCTGCAAGCGCCCTCGGAACAGAAATGCACAGACGCATCGAGGAATATTACCTCGG
The DNA here is from genome assembly GCA_937921035.1 of uncultured Porphyromonadaceae bacterium. Lineage (GTDB taxonomy): Bacteria > Bacteroidota > Bacteroidia > Bacteroidales > Muribaculaceae > CAG-873. The sequence continues at coordinate 43,335 of CALEUL010000001.1, forward strand.
CATCGAACCGGATGCCGCAGCATTGGACGACAAGGCTTTCCGCCATTTTCTGAATTTCGCTGAAACGAATCATCTCTGTCCGTACCGCACCGAGTGGCCGCTGTTCAGCAAGGAGCACCGCATAGCAGGAACTCTCGATTTTCTGAATTACGACAAGGGCGTGTTCGAGATTTTCGACTGGAAGCGCTCGACCAAAGTCGTGGACAATTACGGCAACCTCATAACTGCAAATTATGGGCGCTACGGCCGCTGGCCGCTGTCGGCGATACCCGATACGAATTTCCATCACTATGCGTTGCAGCAGAGCATGTACCGATATCTGCTGAAAGAGTTCTACGGCATTGATGTTGCCGCCTGCCATCTGGGAGTTTTTCATCCCGATATGGACGATTTTCATGTTGTGGATGTGCCGTACCTCGAAAAAGAGGTGGCAGCACTGCTTGAATCACGTAGATGATGTTGCGCCAGCTGCCCCGGGAATTTAAAGATATGTTGCGTGGCTGCGTCGGTACCGACGTGGCCGAGAAGGTGGTTTCCTTCCTTGAAGAAACCGAGCCGGTTGTATCGGCGCGAACAAATAAACTGAAAAATATCGCTCCGGCAGCGGGTCTGGAATCGGTACCTTGGCTGTCGGACCGCGGCTTCTATGCAGATGTGCGTCCCTTGTTTGCCGCAGATCCAGCCTGGCATCAGGGCCTGTACTATGTGCAGGATGCGTCGTCCATGATAATGACCGAGACCGTACGCCGTGCTGCCGCCATTCTTCCGTCAGGTCCACTGCGGTATCTCGATGCCTGCGCCGCCCCCGGAGGAAAGACTATCGCCGCAGTAGAGGCGCTCCCTGCCGGTTCTGCTGTCCTCGCAAACGAATTCGACCGCAAGCGCGCGGGCGCATTGCTTGAGAATCTTGCCAAACATGGCTTTCCTGCAGTGGCCGTGAGCAATATCGATGGAGCCACCCTTGGTAAACTCGGACCAGTATTCGATATAGTCGCTGTGGATGCCCCCTGTTCCGGCGAGGGCATGATGCGCAAGGAACCCGAGGCAATCCGTCAGTGGAGCCGGGGGCTTGTGGAAAGCTGTGCGGCGCTGCAGCGCGACATCCTCGCCGGGGTGTGGAACGCTCTGCGTCCAGGCGGCGTGCTTATATACAGCACCTGCACTTTCAACCGGCAAGAGGATGAGGAGAATGTGCGCTTCATCGCTGAAAGCCTCGGAGCCGAGAGCATAGACCTTGGTCTGGAGACATATCCCGGAGTGCTCGGCGGCTTTGATACGCCATATCATTGCTATCGCCTCATGCCGGGCTTTGTCAGAGGCGAGGGACTTTTTATCGCCGCACTGCGCAAGATGGACGGTAATGGTACCCGCGTTCCTCGCATGAAGGGCGCATTTTCCAAAGCGGCTCCGATTGCTATAAAGTCTGCCGACGCATGGCTGCGCGAGCCAGAGTACTACACCGTATTTGCCGATGGTGCCGATGCTTTTGCCGCCGTTCCTGCGGCACAGGCCACATTTATGGCCTATCTTGCCGCGAGCCTGCGCTTGCTGCGCTGCGGACTGCCTCTTGGCCATATAAAGGGCAAAGATGCGGTGCCTTCATGGGAACTGTCTTTTTCCACTGCCTTCCTCAAGGACTCGATGCCACAGCTGCCGATGGACTACAGCGCTGCTATGACATATCTGCACGGCGACAGCCTCTCCGACGTTCCGGACGGCCTGCCCAAAGGATTCGCCACCGCTACATTCGGGGGCATGCCGCTCGGATTCATAAAAAATATAGGCCGACGCGCCAACAATCTATATCCCGAGGCATTGCGCCTGCGCATGAACCCCGATACGCTCGCTATGCCGCAACCGTTGATAACCACAGAATTATGAAAGATTTCTTTGCCATCCTGCGCCGTTTTGTGCCCCCATACAAGAAATATCTGGCGCTGAACATCTTCTTCAATATCCTCGCAGCCTTCCTTACGCTGTTCTCGTTTGCGCTTATTATCCCCATTCTGGAGATGCTGTTCAAAATCAAGGAAGCGACATACGGCTATATGCCTGTGGGCGCTGCTTCGCTGAAAGATGTGGTGGTGAACAACTTCTACTACTATACTCAGCTGGCTATGGAAAGCTTCGGAGCCAATGCCACGCTTGCTCTGCTGGCGGTGGCTCTTGTGCTTATGACGGCACTGAAGACCGGCGCGACATATCTCAGCTCCTATTTTATAATCCCGCTGCGCTCCGGTATAGTGCGCGACATTCGTAACTATGTGTACGACAAGATAACCTCGCTCCCAATCGGTTTCTTCACCGTGGAGCGCAAAGGCGACGTGATGGCGCGCATGAGCGGCGACGTGGCTGAAATCGAGAATTCGATTATGGCCTCGCTGGACATGTTCTTCAAGAATCCGGTAATGATTATCGTATGCCTGGGCATGATGCTTGCTATTTCGTGGCAACTCACTATATTTGTGTTCATTCTGCTGCCGATAGCCGGTCTTGTAATGGGCCGCGTGGGCAAGCGACTGAAGCGTACGAGCTACGAGGGGCAGACGCAGTGGGGCGTACTGATGTCCATTATCGAGGAGACGCTGGGCGGTCTGCGTATAATCAAGGCTTTCACTGCCGAGGACAAGATGTGCGGCCGCTTTCATGCCGAGAACCAGGTGTTCTACAGGCTGTCCAACAAGGTTGCACGCCGACAGGCGCTGGCGCACCCTATGAGCGAGTTACTCGGAACGACAGCAATAGCTATAATACTTTGGTTCGGCGGCAGTCTGATTCTTTCCGGCCATTCAAGCATGACGGCAGCGGCGTTCATATACTATATGGTGATTTTCTACAATATCATCAACCCGGCAAAGGAACTGTCCAAAGCCGCCTATTCCATTCAGAAGGGTCTGGCGTCGATGGATCGCGTGGATAAGATTCTCAACGCCGTCAATCCCATCGCTTCGCCTGCCTCGCCCTGGAGACTGCCTGCCGGAGAGATGCCAGGCGTGGAATTTCACGATGTATCGTTCAGCTACGACGGCGAGCACCCCGTGCTGTCCGATATAAACCTGAAAATAGCTCCCGGCACCACCGTGGCGCTCGTGGGACAGTCCGGTTCGGGCAAGTCGACTATGGCCGACCTTATTCCGCGCTTCTACGATGTTAACGCCGGCAGTGTGCTTGTTGGTGGCAGGGATGTGCGCGACCTGGATGTTGCCGACCTACGCGGCCTCATGGGAAATGTGAATCAGGAAGCGATTCTTTTCAACGACACTATTTTCAACAACATTGCCTTCGGTGTTGAGAATGCCACGCTCGACGATGTGCGTCATGCTGCCCGAATAGCCAACGCCGACGATTTTATCATGGCAATGGAAAGGGGCTACGACACCATGATAGGCGACCGCGGCTGCCGTCTTTCCGGTGGTCAGCGCCAGCGAATCTCAATAGCACGCGCCGTACTCAAGAATCCTGCCATCCTTATCCTCGACGAAGCCACATCTGCCCTCGACAGCGAAAGCGAGACGCTTGTGCAGCAGGCGCTGGACCGACTGATGAAAGGACGCACCACGCTTGTGATAGCGCACCGCCTGTCTACCATCCGCCGTGCCGACCTTATCTGTGTGCTGAATCACGGCGAGATTGTGGAACGCGGCACACACGACGAACTGTTGCGCGCCGAAGCGGCCGGATTCTACCGGCGCCTGGTGGAGATGCAGCAGTTGCCCGAGGGAAAGATGCAATAACATTGATTGGAGTGCGTTGTATAGCCGTAATCTGCGTCTTATGTCCGCAGACGTGCATCATCTGCAGGATGGTGTATTAAATTTTCGCCGCTTCGCCATACAATTCGGAAGGTTTGCCTGATAAGGATACCAATCGAGTAGGAGGTAAACACTAATCGCAGGTGTTTATCTCCTGCTTTCGTGTT
>CALEUL010000002.1 GCA_937921035.1 uncultured Porphyromonadaceae bacterium
ATTGACTCGTTTGATTTATGCTCTCAAAACTGTCAACTTTTTTCAGTTCAAGTCATAAACAAACTTTTTGCGAAGAATTTTCATGGAATTATGTAAAAATTCACGATTTTTCTGTAAATAATCACTTTTTGCTGTTAAACACTCACTATTTCCAGTCATCGAGACATCGGACGCGCTATTTCTAATGCCTTTGCCAACACAATTGTTTCTCTTATAAGGAAAAAGTTGTAAATTTGCAGAAAATTTTTGACTAATGCAGAAAATTATAGTATTCGACGACGCAGACGTCCGGGCAAATCTCCTCCCAATGACATATACTCGTCCTGTAGGTGATTTGCGCCTGGGAATTACCACAATCGCCGAAAAATGGCATAGTTACATTCCCGGTGATTTCGGATGGTTGCCCGGAGAGGCATACATGAATGAGTTTTTTCCTTCGCCGGTGCCCGACGAGGATACTCTGTACGTCGCCGGACACGTTGTAGCTGATGCTGCCGTAGCAAAGGCCGCAACTGCTCTTGCTCGCGGTGAAAAACTCACCGACGCCAAAGGCCGCGCCATCGCTTACCGCGGTGCCGGAGCCAACAAGGAGGTACCTTACACAGGCGAGCTTATGACCATAGAGCAGCTCTACGACATTTTTCTGAACAACAGCGCCGCACTCACTGCCGATTTTCAAACCATAACCGAAGGCCGTGTCTCTCAGCCGCTTAGCGCCACAAATATCGTGATTGGCGACCCCTCGCTCGTGTTTCTTGAAGAAGGCGCGAGGGTAGAAGGCGCGTTTCTCAACACCTCTGCCGGTCCCGTCTACATTGGTGCCGGCGCGGAAGTGATGGAGGGAAGTATGCTTCGCGGACCTGTTGCGGTATGCTGCCATGCCGTCGTGAACATGGGCACCAAAATATATCCCGGCACTACTGTAGGCCCCTGGTGCAAGGTTGGCGGCGAACTTAACAACGTCGTTATACACTCGTTCTCCAACAAGGCCCACGACGGGTTCCTCGGCAACGCCGTAATCGGACAGTGGTGCAATATCGGCGCCGGATGCGTTGCGTCCAATCTCAAGAACGACTACACTCCAATTCGTCTCTGGAACTATCCCAGCGCACATTTTCTGCGCACGGGACTCCAGTTCTGCGGTCTGATAATGGGCGACCACTCCAAAGCCGGTATTAACACCATGTTCAACACCGCTACGGTGCTTGGTGTGGGCGTAAATATCCACGGCTCAGGCTTTCCCCGCAATTTCGTGCCATCGTTCAGCGAAGGCTCAACAGCTGGCTATACCGATGTGTCAATGACAAAGTTCTTCGAGACCGCACGCCGCATGATGGCACGCCGACACGTTGAGCTTACTCAGGCGCACGAGCGCATGTTCTACGCAATCCGCGAGGCTGCCGAAGCGTTCAAATAATTGAACCTTGCCCTGCCCGGGCTTGTTGATTTTGCAAGGGCGCCGCTATTCCTGAACGGAAACGGCTGCATCCGAACATTTATATAACTCACATAATTATGGAAAGTACACGTCAGGCAAAAATATCGCGCCTGCTCCAGAAGGAGCTGAGCGAAATATTCCGTCAGCAAACCGCCAAAACACACGGCATAATAGTATCCGTTAGCGCCGTACGCACGTCGCCGGATCTATCTGTAGCCAAGGTTTATCTCTCCATCTTCCCCTCGGACAAGAGCAAGGATATGCTTGCCAACATCGAGGCGTCGGCGAAGACCGTCCGCTACGAACTGGCTCAGAAGGTGCGTTTCCAGCTCCGGAAGGTACCCGAACTGCAGTTCTACATCGACGATTCTCTCGATTACATCGAAAACATCGACAACCTGCTGAAACAATAGGCCCTAAATGCTTGCCACGCGCATAGCCCTGCGCTACCTGTTCGCCAAGAAATCACACAAGGCGGTAAATGTAATCTCTGTTATCTCTATGGCCGGCGTGGCCGTGGCGACAATGGCGATTGTCGTGGTGCTGTCTGTTTTCAACGGATTCACCGACCTTGCTGGCAGGCATCTGTCCCTCATTGACCCCGACGTAAAGATTCTGCCAGCTACAGGCAAGGTTTTCCACAGCGCCGACAGTCTGCGCAGCATCGTCGAGGCTCACCAGGGCGTGGAAGCGACCATGCTTACCATCCAGGATCGCGGTCTGCTCACCGCCGGCGAGATTCAGAAGCCCGTGGTATTCAAAGGTATCGATGCCGCCGAGGCTCCTGCGGTGCTCGATATGCAGGGCCTTCTTATCGACGGCACGCTGGAAGATGGCACCAACATTCCAGGCAACGTTTCCGGAGCGCAGATTGCCGTGGGCGTGGCGCTGGATATGTCGCTGCGCCCGTCAATGTACCGTGCAGCCGAACTGTATGTGCCACGGCGAACAGGACGCATAAATCCTGCCAATCCCGCAGCATCGTACTACACGCTCCCGCTGGCCGTTACTGGGGTATTCCGGGTAGACCAGCCCGAATATGACTCCGACTTTATCTTCATACCCCTGTCCGATGCTCGCGATATTCTGGAATACGGCGGCGAAGACGTCGCCGGTGCTATAGAAGTCCGAGCTACGGATAGCACTGATGCCGGACGTCTGCGCGACGATTTGCAGATGCAGCTTGGCGATGGTTTCCAGGTACTCACGCGAGAGCAGCAGCAGGCCGAAACATTCCGAATGATTGCCGTGGAAAAATGGGTAACATTCCTCATGCTTGTTTTCATTCTCCTTGTGGCTTCGTTCAATATTATATCCACCCTGAGCCTTCTCGTTATCGAGAAACGGGACAACATGGAAACCCTGCGCGCATTGGGTGCTCCGCACAGCCTCGTGAGAAACATTTTCATCGCCGAGGGTTGGCTTATCACCATCTTCGGCGGAATAATTGGCACAGCGGCTGGAATACTTCTTTCGCTGGTGCAACAGCACTTCGGAATAATAAAACTGGCCGCCGACACGTCGGCGCTGACAATCGACGTATACCCCGTGCGCCTCGAATGGGGCGACGTGGCTCTCGTTCTTGCTGCCGTTGTCCTCACTGGACTCGCCATAGCTCAGATTTCAAGGTTCTTCACACGCAAAATTCAATAGAAATGCAAAGAGTTCTTTTCCATTCAACCATTTTCGGACCAATTCATTCACGCCGCTTAGGTACGTCGCTCGGAATAAACCTTATGCCGAACGACGGCAAAATATGTTCTTTCGACTGTCTGTACTGCGAGGCCGGTTACAACGCTCAGGGCGCAGGAACTACGGGGATAGCCCCGAGAGAAAGCGTCCGCGACAGCCTGGAAAAGAAACTCGCACAGATGAAGGCCGACGGAGACCGGCTGGACGTTATCACTTTCTCGGGCAACGGAGAGCCTACGCTGCACCCCGATTTCGAGGGCGTGATAGACGATACCATCGCATTGCGCGACAAATACTATCGCAATGTGAAAATAAGCGTGCTCACAAACGCTACACGTCTTGCCGACACTGCTGTGGATGCGGCCCTGCGCAAAGTCGACAACAACATAATGAAACTGGACAGCGCCATCGCCGCTACAGTGGCGCTTATGGACCGTCCTGCACCAGGCTACGACCTCACCAGAACCATCGAACGCATAGCATCGTTCGGCAGACAGGGAATCGTACAGACAATGATTACCCGCGGATCGCACGACGGACAGATAATAGACAACAGCACCGAGACCGAAATATCGGCTCTTATCGAGGCGTATAAAATGATTATGCCCGGCGAGATAATGCTATATACCGTAGACCGTCCGACGCCGGAGATTTCGCTCTGCCGCGTACCGGTGGCCGAACTCGAGGCCATAGCAGACCGCATTCGACGCGAAACCGGTATTCCCGTACAAGTATCCGCCTGACGCATCATGCAGCCTTCTCTCTCCGAAATAGTCATAGCATTAGGACTGACAGTAGTGGCCGGTCTTGCCACAGGCCTGGGCGGACTGATAACACTCTTTACGCGCCACGACAACACCCGCGTTCTTGCTTTCGCAATGGGTCTTTCCGCCGGTGTCATGACATACATTTCCTTTATGGAACTGCTGCCGGAAGCTATGGAAAGCTTCGGCGGTGGCCTTAGGGGAGAGGCACTCGCGCTGCTTGCATTCTTTGCTGGAATAGCTCTGATAGCAATTATAGACAAGCTTGTTCCCGAGGACGAGAATCCACACGAAGCGCACACACTCGCCGAACTATCCAGACCGGGCAATCACCACCTGCGGCGCACGGGTGCCATGCTGGCTCTCGCAATAGGTATACACAACTTCCCGGAGGGTATGGCAACGTTCGTTTCGGTACTCGACGGAGGCATGGAATTAGCGCTGCCAATCGTAATTGCCATTGCTATTCACAACATACCCGAGGGAATTGCCGTATTTGTGCCCATATATCAATCCACAGGCGACAAACGCAAGGCAATGAGGTATACTTTCGTTTCGGGCCTCTCCGAGCCGGCTGGCGCACTTGCAGGCGCCATATTCCTGCTTCCTTTCTGGTCAGATGCCGTCAACGCCGCATGTCTGGCTGCCGTAGCCGGTATAATGGTTTACATTTCGTTCGACGAGCTGCTTCCTGGCGCCGAACGCCACGGCCATCACCATCACGCGCTTGCAGGCGTTATCGCTGGGCTGGCTCTGATGGCGGTTTCACTGCTGATATTATAGCTCCATCGCACCTAAATTAGCTAAAATAGCCGAATCATAGTTACTGTTTCGGCTATTTTCACTAAATTTGCAATTCAATTTCGATGCTATGAAACCTCAGATACAATGGTTATCATCGGGCGTCGAACTCCCGCCCATTGATTATCAACTACTTGAGCAGTGGATTGCCCAAGTGGCGCAATCGCACAACCGTATCGCTTACACGCTCAACTATATTTTCTGCAACGACGAAGAAATACTCCGGGTAAACCGTCAATTCCTTGACCACGACTACTTTACGGATATTATAACCTTCGATACATGCAGAGGAGCGCTTCTGCGGGGCGATATTTACATTTCTCTCGACACCGTTGCCAGCAACGCAGCTCAGTTAGGTACTGATCCTCATCGTGAACTTCTCCGCGTGATTATTCATGGCATTCTGCACCTTTGCGGCATAAACGACAAGGGGCCTGGAGAACGAGAGATTATGGAAGCCGCGGAGAATCAAGCCCTTGAATTATTCGACCATCTTTAATTAACACAAATGGTTTTCGATTACGATGTTATTGTTGTCGGCGCCGGTCATGCCGGCTGCGAAGCTGCCCATGCCGCAGCCACTATCGGCGCACACACACTTCTCATAACTATAGACATGCACAAGATTGCCCAGATGAGCTGCAACCCGGCTGTAGGTGGCATTGCCAAAGGACAGATTGTGCGTGAAATCGACGCGCTCGGAGGCATGATGGGAATCATCACCGACGCAACCGCTATCCAGTTCAGAATGCTGAACCGCAGCAAAGGTCCCGCCATGTGGAGCCCGCGTGCTCAGTCAGACCGCACAAAGTTCTCCAACCTGTGGCGTGAGACGCTCGAGAACACGCCGAATTTGGAGATGTGGCAGGGTAGCGTCGTTCAGCTCCTTTTCAACGAAGAGGGTCAACTGTGCGGCGTGCTGACCGACGAGGGCGCAAAATTCAATGCTCGCAAAATTGTACTGACAAATGGCACGTTCCTGAACGGACTGATGCATATTGGCCGCTGCAAAATAGAAGGCGGCCGAATAGCTGAACCTGCATCGCACGGACTAACGGAACAGCTTGCTGAGATAGGCTTCGCCACAGCACGCATGAAAACAGGTACGCCTCCGCGAATCGACGGACGCACCGTAAATTTCGCTCTTGCCCGGCCCCAGGCTGGAGAAGATGTATCACATCTTTTCAGCTACCTCCCCGAATCGCACACTACACTGCGCCAGCGCGAGTGTTACACGGTTTACACGAATCCCGAAACTTGCGCAATTCTGCGCGACGGTCTGCCGGACTCGCCTCTGTACAACGGACAGATCCAGAGTATTGGCCCTCGTTATTGCCCGTCAATAGAAACAAAAATTGTTACCTTCGCCGATAAAACGGAACACCAGCTATTTCTGGAACCGGAAGGCGAGACAACGCAGGAATACTATCTCAACGGGTTCTCGTCGTCTATGCCGCTGGATGTGCAGATACGCGCCATGTCTACAATCCCGGCACTGAAAGAAGCATGCATATATAGGCCCGGCTACGCGATTGAATACGACTTCTTCGACCCCACGCAGCTCTACCACACGCTTGAGACACGCCTTGTGCCCGGTTTGTATTTCGCAGGACAGATAAACGGCACCACCGGCTACGAGGAAGCCGCAGGGCAAGGCCTTGTCGCAGGTGCCAATGCCGCACTCGCCGCATTGGGTAAAGAACAGTTCACAATAGGACGAGACCAGGCATATATAGGCGTACTGATCGACGATTTGATTACAAAAGGTGTGGACGAGCCATACCGGATGTTCACTTCGCGCGCGGAATACCGCATATTGCTACGCCAGGACGATGCCGACATGCGCCTCACGCCCATTGGCTATAGAATCGGCCTGGCTGACGAACGGCGCTTCCGCCTGATGGAAGAAAAACGGTCTTTGCGCGACAACCTGATAAACCTCGCCGACACCCTCACAGTACACCCCGCGCAAGTGGAGGTGCTGATGGCGGAAGCTGAGACCACTCCGTTGAGGCAAGGAACAAAACTCGCCGACCTGATACAGCGCCCGCAGCTCAACATTGCCAGACTCGCTCCCTATATTCCCCAACTTCAGCAGATGCTTGACGAGCTGCCGGACGACCGTCGCGACGAAATAGCAGAGGCCGCCGAGATTCTGATTAAATACCGCGGTTATATCGCACGCGAACAGCTCGTGGCCGACAAGCTGCGCCGCCTCGAGGATGTCCGCCTGCCCCAAAGCATGGACTTCACTTCCATAAAAGCTATCTCCACCGAGGGACGACAGAAACTCGAACGGCACCGTCCCGCCACAGTAGGCGAAGCCTCTCGAATCCCCGGAATCTCGCCAAGCGACGTAAACATCCTCCTTCTCCTGCTCAATAGATAATTGTTCCACGTGGAACAATTTTAAGCCAAATTTTAGATTATCAATAACTTAAAAACGATACCATCATGGAGTACGTAAAATCAATCATTCGCGACGTGCCCGACTTCCCCGCTCCGGGCATCCTGTTCAAAGACCTGACAACAGCCTTCAAGGACGCGCGCGCTCTCAACGTCATTGGCAGCGAACTGTCCAAACTATACAAAGACAAAGGAATCACTAAAGTTGTGGGCATAGAATCGCGCGGCTTCATCGGGGGCTCGATAATGGCATACGAATTGGGGGCTGGTTTTGTTCCCGCTCGCAAACCCGGAAAACTGCCCGCAAACGTTATCCGGCAGGAATATAAAAAGGAATATGGCACCGACGTTATAGAAATGCACAGCGACGCCATCACTCCCGACGACATCGTGGTAATACACGACGATGTTCTGGCCACAGGCGGCACAATGGCTGCTGCCGTAGAACTGGTTCGTTCGATGAAACCCAAGAAAATTTACGTAAACTTCATTATCGAGCTTGAGGCTCTGCACGGACGCGAGCACCTTCCCGAAGACATAGAAGTAACATCACTGATTACTTACTAACCGAAAATCCTCGGAACAGAATATAGAACAGGGGCGGCCTCGCGGTCGCCCCTGCTTTCGCAATTTGAATCCATTGATAAATGTAGCCTCAAAGTGTTTCAGTAAAACTATTGCTCTGTCTATAGGGAATTGAAACTTACGATGCAAAATTACACACTAAGTCCTCAATAAAAAGATCGAAATCACGGATTATAATACCAATTTTACAGAATCCTCGATGCGATGGACGCGCTTGCTAAACTGCTATGCCCTACTCCACCGGAAACGCACCGACAACAGAGAAGCTATATTTTTCCGCGAGCCTATATCCGGCGATCATCACTCGTGCTCTATGCTGACAGTTGAATAGGCGGCGCCTCGGTCCACCCTTATACGGGCAGGTATTCGCTCACGCAATTCAGCGACATGACTGATTATACCCACTCGGCGCCCCATAACATGACGGAGGCCGCGCAACATATCCACCGCAGCTTCCAACGGTTCGCCACTAAGGCTGCCGAAACCTTCGTCTATAAATAGGATATCCATATTAAAACGATTGCCAACGTCGGATAGCGCAAGAGCGAGAGCAAGTGATACAATAAATGTTTCACCACCCGAAATGCTGTTTGCCGGACGCATGGCGCCGTTCAGATAAGCGTCGCGGACCATGATAAGCAAACTATCTCGCTGACAGCACAAGCTGTAGCGTGGCATTATCTGACGCAGATAAATATTTGCCTTGCCGAGCAGATGCCCTAAAATATAACGCAGCGCTATAGTCCCGAATTTCTTTCCATCGGAACTGCCGAACAGTCGGTCCAGACGCTCCCACTTTTCAACAACATCCTTCTGCGCCTCTATACGGTTTAACAAGCCGGATTTGCGGACGCGTAAATCTTCATCGTATTGTAACCGCTGGCGAAGCGCGCCGAGTGCGGCAGAGCAATCGGACACCTTTACCGAGATTTCTTCCACATCCTTGGCCGAACTCTCCGCGTTCGCCTCATCGGGCATCGTCGGCTTGTCGGAGCAGTGCCGCCTCATCATTTCTTCTACCGAAAACAAGGCGGAAACGGCAGCCTCATGCCCCTTCTCAGCTTTAAGGACAATCTCCGCACAATTTTGAATTTTCTGGTCCGAAAATCCGTACAACTCGAAAAGACGCCGAAGAGAAATACAGGCATTCTCGCTAAACCACTGAATTACAAAATCTTTCGCTTCATTCAAACGGTGTTCACAACGCTCGATTGTCTCAAAATTAGAGCGAGTTAACGCCGCGAGATTTCCAAATTTAGTCTCGATACCATCAGTTGGTCGGGATTCTGAAATCTCGGAGGCTTCAATTCCGAAAATTTTCGAGAGATAATTAATAGGCTCACGAACGTTCTCAAAGGTTACCTCAATCGTCTTGTTAACGCTTGTTAAATTTTCAATTTCCTTCTTTGCTGCAACAAAATCCTTGGCAAGCGAAGAAAGTATTTTTGCGAATGCTTCTGGGTCTGCGGAAAAATCGACAGACCAATTTCCAAGAGCATCGCAGAGCTGCCCTACCTCCACATTAAATGAATCTTTATAAGAAACGAGCAAATCCGACGCAACTTTTTCCGCAGCATGCGACTGCTCGAAAATTCGCTGAGCCTGCAAAAGTCTCGATGCAGCCTCGTCCTTTTTCTTATGAAGGGCAACAAGTCGGCTGCGTAAATCGGCAAGCGCCTTCTGCGCAACAGCTCCTTCATCAAGCTTAACCGAATAAACCGCAAGCGAACGTTGAATACCTTCCAACTCCGAAGCGATACCCGACTCCGATACATTCAACGACGAAAGCGAATCTGCAAAAGCAGCTGCCGCATGCTCAAGCGCCTGACTTTTCGACGCCACTAACGCTTTCAGCTCCTCTGCCCTCGTCGTCAAAAGCGAATGACCAATCTGTGCGCTACGCGTAGCCTTACGTGCCGATTCACACTGCAAACGGCGAGCCTCAATATCATTCTTCAAAGGCTGCAATGCAGCAAGAATCTCATTATCGGAGTCAATATGGTCAATCACGGGACGCCGGCACACTGGACAAAGATCTCCAGGATTCAGCTGCGCTCGCGCTACCCGCGCCCAGTCGGACAGACTTTCGGAAGCCTTACCAAAAGAATCCTCAAGAGATGCCAACGCTTCAACTTGAGATTTTTCCGAGGCAACTGCAACTGCGAGTTCTCTGGCTGCGATTGGCAATTGGTTCAGGACCTCCGACAAAGAATTGCGCAAATCCGTTAGCTCCTTTTTCTTTTCCGCCATACTTTCGAAATCCCTCTGCAAAAGCCGGAGTCTACCCTCGCGGGCTGTCAGACTATTTACCGCTGTGCGAATTTCGTCAAGAGCCAAAAGTTTCAGATTGCGCTCACTCTCCTCTACCCTACCCTGTAATTCCTCCACTGATTTGCATTCATCATCGGCTACACGTGCGGCAGCTTCCATTTCTTTCCGCCTGGATTCAGTTGCCGCATGCAGGTTAGGAATACTTTCGGAAGACTTAATTATTTTACTCTGCAAAGCGGCAAGCCGGTTCAGTTTCTCTATAAGAGCATCGGCATTCTCCAATGCCGATACCTTATCGGAACAACTGTCAAGGAAAGACTGACAACCTGCTATCGTAGCCGAATTTTGCAGATGCTGTACACGAAGGCTGTTCACACCCGCGAGCAGCAGACGGAACTCACCGACATACCGGCGGCCCTTCGTCCGGCAATCGCGGATAATAACTTTTGCCTCATCTCGCTCGCGAAGCGCTGCAAGAGCAGAAGAGGAACTTTCTGATTCCGCACATATTTTTTTTGCTTCAGTATATGCCGGCTGCTGAAGAATAGCACGTGCGCGTTCAACACCTTCGCGAGCCAAAGCAAGCTGCGCATTTATCCTCGACAATGTAACAAACCATTGCGAACGCATAAGAGCGTTGGCGTGCATCTTACGCAGCTGTTCAAGCAACAGGCCATTTTGCTCTATTTCCATCCGTAACGCTGCAAGTTCCTCTGGCGTCAGCGGCCGCACGGCGCCGGCTTCGGCATTCAGAGACTCAAGAACCATATTTTCCTCTCGCAAACGCCTGCTTATTCCAATACTGATCTCGTTGTACACGCCAACATCGAGCAGCTTTCCAAGAAGTTCGGCGCGGTCCTTGTCCTTACTGTTAAGAAACATTGAGAACTGTCCCTGCGCAAGCATTGTTGTTCGCTGGAACTGCAACATATCCATTCCGACTGCCTTGCGCACAACAAAATTCACTTCAGATTTTTCGGCTACGCCTCCACTCCATTCAATCACGCGCCTAACAGCCTGGAATTTGCCGTCGGGCTTGTTGCCTGCTCGACGCGAACTCCAGATTCCCTTATATTCCACTCCGTCATTACCTTGAAAAACAAGTTCGGCGAAACCTTCGCCGGCTCCGCGACGCAACATCTGGCGCGGGTCTTTAAGAGTGAGACCGCCATTAAACGATTCGGAATCGGTCTTCCCCTCCATCTCGGTTCGCAAACGAGGAGCGTCGTTGAAAAGCACAAGACAAATACAATCCAGAATGACGGACTTTCCGGCGCCCGTGTCGCCATAAATCAGAAAAAGATCGGATTTGCCAAGAACGTCGCCATCAAAATCTATAACGGCATCGGCAATTGAAGCGATATTATGAATGGTAAGTTTCTTAATCTTCATCTTTCCTCTTATATACAGATTCGGCAACCTCGCGGAACAAGGCGCGCAATTCATCATCATAATCCAGATTGAACTCCTCGGCATACATGTAGGCAAGACGGTCGGGTGATATCATCTTAAACTCCTCTATAGTCATTGCCCGGCGAACGCCACCCGCAGCAGAATAATCAACAGGCGGATAATTTATAGTACAGAAACGATGTCCGGCACTATCACAAATACGCGCAGCGATAATATCTGCATCTGCGGGGACTGCCTCATCACGGGACACATTAAGGCGTATATACGAAGAGTGCGGAGAATCGAATATTTTTAATCTTTCCAACACTACGCTCCAGGGCTCATACTGCCCGTTAAGAGGCAGCGTAACAACAGGCACCGGGGCTGGCAAAGGAATAGTGTCCACGACTGCGCGCTCACCGTAAGAATCGATTTGGACACGGGTTACACTGTGCTCAAAATCCTCGTCAAACGAAACTGGGAGAATGGAACCGCTGTACCTCATCCGGCCACTGCCGCCCGAAATTGTCATTGGCACGTGCACATGCCCCAAAGCAGCGTAATCGTAGCCGACGCCAAACACCGACGATTCCACAGTCTCGTCCGCGCCGCGCGCATCCACGTCAGTACCTCCAAGGCTCACCATCACATGCGCCATAAGAAATACAGGCAGCCCGGCGCCATTGCGCCGTGCCGTCTCGTCGAGCAGTCGTTGGAAAAGCCCGTCGCTAATCAGCCGACTGTACACATACGGCACGGCCACGACAAAGCATTTTCCCGGAATCTCAATTATCAGTTTGGAGTAGTTCACCTCGTCGTCGCTCACCGCCGATCCAACGGCATACACGCCAAGCTCGCGCCATGCGTCGCGAAAAATTTCGTGCATTGAAGCACTGTCATGATTGCCGGCGGTAATCACAATCCTCATACCTGGTGCTGCACGCAGCAGGCGAAGAAGAACCGAGGTAAGCATAGAATGCGCGCCCGCTCCAGGCCGTGGATTGTGGAATATATCGCCGCTCACAAGCAGCACGTCCGGCTTCTCGCCGGCAACGATATCCACAAGCCGGTCGAACACGGCGCGATGTTCGTCAGTGCGGTCGTGGCAGTATAAAGTGCAGCCGATATGCCAGTCGGCAGTATGCAGAATTTTCATATCACAAAGATAATAAAAATCCGGGCCACTCTCACCGGAAGTACAGAAACCTCAGCAGTCCTTTCCAATTCACGCGTAAAAGATGTACTGCGTTAACGGCAAGTATTTCGCTGACTTATACCGCAATAAATTGAGCGGCTATGCCGAATGGTGCGGGAACGGACTCAGTTGTGGGTTTTACTTCAACGCCGCCAATATCGGCCCCTATATGAGCCTTGACGAGACCTGTCTGAGCAACGGCGAAGTATGGACATTCCTCACCAACAAGGAGGGGCACGGCGGCAGGGGTACCCTTGCCGCTGCAATCCCGGGCACGAAAAGCGACGAAATTATCTCCACGCTCATCGGTGCGATGGGAAAGACCCTGATGATGGCGCAGAACAAATGAACTGACATACAACGTCATCGCGTAAACATTCTGTTCAAGCACTATCCTATACTAAAAGCCGCATATAATCTCGCTATGGAACTGCGACACATATTCAATTTGAAAATTTCTCCGTCGCGCAACCAATGCCTCTGCTGAAGCATTCAACTCTAAAGTGAAAATCTTTCGCTCTCAAATGCGAGGAGTACGAGACCGTGATTTCTGCATCTTCCGTCTCGTCAAACTATACGCCTAAATTTTCAACACTCGATTCTCGCCGTTTTAACAAATGCACCGGAATTTCGGATTGTGTCTGTTAACTTTTTGTTATCTTTTGTGAAAAATACGAAATTTGTAGTAACTTTGCATTGAATTTAGAAACAGTTATAATATTAACTATCAGAATAAACCAATTACTCACCAATCAACACATTCAATGAGACGACTACTTACGGTTTTCACCGTGCTGTGGCTCGCAGGCATCTATGCTTTTGCGGCCGGCGGCATCATGACATGTAAAGGAACGGTAGTTGACGAAAACGGCGAGCCTGTTATCGGCGCCGGCATCGTAATTACCAAAGGTAAGCCTGTCGGTACATCCGACATCGACGGCCACTTCGCAGTAAAGGTTCCGGAGAACACAAACACTCTCACTTTCAGCTATGTGGGCTACGAAAGCAACATTGTCAAAGCCCGTCCCGACATGGGCACAATCCGCATGCAGCCCTCTACCGAACTGCTTAACGACGTTGTGGTAACACAATCACTGGCACGTACACGCAAGACACCTGTTGCAGTATCACAGGTAAACAAGGCCGAAATCGACGTTAAACTCGGCGGCCAGGAACTTCCCGAAGTACTTAACACAACACCAGGTGTATGGGCAACCAAAGACGGCGGCGGCTTCGGCGACGCCAAAATAAACATGCGCGGTTTCAAGAGCGCAAACGTTGCAGTACTCGTAAACGGTATCCCCGTAAACGATATGGAATGGGGCGGTGTTTACTGGAGCAACTGGGCCGGTCTTGCCGACGTTGCATCCAACATCCAGACTCAGCGTGGCCTCGGCGCAGCTATCCTCTCCTCTCCCTCTATCGGCGGTACCATCAATATCACCACACAGAGCCTCGACGCCGAGAAAGGCGGTCGCGTATGGTACGGTATGGGTAACGACGGAATGAACGACATGGGCATGAAAGTTTCCACCGGTCTTATGAAGAACGGCTGGGCAATCACCATACTCGGTTCCCGTAAGTGGGGCGACGGATATGTGCAGGGCACATGGTTTAAATCGTACAACTACTTCATCAACATCAGCAAGAAAATCAACGACCGCCACCAGCTGTCGCTCACCGCTTTCGGCGCTCCACAGCAGCACAACAAGCGTTCAAGCCAGGACGGTCTTTCAATCCTCAACTATCAGACTCTGGGCAAGCGCTATATGGACGGCGACAGCCCCTACAAGTACAACCCCACATGGGGTTACGGCCTCGACGGACAACCCAGGACCTCGAACCTGAACACCTACCACAAACCTCAGATCTCGCTGGCTCACATCTGGAAAATCGACAATAAGTCCAGCCTCTCCACAACCCTCTATGCATCCATCGCCAGCGGCGGCGGTTATAGCGGCCAAGGCCGAGGCACATACAATGGCACAAGCCTGAGCAACTCAAGCTGGTACGGCGCCACCCAAGGCACACCCAACACCCTGTTCCGCAACGCAGACGGCACATTCGGCTACAACCTGATTCAGCTAATGAACCGCGAAAGCACTACCGGCTCCAACATGGTGATGTCCGAATCCAACAACTCTCACAACTGGTACGGCCTGGTTTCCACATACCAGAACCGTTTCCTGGACAATAAGCTCAACTTCCTTGCCGGTATCGACCTCCGCTACTACATCGGCTACCACAACAACAAAATCGTTGACCTCTACGACGGCGAGTACTTTATGGACGACAGCAGCCGCCGCAACGTAAAGCCCGAAAACAATGCCGCAGCCGCCGATCCCAACTGGCGCTACGAGAAATTAGGCGTGGGCGACGTGGTTTACCGCGACTACGAAGGCCGCACAAACCAGGAAGGCGTTTACGCGCAGGCCGAGTACACCATGCTCAACAACAAGCTCAACTTGGTGCTCTCCGGTTCTATCAACAACACAGGCTACCAGCGCGTAGACCACTTCTACTACGATAAGGAGCACGAAAAATCGAAGACATACAATTTCATCGGCGGGACAGCAAAGTTCGGTGCCAACTACAACATCGACCGCCACAGCAACGTATTCGCCAACGTAGGCTACATTAGCCGCGCACCATTCTTCAGCCAGGGCGTATTCCTCAGCTCAGCTGTCTCCAACGCAGCAAACCCCAACCCCGTCAACGAGAAGGTATTCTCGGCAGAAGTGGGCTATGGTTTCAGCTCCCGCACATTCTCGGCAATGGTAAACGCATATTACACCAAGTGGCTCGATAAAACGACCACGCGCGGCGGCGAAATCACCAGCGGCGAACACGCAGGCGACCGTTACTACCTGAACATGACAGGTGTGGATGCCCGACACATGGGTATCGAACTCAACTTCACATACATTCCCGTGAAATGGCTGGAAGTTACCGGAATGCTCTCCTGGGGCGACTACACCTGGGTGAACAATCCCATCGGTTACTTCTACAACCAGCTTGGCCAGCCCATCAAGAACCTCAGCGGCGACGTTGCCTCCGGTATCCTCGCCGAGGACCACGCCTGGGCAAAACTTAACCAGGACAAGGTGAAAGTGGGCGGTTCAGCACAGACCACCGCTGCACTGGGGGTTACTTTCCGTCCATTCACCGGCTTCCGTATCGGCGCCGACTGGAAAGTGGCTGCCCGCAACTACTCGGACTACACCCTCAGCAGCAGCTCCTTCTCCGCAAACAAAGAAATAAACCTCGGCAACCCCTGGGAGATACCCTGGGGTAACCAGCTTGACCTCAACGCTTCCTACCGCTTCAAAATCGGTGCTGTAGACGCTACCCTCTTCGGCAACGTACACAATCTGTTCAACTACCGCTACATAGTGGATGCCACAACACCCTCCGACGCCGACGGCACATGGGAGAACGCCTACGGCTTCTACAGCTTCGGCCGCACATACACCATGAAACTACGCATCAACTTCTAAGCGAGAGAACCCAATATCAATTTGTAAGATATCAGAATAATGAAAACTAAAACATATTCCTACGCACTTGTCGCTCTTGCCCTGGCCGTTACAGCCGCATCGTGCGACGAAAACGCGTGGAACGACAAACTTAACGGCTTCGAAGAAGCCAACGACGAACCGTTTGCCGTCCAGAAGACTGTGGAGTACACCCTTTCGGATGCAGAATACGCCACAATCGCCTCAAACGCCACCAACGTGGCTCTGGCAGGCACAGAAGGCGCCGCAGCACTCAAGGCTGTGGGTACCCAGAAGTACTTCACTGCCGACGCTCCGGCATCCAAATACGTGCCGGCATTCCTTGGCAGCAGCAACTTCCCATACTTCGTGCTCACAAAGGGCTCCTCTGTAAAACTGACATACAATCAGGAAACAGAAGCTGATGCCACCTTGACAGAGGCCAACACTCAGAACCAGACCGTACAGGTGCCCGACGAATTCTACCAGAACAACGTATGGAAAAGCGACGAGAACTTCGTGAACTGCTTTGCACCCAGCAAACCTGCCGCAAACTACCTGCCAGAATTCCTCAAGAGCGAGGCAGACGGCGGAGACGGAACATACGCCATTGTTACATACATGGAAAGCGCTCAGGAACCTGTATTCGGTGCTGCTGACGCAAACACACCAGTAGAAGTCGAACTAATGAAGGCCCTCGGCGAAGAACTCGCCGAAATGCCCTCCGACTGGACCATTGACAACGCTGTAATGCCCTCCGACCTCTCCTTCGTGTGGTCGTGGAAAGTATACAATTCGGCAGGCTACCTCAATGCATCAGCATATTTAGGTGGAACCGCCTACACCACAACGGCCTACGCAATCTCCCCTGAAATAGACCTCACAAACGCCACCGAAGCATCTCTCAACTTCGACCACGCAGCCAAATTCCAGACTACACTGAAGAGCCTCTGCGGCGTAGTTGCACGCGAAATCGGCACTACCACCTGGACAAACCTCTCCGTTCCCACGTGGCCCGAAGCCGGCAGCTGGACATTCGCCAACTCCGGAGCTGTCAGCCTCGAGAAATTCCTCGGCAAGAAGATTCAGATCGCCTTTAAATATGGCTCCAGCGCCGACGGTGCCGACACATGGGAAATAAAGAACCTCACAGTGAACGCCACCGTAGTAAACAAGAAGGCACCCGCATCGCGTGCCGCACAGGTACCTATGGTACAGAAAAACGCCATCTACTACTTCGACGGTAACAACTGGACTGTACCAGCAGGCTTTGTAATCCTCCAGCCCTCCGACTACAGCGCTATGGGCCAGCGCTACGCCAACCTCAGCAAAGCAGAACCCTACCTCAGCACATATCTTGCACAGCAGTTCCCATACGCTGCCGAAGGCGACACCAAGTACGTAATGTGGAACCACTACGCCAACAGCACCTCGACATACGAATGCTCCAAATACGAATACAACGGCTCAGAATGGACCGAAGCGAAGAACTACGCACCCGTAACCGAGCAGTTCGTATACGGCCCCAACGGATGGATGTACGACCCCAACGTTACCATCACACTTCCCGCCGGCCGCAACCAGGAACTGAGCATGAAATATTTCCAGGCATGCGTCGACTGGGTATTCAACAACATCTGCAAGCCTCTAGGCGACACCGACATCAAGAGCGGCAAGTTCTATGTTACCTCCTTCGGCAACAACGAATACTACGCAGGCACATCGGCATATCAGGGTAACCTTGACCTCCGTCCCGAGAAAGCCCGCGAACAGTATCCCGCCGGCTACGAAGGCATGACCGACGACGAAATCGTGGCACTAGAAAAGAAACGCTTCATGGAAGAAGTAATGCCCGGCGCATTGGCAGCACTCCATCCCGACGCAGCTCCCATCGAAGGCCTCGAAGTACTCTATACCATCAATTTTGCCGTATACAACGGTTCTACTAGCAACTACACCGCTGTATTCAAGGTGGCAGGCAAGGGCCAGTTCGAACCCGTAAGCTGCACCTGGGACGAATAAAAAACTTTCCACCGCATAAAAAGCAGGCAGGCCGTCGGTGGCCTGCCTGCTTTTTACTTTGCAAATATAAATAAATCAATTATATTTGCGAAACGTTAACCAACATAGCACATGAGAATCGGAGTTTACTGTTCGGCAGCATCCGCGCTGCCCGAGAAATGGATAGCCGACGCCCGCACCTTCGGCGTCTGGATAGGCAAACACGGCATAGAACTGGTGTACGGTGGCGTCAACGCCGGTCTGATGGCAACAATAGCCGACGCAGCAAAAAGCGCAGGCAGCAAAATAGTAGGAGTCGTTCCGGTACGACGTTTCGACTGCGAATGGCCGCATAACGACATCCGCATCCCTGCCGCCGACCTATGCGAACGCAAGAACACAATACTCATGCTCTCCGATGCCTTTGTAGTTTTTCCCGGAGGATACGGCACCCTTGACGAACTTATCAGCACCTTCGCGCATTTAAACTTCACAGAACAGCACAAACCGCTGATCGTTTACAATGCCGACGGAATCTTCGACCCGTTCATGCAGCAACTGAACCTATTCGTGGAATACGGCCTAATGAAAGCCGAGGCCCTCGGGCTATTACAGACCGTCCGCACCGTAGACGAACTCACGGAAACACTCGAAGCAATACAAAAAAAGGGAAAAAAATGAAGGTTTACACACGCACCGGCGACACCGGAACAACATCGCTCGTAGGAGGCACAAGAGTGAGCAAAACATCACAGAGGCTCGAAGCATACGGCACAGTTGACGAACTCAACTCGTGGCTCGGACTGATAAACGCCTCAGAAGCCCTCCCGCAGCCCGCTCACGCCACTTTGAATGACGCGATGAACAATTTATTCAACGTATGCTCCGCGCTCGCCACAGAGCCTGAATCGAAGTGGCAGCCACAACCCTTCCCCGACGCCGAAACCGATGCCCTCGAAAACGCAATCGACGCCCTCGAAGCCACACTACCGCAACACAACTGCTTCATCTTGCCCGGTGGCCATCCCGACGCCGCACGCGCCAATATAGCGCGCACAGTCGCCCGCCGCGCCGAACGCCGCATCCTATCCCTTGCAGCCGACACACCCGTAGACCCAGCCATCCTGCGATATATCAACCGCCTCAGTGACTACCTCTTCGTCCTCAGCCGCGCAATCAACGCCAACGCAGGCATACCCGAACAATTCTGGCAGTCCGGCCGAAAAAATTAATCAAAAAAATTAATATTGATAAAAAAAATCGATGCAAAGCATTGCTATTGAAATAAAATAGCTATCTTTGCGGACTTTTTAAGAAACGTATCAAAATTACATATGTACTGGACACTTGAATTGGCCTCGAAGCTCGAAGACGCACCCTGGCCCGCAACAAAAGACGAACTAATCGACTACGCACAGCGTAGCGGCGCACCTCTCGAAGTAATAGAAAACCTACAGGAAATAGAAGACGAAGGCGACACCTACGAATCCATCGAAGATATCTGGCCCGACTACCCCTCCAAAGAAGACTTCTTATTCAACGAGGATGAGTATTGATGCTTTTTAGCATCGTAACTTATTGATAATCAAATAAGGTGGCTAACATACAAATGTTGGTCACCTTTGTTTTGGTGTGCATTGGCGTAAAATATGCGAATCAAATGCAGAGCAGTATATCAGTGAGTTATGAAATAGGGGATTTTGGAAATTTCCGAATGCGAACCAAATGCGAATCACGTGACAAGCATTATTTCAGCCTGCAAGGAAGCCGAAATCAAGGCGATTTACCTCCTCTTCCAAGGTCTCGGGTAAGTATTTAGCATATACCTTTTCAGTAACCGCCGTGGACGCATGACCCAGCAATCGACTAACTACCGACATTGCCATTCCGTCGTTCAACGCCAATACTGCAAATGTGTGACGGGCTACGTGCATTGTCAAAGGATGTGAAAAATTCATCTTTTCACCGACAACCGTAAGCGATTGATTTATACATTTGGTAATGTTGTTGCGGTTCTTGTATAGGGTTTCTCGGTCATCTAAATCAATATCATCGTCCAGCAAACCGAATACAAATCTCCTATCGCCACATTTTTGTTTCCAACGCTGCAATATTTCGATAGCCTCAGCAGTAAGCGGCACAGTATGAGTTGTGGAGCGATAGTTGGCTGTCTTTACCAATATCTTTCGGAGCTGTTTCTTTCCGAAGTCTATATGCCTCCATTGAAGTGTCATTATATCCACTACACGCAGACCGCAAGAATGAAAAGCAAACATAAACATATCAAGGTATTCTTTGCGTCTCGGCTCTTTCTCTGATACGGCATAATCTGCTAATCTTTTCAGTTCTTCTTTTTCAAGATAGCGCACGGAATTTTCCTCACTTTCAGCATTGAATGATACAATCTTAGGCAATCTCATTCTCTTTATATCGGCGTACTCTGATTTTGGCAGGAGACCAAGGTCTGCAGCACGTTCACACGCATCTATGAGTGGTGTGAGTGCATGATTGATCTATAACTTTCGTCGAAGTTACGTAATATCCCATCCAATCTCAGCCAAGAGGTCT
>CALEUL010000003.1 GCA_937921035.1 uncultured Porphyromonadaceae bacterium
CCGCATTCGGCAAGGGGGCATACATCCTCCGCTCCACAGCCCCGTCGTCCAGAACCTCGACCAAAAAAGTAGTAATCCGCTAAGGCTTGCCGAGGGGCAGTGGAAAGCGGAGAGGCTTGCCGGAGGTAAGCCGAGGCGGCTGAAAGCCGCTCGCAACCCTGGAAAAAGCGCTTTTGCGCGTTTCCGGGGATATGGTCTAATCCTCATCTTTTCCCAAAGGGAATACACTGACTGGCGTATCGGTGTATTCCCTCCGGGAAATTTTTTGTTTTCAGGCACTTGCCCTGGAAACGCTACGCTTATTCCAGGGTTGTGAGCGGCTTTCGGCCGCATTGGCATACCTGACGGCATGCCTTCGATGGTAGCCACAGATTTACCTACATATACGCAGGCAGCCCGCGATTCCGCGGGCTGCTGTTGTGTGTATGTGTGGGGTGTTTTTTTATTCGAACGAACCCATCTTGAGGTAGTTCACTTCTTCCTGTGTGAGGTAGCGCCAGCGTCCGCGCGGCAGGTTCTTTTTGGTTAGTCCTGCAAAATATACGCGGTCGAGCTTTGTTACGTGGTAGCCGAGGGCTTCGAATATGCGGCGCACAATGCGGTTGCGTCCCGAGTGGATTTCGATACCTGCCTGGTTGCGGTCTGTCTCGGTTGCGTAGCTGATAGCGTCGGCGTGGATGGGTCCGTCGTCAAGCTCGATACCGTCGGCAATACGCTGCATATCGTCTTCGGATATGTCGCGGTCGCACCAAACGTGATATATTTTCTTTTTTACGAATTTGGGGTGCGTGAGCTTGGAGGCAAGGTCGCCGTCGTTGGTGAGCAGAAGCACACCGGTGGTGTTGCGGTCGAGACGTCCAACAGGATATATGCGTTCTGGGCAAGCGCCCTTTACAAGGTCCATTACGGTGAGGCGTCCGTTGGGGTCGTCGCTGGTGGTTACGCAGTCTTTTGGTTTGTTGAGCAGGATGTAGCACTTGCTTTCGGGCGTAACAACCTTTTCTGCGTATTCAACCACATCGTTGCAGCTGATTTTAGTGCCGAGTTCTGTAACTACCTGACCGTTAACCTTTACGAGGCCCTGCTGGATGAATTCGTCGGCCTCGCGTCGCGAGCAGATGCCGGCGTTGCTCATATATTTGTTCAGACGGATCTGTTCGTTTGGATCGGGAACCGGAACTTCGTATTCTATGCGCTTTGGGCGCGGAGTGAAGCTCTTGCCACGTCCGGGGAAGCCGTTCTGATTGTTGCGTTTGTTATAACCGCCCTGACGGGGACCGTTGTTGTAGCCGCCCTGGCGGGGACCGTTGTTGTAGCCGCCCTGGCGGGGACCGTTGTTGTAACCGCCCTGACGTGGACCGTTGTTGTAACCACCCTGACGGGGACCGTTGTTATAACCACCCTGACGGGGACCGTTGTTGTAGCCACCCTGACGGGGGCCGTTGTTATAACCGCCCTGACGCTGGTAGTGTTGCTGCTGTCCGTTGTTATAACCACCCTGTCGCTGCTGATAAGGACGCTGGTATGGACGGTTATATGTGTTGTTGTTACTGGTGGTTGCATTCGTGTTTTCTCCTTCTGCGGACTCGCCTTCTGCAGCTGGAGTTGTGTTGAAATCCTGACGTTGCGGACGGGGCTGATATGGACGGTTGTATCCGTTGTTGTAACCGCCCTGGCGTTGCTGATAGGGCCGCTGCTGGTAGGGTCTCTGCTGATAAGGGCGTTTGGCATGGTATCCTTCGTTTTCGCCGTTTTCGGCTTTGTCGGAAGGATTGTTGTAGGAAGGACGCTCGTAGCGCGGGCGGCTCTCGCTGTCTTCCGGTGTTCGGAATGTTGTTTGCCCGATGCGGGGGCGTTTAGGCTTTTTTTCAGAAGAATTGGATTCCATAAAGATATGTTTTTCGATTCTTGAATTTTTCGCCTCGCGGCGTGTTTAATAAGGTTATTTATATATAGATACCTATATTAAGATAGAAATTTTATGTTTTTGTATGTTTTATGTGTTTTGTTAAAATATAGTTGAATGTCGAGGGAGGCGCCTGTTGAAGGGGCACGCAAATGTGATTGATTAACTGCAGACTATCGTTCGTGTTCAGGATGCAAAGTTATGGAAAAAAAGCAAACCAAACAGTTAAAAAATACTAATTCGACAATCGTCTGTCCTTTCACCACATATTTGTAACAACCACATAATCATGAATGTTTAGGCCGGATAGCAATAGCGAAACAACAATTCTGGTGCCGGTGCGGATTCCTCCGCACAGATAAGATTGTCGGCATATTATATTAATTACGGATGATAGGGCCGGGGAATCGCGAAATTTGCGTATCTTTGTAGATTAACAAGGAAAATATCATTTTTATGGAATCTCTGTATCCCGCACTCATAACAGAAGCGCTGTCTACGGTACGATATCCGGGCAGCGGCAAAAATATTGTCGAATTAGGCATGCTCGAGGACGATATCCGCATCGACGGCGACAAGGTAAGTTTCTCGCTCATTTTCGAAAAACCGACGGATCCATTCAAGGCATCGTTGCTGAAGGCAGCCGAGGCAGCCATACATCTTCGTGCGCCACAGGCACAGGTTACGGTGAACACTATCGTGCGCGGAGCTGCTCCGGCGCCCGAGAAGGAGCCGGTCCTGCCAGGAGTGAGGAATACTATTGCCGTATCGTCCGGCAAGGGCGGGGTTGGCAAGAGCACCGTGGCCGCCAATCTTGCGGTGGCGCTTGCTGCCGAGGGATACAAGGTGGGTATTCTTGATGCCGATATCTACGGCCCGTCGCTGCCTAAAATGTTCGGTCTCGAAGGACAGGAGCTGTATATGCACACCGTGAACGGCAAGAATCTGATTATCCCGGCAGAGGCATACGGTGTTAAGATGCTTTCCATAGGTTTCCTAATCGACCCGTCCAGCGCAGCCGTGTGGCGCGGAGCAATGGCATCGAACGCCCTCAAACAGCTAATCGAACAGGCCGACTGGGGCGAGCTCGATTACTTCCTTATCGACATGCCACCTGGCACGAGCGACATACATCTTACGCTTGTACAGACACTTGGACTGACAGGAACCGTTGTGGTAACGACTCCGCAGAAGGTTGCTCTTGCCGACGCCCGCAAGGGCATAGCGATGTTCCGCAACGAGAACATCAATGTTCCCGTGCTCGGTCTGGTTGACAACATGGCGTGGTTTACTCCCGAAAAGCATCCCGACGAGAAGTATTTCCTTTTCGGCAACGATGCTGATGTGGATGCTCTTGCCGACGAATTCGATGTTCCGGTGCTTGCGCGTATTCCGCTTGTGGCGGCAGTGGGCGAGCACAACGACACCGGCAAACCCATCGTAACAGAGCCAACCGCTTCCGGCCTTGCATTCCGTCATCTGGCACACGAAGTTATCGGGGCAATCGACAAGCGGAACAACGAGCTTCCGCCGACACATAAAGTTGAGATGCACTGATTATGGACAAAAGCTATATCCTGGTTCTCAACGGCCCAAATCTTAATCTGCTGGGTCGCCGGGAACCGGAAATTTACGGTACAGCTACTCTCGCAGATCTCTGCGCCGTCGTTTCCGGCCGCTTTCCGGAACAGGCGCTGCGATTTGCGCAGCACAACGGCGAGGGCGATATTATCGACGAGCTGCATGCCGCCGGTTTCGACGACAGCTGCCTCGGCATAGTGCTCAACGCCGGCGCATATACCCACTACTCCTATGCCATTGCCGACGCCATCGCCGCAATACCCGTGCCTGTGGTGGAAACGCACATCAGCAACATCCACGCCCGTGAGGCTTTCCGTGCCACGTCGGTGATTGCGCCTGTATGTGCCGGCACAGTGGCAGGTTTCGGCGTGGAATCGTATATTCTTGCCGTACAGGCTTTAATAGACAGACACAATGGACACTAAGAAAACAAAGACACTGTTGGTTGTCGGTGCCGGAGGATTTATCGGCGGCTTTATCTGTGCCGAGGGTCTGCGTCGCGGCTACGACACATATGCCGGCGTCCGCGAAAGCACCTCTCGCCGCTATCTTTCCGATATTCCCGCCGACCGTCAGGTGAATTTCGACTACGCCGACCCGGACGCTCTGCGGAAACAGCTCACGTCAGCCGCGCCCGAGGGCGGGTGGGATACCATCATCTATAACCTCGGCGCTACAAAGTGTCTCAACTTCGCCGATTTCAACAAGATAAACTACGTGTACCTGCGCAACTTCGTAGAGGCTCTGCGGGCTGCGGAACTTATGCCGCGCCGTTTTCTGTACATGAGTTCGCTGAGCGCTCTCGGCAATGTCGACGACAAGAACTATACGCCTATCGACGCACGCACTATCCCGAATCCGAACACGCGATACGGGCTGTCTAAAATCAAGGCCGAGACATTCCTTGAGATGCAGACAGACCTACCCTGGACCATATTCCGCCCTACCGGAGTCTATGGCCCGCACGAGCAGGACTATCTGATGATGGTGAAGTGCATCGACAGCCATTTTGATTTCGGCGTGGGATATAAAACGCAGATGCTCACCTTTATATATGTGGACGATCTTGTAGGCGCCATGTTCGACGCCCTCGCTACCGACCGCACAGTGCGCCGCAAATACATTATCAGCGAGCCGCGTGCCTATACACAGAAGGAATTCCGCTCCATAGTGGCCAAAGCCCTCGGCAAAAAGGCCGTGATACCCATCCGTCTGCCTCTGTGGATGGCATACGTGGCATCCGTGGTGGCTGAGAAATGGAGTCTGATAAGTCTGAAACCATCCACACTCAACCGCGACAAGTTCAAGATTATGCGTCAGCGCAACTGGAGCTGCTCTGTTGAGGAGGCACAGCACGATTTCGGATTCAAAGCCAACTACCCGCTGGAGCGCGGTATAGCCGAAACTGTAAAGGCATATCTTGCCGAGAAAAACGGGAATAAGAAATGAATGTTTCCGCAAAGATAACAGTATGCCGGGCAGCCATAGTGGTGGCATGCCTGCCGTTACTGGCTTTTTTTAAGCTGATGGAACTTTGTCCACCCGGAGGCACCGAGGAAACATTTTTGTGGATATATCCATTCTATGTGCTCCTTGCCGGGTTCTGTGCATGGAAATGCGCGTGCTCCCGTGTCGCTCTGGCATGGATTATTGTAGTTGTTCTTCTTCTTTCCCATGCCGCCATGTGGATTCTTGTAGACCCGACCCTGCTGCAACAATGACAACCGACGATTACATAGACCTGCATATAGACGAGGAACCGGCCGAGCTGGCCGACCTCTACCGCCGCACGCATCTGCAGCGGCTTTATCCGCGCATGTGCACCGACCACGCCCAGGGTCGCATGCTTGTAATGCTCACGCGCATGATACGTCCGCGGCGCATACTCGAGCTGGGCACCTTCTCCGGGTATTCGGCGCTCTGTTTTGCCGAGGGAATGCCCGAAGGCTGCCATGTGGATACGGTGGAAGTGGACGACGAATACGCCGATGAACTTAGGGAACTGTTTGCGGAGCGCCCGATAACCCTCCATATAGGCGATGCCGAGGCGCTGTTGCCGGGCCTTCTTGCGGCCAACAGTTACGATATGGTGTTTATCGACGCAAACAAGCGCCGCTACACCGAGTACTATGAACTTGTGCTCCCGGCACTGTCGTCAGGGGCGTATATTCTTGCCGACAACACCCTGTGGGGCGGAAAAGTGCTCGACGCCGCTGCCCGCGACCCTCAGACCGAAGGCGTGCGCCGCTTCAACGACCTTGTGGCGGCTGACACGTGCGTAGAAAAAGTGATTGTTCCCGTCCGCGACGGCCTAACAATAATCAGAAAACGTTAATCATGGTATCACGCGAGCAAATACTGGAATGTCTGGATATACTCGAACTGAAGTACACCGAATTCGAGAACAACACTGTAGCCATCTCGTTCTCCGATGAAAAATATTTCAGTCATCCCGTCATCACCTTCATCACCATACGCGAGAATTCCCTTATTTTCCACAGCGAGGCGCAGGACTACCATCCCTCCGGCGATTTGTACGCGCTGGCAAACAGGCACAACTGCCGCTCCTATGCCCCGGCATGCTATATCGACGAAGACGGCAACGTGGTTATGGAGCGTGTTTTCAGCCTTGTGAACGAAGTCACGCCCCACTATATCCTGGAGGATGTGGTACGTCCTTCGGTATTTCTGCCTCTGCAGGCTTTTGCCAATTTCGAACTTAGCGACGAGGAAATAGCCCGGCGCCGCGCATCCGAAGAATAACCCCCCCGGCCATGAAATTAGATATAACAACACTGCGTTCACTCACCGACGAGCTGCGCCTCCCTTCGCGCCTTACCGCCGACAACGACCTGTATGTGAACATCGCCCCCGAAGGCGATTTTCCCTATGAGACGGTCGTGTGCATAATGATTGAGCATGGCTGCCGCCTGTCGTTCGTAGGCATGGCGCCGGAATATGAACCTGCTGGCGATCTGCTCTTCCTTGCCAACCGCAGTAACCGCCGCAACTATGTCCCAACCGCCGTTGTGCGCGACGGGCGCATACACATGGAGTACTCCTTTTATATAAATGAGGACGTAAGCCGCGGCTTTATCAAGGAGGACTGCCTGCTTGTAACCCTCGAGGGCATCAGGAATGCTTTTGCAAATTTAGAGAAAGACAACATTGAATAACCCCGACAAACAATATACATGACAGTAGACCTCACCCTGATACGCCGCTATCTGGACGAACTGCAGGTTCCCACGCTCCTCGACGACGACGGCGATTTGGTGGTTACCCAGTCGGCCGACAGTGATTTTGAACATAAGGTCCTTATTTTCATAACGGTGAACAACGGCCGTTTAACATATTCCGCCGGAGCTCCCGATTATGTTCCGGAAGGCGATCTGCTTTTTCTGGCCAACCGTCATAATCTACGGTCGATCATGCCTATGGCTGTTGTACGCAACAACGCCATCCGCATGGAGTATACTTTCGTTCTCGACGAGGAAGTATCCGAAAGCTACATAAAAAACAATTGCATCGTAATGATTCTCAGCGCCATCTGGCACGCATTCCTCAACCTCGAACGCGAAATTTAGAGTATATTATTCCTTTGAGAACCTATTCAGGAGGCGCAGAAGATAGTCGGAGGGCCGGATAGAGTAGGCGCGCCGCAGGAAAGCCAGAGCCGCGGCCTGGTCGGTGTCGAGCAGGGCGTTTCCCAGGCTTACAAGTGCCTCTACATTGTCGGGGTCGGCTTTTACAGTCTTTTCCCATGTTGCGACGGCAGCGGCATTGTCGCCGGCAAGCGTGTAGCCGTAGGCGAGGCTGTTGAGGTATCGCGGCGAGTCGGGCAGCCCTCGCAACAGCAGCTGCGAGTATCGGATAATGTTCTCCGGATTGTTACGGAATGTATAGTAGTTCAGCAACCGTGCCTGCACCGGACGGCGGAGGTAGGGCAGGGTGTTTTCTATGCGGTGCAGCTCGCCGGCGTACATATCGCCCTGTCCGAGTGTCATGGATTCCGACTCGACAACAGACAGCACCGAATCCAGCGGCACTCCATGTGCCATCGCTCGCTCTATCTGCGATATGGTGCAGCTTGTGTCGCCGGCCATAAGTGCGGCCACGACAATCCGGCCGTACGGGCGTGCCTGTGCCGGAGTTCTGTCGGCCTCGAGCATGTACAGAGCTTGTGCGCTTGCCCATTCGCGGGCGGCGAAAGCCCTTTCGGCCCGGTCCTGTATGGTTGCGCCTCCGGCAACCATACACGCCATTAGAGCGGAGATTAAAGGAATGCCGCGGTGTTTCATCAGTATTTGAACAAACTGCCTCCCATAAATTCCCTTAGCAGGCTGTTGGAAGGTACGTAACTGAGGTCGATGGGCAGGAAATAGCTCAGGAACTTGCGCAGGCGGTATGCCTCGGCATATTCGGGTACGTCGCCGGGCACGGAACGAAGAACGTTCTCGGCATGGTCCCGCATCACGCCCAGTTCGAATACGAGGGACGAGTTGAACATTGCGTCGGCATTCTCCTGATATGGGAAAATCCATTTTTCCTCGCCACGGCGCACACTGGGCCATCGGCGAATAGTTTCTTCGGCAGACGTGCCACGGTATTTGTAGTCGCGGATAATGCGGCGCAGCAATCGGTTGTCGGTTGTAGGCACCCAGTTGTGGCTGTCGATGTGCAGTGTTGTCAGCGCCGATACATAAATTCGGTATTTCTGCTCTTCGGGAATGAGTGGCGTAAGGTCGGGATTTAGTCCGTGGATGCCTTCGATAAGCAGTATGTTGCCTTCCTCGAGGGCCATTCTGTCGCCCTTGTATTCGCGGCATCCGGTCTCGAAGTTGTAGGTTGGCATTTCCACTTCCTTGCCGGCCAGCAGGGCCTCAAGGTCTTTGTTGAAGCGGTCGAGATCCAGAGCATACAGGGATTCGTAATCGTAATCGCCGTTTATATCGAGCGGAGTGTGTGTGCGGTCGACGAAATAGTTGTCCAGCGATATCATTTTTGGCTTCAGCAGATTGGTCATCAGCTGAATGGCAAGGCGCTTGGTAGTTGTTGTCTTGCCGGACGACGACGGGCCAGAAATAAGCACGATTCGCGCGCCGCCGTTGTCGTATCGTTCCCTGATGTCGTCGCTGATATTTGTCAGGGCTTTCTCGTGAAGCGCTTCTGTAACGTTTATCAGCTCCGGAGCGCGATGATCGAGCACACAAGTATTTAGCTCGCCGACATTTGACACTCCGGTTATATTGTTGAACTGCACGTATCTGCTGAAAGCCTCGTACATTTTTTCCTGCTTCACATATTGCGAGGGGCGCGATGGGTCGGCGGGGTCGAAGGACATAAGGAGGAAGCCTTCTTTGTACGGCAGCAGGTCGAACACGCCGATATGGCCTGTTGAAGGCGCCAGAGCGCCGTAGTAGCTGTCGACAACGCCGTCGAGGGTAACATACTTGGTGTACAGGTCGCGCAATGTGCGCAGCAGCAGAACTTTGGATGTGAGGCCCTGCTCCTGGAACAGTTTGATAACCTCATGAGTCGGCGCCATGTGCGACACAATGGGCATGTCGGCACGATGCAGCTCCATCATTTTGTCTTTCAGCGCCCGCACGTAGTCTTCACGTGGAGTGTCGCAGTTTATTATGCGGCAGTAGTAGCCGTGCGATAGCGAGTGCTCCATGTGCAGATTCGCGCCGGGAAGCACCTCGCGAACGGCGCGGTAGAGCATCAAGCATAGCGAGCGGATATATACACGCGGGCCGGAGCCTGTTGTGCAGTCCTGGAATTCCACCGTCTTGGGCATGAACACACGGAAGTCGAGACTTTCTGTCTTGTTGTTGACGCGGCAGCAAATAGGGCGTGCGTCGAGGGCGTCGCCAATTGATTCGGCCACTTCGGCGAGTGTGGAACCGCCTTCAGTTTCGATGTGGCTGTTGGTATTCTTGCAGAATAGTTTTAGGCTCATGGACGATGGTGTTTAAAGTTTCAGTTGCGTTTTTCGTGACTTTCGCGGGCGATGCTGCGCGCGGTAAGATATGCGGCAAGGGTAGATTTGAAGCGAACTTTTGCCACGGTGCGACCGGCGTCGCCGTCGAACATTGCTCCCTGGCGTACGGCGCAGTTGAGGAACGAGCATGCCGCGCGGAGCCAGCACAAAGGCGTGCTGGCGTTAATACCAGCGGCGGCCATCATGCGCCCGCGCATACGGGCGTTGCGTATTTCCTTGAATTCCAGCTCTTTCACTGTATCGCAGCGAAAGTGGTGCATCTCGCCCTTCAGCGGCTGTGGACGCACGCCAGCAGGATACGACAGGCGCTCGCCCACATCGAGCATGTCCCACGATGCGTAGCGCTTGTCGAACAGGCGTGTCTGCATTATGGGTTCCAGTCCGCTACGTAGCACGGCCTGTCCTTTTACGTAGTTCACCACACGGAAACAGTACATGCGGTGTCCGAAGCCTTCGCTGCGCAGCTTTTTAAGGCTGTCGCGCAGTTCTTCGGTCAGCACTTCGTCGGCGTCGATAGACAGCACGTAGCGTCCGCCGGCAAGGCTTGCGGCATATTGTCTCTGCGGGCCGTAGCCCGAGAACACACGCTGGGTAACCTTAGCCCCATAGCGCCGGCATATTTCCGGTGTGCTGTCCGTGGAATAGGAGTCGACGACGATTATTTCGTCGACGACTCCCATAAGGGAATTGAGGCAGCGCTCGATGTTGCGTTCCTCGTTATGGGTGATAATCGTTGCGCTGAGCATGGCCGGTTAGCAGTGAACTGGTGTATCAGAGTTCGAGGTCGCCGCCTACCACTTCATGCCAGGGGAGACCGTTTTCGGCGATTGCTGCCAGGAATGGGTCGGGATCGAATTCCTCCACATTGCGCACACCTTTGAGGTTCCATTTACCAGTAAGGAACATCATGGCGCCGCACATGGCGGGTACGCCGGTGGTGTAGCTCACGGCCTGCATGCCGGTTTCCAGATAGGCTTCGTGGTGCGAGCAGTTGTTGTAGATATAATATGTGAGCGGCTTGCCGTCCTTGCCTTTGCCGGAGATGCGGCAGCCGATGGACGTCTCGCCCTTGTAGTTCTCGCCAAGTTCCTGCGGATTTGGAAGCACGGCCTTGAGGAACTGCAGAGGCACGATTTTGGTTCCGTTGTATTCCACCTCGTCGATACGTGCCATGCCTATGTCCTGAATTACGCGCAGGTGTGTGAGATATTCCTGTCCGAAGGTCATCCAGAAGCGGGCACGCTTGATTGTGGGATAGTTCTGCACAAGCGATTCAAGCTCTTCGTGGTAGAGCAGGTACGATTCGCGCGGGCCGATGTTGGGGTAGTTCAGTGTCTTGTGGAATTCAAGCGGTTTTGTAACCACCCATTCGCCGTCCTGCCAGTAGCGGCCGTTCTGTGTTATCTCGCGTATGTTGATTTCGGGGTTGAAGTTGGTGGCGAAAGCCTTGCCGTGGTCGCCGGCGTTGCAGTCGACGATATCGAGGGTTTCCATCTCGGAGAACCAGTGTTTGGCGGCATATGCGGTGAAGACGCCGCTCACGCCCGGGTCGAAGCCGCAGCCGAGGATGGCGGTCAGACCGGCCTGCTCGAAACGCTCGCGATAAGCCCACTGCCAGGAGTATTCGAAGTGTACCACGTCCTTGGGTTCGTAGTTGGCGGTGTCCAGATAATTTACGCCGCACTGCAGGCAAGCTTCCATGATGTTGAGGTCCTGATACGGAAGAGCCACGTTGATAACCATGTCGGGTTTGTGGCGGTTGAAGAGTGCAACAACCTCTTCAACGCTGTCGGCATCGACGCGGTCGGCCGAAACGTTGGGTTTGCCTATTTTTTTTGCCAGTGCCTCGCACTTGGAAAGGGTGCGGGAAGCGAGAACTATCTCGCTGAAAACTTCGGGATGCTGGGCGCATTTGTAGGCAACTACAGTGCCTACGCCTCCGATACCGATGATAATGACTTTTGCCATTTTCAATTCTGTTTATCTGTTATTTTGTGTTTCTGTATGTCGTGTAAAGCGGCGTTTGTCGAACGCGATTGCTGCGAATGTGAATATTCCCAGCGCTATTGTGAGCAGCGTGGTTGTGCCGAGCGACAGGTTTGCAAAGGCGCCAGCCTCGGCTTTGGGAAGGCCGTATATGCCGAGGGCAAATATTACGGCCCATTGCCAGGGCCCGATGCCGCCGTTTGATGGCACGCCCATCGCCAGGCTGCCGAGGACAAATGTTACCAGCGCGGCGGGTACTCCGTATTCTGCCAGAAGTGCGGCCGTGAAGGGGAAGGCATAGAACGATACGTACAACTGCAGGAAGTAGCACGTCCATATCCCGAGTGTGAGCAGGAGCCATTTTCCTTTGCCAGGCATTTTTACTATAACGGCGAAACCCTGCCAAAGTTCTTTTATGGCAGCCTGAAGCATGTTTATGGCCTTGTTGGAGGTGTGGATTTTCATGAGAATCCATACGGCGGCCACGCACATGGCCACGGCGCTCCACAGCCACGGCGATTCGAGCAGCCCGGCGATGGCGGACAGGGTTTCTCCGTTTTCGTGCAGATAGCTCATGATTGCGGAGGAGGCCACAGCGAATGCGAAAAGCGTTATCAGCGCCACTGCCACGGTGTCGGACAGGCGGTCGGCGACCATAGAACCGAACACAGTGGTGAACGGCGCCTTCTGCCGCTGCGCCACATAGCCGGTACGCCACACTTCGCCCAAGCGCGGAAAAACAAGATTTACGGCGTATGTGCCGAAGATACTGTACACCAGCACGTATGCCGGGGGTGTTATTCCGAGAGCCCTGAGCTGTATCTGCCAGCGGTAGGCGCGGCATACCTGCGCACCAATGGCGAACACGAAGCCAAAGGCAATCCACCGGAAGTCGCACTGCTCGCGGATTATGGCAAGCATCTCGTCGAAATCTATGCCGGTAAAAAGAAGCCAGCACAGACCTATGCTTATAACCAGCGGCACCACATATTTGAGAATGGTGGACAGTATATTGAAATTTTTCTTTTCTGAACTCATTGGCGTTTGCCTGTTAACTGTGCAAAGTTAAGGAGAATTCTCCAATCGTCAAAACAGCATGTCAGCGTATCAGGACTGTGCGCGAGAAACCGTCGGCAGCCACTATGTAGATCTGTCCCGCACATGCGTCGAATGAGTGGCGTCCTTCTGTCAGGGTACCTGCGAATACGGTGCGGCCGTCGGTGCAATATATGGCTGCGTCGATATCGGCGCGGGTGTCCACGACAAGTCTGCCGCCTGTGGAGAAGGCGTTCCACTGATGGCGGTCGGCGTCGGGACTTGCAACACCGGTGGCGGCGTCGGTAATGCCTATGTTATCCACCAGCCAGCGTGCGCCCGAAATCTGGCGCAGACGCATGCGTGCGTTGCCCTCCACATTGGCGGCCACGCTGAAACGGGTGAACTGAGGTTCGCTTACCGTTATCCGGCCTGCTTCGTGCCACGTGGTGCCGCTGTCGGTGCTTGTCTCTACAAGTACAACAGCTTCGGCATCGCTGGTGTTGTTCCATTTTGCCGCCATGAAGCTGACGGTTCCGATACCTTCGGCGCGGTCGCTGTTCATGGCTACGAAACCTTCGGATTTCTTGCTGAAACGCAGCGAGCGTTCGCCTTCGCATACGGGGTCGCTTTTCCAGAAGCCTCCCTGCTGTACAAGCCACTGGCAGGCGGTGCCGTTGTATATGTCCACATAGCCGTTGTCGTTATCCGGCATGGCTTCGAAATCCTCGAAGAACGCACCTTCTGTTACTTTGCCGCGCACGGTGGCAGAGAATACGCAGTTGCCGTCGGTTGCAGAAAGCGAAGTCTCGTATTCTCCGGCCTCGGAGGCATTTAGGCGCAGGAAGAAACGGTTTTCGTCAGGCGACATGGTAAGCGCCGCAGCCCATTCCTCGCTGTCGGCCGACAGTTCGAAGGGTGCATTGACCGATAGGGTTATGTCTGAATCGATGTTTTCCGTGGCGAGTATAATTTCGGCCGGTGCCGAAGGTATGCCCGGCTGGGCACGGAAGAACAGATCGCCGTCGAAAAGGAAATCGATGAAGGGCAGCGCGCTTGCTGTGGTTACAGTGGTCGTGCCGGCAATGCCGTCGCCTTTTATTGTGCAAGTGTATTCGGTAGCCGGTTCAAGACCGTTTACGGTGTAGCTTCCGGCCTTGGCGTCGACACTTGCGGGATAGCCGGGGAGTGTGCCCTGAGCGTCGCTTATGCTTATGCTGTACTTGCCGTCGAGGTCCATGCCTACGTAGAGCCAGTTCAGTACAAACGATTCCGTTGTGATGTCGCTTGCCGGACGGAACGGAATACCTTCTGTTGCGATGCCTTTAAGGGTGTATACTCCGGTTGTTTTGCCGGTAGACACTGTCAGCTCGCCGGTATAAGAGCCAGGAGCTGCGGGGGCGAAGCTTATTCTGAGCATTGTGCCTGCGTTGGCTGTTTCTGCCGGCACATATGCGGGAACCACTGCGAAAGGCGTTGAGGCCGAGATGTTCACCGTTTCGGTGGCATTGCTTGTAAGCAACTCTATTTCTATCGTTGCGGGCGCGCCAGCGGCTGCGTATCCCAGGTCGATTGCCTCGGCTGCCGACGGTCTGTTGATTTCGGGGGCGGGAGCGTCGCCGGAGTGCCACGGCTCGCTGTCGCTTGTACCCCATACATGGTCTACAAGCGAAGGATAGTCGATGAACGGATTGCGGTTTCCCTGATTGGCGTACACAACATCGTTACGGTTGCGTTCCTTGTCGCTCACGGGGTCCTGTGCGTGCCATTTCAGCAGCAGGTCCAGCGCCCAGCCTGTGAAGGCAGGAAAGTTTGTGCCTCCGAGCATCTCGGAATCCCAGGAGCTTATTCGGTCGTAGTAGCATGCCGCCATATAGAAGTATGAACGTGCGAAATCGCCCTTGTACTCGTCCACGGGCTCGAACACGGTGCCCGCATAGCCCGGGAAGGTGCTTTTGCCGAGTCGTCCGAGCGCCTGCACACCTGCGTTGGTTCCAAGCGTTGTGCCGCCCTCGCATTCGCCGTAGAGGTAGTTGGAGCGCTGGCCGTTCACCTTGCCGTCGGTAGGATAGATATGGAAAGCGTCGGCATACATTGGCAGTGCGTCGTTGAACCAGCTCTTAGGCATGGAATGCTCTCGGTTGTAGCAGTCGCCCACCGAGGTATAGTTGCCGCACTGTTCGGTGCCCGGAGTCCATCTTTTTGTGGAGTACATGTCCCATATTTTCCCGTTTTCATCCACATCGGATGTCTTGTACAGGGTCCAGAGCCCCTGATAGCCAACAACCTCGGGGTTGCGGATGGCGTAGTGGAGCGATTCCAGAAGAGTTTTGCCGCACTTGTTCTCGCAGTCGCGGTAGTAGTTCGCGGGCGCTTCGGCCCAGGAGGCGCCGGCAAAGGCTACAGCGGCGCACATTGCAAGTTGTCGGAGTAATGTCATGATAGCGGTTCTTATGTTCTGCGCAGCTTGAATTTTTCAATAAGGTGCTTTACGCCCGGATGTTCGTCGAGAATTTCCTGAAGCACGCGGTCGTCGGTCCACAGGTTCTTTGGCAGCTCCATTTCGCATACGCGGGCACTTATGGATATGCTGTCGTTTTCGAGGGCGTCGCACAGGTGTCGCTGCAGTGTTGTCAGTCCCTTGGCAAGCACATCGGCTTCCATCTGGGAGGACACGCGTACCGTGAGCGCGCCGTTGCCCTCCATAACTGGCATGGCCACGTTCAGCAGGCTTGTGAGCATTGGCCCGAGCTGCGACAACGCCACGGCGGTGCCCCATACGCGCTGTATGTCGGCCTCGGTGTAGGGCTTCTCGCGCTTCTTTGGTTCTTCGGGCGCAGCAGGCGCGGTTTCCTGAGTGGCGGCAGGCTTCATGCGCAGGCTTCCCAACGATAGCGAGCCGGGATTATAGTACTTTTGTTCGGGTTCGGCGGCTACCGGCGCAGAGGCGGCTGTCGCTGTTGTCGGAACGGCAACCGGCTTTTTTGGAGCCGGCGCCGGTTGCGGAGCATGTGCCACAGGCTGGGGCGCCGGCTGTGCCGCCGGGGCCTTGTAAGTTGTGGCGTTGCCGCTTTCAAGCGGCTTCAGATGCCCCCCGTCTACTCCGCTTTCATCTGACGAGGGGCTTAATAGTTGGCACAGTTTGATGAGCGTAAGCTCGATAAGAAACTGTTTGTTTGTTGCCTGGCGGAAATTGAAATCGGCCTGGTTACACAGGTCCATCGCGCGGTAGAAGAACGTGGGGTGCAGCGTTGCGGCACGTGCGGCCATCTCCTGACGCACGGCGTCGGTCGCTTCCACAAGCTGCAGAGTCGAGGGGCTGGCGCTCATGGCAAGGTCGCGCAGGTATTGTCCGAGACCGTTTATAAAGAACTGTGAGTCGAAGCCTTTGTCGCGTATTTCCTTGTATATCATCAGCGCCGCGGCGACGTCCTGAGCCACGAAAGCGTCGATCAGACGCGAGTAGTAGCTGTGGTCGAGCACATTCAGATTCTCGATGGTTGCCTGGTATGTGATGTTGCCGCGCGTGCACGCAGCTACCTGGTCGAAAATCGAGAGAGCGTCGCGCATGGCGCCGTCGGCCTTACGTGCAATCACGTTCAGCGCCGCCGGTTCGGCGGTATAGCCTTCCTGCGCGGCAACTTTCTGCATGTGCGCTACCATATCGTTGATAGTTATACGGTTGAAATCGTAGATCTGGCAGCGCGAGAGAATCGTTGGAATTATTTTGTGCTTCTCTGTTGTGGCAAGGATGAAAATGGCGTGTGCCGGCGGCTCCTCCAGTGTTTTTAGGAAAGCGTTGAAGGCCGCTGCCGAGAGCATGTGCACCTCGTCGACGATGAACACGCGGTATTTGCCGTGCGTCGGAGGTACCTGAACCTGTTCCATGAGGCTCTTGATGTCCTCCACGCCGTTGTTGGAGGCCGCGTCGAGCTCGATAATGTTCAGCGAGCGGTTTTCATTGAATTGCCGGCAGGAATCGCACTCGTTGCACGCTTCGCCATCGGGCGTGCGGTTGGTGCAGTTGATGGTTTTGGCGAAAATACGGGCACACGACGTCTTGCCCACGCCTCGCGAGCCGCAGAACAGATAGGCGTGTGCCAGACGGCCCGTGGCGATGGCGTTCTTGAGCGTAGCCGTAAGGGCCTGCTGTCCAACGACAGTGTCGAATGTCGCCGGCCTGTATTTTCGAGCCGATACAATGTAATGTTCCATGTCGAAAAGAGGGAAATATCCCGCTTACAAAAGTAATCAAAAAATTTCGTACCCCAAAAAATATCCCTTGCCGCGAATGCCGTACATCGCATACGGTTATATGCAAAACGGAGGCCCGGGTGAAATCGGGCCTCCGTTTGTGTGTCGCTATTAAGTTTTATCAGAAGAACAGAAATCTCTTTTTTTCTTTCTTAGGCTGCAATTTCTCGAGGTCGGAAATTATTTTGGCTTCCTCGGGAGTCATTTTGTGAAAGTTAGAATATTTGGCTGGAAAGCCGAATACAGTTACGGAACCGCCTCTTAGAAATCCCCGGCGCTCGATAATATACTGGGGCTCAACCAATACGTCTGCACCTGTTTCCTGAAGCATTTTTGCAGTGGTGTTGTCCTTTACGGTTTCGACGTTGACTCGCTTGAATGGATTATAGTTCCAGTTTGTTGTTGCCGTAATTTTTGTGGGCTGGACATCCATATCGGCAACGGTGAAAGTGGCGACAGTAACGTCTACAGGCGCAGTCGCTGCTGTGTGTCGCACAGAAGAGCACGAGCTCAGCAAAAGAGCTGTTGCTATGATTAATGCGGATTTGGTCTTCATAGTGCCTGATTATTTGGTGACTGCGTGAATGTTTTTATATTTTGCCGGATATCCTTCCACCTTTACATATTTGATGTTGGTGCGGCCGAAGAAATTTTTAGTCTTTTTGATTTCATACTGGAAACCGACAAGGACATCGGACTTGCCGTTTATCTCAAGCGCCTCGGCGACAGCGGATCTAATAACAGCTTTTTCGCCACAGCGACGTTGAGCTTTTGTAGGCCGGAACGTATAGGAAATCTTGTTTTGCGAAACATCAAGGTCTGCGGCACTGCGGCTGGTTACCGTGGTCGTAACATCAACTGTTTTGGCTGTGTGGCGGATGGAACTGCACGAAGGAAATGCGAAAATGGCAAAAGCTGCCACTGCAAGGATAAAAAGGTTCTTTTTCATTTTTTTGTTATTCTGGTTAGTAAAACTTCTGCAAAAATAAATAAAATTTCTGAATTGCAATATTTAAACCGCATAAAATATTTTTTTTCATAGGGAATTGTTCCGTCCCGAAAAGGTGAGGCCGGAAACTGCTGTAGGGACGGTAAAGAAAAAACGCCTTCCGCGGAGGTTCCGTGGAAGGCGTGGTGTTGTGTCTGGGCTATTATTCAAGGTCTTCGGGATCGTCGAGGGCCATGTAATGCTCGCGCGGATGGTCGCATGCGGGGCATACGGCAGGTGGCTCGGTGCCAACATATTCGTAGCCGCAGACGAGGCATTTCCATGTGATTGGCTTGTCGCGCTTCCATACAGTGCCGTCCTGTACCTGCTTGAGGAAACGGAGGAAGCGGTTGCGGTGGTGCATCTCTATTGTGGCGATGGCGCGGAAGTGTTCAGCGATTTCGGTAAAGCCTTCGGCGTCGGCTACTTTTGCGAAGCGTTCGTACATTTCGGAGCCTTCCTCGAGTTCCTCGCGGGCGGCTACGGCAAGGTTTTCGGCGGTGGTGCCGATAACGCCAGCGTCAACTCCTACGGGTACGGTTATGGAACCGCCTTCAAGAAATTTGAAGTAGACTTTGGAGTGGCGGAGTTCGTTTGCTGCTGTCTCCTCGAATACTTTCTGGATGGGGAAATAATTTTCTTTCTCTGCCTGTGCGGCATAGAAAGTATAG
Organism: uncultured Porphyromonadaceae bacterium; assembly: GCA_937921035.1. Lineage (GTDB taxonomy): Bacteria > Bacteroidota > Bacteroidia > Bacteroidales > Muribaculaceae > CAG-873. Next base: position 18,429 of record CALEUL010000003.1, read on the forward strand.
CGTGTTACCGCAGTGGATTCGGCAACGTAAGAGATTACGAGGTTTTTCTCGGTCTGCGTGCCTTTGATACTTTTTTTGGTTGACATAGCTGTAGTGTTTTAAGTACCAGTTTAAACACGCCGGCGGCAGCTATTGTTCGGTGCCGAGTCAGAATTCCACAGAAAGGCGTACGTTGAACTGTCGTCGCGTAAGGTAGTTTGGCACGGCGTATTGCAGACGGTTGACGTCGGTAACCCAATAGTAGCTGCTCACGTTGCTTATGTCCAGCAGATTGAAGATGTCGGCGCCGAGCCAGATGCTTTTGAAGTGTTTAGCCAGGCCGGAGCGCGGCTGTCCTTCGGCCGGCGGTGAAAGCAATGCATATGCCAGACCGATATCCACGCGCTTGTATGCGGGAGCGCGGAAATATCCTTTGTCGCGGCTGCCGCGCGGGGCTGTCATAGGCAGGCCGTCGGAGAATATTCCGCGAAGGTTGAACTTCAGTTTGGGGAATTTGGGGAAGTAATCGGTAAAGAAGAGGGCGAAGCTGTAGCGCTGGTCGGTGGGGCGGGGTACTTTGACGCCGTTGAGAGTTTCCTGCGTTTTCATCAGCGAGAAGCTTATCCATGAGTCCGTTCCGGGTACAAACTGGCCGAATAGTTTGAAATCGAGCCCCATAGCATAGCCGTTGGTAAGATTCTGGCCTGCGTACACGAGTTTGAGATTGTCTATTTCGTAGGGAATGAGGTTGTGGAGGTTCTTGTAATAAGCCTCGCCTGTTATTTTGAACGGGCGGTTTACTGCACGGAAGGTATAGTCGGCGCCGAGGATTACCTGGAAAGACTGCTGGCTCTTTATTTTGTCGTTGAGGTTTACCACTATGTTGTCGCCGGGCAAAGTTTCCTGCATGCGGTATTCCTTGTAGAATGGCGACTGGTAGTACAGGCCCGTAGCGAAGCGCAGTGCCAGGCGCGGGCAGCGGTCGGGTACGAAGCCGACGCTTACGCGCGGGCTTACGAGGAATTCCTTGTTGTAGTCCCAATAGGACATGCGGACGCCGCCGTTCAGGTTGAGGTATCCGGCAGATGTTTCCATGCGGTAGGTGTCCATAGCGTATATCTCCAGGCGGTTGCTGCTGATGTCGTGGTTTGAGGACAGGTTATATATAACCTTCAGGGCGTCGGGGTCGAACGGCAGTGAATATCCGGCGGAGTCGCGCAGTTCCCACTCGCGTGCGCGCTCGTACATTGACTCATGTTTGTAGGTGAGGCCGTAGTCGATGTTATGCCTGTTGATGCCTGTAGTGCCTTTCAGTCCCAGCGAGAATACCGAGGCGCGGAAACGGTTGCGGGCATGCTCGTGGTAGCGGCCGACGCCGAGTTCTCCGCCGATGGCGGGCTTGTCGTCGCCGGAACCTCCGGTACCTGCCTGGTCGAGCCAGTATTCGCCGGAGATGTCGTAGGAAACAAGCTCGTTTGTGAGGAATGCCGAGGCGAGCAGCGAGAATTCGTTGGCTTTGTTTGGCTTGAATCCGAGCCTCATGGCACCGAAATATGTCTCGAAGCGGTCCTTCTCCATGCCGTCGAAATATACGGTGAATTCTTTTGCGTCGGTGGACGTGCCGAACTTGGTGGAGCGGTTGTGGGGTATGAATTTATAGTTGTTCACGGCGATGTTGCCGAGGAACGATACTTTCCACTTGGGGTTGAAAGTGTAGGTCAGGTGCGTCTGGTAGTCGAAGAATTTTGGGTCGTATTCTCCTTTCTCGTCCATAGAACCGAGAAGCGACGAATTCTGCTTGTAGCGTATGCCGTGCAACTGCGAGAAGTGGCGGGAGCTGGTGCCGACGGCTGCGGTGGCTCCCATTAGCGATGCCGATACGGCACCCTCGAAGGCCTCGGGCTCTCGGTATGTGATATCGAGCACAGAGCTCATCTTGTCGCCGTACTGTGCCGAGAAACCGCCAGTAGAGAAGCCTATCGCTCCCACCATATCGGGGTTTACAATGCTGAGGCCTTCCTGCTGACCGGAGGAAATAAGCTGCGGGCGGTATACTTCTATGCCGTTGATATATACGGAATTCTCGTCGTAGCTGCCGCCGCGTACACTGTACTGGCTGGACATTTCGTTGTTGCTGTTCACACCAGCCATTGTGGTGAGCAGCGATTCCACGCTGCCTCCGCTCACGTCGGGCGCCAGTTTGTAGCCTGCGCCGTCGATTTTCTGCATGCCTGATGTCTGTTTCTGTATATCCGTAACCTCGATGCCGCCCAGGGCGTATGTCGCCGGCGACATTTTTACGTTTACGGTAACGCTGCCGCTTGCGTCTACAAGCCTGCGGTGGGATTCCTCGTAGCCTATGCAGCTGAAGACGATGCGGATTGTGTCGGCCTCGGGGGCGCTGAGGCTGTATCGGCCGTCGAGGCCGCTTGTTGTGCCAACGGCCTTCCCTGCAATCTTTACGGTTACGAATTCCAGAGGCTCGTTGTTCTCGTCGGTAACGAGGCCCGAAATCTTAACCGGTCCTTTGGCATAGAGGCCCGTGGCGCAGAATATGATAAGTAGAAATGTAATAATCCGGTTCATATACGGAATAATAACGTGCGCGCTGCCGAAAAATTGTCTGGAGGCGAAACCTTATGGATTTGGGGGTTTGCGAAGTTTTTTTTAATTTTGCAAATCATTGACGAATAATGACAACTCTCGAGAAACTCATTGGCCTTCACAAAGGGGATATAGACGAGCTGAACGCGCATATAGAGCGCCGGTTATCGTCATCCGGAAGCCCCATGATGAGCCACATAATAATATCGCTCCTGCGCACCAAAGGCAAGCAGCTTCGTCCTTTGCTGCTGATAATGTGCGCCAAAATGTTCGGCGCGTCGGGCAGTAAGGTTATGTCGGCTGCCGCCGCCGTGGAGTTGCTCCACAATGCATCGCTTATTCACGACGATGTTGTGGACAACTCGTCCACACGTCGCGGAAACCCTACCGTCAACGCCGTATGGGATAACCACGTAGCGGTGTTGGTGGGCGATTTCTTTACATCGTCGGCCATGCAGGAGGCCATCGACACTGGCGAGATACGCATTGTCGACGCTCTGTGCGCCCTTGGCCGCGATCTGTCGCTGGGTGAAATAGACCAAATTTACAACGCCCGCGAGCATACACTCGACGAAACGAACTATTTCCGCATCATCGACTACAAGACCGCTTCGCTCTTTGTGGCGAGCGCCCGCATGGGCTGTATCGCCGCCGGCGCCCCCGACGAGAAGACCGAGGCGCTTGCGCGTTATGCCCTGCTGTTTGGTCGCTGTTTCCAGTTGCGCGATGATATTTTCGATTATTACGATGCCGCTACCGTAGGGAAGCCTACTGGAAACGACTTGCGCGAGGGCAAGGTTACATTGCCGCTGCTCAAGGCTTTGCAGTCCGGTGCGCCCGAATGCCGCGCCATACGCGAACTGCTTGGAAAGGACAATCTCTCCGACTCAGAAATTGCCGTGATTCAGAAATTCGCACGCGACAACGGCGGCATAGAAAGCACCTATGCCACTATGGACTGCCTGAAGCATCAGGCAATGGCGCAGCTCGATGTCTTTCCCGCCGAGGAACCCATACGACAGCAACTTATGGAGCTGTTCGATTTTATTATCGAGCGTAAATTCTGACAGACGATGAAACGTCGCGACAACAATTTTGCCGACATGCGGATGCTGCTGTGGGGCGTTTTCGCCCTACTGATGGCTGCGTGCGCGAGCATCGGCCGTCCCGAGGGCGGCGAGCGCGACGAGTTACCTCCGAAGTTTGTCCGTTCCGACCCGGCTCCGGGCGCACTGAACATGAATGCCGACCGTATGTCGGTGATTTTCGATGAAAACATACAGCTGGAGGACGCCTTCAACAAAGTGGTCGTTTCGCCGGCACAGAAAACACCTCCGACGGTATCTGCCAACGGGCGCCGCCTCAGCGTGCAGTTCCGCGATACTCTGCGCCAGAACACCACATACACCGTGGACTTCGCCGACGCCATAAAGGACCTCAACGAAGGCAATATACTGGACGGCTTCGCCCTCGATTTCTCTACCGGCCCGAGCATAGATACCCTGCGAATATCGGGCATAGTGCTTCAGGCTGAAAATCTCGAACCCGCACAGGGTATGCTTGTGGGCGTATATTCCAACCTGTCGGACACGGCGATAACCACATTGCCTCTCGACCGTATCGCCCGCACCAACCAGTACGGCCAGTTCACAATCCGCAACCTTCCCGAAGGCACATACCGCATATTCGCTATCAATGACATCAACCGCGACTACCACTGGGACCGCTCGGAGGACATTGCCTTCTACGACGAGCTAATCATACCCACTACCGAGTCTATCGAAGTTACCGATACATTGTATGCCGTCAGCGGAGCTGACTCGCTCAGCACTCGCCAGGGCATACGATATCTTCCCAACGATATTCTGCTCACCTGGTTCAACGAGGGGTACAAGGCGCATTATCTCTCCAACTACGCGCGCCCCGAACGGCGAAAAATAACTCTCGGCTTCGGTGCCCCGCTGGACTCGCTGCCGCAGGTACGTATAGTGGACGGCGCTCCCGGTACCGGCCGCGACATCGGCGAATGGGCCTTGGTGCAGCCCAACGAGACGCTCGACTCGCTTATCTACTGGATAAAGGACCCTGAGGTGGTGGCTGCCGACTCGCTGCGCCTGGATGTACGCTATCAGAAAAACGATAGCCTCGACCGCCTTGTATGGACCACCGATACCTTGCGCTTTTTCTACCGAGAACCCAAAGTAAAGAAGAAAAAGAAGAAGGACGACGAAGTGGAAACTCCGCGTTTCACTGTGGACAGCATCACCGGCGACACAACCTTCCTGCCGCCGCCCGACCTTGAATATCTGTCTTTCTCCGCCAAATCCGGTTCCACACAGGAGCTGGGACAGCCGCTGTCTATCGAGGTGGGTGTTCCTTTGGAACGCATCGATACAGCCGGCATTCATCTTTCTATGATGGTGGATTCGGTATGGACACCGCAGAGATTCACAATGCGGCCCGACTCGCTCAACAGTCTTCAGGGCCTCCTGTTTGATACAGCCTGGAAACCAGGCGAGAAATATCAGTTCACCGTAGACACCCTCGCCGCCACAAGTATCTACGGCACATGGAACAAGCCTTACAAACACGAGTTTACCTTAAAGAAAACCGAGGACTATTCCAACCTGAAGGTTAAGCTCCCCGGACTTGATTCCCTGCAGGCGGTGGTAGAGCTGATGAGCACTTCCGACGCGCCGGTCATGAAGGCCATAAAACCTGTCGGCGCCGACGTGGCCGAACTAAAGCTTATAACCCCTGGCAAGTATTATCTGCGCCTGTATATCGACGGCAATCTCAACGGCAAATGGGATACCGGCAACCTTGCCGATTCCATTCAGCCCGAGGAAGTATTCTATTTTGCCAAGCGGCTCGACCTAAAGAAAAACTGGGACATAGAGCAGACATGGGATATCTATGAACTGCCTGTCGACGCCCAGAAACCTTATGCCATTAAGAAGAACAAGCCCAAGTTGAAACGCGGCGAGAAAGCACCGCGCGAGGAAGGCGACGAAGAAGACGAGGACGGCTTCGGCGGCAACCGTTTCGGCGGTTCCGGAAACAATGGCTTCGGAGGCTTCGGCGGTTTCGGTGGCGGCGGCCTTCAGAAAAATAACGGCGGCAACCTCCGCGTGCAGTAAGAGCCGAGTCGCACTTTTTCTATCGTATTACATTTTATAATATAAACACCACCGCAGCGGCGCTTCACAGTGCCGCTGCGGTGGTATAAACCAATCATTATCACATTCCTTGCAATGGAAAAAGTAATTTTGCTATGTATTATTCAAACGCCAGCCCGCAAATAAAGTTCACGGCCCTGTTATTTTTTTGCCACCGGGTTGCACGAAATAACAGTTACTTTTGCAACGTTATGAATTAAAAGGGTTAAAATAATGGATTTATCTAAACTTATATACTCCTTCCTGGGTATCATGAACCAGATGTCGCCCTACATTCTGCTGGGCTTCATCATTGCCGGTATGCTTCACGTATTTGTAAAGACATCGGCCATGAGCAGGCACCTCTCCGGTCCGGGATGGAAACCAGTGGTGAAGGCCGCTCTGTTCGGCATACCTCTGCCGCTGTGCTCGTGCGGAGTGCTTCCGACGGCAGTGTCGCTGCGCCGCCAGGGCGCTTCCAAAGGTGCAACTACATCGTTTCTTATCGCCACGCCGCAGACTGGTGTGGATTCCATCGCGGCGACGTATTCGCTGCTGGGGTTGCCATTCGCCATCGTGAGGCCACTTGCTGCGTTGGTGGGCTCTTTCTTCGGCGGTATGGCCGTGAGCAGGTACGGCGACGAGTGTGCGCCCGACGGCCGGCTCCACGCCGCTGCCGATGAAAAAATGCCGGCAAGTTTCTTTGGCAAACTTGTGGAATCTGTACGCTACGGCCTTGTTGACATGGTTGCCAGCGTTGGCAAGTGGCTTGTGATAGGTCTGGTGGTGGCAGCATTGATTACGGTGTTCGTCCCCGACAGCCTTTTCTTAGGCCTGAGCCGCTATCCCCTCCTTGCCATGCTTGCCGTGCTTGTGGTGGCCATACCGATGTATATATGCGCCACAGGTTCTATTCCCGTGGCTCTGTCGCTGATGCTCAAAGGTCTTTCGCCCGGCATTGCCTTTGTGATGCTGATGGCCGGACCGGCAGCGAACTTCGCATCGCTGATAATCTTGGGCCGTACCTATGGCAGACGCGCCACGGCGATATATGTTGCCTCGGTTGCCGTTACGGCGATAGCTTTCGGCCTTGCAATCGACCTGCTGATGCCGCGAAGCTGGTTTATGCCGCCAATGAGCGAGCTGTGCACCGATGCCTGCCACACCTCGTTCGGCTGGTTCAGCACATCGTGCAGCGCCCTGCTTGCCGCATTGCTGATATATGCCTGGATACGCGAAAAATTTATCAAGAAAACTATAAATACTCAAGCAATGACAAAAACTTATAAAATTGAAGGTATGGCCTGCCCTCACTGCAAGGCCACTGTAGAAAAGAGCCTCGGCGCTCTCGAAGGTGTTGAAAGTGTACAGGTAGACCTCGCCGGCGGCACTGCCACCGTGGAAGGCAACGTAAGCGACAACGCCGTGGCCGACGCCGTACGCGCCGCCGGGTTTGATTTTGTCGGATGAAATCTTTCCTTTGATAAAAGGACGGAAAATGTTAATTTTGCAAAAACAGACAACGATGCAAAAGTATATCATAGGTATTGTGGCGGTACTGGCGATGTGTTCGTGCGGCCACAGCGGCGACGGACATAACCATGAGGAACACGCGTCCGAGGTCGCCGACGAGCATGCCGGTCATAATCACGGCCACGAAGGGCATGCGCACGCCGGAGGCGAGATTATTCTTGAACCTGAGACAGCCGAGCGCTTCGGTGTGTGTGTGGATACTGTCGCCGCCGGCGATTTCACCACAACGCTGCGGGCCTCGGGCACCGTTATGGCTTCCGGCGAATCAGATGCCGTTGTATCGGCACCCACAGCCGGAATCGTTCATTTTGCCGCAGGCATGAATCCCGGTAAAGATGTGGGCCGCGGTACAGTGGTTGCGACTATCGATGCCCGCAACATTACCGGCGGCGATGCCAACGCTGTCGCCAAGGTTGCCCTCGAAGCCGCGAAAACCGAATACGAGCGCATCGAAAGTCTGTATGAAAAGCAGAGGGCTACCGTGGGCGAGCGTAACGCAGCTCTTGAAAGCTACCTCGCCGCGCAGGCCGCATATAGCCCTGCCGCATCGTCGGGCCGCGCCACATCGCCCATCGCCGGCACCGTAACAGCCCTTGCCGTCCGCGAGGGTCAGTATGTCGGCGCCGGCGACATCATCGCCAATGTCGCTGCCAAAGGCGACCTTACCCTGCGTATCGACATCCCTCAGAAATACTATTTTTCCGCGGCGAGCTTCGGCGACGCTGTGATAGAGCTGTCCTATCTTCCCGCACCCGTATCGGTGAGAGAGTTGGGGGGCAAGCGTCTGGGTACAGCACCTATGCCGCAGGGAGGAGCGTCGGCCTACGTCCCCGTGTATTTCTCCGTTCCACGCGGCAGCGGTATAATACCCGGAAGTATATTCTCCGCATATCTTATCGGTTCGCCCCGCCAGGGCGTGATAACGCTGCCTGTCGGCGCTTTCTCCGAACAGCAGGGACAGTACTTTGTATATGAACAGCTCGATGCCGAAGGCTATGCCAAGATACCCGTTACTGTCGGCGCCACCGACGGCCGGCGTATGGAAGTGATATCAGGCGTACATCCCGGCATGGCTGTCGTAGTTGAGGGCGCTACAACCGTCCGTCTTGCCGAAAGCAGCGGCAACATTCCCGAAGGTCATTCCCACAACCATTAATCCGCCGTTACGATGCTGAACAAGATTATCGAACTGTCGCTCCGTAACCGCCTGACGGTGCTGATTGCCACGGCGCTGGTGCTTATCTTCGGTGTGCTCACCCTCACGCGTATGGAGGTGGATATCTTCCCCGATCTCAATGCCCCGACTGTGGTTGTCATGACCGAGGCCCCCGGCCTGGCGCCCGAGGAAGTGGAGAAGGTGGTTACATATCCCATAGAAACCGCCGTGAACGGCGCTACGGGTGTCCGGCGAATGCGCTCCACATCTACCACGGGTTTCTCGGTGGTGTGGGTGGAATTTGACTGGAACACCAATATCTATACCGACCGCCAGATTGTTGCCGAGCGCCTCGACGCCGCTTCGGAGAACCTTCCCGCAGGCGTGGCCAAACCCGTAATGGGTCCCCAGTCGTCTATCCTCGGCGAGGTGTTCATCATCGGCCTCACCGCCGACAGCACTTCCATGCTCGAGCTGCGCCGCATAGCCGAAAAGACAATACGTCCGCGTCTGCTCGCCCTCGGAGGTGTCTCCAGTGTATCGGTTATCGGCGGCGACGCCCCCGAATATCAGATAAAGATTAACCCCGATCTTATGAGGCTGCACAATGTTAGCCTCAACGAGGTAATGGACGCTGCCGAAGGCATGAACAGCAATGCCGGCGGCGGAGTGCTGTATCAGTACGGCAACGAATATATAGTGAAGGCCGAACTAAACACCGGCGACGTGGATAAACTCGGCCAGGCTGTTGTACGCTCCGACGAAAACGGCATTATAACACTCGCCGACGTAGCCACAGTAGAGCAGGGCGCACGCCTGCCTCGCCTCGGCGTGGCTTCTGTCAAGGCCAAACCGGCGGTGATAATAACCGTTACCAAACAGCCTGCCAAAGGCACCGTGCAGCTTACCGAGAATATAGACCGCGAACTGGCTTCGCTGCAAAAATCGCTGCCGGCCGATGTAAAAGTAGACACCGATATCTTCCGCCAGAGCGATTTTATCGAGAATTCCATCGGTAATTTGCAGAGATCTCTGCTCGAGGGCGCCCTGTTCGTGATAATAGTGCTGTTCTTCTTCCTGATGAACCTGCGCACGACACTTATCTCCATTGTGGCCCTGCCGGTGTCCATAATCGTTACTGTGCTGCTGCTTAATGCGCTGGGGATAACGATAAACACCATGAGTCTCGGCGGTATAGCCATTGCCATCGGTTGCCTTGTGGACGATGCCATCGTGGATGTGGAGAATGTGTACAAACGCCTGCGGCAGAATGCCGCGCTGCCGCCGCAGGACAGGGCGGCGACCGTAGATGTGGTATTCCACGCCTCGGCGGAGGTGCGTATGCCTATATTCAATTCCACGCTAATCATAGCCGCCTCGTTCCTTCCTCTTTTCTTCCTTACGGGTATGGAGGGCCGAATGCTTGTGCCGCTCGGCATTGCGTTCCTGATCGCACTTGCGGCATCTACAATCGTTGCCCTTACACTCACGCCTGTGTTGTGCAGCTTCCTGCTCGGCAGCCGCAAGGCTATGGCAGTGCTGGACCGCGAGCCTAAGACCACACGCGTTCTCCGAAAAGCATACGTGCGTTCTCTCGATTATATGCTCAGCCACAAAAAAGGACTGCTCAGCACCGTGGGCGTGCTGTTTGTGGCGGCGCTGATAGTATTTTTCACCCTTGGCCGTGGCTTCCTGCCGGGCTTCAATGAAGGTTCGTTCACAATAAACGTGTCTACGCTTCCCGGCATCTCGCTTGAGGAAAGCGACCGCATAGGCCGCGAGGCCGAGAAAATAATAATGGAGACGCCCGAGGTGAGGACTGTGGCCCGCAAGACGGGTCGTGCCGAACTCGACGAGCACTCTTTGGGTGTGAACGTGTCGGAAATAGAGGCACCCTATACCCTCACCGACCGCAGCCGCGCCGAAGTAACGGCCGACTTGCGCAAGCGCCTAAAAGCCATCCCCGGTGCCGTGGTTGAAATCGGTCAGCCAATATCACACCGTATCGACGCCATGCTCTCCGGATCGCAGTCGCAGATTGCCATAAAGATTTTCGGCAACGACCTCAACCGACTGTTCTCCATAGGGCGTAAGGTAAAGGAAATCGTTAGTGAGGTGGAAGGCACAGTAGACGTGAACATGGAACAGCAGACCGAGCGTCCGCTGCTGCTTATCCGTCCGCGCCGCGACGTGCTCGCGCGCTACGGAATACGTCTTGGCGATTTCAGCAAAGCCGTTGGGACGGCACTCGGCGGTACCGTGGTAGGCGAGGTATATGACGACGGCTTCGCCTACGACATCGCCGTGATTCTCGACGAGGCTCACCGCTCGTCTATCGCCGATGTTGGTGCGCTCACGCTCGATTCGCCATCAGGCAAAGTGCCTCTTGAAGAACTTGCGGAAATAACTTCCACTACCGGCCCGAACACCATCAACCGCGAGAACGTGGAGCGCCGTCTTTTGGTGTCGGCGAATATTTCCGGGCGCGACCTGCGCGGCACCGTCGACGAGATACGCGAGCGCGTTGCCGAAGAAATCGACTTTCCGGAAGGCTACTATGTGGCCTACGGCGGCCAGTTCGAGAACGAGGAAGCTGCGTCGCGCACGCTGTTATGGGCCTCGGCGGGCGCTATCCTGCTTATTTTCATGCTGCTGTATTATGAATTCAAGAACGCCAGCGAATCGCTGATAATTCTGATAAACATGCCGCTGGCGCTGATTGGCGGAGTGCTGATACTCTTTGTATGCGGCGACGAAATCAATATCCCTGCCATTATCGGCTTTATATCACTGATGGGCATAAGCACACGCAACGGCATGCTGCTTATGAGCCGCTACAACGCCTTGGAGAGCGAAGGCCTGTCGCTGCACGAAAGGATAGTTTCCGGTTCTTCGGACCGCTTGCTGCCTATCGTCATGACGGCCCTCACGTCGGCGCTCGCCCTTGTGCCGCTGGCGCTTAACGGCGATGCTCCGGGCAACGAGATACAGTCGCCTATGGCTCTGGTTATCTTGGGTGGTCTTCTCAGCTCAACGGTGCTGAATATCTACGTGGTGCCGTCGTTATATCAACTCCTTAAAATACGTTCGAAGGAATGAAAAAGACAATAGCTTTGATAGCGCTTTGCGCGGCATTGGGCGCGCAGGCTTTCGATATCGACAGCGAGGCGCTGCGCATAGCCTCGCAACAGCCCGCGCTGCAGGCCCGCAAGGCGCTTGCAGATGCCGAGATGGAGGAATACAACGCATCAAACGTCCTTGAAGGCCCTGAAGCCGAATTTGAATATAAGTTTGCTCCTGCCGGTGCCGACAACCGGTGGGGGTTCAGTATAGGACAGAGTTTCGATTTCCCGGGAGTCTATAGCGCCCGCAGCAAAGCCAACCGCCTGCGTCGTGGCGCATTCCGCGAATTGTATCGCAGCGACCTGTTGGATATGGCCCTGGAGGTAAAGATAGCCATAATCCGACTGGCGCAGGCTTCAGAAACATGCAAGGTTGTTGTCGAGGCTTTCAGGACTGTTGACAAGCTGTACGGTACCTACCTCGAGGCACTCGAACGCGGCGAGACAACGATACTGGAGGTGCGCAAGATTGAATTGCGCAGGTTCGAGATGGCCCGTCAGGCCGACGAAGCCCGAAACGAGTTTACCGAAGCACAGATCGCGATGTCTGTACTGTGCGGGGGCGCCGGAAACGCTGCTGCCGTTACTCCCGACGCAATACCGGTGCAGGAACTCAAGCCTTTCGAATTCTATAGCAGTGCAATGACAGAGGCTAACCCGCGCGTTGCCTACGAGAGCGGTATAGCCGATGCCGAAAACGCTTCTGTGAGCGTTGCAAAACGGTCGGGCCTCCCGTCGTTCCGGCTGGCGTATGTTCACGATTTTGAGGAGAACACACATTTCAACGGCTTCGGAATAAGCATATCCCTGCCTTCGTGGAACAACGGCCGCAATGTGCGCGCCGCCCGTGCGCGCGCTCTTGCCGCCGAACAGACCCTTGCCGACAGTCGTCTACGCGCCCAAGCCGATCTGAATGCCGGTTACGAGGCCGCCACGCGCCTCTATCAGAACCTTGCGCTTGGCCGCGACGTGTTCGATGCCTCCGAATATCCGGCACACCTTTCCCAGGCGCTCGAATCGGGACGCATCAACATTTTCACCTATCTGACCGAATATGCCGACTATCTTGACAGCCGCCTCGAATATATCGGCCTGAAAGGCGATTATGCCCGTGCGGAAGCCAACCTCTCCAAATACTCAGCAGCCCTGGAACAATGATAACATTAGAGACCTATTCCCCTGATATGGCCGCGCTGTGGAACGACACCGTGCGCGCCTCTCGCAACGGCACTTTCCTGCATCTGCGCGACTATATGGACTACCACAGCGACCGCTTCGCCGATTGCTCGCTGATTGCCCGCGACGCCGCCGGAAGAATTATCGCCGTACTGCCCGCTCACCAAGCCGGCGATACCGTTGCATCGCATCGCGGCCTCAGCTACGGGGGATGGCTCATGACGCCGCGTGCCGACGCCGAGGCCATGATGGAGATATGGCCGCTTATGGTAGAACGCTATCATAAGCTTGGCCTCAAAACCCTTGTCTACAAGCCTTCGCCGCACATATTCCACAGATATCCCGCAGAGGAGGACCTTTACGCCCTTTTCCGCGCCGGAGGACAGTTGGAATCGTCGCTGATTTCATCTGTAGTGGACAATGCCGCGCCATTGGGCTTCGATATGGCCGCCCGACAGTCGGTACGCAAAGCAGCGCGGGCAGGAATAACCGTCGGAGAGTCCGCCGACTGGGCTGGATTCTGGGCCGTGCTCTCCGCTTTGCTTATGGAGCGCCACAATGCCCGTCCCGTGCATACGCTCGACGAAATTCTGCTTCTGCATAGCCGTTTCCCCGATAATATCCGGCTGCATACCGCTACATTCGAAGGCCGCATAGTGGCCGGAGTGGTGATTTACGCCAGCGATACCTGCGCTCACAGCCAGTATGCCGCCACCACTGCCGAGGGCCGCTCCATGCGAGCTCTACCGCTGCTGTACAGCCACATAATGGAGCGATATGCCGCCCTGAGGTATTTCGACTTCGGCACCTCCAACGAGGACGGAGGCCGCATACTCAACACCGGACTGATTCGCCAGAAATGCGGTTTCGGCGCCCGCGCCGTAGTCTACAACACCTACACCCAGACACTGTAACAGACAGTGCTGCACGGCCTGGATTCCGCGGTTTCATTCGGTTTCCGGTTTATTCTTACATGGTTATAGTTAGCCGGACAGTTGTCAGGCGGGTTGCTACAATACGATGGTATAATGACTGGGAGTGTCGACTTTTTTACCGTCGACACTTAGTTCTTCATAAACCTCGCCGTTTCCTTTGTTCGTGATTTTCATTTCGAAGCTGAACGGCGCCCGGTTGATGCATGTAATATATAAATCGAAGTTATAGGTTTTGCTTACCGCACAATCGAATTCACCCCATCGCAACTGCCATGATGTTGGGGTAGAGGTCTCATAGTCCCATCCGCGTTCACGTACCAAGCCGAAGAACGTAGGCAAATAGTAGCGACTTGGATAGTCGTCAGGGTCAGGCGTCAGCATCTCATAAAACAGGTCGTTATAGCCCATAAGGATTGATTCCCCGGCAAGATTGCCCTCTACCGCAGGGTCAAGCAGATTATTTCCATCGGCATCTACAATATCGATACTGAGAACATAGGGATTATAATCCCATATCGGTTCATCTTTGTCATTGCAGGACATAAGCCCCGGCAACAACACAGCAAGTGCAAGATAAAAAAGCTTTTTCATATCGGAATAGATTGATTTTTATTGCTGTCCGATAAAACTCGGATAACGCGATAAAGCATGGCTCGAACGCTGA
>CALEUL010000004.1 GCA_937921035.1 uncultured Porphyromonadaceae bacterium
AGCTCGCTACGCTCGCAGGGGGTTGTAGAGAGGTCGCGCGTACCGCGCTCTTGCTTTGCTATCGATGGAATGGGGACGCGCGATGGCGTGGGTTTTGGTAATTCGGACTTTTACTATATCTTTGCGCCATAATACAATAATACCATGAGCAAAGTACTCGCCTTATATCATATTGTGTTTGCGACTTTAGGGAGATACCCTGCGTTACACGATGTCAACCGACTGGATATGCACCGAATTATCAGCAGTATTGTCGCCGAGAAAAAATGCCGGATGATTTGTATCAACAGTGTTACTGACCATCTACACATGCTTATCCATCTTTCGCCAAGCATCTCTTTAAGTGATTTTATGGCAGCAGTCAAAGCTCGATCCAGCTCATGGCTCAGGCAGGATTCTCGCACAACCATGTTCAACGGCTGGTGTACGGGCTATTATGCTTGTACCGTGTCTCCAAGCATGATGCAAAAGACTATTAATTATATAGAATCCCAAACGGAACATCACAGAATTGTATTTTTTGATGCTGAAATAAAGACGATGTGCAGACATCTCGGTTTAACTTTTCATCCCGACGATTTACGGTAACTTGAACCCAATCCGAATTCACGGTGCCGCGCTCTTGCTCTGCTATCGATGGCGCGGTGGGGGACGCGATGGTGTGGGTGTGGACAAGAACAAAGGGGATTTCCTGACTAACGGAGCATGCGCTTCGCTATGCGTGGCGGCGCTCGCTACGCAGCTTGCCACGAGTGAGGGGGATGCCTGCCCCCCAGCTCGCTACGCTCGCAGGGGGTTGTAGAGAGGTCGCGCGTACCGCGCTCTTGGCCTGGCGCGGGCGTATTGGGGGTTATTGCGGGGTGGTGTGGACGGAGAAACTGCGGTAGGAGGAGGGAGCGAGATTGAGTTTGCCGATAGCTCGCAGCATTTTGCGCAGGGAGGTTATGAATTCCTGAGACTCCTGGAGGACATTGAGGTAAACATAGGCTACCGTCATGCTGTCGGTGTCTCCTTTCTGGAGAAGGTCGTAGACATCACGGGTGAGGTATGACAGCCTGTCTTTTATCTCGATACAGCGCTCGCGCAGTCTGTCGATTACTTCGGGGCTGCATTCTTCGGCAGCTGCGGCGGCATCGTCGAGGACAGAATTTATGTCGGCGCATACCTTTGCGAATGGTTCCCGCAGATTAACCGGCAGGGGACGGAAGTTGTTGTCGACATGCTCCTTGCATACTTCGTTGATATGGCGCAGATTATATGTCATTGACATTGCCATGTTGTTGCTTACGTGGAACCAAGCCCGTTTTTCGATCGCTGTTTCTGGGTTCACCTTGCGGAGACAGAGTGTGAGCTTGCGGCGCTGCGACTTAATTACGTCTTTTTCCGCCACGAGAGCTTTGTACGAGCGAGAAAGGAGTTTTACGCTGTCGTCCATAAAACCGGCGGTAACATCGTCGAAGCAACTGCGAGCAAATTCGAGGAACATTTTGTGCTTTTCATTGATGTAAACGACAAGCAGCTGCCATACTTTCTTTGTATCGTCGGTTGCGAGAATTGTCTGGAAAAGGGAGTCGCTTTCCTCGGCCTGCTGCCTGTTGCTGCGGATAAGGACAACAATAGCGATGACGCCTCCGGCAATCATGACAGGTACGCCCCCCATGTGCATGAGGCACACGACTATTCCGGCGCCGATGAAGGCAACGCCTGCCGTAATGAACCATCCTCCGATAACGGAAATTACGCCGGTAACCCTGAACACGGCGCTCTCGCGCCCCCATGCCCTATCGGCGAGGGATGTGCCCATAGCGACCATAAATGTTACGAATGTTGTTGAAAGAGGGAGTTTCAGGGATGTTCCGAAAGCGATGAGAATAGCAGCAAGCATGAGATTGACAGAACCGCGGACAAGGTCGAATGCAGCGCCGTCCTCTTCCTGGGTTACGGAAGTGTTCATTCGTCGGTTTATCCACGTTTTCACTTTCAGCGGAGTGTGGGCGCTAATCCATGAGTGAGCGTTGATTGAACCGCGCACAATAGCACGCCCGATACGAGAGCTGCCGAACATCTCGTCGCCCTGCGATTTAGAGCTTAGTCCTACGGTAGTCTGAGTAACCTGTCGAGCTTTCTTTGACGTGCATAGCGCCACGACCATGATTCCGCCAGCACCGATAAGGAAGTAGAAAGGAGTCTGAGCAGACCCGTTGAGGCTATCCATCATAAAACCGTGCAGATTTTCACCACCGGAAGCCATATAGTCGTTATATGCGTCGAGCGATGTGAGGGGAACACCGACGAAGTTGACAAGGTCGTTTCCTGCAAATGCCATTGAGAGTGAGAACGTACCCAAGAGCACCACGACTTTGAAAACATTGACCTTAAGCATATGGAGAATCTGCATCAGCGCTGAGAAACCGATAAGACAGCAACCAAGGATAAGAGCATTATGTGTGTTAATCCACTCTTTGAGCTCCGGCGTCATTACCGTAAGGTCCTTTATACCTTTGAGGAGCATGAAGTATACTATGGCCGTGCAAGCTATACCGCCGAAAAGGCCAACCTTCCATTTCAGGCGGCTCTTATATTCAAATGTAAAAACAAGGCGAGCAATGTACTGCACTATTGTGCCGAAGACAAAAGCGATTGCAACCGAAAGGAATATTCCGAGGATTACCGACAGAGCTTTTTCGGTATTGAGCAGATCGCCCATGCCAAGGGTATTTTCGGGTGCGGCAATCTTGAAGAGAGCGACAACGAAAGTGGCGCCCAGAAGCTCAAAGACAAGCGATACCGTAGTTGATGTAGGCATACCGAGGGAGTTGAAAATATCCAACAGAATAACATCGGTTACCATGACCGCCATAAATATGGCAATAACATCGTAGAAAGAGAGGTTTTCGGGTCGGAAAATACCGTGCCTTGCGACATCCATCATTCCGTTGCTCATTGCGGCTCCGACAAAAACGCCAATAGATGCCACAATCATAATCCGTTTGAAACTACCCGCCCTCGATCCTACAGCGGAGGAAAGGAAATTTACCGCGTCGTTGCTCACACCGACCGAAAGGTCAAATACAGCGAGCAAAAAAAGGAATACTATAATTCCAAAAAACAACAAATCCATTGTATTCGCTATAAATATAATTTTTATACAAATTTCGCCGGATAATGTTGAATGATTATTATTGGAATGTTGCGTTTTTGTTAATTGTTTCCTTTCATGGGCAGAAGGGAGAACTCAAACATCAGACCGTTTCGGCATATAGCCTTAATGGAGCCTCCATGAAACGCGACGGCGTTGCGAACAATCGAGAGGCCGAGGCCGGTGCCTCCGGCATTCCGGCTTCTACCGTCGTCGATGCGATAGAAACGTTCGAAAATATGCGGCAGGTGCTCGGGGGGGATGCCAATACCGTTGTCGCGGAAACGGCAGTTGCCGTTTGCATCGGCAACAATATCGATTTGTGTCGCACCGCTATAAGCAATCGCGTTGTCGATAAGATTTCGGAATATGGATTCGATCAGGCTTCTGTCGCCCGAAACAGTGAGCGCAGAAATATCGGTATTAATACGTATATCGGTGCGCATGCGAGCCTCGGCGACAATTTCGTCGACCACAGCCTTTACGTCGACAGGTTTCCTTGCAATCATCGCGGGCGCCTCCTCCATACGAGTGAGCGTGTTAACATCTTTCAGCAGCGAGTTCAGACGTTCGGCGTTAGCCCTGATACGAGAGAGAATCTCAATTTTTTTTTCGTCGGGCAAACCGGGATGGTCGTCAATGAGGTCGAGGCTAACAAGAATCGAGGCAACAGGTGTTTTGAGCTCGTGGTTAATGTTATTGGTAAGCTGTTTCTTCAGTCTGGCTTTCTCCTGCTCGAGCCTAATTGTCGCACGGTGCTGTTCGTCGCGCTGCACATAAAGCTTCACGATGTTTGCGGCGATGTTTCCGAGTTCGTCGTGAGGGAAAGCATAACCGCTGTATATGGGTTCTCCGTTCTCGGCCCTTTCGGCAAAGCGGTTGAGGCTTGATATGCTCATAGAAATTTTTCTTGTGGCCAATAGTCCAATAAGGCTGATAACGACCGTAACAGCCAGCATTATCCAAATAATAGTACTGTCGGCTTTAAGAAACTCGGTGAGGGAGTGGTTATACGGGGCAGCCGAACGGACCACGACGCCATCGTCGGCCAGGCGCGCGGAATAGAAATAGCTGCACTCGTCGCTTTCGGAAATTCTTTCCAAAGAATGCCCTTCTCCACGCGCTCTGGCGGCAATTACCTCCGGACGCGAGTTATGATTTCCGGTTACCGGAAAACGCCCGCTGTCGAAAGATACCGTCCCATCGCCCTCGATAACCGTTACGCGCAAATCTTCTGCCGGGGGCTGGATACGGGCAATGATGTTTTCTATCGGCTCATTATCCCTCAGGTCGTCTATTATTCTGGCATTGTGCATCTGGAGGCAAGTGTCGAGCACTTGCGCCTTATATTCCTTTTCGCGGGAGTACTGGAATGCCATAAAGACTCCAGCGAGCAACCAGGAAATGCCAAGGAGCAGCAATAGGATGCGCACCCTGAAAGGAAACTTAATCCTGCCAGCCATATCCGTATCCAGAACGAGAGACAATATTACGCGCATATTTTCCCAGCTTTGAACGGATGCGCGTGATGTGTACATCGACGGAGCGGTCTACCACGACAACGTTTTCGGGCCATACCTGCTTGAGGAGTTCCTCCCTCTTGAAAATACGGCCTTTGTTCTCGAGCATGAAAGCGAGGAGCTCGAACTCCTTACGCGGGAGCTTCACGACATTGTCGTCGACCCTGCATATGAGAGTATTTCTGTCGCAGACGACGCCCCGAGATTTATTAAACCGCCGGAGGACCGTGGTGATACGGGCGATAAGGACTTTCATAGAGAACGGTTTTGAAATATAATCGTCAGCACCTAATTCCAGACCCCGGACCACGTCGTCGTCGGCATCCTTCGCCGTAAGAAAGATAATAGGGATTTTTGCCGTAGCGTCGTTCATTTTCAAACGTCTGGCAAGTTCCAGGCCGCCCATACCGTCCATCATGACGTCGAGCAGCAACAGATCGTAATTCTCAATTCCGGCCTCGATGGCCTTTTCGGCACTCTCGACGGCGTCGACCGCAAAGCCTTCAAGAGCAAGGTATTCGCGCAGGCCTTCCCGAAGGCCTTCCTCGTCGTCGACAACCAACAGTTTTATATACTCCGATTCCATATGGCAAAATTAGCATGATTTTATTCTCCGAAGAAGCGCATGCGACTGAATTTACAAAAAGTTAACCAAAATGAAATATAATCGAATTGTCGACACAGATTAAATTTTGAAAGACGCGCTATTGATTTTTTATCAAAAATGCTTTTCCTTTTAATTATTTTATCTAACTTTGCAGCAGTCAAGAACAATTGCATCCATTTACGGTTGAAATCTGTATTTTTGCCATTCCACAGTTGTTTAAACAAATCTTTAATTATAATAAGCATGAAAAAAACTTTACTTCTTGCAGCAGCCGCCCTTGCAACCGCATCGGCGTCGGCATCACTCACAAACCAGGTTTTGCCGGGCTATTACTTTACCGGCATGTCCCATAACGGGCATTATGCCGTAAGTACCTTAGACGGGGGCATATTAACGTTTATGGATCTTATCAGCGGCGAAAGCACGACATACGAGGGCGACGGCTACAGCACGGAATATACCTCGGGTATCGGCAACTGCATATCCAACAACGGTATTTTAGTAGGCAGCACGGTACCCGCCGGCAACGCAGCCTATCTTGAAAACGGCGAGTGGCATTATCTGCCTGTTCTAAACGAGGAATATACGAACCTATCCAACGGCATCACCGCAGACGGCACCGTTATATGCGGCAACATCGGCACAGACAAAATAGACATCAATTCCGAGAATATAATGTGTGTTCCGTGCGTATGGTACCGACAGAACGACGGCAGCTATTCGGAGCCCGTATTCCTCCCCCATCCTGACAAGGACTACACGGGACGCGTACCCCAGTATGTAAAAGCAATCTCCATCAGCGATGACGGCAATGTTGTCGCCGGCCAGATAACAGATTACGGCGGCTTTGTGCAGCAGCCTATCGTATACAGCCGCAATGAAAAAGGAGAATGGAACTACGAACTGCTGTGCCCCGAACTTATCAACGGCGCCAAAATCGAATTTCCCGAGTATCCCGGCGAGTCTCCGACACCACCGTCGATGGACGATTTCATGACAGAAGAAGAAATGGCGGCTTACGAGAAGGCTTATCAGGAATGGTCTACCACTTATCCTATCGACTACTCCAAGTATCCTAACCAGGAGGACTATATGTCTGACGAGAGCAAAGCCAAATACAATGAATCAATGGCGGTTTACAATGAGAAGTATGCAGAATGGGAAGAGCTTTACTATCCTTTCGCCGACAAGTATTTCGAGTCGCAGGAATCTACAAAGCTGTTTGTATTCAACAGCTGCTACATCTCGCCCAACGGCAAGTATTACCTGACGTCCACGCAGTCGCAGGGAGGAATCTGGATGAGCAATAAGCGCAAGGCAGCCAATGCCCTGGACGAAGGCGACTTCGACACGCCGGAAGAAGAAACGACATACGCCTCGCCGTATGTTCTGAATATCGAAACAGGCGAATATTCCACAGTGATCGGCAACAGCGATATTCAGGCAAGTTTCATTGCCGACGACGGCACCGTTCTTGCAACCAGCGACATCTACAGCAAGCCCCAGGCTATGGTTCTTACTCCGGGCGCCACAGAATATGTTCCTCTGGAGGTTTACCTTGCAGAAACTTCGCCTGTGGCAGTAAGCTGGATGAACGAGAACATGCGCCACGACATGGTTGAGTACGATTACGACACATTCGAGGAAATCACAATACCTGACGTGATGATTTCCGGCGCCCCGTATGCCGCCTCGGACCTTTCGGTGTTCTGCACAGCGACCCTGAACGTATGGGATGTATATGACGAGAACTACTACTACTCGTACATTATCTGCGCCGACAAGACTGTAGACGCAGTAGAAGGTGTAAGCGGCAACGAATTCGCAGTAAACGCCCTCAAGGGCGGCGTTGTAAACGTCAAGGGCGACAACGCAACTGTTGAAGTATACACACTCGGCGGCGAGAAGGCTTTCGAGGCACAGGGCTGCGGTATGATCAACACCGGTCTCGCCGAAGGTTTCTACATTGTAAAGGCAACTTCGGAGAACGGCAAGAGCGTTGTACTGAAAGCAGCATTCTGACAATAAGCTTACCCTTATATAACGAAAGCCCCGAAACGATTCGGGGCTTTCGTAGTTTATTATTGTTTGCTTTATGCTCCGGCCGGCTTGTGTGCGGCATCGCCGGTACGGATTGCCACACGGCGAATCTTTCCTGAAATTGTTTTTGGGAGTTCTTTCACAAATTCTATTATGCGAGGATATTTGTAAGGCGCCGTCATTCGCCGAACGTGCGCCTGAATTTCGCGCACGAGCGCGTCGTTGGCACGGCCGAGATATTCTTTGGCAAGCACAATTGTAGCCTTGACGATCTGTCCGCGAACTTCGTCGGGGACCGCAGTAACGGCACACTCAACAACGGCAGGATGGGTAAGGCATGCGCTCTCGACCTCGAATGGACCAATCCGATAGCCTGACGATTTTATCACGTCGTCCTTACGGCTTACAAACCACATGTATCCGTCTTTGTCGCGGTATGCGATATCTTTTGTGTGATATACACCGTTGTGCCATGCGTTGTTTGTCATCTCCTCGTCGTGGAGGTATTCGCGGAAGAGTCCTGCGGGTTTGTCTCGGCGGTTGGCGTAGATAACGATTTCGCCGTTCGTACCGTCGGGCACGGGCTTGCCGTTATCGTCGACAATATCAATATTGTAGAGAGGATTCGGGACTCCCATCGAACCGGGACGCGCCTCAATCCAGGGGAATGTACCGATAGTAAGAGTTGTCTCTGTCTGTCCGAAGCCTTCGCGCAATTCAATTCCGGTAAGTTCTTTCCATTTATCGAACACCGACGGATTGAGTGCCTCTCCAGCGATTGTGCAGCGCTTGAGGGCCGAAAGGTCGTAGGCGGCGATATCCTCGCGGATGAGGAAGCGGAAAACGGTTGGAGGCGCACAGAACGATTCGATATGATATCGAGCCATTATCTCGAGCAGATCGGCGGGGACGAACTTGTCGAAGTCGTACACAAAGACGTCGGCCCCGCATATCCACTGACCGTAGAGCTTTCCCCAGGCAGCTTTACCCCAGCCGGTATCGGCGAGTGTGAGGTGCAGTTCGCCGGGTTTAAGACAGTGCCAGAACGCAGCAGTTACGATATGGCCCAAAGGATACGTGAAATCGTGCGCCACCATCTTCGGCTCGCCGGACGTACCGGATGTAAAATACAAAAGCATGATATCATCGTTGTTGTTTACATGCCTTGGACGGCGGAAAGGAGGAGCGGAAGCTACGCCTTTATCGAAATCGAGCCACCCCTCGGGGACGCATGGCCCAGTGGAAACGAGATGCTGCACTCCGATGCTTAAAGGGTTTGCTTCGTTGATATGCTCAGTCATATCCTTGTCGCCGGCGGCGATAATCATCTTTATATTTGCCAACTTAACCCGATAGCGAATGTCCTCGGCAGTCAGGAGGTGCGTTGCAGGAATGGCTATAGCACCAAGTTTATGCAGGGCAAGTATGGCCGTCCAGAACTGCCAGTGCCTTTTGAGCATAAGCATAACAGGTGTACCTTTGCCAACGCCAAGGCTCTGAAGCCATGCCGCCGTGCTGTCGGAGAGGCGTTTGAGGTCGGAAAAAGTGAAACGTTTTTCCGCACCGGCGGGGTTTGTCCAGAGCAAAGCTTCCCGATCGGGTTCTTCGCTGGCCCATGCGTCGACAACATCGTAGGCAAAGTTAAAGTTGTCGGGTATATTGAGCTTGAAATTATCTGCAAAGTCGGAATAGCTCTTAAAATCGGTTCTGTTTGTGAAACGTTCAATCATAATAATTACCTGTTTTGTTTGTACCAGTTGTTTCGCCACAAAAATGTGGATTATGCAGCTACCTAAATAATGAATGTTACATACTGTTTGGAAATATTCTCGTATATAACGTCCGCAAGTTATAAAAAGATTTTTAAACGCCCAAATAATTTGCAATTTTAAAGCTATGTTTAATTTTATGCTTACATAATGCAAGGAGGGCGCCGGATAACCGGCGCCCTCCTTGAACGACTTATGATTAAGTGGGTTATTTAACGTTGAAACGGATTTTAGAACGGATGTCGGCCGACGAAGCCCCCAGGAGCGCCTCGAAAGCACCGGGTTCGCAGACCCATTCGTGCCTGTCGGCATCGAAGTAGCTTAAATCGGGACGAGTAATGGTGAATGTAACGTCCTTAGTCTCGCCAGGAGCCAGAGAAACCTTGCGGAAGCCTTTCAGTTCCTTAACAGGACGGTCTACCGAGGATTTGAGGTCTGCGATATATAGCTGCACAATCTCTTTACCCTCGCGAGAGCCGGTGTTTGTAACGGGAATTGTTACTGAGAAAGTATCGTCGGGCGCGCCTTCTTTCTTGTCGATGGCAGCCTTACCGTATTTGAAAGTAGTGTAGCTTAAACCGTGTCCGAACGGGAAAGTCGGTTTGAGTTTATTCTTATCAATGAAACGATAGCCGACATAAATTCCTTCGTTGTACGGAATGTCCATAATGTCCTCTCCGAGGGCACCCTTAGCGGGATGTCCGGGATATTCGCCGAGTTTGTGCGCACCGCACTGGTCGAGCGAAGCATAAAGGGTATAGGGCATTTTTCCGCTCGGGTTGACGTCGCCGAACAGCACAGATGCGATTGCGTTTCCGGTTTCGTTTCCGAGATACCATTCCTGCACGACAGCAGGCACCTTGGCAACCCAGGGCATTGCAACGCCAGTACCGCTTATGTTAATGACAACGGTGTTCGGGTTTGCAGCCGCGATAGCCTCGATGAGTTCGTTCTGTCCGTAAGGGAGGTCGTATGTTTCACGGTCGGAGTCCTCGGCATCCTGATGGGCGCTTTTGTTCAGACCGCCGAAGAAAAGGACAATGTCGGCATCACGTGCAACCTTCACAGCTTCGTCGCGAAGTTGCTCGGGCGAACGCGAGTCCTGGAGGTTCTGTCCGGTAACGACACCGTTATATTCACCTGAAGGATCCCCCACATAGCCTCGTGCATACACAATTTCAGCGTTGTTTCCGACGCGCTTGCGGATACCGTCGAGCGGGGTGATTTCGTAGCGAGCCTTAAGCGATGAAGAACCACCGCCGACAGTCATCATCTTTATGGCATTTTCGCCGATTACGGCAATTTTCTTTGTTTTACCGAGGTCTACGGGAAGGATATTTCCCTCGTTCCGGAGGAGAACGATACCCTCCTGTCCCACTTGGCGGCAAGCGGCTACGTGCTCGTCGGAACCCATAGAGCCGAAAGGACGGTTACGGTTCATAGTGGTACGGAACGTGAGTCGGAGGACACGACGCACTTTGTCGTCGAGCTCGTCGGTTGAATATGTACCGTCCTGAATACCTTTCAGGTAAGGCTCGGCCAGGAAATAATTGTCGTAAGCGTTGGAATGGCCGTTAGAAAGGCCATTAGTCCATGAGCCAAATTCCATGTCGAGGCCACCCGTTATAGCAGTACGAGTGTCGTGAACGGCACCCCAGTCGGAGATAACAGCCCCGTCCCAGTTCCATTCGCCTTTAAGAATCTGATTCATCAGAATCGGATTATAGCTTGCGTGCTCGCCACGGAAAAGGTTATAACCTCCCATAAACGACCAAGCGTTTCCCTCTGTTGCGGCAGCCTTGAATGCAGGCAGATATATTTCGTATAGAGTTCTGTCGTCGACGATAGGATTTGATGTGTGGCGGTTAATTTCGTTGTTGTTGAGCGCGAAATGCTTTACGCACACGGCCACGCCGTTGTCCTGTACACCCTTAACGTATGGAACGGCAAGACGTGCGGCAAGATACGGGTCCTCACCCATGTACTCGAAATTTCGGCCGTTGAGTGGAGTTCGGAAAATATTTATACCAGGTCCGAGCAGCACGCTTTTGTTACGGAAACGAGCTTCCTCGCCGATGGTTTTGCCATACAGTTCTGCCATTTCGGGATTCCAGGTTGCAGCGAGTGCGGTAAGCGAAGGCATAGCTGTGCAAGAGTCGTTGGTCCAGCCAGCCTGCTTCCATTTATCCCACAGCACCTCCGGGCGAACACCCATAGGACCGTCGGTACACCACAATTCAGGAATACCCAACCTGGGTACACCTGGAGCGCTGAATTTGGACTGAGCGTGGATAATATTAATCTTTTCACGCAACGTCATACGAGAGAGAGCATCCTCTACCCTCTCCTCGATAGGTTTGGTATCGTCGAGATAAACAGGCGTTGCAGCCTGCATAAACTGAGACACCGAAGCAAGAACGAGACCTGCAAGAATGTGTTTGATGTGGATCATGATAATATATAAAAAAAGGCACCGGAGGCTGGCCAGCCATCCGGTGCCGACATAAATTAAAGTTTTACCATATTGATTGTACCGTTCTCGATACCAGCAGAAAGATCGACAGTAAGGCGATATGTAGCGCCTTGCTCGAGCTGAGCGCCATCGGCAAGCTCGAAGTTGCCGGTGTTCTTGAGCAGTTTGTCGGTGTCGCCAGTCATACGGAGAGCGTCCTGAGCGAATTCGCCGCCCCATCCGTCCTGATGGAAGAACTTGAACGACAGATAGTCGAAGCGGAAGCGGTCGCCAATGGAAGAACCGTTTTCAGGGCCAGCGTTGCCAGTGAACTGGTAAACGCCGGGAGCTATCTGTGCGAGGCAGTAAGCCTGTCCGGGATTCCAACCGAACTGACCAGACATTGAAGGTGAACCAACGCCCCATCCCATCATCCACAAAGCACCAGTACCGTCGGGGTTGAGAGTGAGTTCGGAACCGTCGGCAGCGACCATCTTAGCACTGAGCGTGCCGTTGAGCTTGTCGAGAACCACGTTGTAGTGTCCGGAAACGGGAAGGAAGGAAATAGAGAAAGCGTCCTCGTCGAATTTGAAATAATCGGGATCGCAATAGAGCTCGTCGAGCGCCGTGAACTCGCGGAAAGAGAGTACGGAGTTCTGGTCGAGGTCTATAACGGTGGAGTAGATGTTATTGTCGGAGGTAGACATCTTCTGGTTGTTGAGATAGATGGGACGCTCCTCAAATTCCTGCTCGCCGGCAAAATCGACGGTCATGATTGCATCGTGGATGCCCTGGGTGAGGTCGAGGGTGATAACGTACACGCCGTTGTCCTGGAGAACGACACCGTCCTGCAGGAACAGGTTGCCGTTGTCGTGGCCATTGTCGCCGGTGCCTACGCCGATAAGATCGCTCTTGGACACGAGGTCGGCGCCGGTGAGCTCAACGCCCCAGCCCATCTGGCCGAAGAACTTGAAGTTGATGCCGTTGGTGGCGATGGTCTTGCCGCCCACAACAGTAATCTGATATGTCTTTTCGCCCGTGGGAGCCATGCACAGAGCCTTCCCTGTAGTCCAGCCCACCTCGTTGCCGAGCGAGGGATGGCCAATGCCTTCGCCGATAATCCATGCGGCGCCGGTGCCGTCCTCGTTGAGGGTTGCGGCGTTGCTGCCGTCGAGCTTGTACACGCGGAAGTATTTCAGCTTGGTGTCGGCGATGATGCGGTAGTTGCCGGCGTAGGCGTTGAAGGTGAGTGTGCCGTCGGCGTTGCGGGTGAAGTAGTCAGGGTTGATCCACCATTCGCCGAAAGCGGGGAAGCCGTCGGGGGTAATGGTGTCGCCCTTGGACAGGGTCATGTCTATCGACGATGTTGTCTCGTCGATGGCCTCGAGGCGCTGGCCGTTGAGGGTGAGCACCACGAAGGGCGAACCCTCGAAGGTGAAGGTGTTGAACGAGATGGTGTAGCGGCCGGGGGCCGAGTTCGAGAAGGGAATGCTGCCTTCGGCATAGGGCTTGATTTCGCTGCCTTCGTAGCCGAACACAATCTCGTTGCCGTTCTCGCCCATAGCGGGAGCCACAATCTTACCCTTTAATTCAGCGGGGAAGCGCTGCGTAACGGAGTAGACGTAGTCCTCGCCGCGGCTCATGGTGTACTCGGTGCCGTCGTCGGCGCGCAGAATCAGCGAGGGATATGCCGGGTGCTTGATGTTCACCTTATATATCTTCTCCGTGGTGGTGAAGTGGATATTCTGGAGCGTCAGGCGCAGGGTTGCCTGAGCGTCGGGAATATTGGCGTAGTAGGGAACATAGATTTTGTCGCTGTAGTCGGCGCCGCTCACCTTGGTGCGGATAACCTTCTCGCTCACCATCTCGTCGCCGAAGTAAAGTTCGGCGTGGATGGTGGACAGAGGCACGTCGGTATCCGTTGCCTTGATGGTGAACGACAGGCTGTCGCCGAAGCAGGCGTTTTCCAGGTTTCCGGTGATATCCATCGTGGGATTGCCGGGTAGCCACTCGTTGTCGTTGCAGGCCGTCGTCAGGGCTGCGCAGGCAAGCACGAGGGCTGCTGTTTTTATGTGTTTCATATTGATTAGTTCGGGTTTAGAATGTTAGTTATTTCCATGCCACCGACACGGCGCTGTTGCCGGGAATGGTTACGGGGAAATGATGTGTGCCGTCGTCGAGAACGATACGCACATCGTTAGTCTTGGAGTTGCTCAGCACCACGGCGTAGCTGTTGTCCGGGTTGCGGAAGGCTGTGTAGGTAAGACCTGCAGTAGTAAAGCCTTTGGTACCTATACGCACGGCATCGGGCTGCACCACACTGCTCATGTGAGCGATGATGTAGTAATGCGAGTTACGGCTCAGCTTGGTGTAGTCGCGGTTTATGTCGACTGCGCCGTAGCATGTCTGGCATCCACCGGGACGGTTGGGACCCTTGTCGGCGTCGAGCATCAGGTTCCATACAATCACGCCCTTGCACCAGCGGTTCACGGTACCGAGAGCCACGTACTCCATGTCCTCGGTGAGACGCTTGTTCAGATTCTGGCCGTCGTTCCATGTGCCGATAGATGTTTCGGTGAATACGAGGTCCATGCCCGGGGTGGCGTTATGCACAACGGTAAGCTCGTCGATATTGCCGCCATAGTTGTGATAGGCAGCGCCGTCGAGATACTGCTTCGCGTCGGGATCGGCATATATCTTTGTAGGATATCCGCTCTGCGACGAGATGTTGTCGTAGTTGTAGTTATGGTCGAAAGCATATACCTTGGTATCGAGACCGGCAGCCTTGAGCGCCGGGCCGAGGCCATTCTTGATGAAGTCGCGTTCTTCCTCCCAGCCCATGTACATGGATGCGCTGTTTCCGCGGTTGAGAGGCTCGTTCTGCGGAGTTACGGAATAGATTTTTATTCCGTTGTCGGCCATAGCCTGGATCCACTTTGCAAAGTATTTGCCATAATCGGCGTAATACTTGGGATTGAGCTGGCCCGACGTCCATTCGTTGTGGGGCTTGAGGTCGGTGAGATTGTTCACCTTCATCCAGCGTGGAGCTGTCCAGGGAGTACCCATTATCTTGAGATCGGGATTAATCGCCAAAATCTCCTTGAGGATGGGTATGATATAACGTGTATCCTCGCCGGAAAGAGCGAAGTTCTCGATTCCCTCCTTGTCGCAACAGGTGAACTCGCTGAGCGAAAAGTCGCTGCAACCGATAGAAATACGCACGTAGCTGAAACCGTATCCGTTCTCGGGCGAGAAAGTGAGTTCGAGGAAGTCCTTGCGGTCGTCGGGCTTCATCTGCATCAGGTTATAGCATGTGCTGCCGGTGATTGCGGCGCCGAAGCCGTCCATAGTCTGGAACTGTTCCTCCGGGAGGAGGCGTACCGTGGAAGGCGACATATTGTCGACGGTGCTGAAGTTCACCCACGTTTCGTCGAGGTCGCGGGAGCGGTTGCCGGTGGTGGTGATAACACGCACGTCGCCGGTAACGGCAGGTACATCCGGAGTGGGGTCGGGAACGGGTACGTTATTTTTGTTGTCGTCGCCGCAAGAAATCATCATTGCGCAGGCGACAAAAGCGGAAGTTAATAACACGGTTTTTCTGATCATAGATTATTATAAATTAGTATCCCGGATTCTGCTTTACGTTGGGATTGGTGTCGAGCACGCTCTGAGGTATAGGCAGAAGATAGGAATTGATGGTATATGGTACAGCCAGAGGCAAACGGCCCGGGTCGTTGCGCTGTGCGGCGGCCATAGCGTCCTCTACAAGATTTAGGCGAACGAGGTCGTACCAGCGCTCGCCTTCGCACGCGAGTTCGAGACGGCGTTCGTTTACATAAACGTTGAAGAGTGTCTCTTTATTGCTTCTTTCAGCATTTGTTAACTTTCTGACACCTGCACGTGTACGTATGCGGTCGATAATATCGGCAGCGGCGCCCAAATCAGGAGTATTGCCGTTGATAAGAGCCTCGGCCTTGAGGAGGAGGAGGTCATCGTAACGGAGGAAGTATACATTGCTGTAGCCCGAGCGTACCTTATACATGAAAGCGTAGTTGTCGGAAGGATAGTAGTTGCTCCAGCCGCACTCGTAGTAAACTACAGTCTGTTCTTTGCGCTGAGTGTCGCCAAGAGCGTCGAAAGCAGCGATGAGATCGCGCGAAGGAGTGATCCACTTGGCCCATGTGAAGCTATAGTCCCAGTCCTCGAGAGGACGTCCGTACATCCACGATGCCCAGTTGCCAGAACCTACGGGATACTGACATTCGAGAATGGATTCCTTGCAGTTTGTATACAGCGGAGTCGCAGTAAAACCGTCTTTCACAGGGCCGTCGATATTGAACAGATCACCATAGGCGGGCATAAGGTCATATCCTGCAGCCGTAAGCTGGTCCACATATTCGATAACTTTTGCATAGTCGCGCACGGGTTTTTCGGCATACACTTTTGCAAGAATGGCGCGAGCCACGTCTTTGCTGAAGCGTGTTTTATCGCCGTTGCCGTCGGGTGCATACAGAAGGGCGTCGTTGAGGTCTTTGAGGATGTATTCGTAAGCCTCGGCCTCGGTGTTCTGTGCCGGGAAATAGCTCTCGTAAGATTCGGAAATGTTTTCGGATGTTATATCCTTGGGTACGGTTGTTATGACAGGGATGTTACCCCACATGCGAACCATACGGAACCATATGAATGCACGCAGAATCTCGGCCTGCGCACGCATCGTGTTTATTTCGGCCTCGGTGAGGCTGTTGTCGGCAACCTGGCCCACACCTACAATAAATTTTGTGCATCGGGCGGCCTGCAGCATGTAGTAATCCCAGTCGCGGTTAACGCAAAGGGTTGTGCCGTTGAGGTCGTTTGTGGCGGGATCCACAACTTCCGAGCCGGTTGTACCTGCATAAGCGTTGTCGCTGTGAACGTCGCCGATAAGCAGATGGTCGAGCTGCCAGAAATTCTGATTGCCTTTAAAATCGTTGTATAGGCCGAGAAGCGCGCTTTCTGCGTCGGAGCGGTTTGCGTAGATCACTTCTTCTTCCTGATTTTCGATGCCTTCGGTAAGGTCGGAGTAGTCGCTGACGGGGCTGTAGTCCAGATCGCAGGAAGCCGCCATCAGGGAAAGGGCGAGTGCGCCACTTAATATATATTTGTTATTCATGATGTTTGCTGATATTAGAAGTCAATGTTTACACCGAATACATAGCTCTTGCAGTGGGGATATGTACCCCAGTCGATGCCCTGAACAGCACCGCTGCTGCCCCACTGGTTAACTTCGGGGTCCATACCGGAATATTTTGTCCATGTAAGCAGGTTGGAAGCAGTAAAGTAGGGCTGAATACGAGTTATTCCAAGTTTCTTCATCCACTTGCCGCTGATATCGTAGGCCAGGGAGATGTCCTTTACACGCAGATAGCTGCCGTCCTCGACAAAGTATGTTGAGTTGCGCATGTTCCAACCGGCCTTGGGCATATCGGTAATCTGGCCGGGAATACGCCAGCGACGGAGCACTTCTGTTGTCTGGTTCTTGCCGTCGTACATGCCTTCGGTTTCCATACGCGAGGCATTGAAGATGTCGTTTCCGTATGAACCCTGGAGGAAGATGCTGAGGCTAAATCCTTTGTAGCTGAAAGTGTTTGTCATACCGAAAGTAAAATCGGGGTTGGGGTCGCCGATGAAGGTACGGTCGGAGGATGATATGCGACCGTCGTCGTTGAGGTCCTCGTAAATCATAAGACCAGTTTCGGGATCGACGCCATTGGCGATATAGCCGTAGAAACCGCCGAGTGCGCGCCCCGGTTCGTTGCGAACAACGGCCTCGTTTACTGTCTCGCTTGTAACGGCATCGAGGTACACTTTCTGGAGTTCGAGGTTTGTGAGTTTGTTTTTGTTGAACGACATGTTGAGGTTGGTAGTCCAGGAGAACTCGCCGGTGAAGTTACGGGAAGTGATGCTGAATTCAAAACCTTTGTTTGTCATTTCGCCTTCGTTACGCTGGATTGAGCTTGCTGCTGCGGAGCCGGAAGGAAGCGATACCCACATGAGCATGTCGGTTGTTTTCTTATAGTACCAGTCGGCGCTGAATTCGATACGGTTGTTCAGGACAGCGAAGTCTACACCAACACCGGTCTGCGTAGTGGTTTCCCAAGTGAGGTCGCGTGTACGGAGGTTAGCCTGGCTGAGAGTTGGAACAGCAGTTGCCTGTCCGTCCTTGAACCATTCCACACGGTTGATGTTGTAGCGCTGGAGATAAGCATAGTCGCCAACACCGTCCTGGTTACCTGTCTTACCCCAACCAGCGCGGAGTTTGAGAGCATAAATCCAATCGACGTCCTTGAGCCATTCCTCCTCGGAGAGACGCCAAGCAGCGGAAACAGAGGGGAAAGCTTTCCAACGGTGGTCGGGATGGAGTTTTGAAGAACCGTCGTAGCGGATGTTGGCGGTAACGAGGTACTTGGAGTCGTAGTTGTAGCTTACACGGCCGAAGTACGACATGATTCCCCAAGTGGAACCAGCGGATCCGGTATTTGTCCAGCTGATTTTGTTTGCAGCGTTGAGGGTCTCGATCTTGCCGTTGCGGTAGTACTGACCGTTGATCCAGTTGTTGGAGTAGTTGGAATCGGTCCATGAAGTACCTGCCATAATGTCGATGGTGTTCTTCTTTATCTTGAAGTTGTAGTTGGCAACATTATCCCAGGTGAGAACGGTGTTCTGGTTGCGGCCATCGTATCCTTCGCCACCCTGCTCACGGCCACGGGTTGTGAGATATGGATCGAGGAACGAAGTGCTCCATCCGTTGCGACGGTCAAGAGTGAACTTGCTGGAGAATGTGAGACCGTTGATGATGTCGAAGAAAAGTTCGCCGGAAGCGAGAAGACGGTTTTCGCGGGAGCGGTTGGACTGCTGACGCGCCTCGTTCTCAAGCGGGCTCTGCATGTTCAGGCCATAGAAATTGTTATAGTAACGGTCCGGATTTTCGGGATCCCAGATGGGTGCGTATGTAGGCGTATTGATAACGGAGAGGATTACACCGCCACGGTTACCTACGGTACCCATAGCGCCACCACCGTTAGAAGAATAGTCGGAATAAACTATATTTGCCTTTGCTGTGAGCCATTTGCGGAGTTTGCCTTCCACATTAGCGCGGAAGTTGTAGCGCTGGAAGAAAGAAGAACGGAGGATACCGCGGTCGCGCTGATAGCCGCCGGAGAGATAGTATTTGATTTTATCGGAGCTCTGCGAAACCGACAGCTGATAGTTCTGAGTGTTACCGGTTGTATAAGTCTCGTCGAACCAGTCGGTCTGGTCGGTGAGACCGTCGGGCAATTTAAGAAGCCCAATTTCATCCATAAGGTCTTTGTACTGTGCCACATTGAGCACATCAATTTTCTTTGCCACGTTTGTGAAACCGCCCTGGATGTTGAGAGAAATCTTAGCATCGGCATTGTTTCCCTGCTTTGTTGTGATGATAACGACACCGTTTGCACCACGCGAACCGTAGATTGCAGCCGAGGATGCGTCCTTAAGAATCTGCATGCTCTCGATGTCGTTAGGAGAAAGGAAGTTCACGTTATCCACGGGCACGCCGTCCACAACATACAGCGGCTCGTTGGAACCGTTGAACGATGTCGTACCGCGCACGCGCACTGTCAGGCCTGCGCCGGGGGCGCCGTTGGGTTGCTGCACGGCCACACCAGCGGCTTTACCCTGAATTGCCTGTGCGGCAGATACGATAGGGCGGTTTGCGAGAGCTTTCTCGTCGATGGTTGAAACAGCAGTTGTAAGGTCTTTGCGCTTTACGGCACCGTAACCGATAACCACCACTTCGTCGAGGTTCATATTGTCCTCATCCATAGTAATGTTCATGGAAGGAGCAGCTTTGTACTCGCAGGTAACATATCCTACATAAGAGAATACGAGAGTGGCTCCCTGCGGAGCGTTGATCTTGAAATTGCCATCAACATCGGTAGTTGTACCGAATCCTGTACGGTCTTTTACAGTGACGCTAACGCCGATAAGCGGCTCGCCGGTTCGGTCGATAACCGTACCGCTGGCAGCAATGTCGGCAGCACTCGCCGAGAAATTGCATAGCAGTAAGGTAATCGCACATAGAACCGAAGTCAGAAAATTGAACTTGGTTTTCATTAAGGATTGATTAAATGGTATTAAAAATGTTAGTTCGTCTTTCAGTATTATTAAGGAATAAGAGAGGCTGCTTATATGCGATTACAAAATTAAACAATTATTCAGGTGCTTTAAGAGACAGGAAAAACAGAAGTAAGTACGTGCAAATATTTAACACACTGCGACACAATGGTTTAGCCGAAAGCATCGGCAAGCAAAAAGTAAACTAAAATTAGCTGTAAAAAGTGTTTTTCAGGGCATGTCCACGGCTTTTCCGAGGGTCCGCACAGCTTCGGCAAAATCCTTCTTCGGCACAAGGGCGCGGGTGCGCACTTTGAAACGGTTGTTGTATACAGTCTGCGGCGAGCAATGCAGGAATTCGGCAATCTTGATGCTGTCGGTGATGCCGAGTCGCACGAGCGCATAAATGCGCAGGTCGGTGTTAAGGAGTTCGCCCTCTTTCGGGGTGATACGTTTGTCGGGGTGAAGGAGTGAATTGAAATCGTTGATGAAATCCGGATAGATATGCAGGAAAATAGAATCGAATGAACGGTAGAAATCCTTCAGTTCGTCCCTCATCATGTCGGTGCAGTCGGTTTCTTCGAGTATCTCTTTGTATTTTTTTGATACAGCCTTCACGTGGATGGAACTTCTGAACTCCTCGAGCTTGCGGATATAGTTCGAACAGATTGTGAAAATGTATCCTATATATTCTTCCTTAACATAGTTTGCCTCGTTAAGGTCTTCGTTTTTCTGCTGAAGGTCGGCGTTAAGCTCTTTGAGCTGTGCGTTGGCCTCGTTCAGTTGCGCCTGGGCCAGTGATAGTTCCACCACATTCGCATTCAGCTTTTTGTTCGCTTTATCCAATGTGTGGCTTTGCCGGCGCAGACGACGATTCTGCACAATAATTATTATGATAGCCGAAATCAGCACAGCTGCAAGGATACATACGGCGACAAGAGCGTAATCGGAGCGGCGTTTTTCCTGCATAATGCGCTCGTTGAAAGCCTTGTTCACATCGTCGAGCAGTTTGTTTATGCCAATTGCCCGCACGCGGTTAGGGAAAGAAATCGCCTTGTTGAGGCAATAGTTCACATATCGGTATGCACGGTAAATGTCGCCTTCGCCATTGTCGAAAAGCAGCTGAGCGAGCTCGTCCAGAGAAGCGATGTCGGCATTGGAAATGTTAACATCGGCAATCGCCGACATAGTGAGATACTTTATGCATCGCTTCATATCTCCTTCGTTACGGCACAGACGAGCAAGAGCATAGGCATCTTTTGCATTCTGGCGCGTATTAAATCCGGCATCGGCAATATGTCTTTCTATTTCGGCTATCAGGCCCGGATCTTTCTTATCGGTTCCTATCACATCCCAGCAGCGGTACCAGTAGTACTCGGGATGTTCGGGATATATCACCGCCATAATCGAGTCTTTGTACTCCCGCTCCCGAATATAATAATCGTTAGTGTTTCCACCGGCATAATTTCCCTGATGGCTGAGGAGGAATATCATCTGACCGTAGTATTCTACAAGCAGGTCGGTGGAGAGCTTGCGCGAATCTATGCGCGCCATAAGTTCGGCAGCCTCGTGGAGCATTCCGGTGCCTGTAAGGAGCTCGGACTTATCGATAATGCTCTGGATCTCCCAGTCGGTATTGCCGCTGCGGCGCGCCAGTTCAAGCCTTTGATCGGCATATTTCATTGCCGAATCGGAATCATATACCGAATATTCATCGAAAAGCAAAGCGGCCGCCAGATACTGTTCGTTTACCGAAGACGTCCTGCCGATACGATGTCGGAGGTCGGATATTCGTATCTGTTTCTGACGGTCGATATCGGCGGTATGGTTGAGCAGCGAATCGAGACGCACAAGATCGGGCGAGTCATCGCTATTATCGGCAGAACATGACGCACCCAGCAGAGGGACAAACAGCAGTAGCACTATCAGATACAGCAGTTTCTTCATGACGGCCGGATATATATTCAGCGAGTCTTGCAGATACGGTCGACCTGATTACGCAGAATGTGATGTGCAGGCTTGGCCATATCGCCGTGGTTGTATCCGTCAATTTTATAAATCTGAGTATCGGGATGACCGGTGAGTTTCATCATGCGCCACATATATGCATTCTCCTCGTAACGCCCATACAGTTCCTGCTCGGCATCTCCGGTAATCATTATGAATGGCGGAGCATCCTTGCGCACATGAAAAAGCGGGGCGTACTCGTCTACCGTTGCCCGGAGCGCAGGAATACCCTCGCGGTCGCGCTTGGCAAAATGCGTAATCATCTGACCGCTATATGGAATCAGTGCGGCAATGGAATCGGCCTCCACGCCATATCGCTTCAGCCATTTGCGGTCGAGACCTATCATTGAAGTGAGGTATCCTCCGGCGGAGTGCCCGGAGACAAAAATTCTGCGCCGGGAGCCTCCAAGCCTTTCGGCATTTGCAAAAGTCCAGGCCACAGCACGTGCAGCATCGTCGATGCACGAATCGATGGGGACATTTGGTATCAGACGATAATTTGGCGCCACAACAATATAACCGGCATCGCGCAACTGACCGGGGACGAACTTATTTCCACCGGTGAGTCCACCACCATGAAACCAGACGACAACAGGAGCGTTTTTGGCATTCTCGGGCACATAAACATCGAGTTTACAGCGTTCAATGGCATATTTATCCTGCCCGTTATAGTAAGGAACATCTTTCTGAATATCCCTGGGCGCACCCAAGGCGGCAAAGCATATCGCTGCCGCGGCAAATATAGTGATTAGACGTTGGTTCATGGCGATTGGTATTTTTCAGATGCAAAGATAGCCATTTTTCCTTAAATACCATATCGATGAGGGAAAATGCCACATCAAAATGGCGATATGACAGAGAACAAACGTGAGACAATCAACGTTTTAATGGAAACGGTTTCCGAATTTAAAAGATACATTTAATAACAAAACAATATAATCGTCATGTTAAAAACAGAATTCAAATTCGGAGAAGTGCATACTCTCGCTTCTCAAATCGAGGCATCGGCCGACCGTGTTCACTTCGGCAACATATTCGAAAGTGAAAACGGCGGTGTATCACTTCTCGCTTTTGAGCCAGGGCAGACACTCGATACACATCTGGCACCAGCCGATGTTATGGTTTATGTGATTGAGGGCGAAGTTGTATTTACAGTGTTCGACAAGAAGCACACGCTCAAAGCCGGCGATTTCCTGCTTATGGGCGAAGGTGTTCCACACAGCGTTGTGGCCAACACGGTATCGAAAGTGATGCTCGTAAAAGTAAAATCTCCCAAATAAATTAAAAGTATATTACCAAAGGAGGCTGCGCCAATTCTGACACAGCCTCCTTTCCCAATTATATATAAGAGCAGAAAGATTAATTGCGAACGAGTCGGTTGATAGGCTCCTGAAGTTTGAGGATATCGTTCGTTTTACGCGAAGAAGCGGCGACGTCCACATTCAGTCTGGCCTTGATGTCGCGCGACGACGCTCCGATAAGGAAATCGTATTTGCCTTCGTCGACTACCCAAGACGAAGTTGCCTCGTCGAACGAAGCGAGGTCGTCGGCCTTGACGGTCATGGTTACTGTGGCAGTCTCGCCGGGCTTGAGCTCGGATGTTTTGGCGAAACCTTTCAGTTCCTTTTCGGGCTTATTGACTTTGCGGCTGTCCGGAGCGGCGGCATAGAGCTGAACCACTTCTTTGCCGGGAGCATTACCGGTATTGGTAACGTCCACACTTACGGTGTACACTCCATTATCAGCTGTTACCGAAGGATTGGAATAGCCGAATGTGGTGTACGAGAGTCCGTAACCGAATGGATACGATACAGCCTTATTGAAACTGTCGAAGTAGCGGTAGCCAACATAGATATCTTCCTCGTAGTTTGTGAAATCCACATCCTTGATTTCGTGCTTTTTGATTGCCTTCTTTGTGAAGTCGGTAATCTTTGTGTCGAAATTGATGGGGAAGTTGGCTGTTGAGGCATGGTCGATGTATTTCACGGGGAAGGTCATTGTGAGTTTGCCGCTGGGATATGCCTTTCCGCTGAGCACATCGGCGACACTGTTGCCGCCTTCCTGTCCGCTCTGCCATGCGCAGAGGATAGCGTCGGGGTGCCCCTTCCAGGAAGCCGTTTCCACAGCACCGCCAACATTGAGCACAACCACTGCCCTCTTTCCGGCGGCATGGAATGCCTTGCATACGTCGCGAATCAATTTAAGATTGGCATCTGTAAGGTCGAAGTTGGCCGATTCACGGTCGCGGAATTCGCCTGAGCCACGACCTACGGTTATCAGCGCGATATCTGTTTCACCGGCAAGTTCGGCAAGGCGCGAGGCCTCGAAAGTCTTTTCTTCGGGAAGTACAATAGGCATAAAAGCGGCCATTTTATCATCTCCCTTCGGTTTCAGACGTTCATGCTCGGAGGCGAGATGGACGTTATACTCATCGTGTAATTTGCTGTCGGTCTTATAACCAGCGTTATGGAGTCCATCGAGGAGCGACACAGTGTATGCGCGGTTCACGTTGCCGGAGCCGGTACCACCGGGAATATATTCGTAGGAAGTGCAGCCGAACAGAGCGATTTTCCTGATGTTGCCATCCAGAGGAAGCGTGGCGTTGTCGTTTTTCAGGAGCACCATACCTTCCGCAGCACTGCGGCGCGTGAGGGCGGCATGAGCCGCCAAGTCGGGCTTGTTTGAATATTTATACCCTTTGAAGCGCGGAGTACGTACAATCAGTTCAAGCACACGACGCACATTTCGGTCGAGCACAGCCTCGTCGAGAGTGCTGTCGGCAACGGCAGCAATGATATCCTGATACTGCTTTTCATAGCCCGGCTGCAACATATCGTTTCCGGCAATCATCTGAGCGGGAGCGTCGGAACCGCCGAACCAGTCTGTCATGACAAGATTGCCGTAGCCCCATTCGTCGCGCAAAAGCGTTGTAAGCAGTTCGGTATTTTCAGAGGCATAGGTACCGTTGATGTAGTTGTACGACGACATCACCGTCCACGGGTCGGCCTCCTTTACAACAGTTTCGAAACCTTTCAGATAAATCTCTCGCAAAGCACGGGGAGATACCTGTGCGTCGTTGGCCATACGGTTCGTTTCCTGGTTGTTCACTGCAAAATGCTTCACCGACGTGCCCACACCGTTGCTCTGTACACCATTGACGTACGCCGCAGCAATTTTGCCGCTCACAAGAGGATCTTCGGAATAGTATTCGAAGTTACGTCCGCACAGAGGATTGCGGTGAATGTTCAGTGCCGGTGCAAGCAGTACGTCGGCACCGTATTCAAGTACCTCGTTGCCTATGGCCTTGCCCACCTCCTCCACAAGGGCGGTGTCCCATGTGGATGCAAGCAGGGTGCCGATGGGGAAGTGGGTGCAGTAGTATGTGGCGGTGTCGCCCTCGCGTGTGGGGCTTATGCGCAGGCCGGCTGGGCCGTCGGCGAGCACGATGGCGGGGATGCCAAGGCGCGGAATGGGGAATGTTGTGCCGGCGGCGCCGGGGACGATGCTGCGTGTCTCGCCCACAACGGCGCTGTCGCCGTCCTGGATGCCGTCCATGCCGGTGCCTATGAGCAGGCGGGCCTTTTCCTCAAGGGTCATGGCGGCGATCACATCGTCGACGGAATCCTTGCCGAGCTGAGGGGCCTGGGGGGAGCAGCCGGCGAATACGGCAGCCGCTCCAAGAGCTATTATCGCTGTTGACTTTTTCATGATCAGGATTGTTTAAAGAGCATGGGAGCGAATTCTGTCAGGTAGATACGCCAGTTCTTCCAGATGTGGCCTTCGCCGGTCTCGAAGTATTTGTAGGGATATCCCTTGCTGTCGAGGAGCTTGCGATAGTCGTTGTTGGCCTGGAAGAGGAAGTCCTTGTTGCCGATGGCGATGTAGTAGAGAGCGGGCTTCTTGGCGAACTGCACGGCAAGCTTGCCCTCGATATCGTCGTAGATGGGCGACTGCACCTTCTTGTCGGGCATGATGGCAGCCGAGAACAGGCCTACGTAGTCGAACATGTCGGGGTACTCCTTGGAGATGTGCATGGAGTGGAAACCACCCATCGAGAGGCCGGCGATAGCGCGGTTTTTCTTGTTGGCCTTGGTGCGGTAGGTCTTGTCGATGAACTTCACTACTTCGGGGAAGTTGGTTTCGAAGGAGCCTTCCATAGTCTTGGGCAGCTGGATGGTGGGAGCGGCGAAACCGAGCGACGATTCGCCGGGAGCGGCCTCGAGGGCGGCATTGCCGTTGGTCATCACAACAATCATAGGCTCGGCCTTGCCCTGGGCGATAAGGTTGTCCAAAATCTGAGCCGTGCGGCCGAGCTCGCTCCATGCGTTCTCGTCGCCGCCCATGCCGTGGAGAAGGTAGAACACGGGATAGCGCTTGCCGCTGGTCTCGTAGCCGGCGGGGGTGTAGACGGTGAGGCGGCGGTCCATGCCGAGGCCC
Organism: uncultured Porphyromonadaceae bacterium; assembly: GCA_937921035.1. Lineage (GTDB taxonomy): Bacteria > Bacteroidota > Bacteroidia > Bacteroidales > Muribaculaceae > CAG-873. The sequence continues at coordinate 26,105 of CALEUL010000004.1, forward strand.
TTGCTGTTGTACCATACCTTCGACACTGTTCCGTGGGGAACCTTGTTAACCGCATACAGGTCGGCACGGTCGCCGCCGATAAGGAAGACATTGGTAACGGAAGCCACGTCGCGGATCTGATAGACGTTGCTGGGGTCGTTGATTTTGAGACCGTCCACCAGGAAGGTGTAGCTGTACAGTTCGGGGGCGAGGGGTTCGGGAGTGGTGTATTCCCACACGCCGTCCTTGCCTTCCTTAAGGTCGGCAACGCCGGGGCCGTCGAACTTGCCGAAGGGTGTCTCTATGGCCTGCGTGGGCAGGAAATCGCCTGTTACCTGAACGGTAACGGCCTTGGGGGCGCGCAGGCGGAAGGTTACTGTGTTGTTGTCGTTGATCTGGGGAGACACAAGCTGCGGAGCGCCCCAGAGTGCCTGCTGAGCGAATGCAGCGGCTGCTGCAATCATCATCGTAGACAGGATTGTTATTCTTTTCATTGCTTATATGATTTATTGATTAAGGTTTACATAATTATTTGCCGAAGTTTCGGCTTACGAAGGGAAGGCAGGTATAGAGGGCGGAATGCCAGTACTCGTTGGTGTGGCCGCCGTCGCGCACGCGGAATTCCACGGGGATGAAAGCGCGGTGCATTGCCTGCACGAACTCGATGTTGCGGTCGAGCAGGAAATCGTCGTCGCCGCAGTCCACAAACCATTTCACGGAACGGAGCTGATTCTTGCGGGCCTCGTCGGCGTCCTGCACGTACTTCACGCAGCAGTTGTCCATCACCGATTTTGTGAGCAGGCTCATCTTGTCGTTCTTGTCGGCCGTGGGGTTCTCGGAGCCGGCGGGGATGTTCATCAGGGCGCTCATGGCATACACGGCGCAGAACATCTCGGGATGGCGCTGGGCGTAGCTCGTGCTGCCTCCGCCGCCCATCGACAGGCCGGCGATGGCGCGGTGCTCCTTGTCGGCCTTCACGCGGAACGTTTTCTCGATATGCGGCAGGAACTCTTTATAGAAGAAGTCCTCGTAGGCCCAGCCGGGCATGTTGAAGTAGCCGTTCCAGTCCTTGTTCACCACGCCGCCGGCGTTGGGCGACACAATAATCATCTCCTGCGCCTCGCCCGAGGCCACAAGCTGGTCCATAACGTCCTTGCAACGCTGGTCGTTGAACCAACTTGTGTTCACACCGCTCATGCCGTGCAGCAGATAGAGCACGGGGTAGGTGCGCGCCGTCTCTTTTTCGTAGCTTGCGGGCAGGTACACGGTGTACTGGCGGTAGGCGTCGAGTATGTCGCTATGAATGCTGTCGGTCATAACCTTGCTCTGCGGGCCCCAGGGGAACTGGGCACTTGTGCAGAAAGCCACAGCAAATATAGCCAAAATAGACAATACCTTTTTCATCATTTGAAGCGGGCGTCGAAAAATTTTATGATTTTAGGCGAACATGCGCTCCAGAAAGGCCAATCGTGGGCGCCGGGGCGCTCGATATATGTGAACGTGGGCAGCAGCGGGGAGAACTGCATGGCTTCGTTGAGGCCCTTGTTCATTTCGTAGAGGAAGTCCTCGGTGCCGATTTCAACGGTGATGGGCGAGGCGCCGGGGGCCCAAATCATATCGAAGATGTTGGGGCAGCCGTCGATTGTGAGTGCGGGCGAGCAGGCATAGATGCCGGAGAACTTGTCGGCGTATTTCAGGCCGTAGTAGAGCGAGCCGTAGCCACCCATCGACAGGCCGGATATGCCGCGCTTGCCGTTGCCCTTGTACATTGCCTCCACGGCGGGCATGAACTCGTTGATGAAGAACTGTTCGTAGTTGATGCCCTTGCCCTGATAGTCGTCGATATAGAAGGCGTCGAAGCCGTCGAACGAGCCCTGCGGGCTGATGATAACCATCTCTGTTTCCACGCTTGCGGTGTGGCAGGCAATGTTGCCGCCGTTTAGCCAGTCATTGTTGTTGCCGGATGCACCGTGCAGCATATAGAGGATAGGGAAGGTCTTCACGCCGTCGAAGCTCTTGGGAAGCACTACGGAGTATTTCACCTCGCGGCCCAAGGTGGTGCTGTTGAAGGAGAGGTCCTTCATCTCGGTGCCGCTCTTTTCAAGGTAGCTTGCAAAGCGGATGCCAACGCTTGTTGTGCCGCTGCCGCCGGCAACGGTGATGTAGCTCAGGTCGGAGCCGGTGAAGTTGTAGAGCTTCTCGCCGGTGATGCCGTCCACGGCCTCGAACTTGATGTTGCCCTTGGTGATGTACTGCTTCTCGCCTGCGGGGGATATCACGTAGGCACCGCCGGCCATTCCGTAGTCGGGAACGAGCCAGCCGTTGTCAATCTTCCAGGGCTCCTGGGGTGTGCCGACGATTTCGTAGGTACCCGCAAGCTCGGCAAGGGTGAGGTTTTCCTTGTTCACGGCCTCGAAGAAGGCGGCGTCGCTGCCGGCGGGGTCGCTGATGGAAAGGGTGTACTTGCTCACGCCGGGGATAACGACAGTCTGCCATGTGCTGTAGTCAGTAACGGTTACGGGGTCTACCTTCATGGTAACGATATATCCGCTGGGTTCGGGATCGTCCACGCCGATAACGAATTCGAGGGGACCGCGGTAGTTCACCACATAGCGTCGGCCGTCGCCGCCGGTAAGGATACCGCTGATATCGTAGTCCTTGCCTACCATATTCACTTCAAGGTCGCCTTCGGTGATGCGGCCATGAGCCTGTTCGCCGTCCGAGGCGAAGGCATAGAATTCATTCACAACTGGGTCGCCGTCCAACGGACCCGACCAGGGCTTGTACAGGCCGGGCTGCAGCGTCCATTCGCGCGACACAACCTTCACGTTGAAGGTATGGCCGTCGTTGGTATCGAATTCCATGTTCAGGTACTTCAGACCTTTCTTCAGTTTGTCCGTAGGTTTTACCGCTGCCGTTTCATAATTGTAGCGGTAGATATTCTCGTCGTACTTGCCGCTGAGGTCGTCGATAACGTTATCGCTGCACGACCACATCATGGCCGCGAGGGGCAGCAGCAACAGTTTGCATATATTTTTCATAGTCATTATTCTTAAGATTGATTATTACCAGCCTGTGTTCTGCTGCATGTTCTTGTTGAGTTCGAGCTCCTTGCGGGGTATGGGAAGGAGTTTATGCTTGTCCTTGAAACCGTATGATCCGTTGGTGAAAGCCTTCGGGTCCAGACCCTTGGCCGAGAAGGCGGGAACCACGCTGCCGCGGTCGCCAAGGCATTTTGCTGCATCGCCCCAGCGGACGAGGTCCATGTAGCGTACGCACTCGAAGCAGAGCTCCAGACGCTTTTCAGCCTTCACGTCGTCCATTGTAACGTTAGCAAGCTTGGGCAGGCGTGCACGCTCACGGATGAGGTTGACATATTCTGCGGCTCGTGTTCCGCCGGAGAGCAAGTGAGCCTCGGCGGCGAGGAGCAGCACCTCGGCATAGCGCATAACGCGCAGGTTGGTGTACTGGAGAGCCTGGAAGTAGCTTGCGTCCATCACGCAGTCGGCCTTGAGGGCGCGGTGTTTCCAGTTGAAGATGCCTTCGTGGCCCACGAGACGCTCGCCGGCGTTGATTGTGAGGCCGTAGTTGGCGTTGAGTTCGTCGTAGGTGCGCACAGAGCCTTTCAGACGGTAGCCGTCGGCGCCTTCACGGGCAACAAACGCGTCGTAGAGCGATTTTGTGGGGTTCTCGAAACCGTAGGTGCCGGATGCTATTTCATCGAGGGAACCGACGTTGAGGAGCGAGGAGCGCCAGCCGATCATTATGAAGGTCATGGTCATCTGTGTCCATGCCTGTTCGGGGTCGTTGCGCTTCTGCACTTCGAGCATAGCCTCGCTGCAGGCGTTTGCGGCGGCGTGGCCGATAAGGTCGTAGTTGCCCTTGTAGAGTTCGTACTTGCCGGAGTCGATAACCTTGTCGAGTTCTTTGGCAGCCTCGGCGGCCTTGCCTTCGAAAAGGAGGGTCTTGCCAAGCATGGCCTGAGCCACTTCCTTGGTTACGCGGATTGTGCCGGCTTCGTCGTTAACGCCGCTTTTGGTGGGCAGCGCGTTGCTTTCGATGGCTTTGCGGAAGTCGGATTCTGTCTGTGCCCAGAGAGCCTCGGGCGTGCTGTTGCCCTGATGGTATTCGTCGGGCTGGAGAAGGTGGTCGACGACGGGTGCGGTTCCCCAGAGAGCTGCGAGCTGGAAGTGGGCCCAGCCGCGGAAGAAGTATGCCTCGGCAACGGCCTGCGATTTCACGGGAGTGTCCGGCGTAACTTTTTCGATTATGAGGTTTGCCTTGTAGATGATGCCGTAGAGGCCCTGGTAAACGCCGGAAATGATGCCGTGATCGGTGTCGAAGGTGTATTCGTTGAGGCGTTCCATGTCGGGGTTGTCGCCGCGCGAGCCGCCGCCCGTCCAGCAGTCATCCGAAAGCAGGTTGAGGAGGAAGTACCAGTTGAAGTAGTTGCCGCCCCAGCTTGTGTACATGGAGGCGACGGCCTGTTCGGCTTCGTAGTCGGTCTTGTAGAAATCGTCCTGACCGCCCATATTGCCGTGCTTGGGTATATCGAGGCCGTCCTCGCACGACGAGAAGAGCATGGCCGCACCGGCGATTACCGCCGACAGAATATATTTGAGTTTCATGTTGTTTGGTATTAGAATGTGATGTTGAATCCGAGAACTACTTTCTTAGCCGAGGGATATGCGCCCTTGTCGATGCCCATGCCGGAGGTGGCGTTGACAGCCACTTCTGGGTCGAAGCCCGGATATTTGGTGAAGCAGAAGAAATCGTCGAGCGAAGCGTAGAGGCGCAGGTTGCTTACATAGAATTTGCGCGTCCACTGCTGCGGAATCACATAGCCGAGCTGAATCTGCTTTATCTTGAAGTAGGAGCCGTCGTAAACGAGGGCGTCGGAGATCTGATACTTGTCCATGTTCTCGGCACCTGCGCGGGGCACGGTAGCACCCATGTTGTCGGCAGTCCAGCGGTTGTCGTAGAATACCTCTTTCAGCTTGTTGCACTGGGGGAAGTCGGCGCGGTTGATGCAGTTGAACACCTTGTTGCCGGCGGCGCCGGTACCGAATACGGTGAGGTCGAGGCCCTTCCAGCCCACATTGAGGGTGATGCCGTAGGTGAGGTCGGGGATGGCGTCGCCGATGTAGTCGAGGTCGCCGTCGTTAAGTGTGCCGCTGCCGTCGAGGTCCTTGAAGGTGGGGTTGCCATTCTCGTCGAGGCCGTTGAACTTGTAGCCGCGGAAGTAGTAGACGGGGTAGCCTTTTTCGAAGTATGTGATGGTGGAGGTGTGGAAGTTGGCGCCGGCGATGCGGTTGATGGAGGGGTCGAGGTATGTAACCTTGTTTTTGAGGGTTGCCAAGTTCAGAGTGGCGCTGTAGCGGAAATCGCCGGCGAAATCACGCCAGGACAGTTCGAATTCCCAGCCTTCGTTCTCCACGTTGCCGGCATTCATGGGCGATGTGGCGCCGCCGATAATGAGCGAGGGAACGGTGCCGTTCACAAGAAGGTCTTTGGTCTTTTTCTTATACCAGTCCATTGTGAAGCCGAGGCGGTTGCGGAAGAAGCGCATGTCCAGACCGAAGTCGAGCTGCTCGGAGGTTTCCCATTTCAGCTTGTTGTTGCCCATAGTGGAGGGAGCTGCCGAGGTGATGTAGTTGTTGCCGGGAACAAGGGGATAGATTCCGCCGAGAGCCATGTCGGTGCTGTAGGGGTAACCGCCGAGTGCTGCGAGCGAACCGTTCTGGCCCCAGCTTGCGCGGATCTTGGCGATATCGATGTGGCGGCGGAGTTCCTGGAAGAAGCTTTCGTTGGAGAGTGTCCAGCCTGCCGATACGGCGGGGAAGTAGCCCCAGCGGTTTTCGAGAGGCAGCTTGGAAAGGTCAGCGGCGTCGGCACGCAGCGATGCCTGCAGGTGGTAGCGGTTGTCGTATTCGTAGCTTACGCGGCCGAAGTACGACATCTTCGAGCTCTTGGTCTTTTCGCCGCCCACGCCTTTGGTGGCCGACGAGGAGCCGTAGTTAAGATACCAGAACAGCGGGTCGTTCTTTTTCAGGGCATCCTCGTTGTTGGCCGACAGGCTGCCCTGGGTGTAGGAGTTGGCGGATTCCTGGTAGCTCATACCCACCATAGCGGCGATAGTATTGGCACCGAACTGTTTGAAATAGTTTGCGAAATTTTCCCACTGGTAGTATGTGGTCTGCGAATTCTGTGCATTCATTCCCACATAGTCGCCGCTCTGCGTGGCATTGCCATAGAAAGGAAGGTTGACGCCGGAATTATGATTCGCCGACAGGCGATAGCCGAGACGGGAAGTGAAAGTGAAGCCGTCGAAGGGCTTGAAATCGGCGAAGATGCTGCCGGTTACGTTGAAACCGCCGTTGCGGCTCACACCGTTGTCGCGCATAACGAAAGGATGATAATTCTCGGAATTGAGGAATTTGGATACGGCATAGTAGTTGCCGTTCTCGTCGGTGAGGAGGTGCTTGCCGTTCTGCTGTGCCTGAATCATGTGCAGGGGCAGATTGTCGGGGCTATAGAGGAAGGGGGTGAGGGGGTCGAGCAGCATGGTTGCCGTGATAAGGCTACCGTACTCGTTGTTGGACGATACCGAGCGGCTGCTGTATTTCTCAATCTGGTTGGTTGTGCCCACCTTGAGCCATGTCTTGATGTTGTACTCGGCGTTGATGGCAGCGGTGAGGCGCTCGTAGAAGTCCTTGCTTCCGCCCACTACGCCGTCGTTCTTGAGATAGGACAGCGACAGGTAGTAGTTGCCGCGCTCGTTACCGTTTGTGAACGACAGGTTGTGGCGCTGCATGTGGCCGGTTTCGAAGGCCTCGTCTATCCACGATGTGTTGGTAACGCCGTCCCAGTTCTTGAGGAGATAGTCCTCGGTGAAGGTGTTGCTTTCGGACATGTACTGGATGTACTGTTCGGCGTTGAGCATCTTGGGAATGCGGGCGGGGCGCTCGAAGGTGTACTGGAAATCATAAGATATCTTGCCGTTGCCTATACTGCCGCGCTTGGTGGTGATGAGCACCACGCCGTTGCCTGCCTCGGCACCGTAGATGGCGGCGGAGGCGGCGTCCTTGAGAACTTCCATAGAGGCGATGTCGTTGGGGTCGATGCCGCTGATATCGCTCAGGCGCACGCCGTCCACAACATACAGAGGATCGGAAGAAACGTTGGAAGAATAGCCGCGCACGCGGATTGTGGGCGACGAGCCGGGGGCGCTGGAGGTGTTGATAACCTGCACGCCGGCGGTCTTGCCCTGGAGGGCGCTCTGCGGGTTGGTGATGGTGCGGTTCTGTATGTCGCCTTCCTTAACCTGCGAGATGGCGCCGGTTACGGAGCTTTTCTTCTGAACGCCGTAGCCCACGACAACAAGGTCGTTCAGGGCCTGGTTGGACTCCTGCATCACCACATTCATGTGATTGTCCACGATTTTCTTTTCCTGAGGAGTGTAGCCCACATAGGAGAACACAAGCACGGCGCCTTTTTCGGCCGAGATGGTGTAGTTGCCGTCTACATCGGTGATGGAACCCGTCTTGGTGCCTTTCACTATTACGCTGACACCGATAAGCGGTTCATCTTGCGAATCCGTTACCTTGCCGGTAACTTTGATAGACTGTGCCAGGCCGTACGGCAGGCAAAGCAGCATGAAAAGTGCCGCGAGCGACATCCTTTTCAGCGTTGTTTTACTGATTGAAATTCCCATTAGTAAAAGATTTGGTTTATTAAGTTTTAAGGTGTGTTATGTCTTGATTTTTCAGAAGCCGCGGACAGGGAAGGACATCACCACGTCCATCAGTTCCTTGTCGTGGTTGTTGCGTACCTCGCATTCGTTGTCGAAGAACATCGTGGCGCCGTTCTCGGGGGTGTAGGCGTCCCACTGCGGCAGGCCCTCGGCGTTGGGGTTGCCTGTACGGGCGAAATTGACCCATGCGGCGTTCATCTTGTCGGCAAGAGCCTGAGCATCGTCGCCGCCGCCCGTCATGGAGGCGTGCACGCCGGTGTTGTTGAACACGAAGGGTATCTCCATGCAATGCGTGCTGCGCAGCATGCCGTCCATCACGGGCGATTCCCACGCGAACATATACATGTACACGGGCGCGCCCTGCTGGTCGGCCTTGGCTTTTGCAAGGGCGAGGGTGCTGGGGCGGAACACTACATCCACGTCAATAAGGTCCTTGGGCTGATAGTCGGGATATGCCTTTTCGAATGCTGCCACGAAATCGTTCAGCTTGTCGCCGTAGCGGCCGGAGAGCATCTGGAGTGCGGCATTCTTATCCATTGTGCGGAAGGCGGGGACGTAGGTGCTGGCGGTGAATTCGTGCAGTGTGGTGCCCACCATCACGGGTATGTCGCGGCTCTGTTCGGGAGCCTTTGTGTCGAAAGGCTGCTGCGGAAGCACCTCGCCGTCTACCACGGGCGCCCAGCCGAAGATGAACGCCTTGTTTTCGCCGGCGGCGTCGGCTTCGGCCTTGATGCGAGCCACGGCCTTGTTGCCGGCGGCAAGAAGTTTCTCATAGGGCATCGTCTGCAGGCTGTCTATCTGCGAGGGTTTCAGGTTCAGTTCCTCGAGCACGGCGGCGCCGATGCGGCGGGAATAGTCGGGCGTCATGGTGCGTACCATAGAGCCGCTCTGGATGATGGCTTTATGGAACAGACCGGCTGCCGAGGGAGTGGCCAAGAGCATGGACACCTTGCCGCCACCGCCGCTCTGTCCGAAGATTGTTACATTGTCGGCATCACCGCCGAAGTTGGCGATATTGTTTTTCACCCAGCGCAGGGCGGCCACGAGGTCGAGCAGGCCGGCGTTGCCGGAATTGGCGTATTTGTCGCCGTAGGCCGAAAGGTCGAGATGGCCGAGGACGTTAAGGCGGTGGTTGAGCGTTACCACAACGACATCGCCCGTGCAGGCAAGGTTGGCGCCGTCGTAGCTGGGCAGTTCCTGGCCGGAACCGGCCGAGAAGCCGCCGCCGTGCAGCCACACCATCACGGGACGTTTCTTGCCGTCGGCAAGGCCGGGCGTCCACACGTTCACGCGCTGGCAGTCCTCGCCGGTGTAGCCGTCGTCCCAGTCGAAGGCGAACGCTATCTCGTCGTTCTGCCAGCCCTGGCGCTTGTCCTGCGGACAGGTGGGGCCGAAGGCGCGGCAGCTGCGCACGCCCTCCCAGCTGTCGGGAGCTTCGGGCGCCATGAAGCGCCCTGCCTTGGCATAGGGTATTCCTTTAAAGATGTTAAGGCCGTCCTGACGGAAGCCGGCCACTTTGCCATACTCGGTATCGGCCACTGCCGTCTGCGCCGAAGCTTCGATGGCAGCGCCTCCGCGAGCGCCCGCGCTGCCGTCGGCCTTCGTTCCGCAAGAAGTCAGAAGAAGGGCGGCAGCAAGAAGAATTGTAAGTGCTGTTTTTTTCATGAGAATCAGATTGGTTTTTATCCGATGCAAAATTACTGCCACTTTCCCGCATCCGTTTTCCGATACATTCAAAAGACTTTTGGAAAGGTTAAAACCCGCTTTTCAAAATGTTCAAATATTTTAGATTTTGTTCAAATGTGCTGTAGAACAGTGATATTTGACAAAAAAGCGCTAACTTTGCGGCAAACCTTAAGGCCGCCCCGGCGGCAGTGTCCTATCATGAAAAAAATAGCAGGAATCCTTGGCCTGAGCCTTATCCTTGTCCTTGCGTCGGCGTGTTCGCGTCCCCATACCCGCAGCAGTGTCTCCGGGCCGGAAAGCCCCGTGGTGGCCGACGTCCTTTCCAACAAGATGGTTAACTCCATCGTGGAGGACGCGCAGGGGCATATATGGATGGGCACCTTCCGCGGCCTCAACAAATACGATGTGCACGAATATCACCAGTACTTCTGCACGGACGATTCGCTCGGGCTGCCGGACAATCAGATAAAACACATGATGCGGGACAGCCGCGGGCGCCTGTGGATAGCCACGGTGAACGGCACGTGCGTCTATACCGAGCGCGACAACTTCCGCCGCATACCCATCAACTGCAAAAATCTGAACGCGCGCGAGCTGATGGAATGCCGCTCGGGCGCCATCTTCATGAGCACCATGCACCAGCTGCTGCGCTTCAACGCCGACACGGGCGAATTCGACACTGTAATAGCCGACTTCGACCCGCAGCACACCTTCTACAACAAATGCTTCATCGACCCGGAGGACAAGCTGTGGGCGGCCACTCCCTTCTGTCTGCGCCGCTACAGCACCGGCGGCGCCACCCCGGCACTCGAGGATTCCATACCGCTGACGGGCTTCCCCACATATTTTTTCATGGAGAAAACGGGCATGATATGGATGGACGGCCCCGGCGGCCTGCAGATGTACGACACGCTCCGGAAGTGCTTTGCCACAGTGCCGGCGGCGGTGGCGGAGCATCAGCTGCTGTCGCGCTCGCACGTGAACCTTATCCACCCCTACGGCGACGACTGCCTGCTGTTCAACACGGACATGCACGGCCTGTTCGTCTATGACCGACGCCACGGCCGGGTGCTCCACCAGAGCGACAACGGATTCCCCTTCGAGGCGCCGGACTTCAAGATTTCCACGATGTTCACGGATTCCCGCAACAACCTGTGGATAGGATCGGAAGACCAGGGCTACGCCGTGCGCTACCACTACAAAAAGCGCTTCAACACAAACAGCTTCCTTGAATCGCAGTTCAGGAACATTTCGGTGAACTCCGTGGACTCGGACAGCGACGGCAACCTGTGGATATCCACCAAGTACAACGGCCTGTTCATCTACAGCAGCCAAAACAACAACATCCGGCGCATTGCCCCGCAGGAGCTTTTCGGCAGCGGCTTCCGCAACAAGATGGGCATAAACCTTGTGTACGTCCACGGCAGCGACGTGTGGCTTGCATCGTACATCGCCCACAAAGTGCTGCGGTGCTCCTGCGCCGGCGGCAACTTCAGGGTGGTGAAATCGTTCGACATCTTCATGCCTATGTCCATGACGGCCGACGACACGGGCACGATATGGGTGGGCACGGCCAACTCGGCCATCTACGCCCTGCGGCCCGGCGAGGAGAGCTTCACTCAGGTGCCGGTATTCCCCAATTCGGCATCGTTCATCCCCGGCCTCATACGCCTGAACAACCGCAAGATACTCGCCGCGGCATTCATGAACCCCCTGAGGTATGTCGACGAGGTGGACTGGACTGTTTCCGAGCCTCCCTACGGCGGCCGCAAGCTCGACGAGGCCATCAGGCGCTCGGTGTTCATCCCCACGGGCATTCGTCAGGACTCGCGCGGCGACCTGTGGATAGGTACGGTGAGCAACGGCCTGCTGAGATATCGCGCCGACAGCGATTCGTTAGAGCACATGACGGGTACGCCGTGTCTGGACATATCAAGCATCGAGGAGGACCGCCAGGGCAACATCTGGGTGTCCACGCAGTACGGCCTGGGCAAATACGACCGCACCACCGGCGGCTTCACCAACTACTTCGCCGCCGACGGCATCGGCGGCAACCAGTTCTTCGACCGCTCGTCGTGCTCGCTCGACGATGGCACATTAGTGTTCGGCGGCACTCACGGTCTGACCATATTCAACCCGATGGACGTGAGCACCAAGCGCACGATACCGCTGCTTTTCGAAGACCTCAAGATTCACAATATCCCGGTGCGTCCGCAGGACGGTAAGAACATCGACAGACATCTGTCTTACAGTCCGGATATCCATCTCGACTATGACGAGAACGGTTTCAGCATATCCTTCGCAGCTCTTGACTACAGCGAACACGAACGTGTCCATTACTATTATATGATGGAAGGCTTCGACAAATACTGGATAGACGCCCACAACAACCGCGAAGTATATTACGCCAACCTTCCGGCCGGGACATATACTTTCCGGGTAAGGGTTACAAACAACGACCACAGCATTGTAGAAACCGAAAATTCCATCAAGGTTATAATACGTCCGGCACCCTGGCTTTCGTGGTGGGCGTGGTGCATATATATTGTATTGGCAGCCCTGATAATCGCTTTTATGGCACGGATGGGCAACAGGATAAAGAAAGAAAAAGAGGAAGCGCGCCGTTCACGCATCGAAAAAGAGCAGGAACAGCGCATGAACAAAATGAACATGAGTTTCTTTGCCAATGTGTCGCATGAATTCCGCACGCCGCTCACAATGATTGCCGGCCCCGTAGCACAGCTTTGCGACAGCCCCGGAATCTGCAAAGAAAACAGACAGATGCTGCTGATAGTGCAACGAAGCATCAGCAGGATGTTCCGTCTGGTAAACCAGCTTATGGATTTCAACAAACTGGAGAACGACACCCTTAAACTGAGGGTGCGGCGTACCGATATAATCTCTACTCTGAACCAGTTTCTTGACATTTACAGAATGAACGCCGCCGAGAAAGGCATTACGCTGAACATACACGGCCTCGAGGATTCTTTCCTGATGATGCTGGATGTAGACAAACTTGAAAAGATTATAGCCAATCTGCTGTCCAATGCACTGAAATTCACCGAAAAAGGCGGGCATATCGACATTAGCCTCGACGTTGTGTCGGCCGACGACGCCCGCGCCATCGCCGAGCTGCCCCAGGCGACCGCCGACACGCGCTACGTGAAGATTACCGTGGCAGATACGGGCGCCGGCATACCGCCCGAGCAACTCGACAAGATATTCCTGCGCTACTATCAGATAGACAACAACATGCAGGGCACTTATTCGTGGGGCACGGGCATCGGCCTGTACTACGCCCGCAGCCTTGCCCGCCTGCACCACGGCCAGCTCGTGGCCGCAAACCGCAGCGAGGGCACGGGGGCGGTGTTCACCCTGCTGCTGCCGGTGTCGGACGCCGCCTACAGCGACACGGAACGCAGCTCGCTCGACGAGGAACGCCCCATACCCTACAAGATTATCCGCGACGAGGAGCAGACGCACGACGCCGACGGCACCGAGCCGGCCGACAAGCCCGTAATTCTCGTTGTGGACGACGATTCGGAGGTGGTGCACTACCTGCGCACACTGCTCTCCCCTCACTACAACGTTGTTTGCCGCTTCGATGCCGAGAGTGCATTCAAAGCCGTTGGAGAGGAAAATCCGGACTTGATACTCAGCGACGTCGCAATGCCCGGTATCACCGGCTACGACCTATGCCGACGCATTAAAGACGATATGCAGCTGTGTCATATCCCTGTTGTGCTCGTAACGGCAATGGCGACGGTGGAAAATCAGGTTGAGGGCCTCGATACGGGTGCGGACGCATACGTAACGAAACCTTTCGAACCCACCTATCTGTTGGCGCTTATAAAATCACAGCTTTCCAACCGAGAAAAGGTGCGCAACCTCCTGAACCGCACAACACATACCGATACTTTATCGGCCGACGTGCTTTCGTCGCAGGACAAGGCGTTCATGACCGAACTGTATCAGCTTATGGAAAACGAACTGTCTAACCCCGAGCTTGATGTGGCGCGGATGACGGAACTTATGAGGATCTCGCGCACGAAGTTCTACTACAAAGTCAAGGGCCTCACGGGACAGAATCCGGGCGTATTCTTCCGTACCTACAAACTGAACCGCGCGGCCGAATTCATCCGCGAGGGCAAATATACCGTATCGGAGATTGCGGACATGACAGGATTCAGTACCCTATCTTATTTCAGCACAGCCTTTAAAAAGCACTTCGGCACATCGCCTTCGGACTATAATGCGTAATGAAAAATGCAAAATGCGTAATGCATAATGCATAATGAAAACTCATTACGCATTGTGCAAAACCATACGCGCAAGTGCGGTGTTATCGCTATAAATGTATAACGATATGAAACAGACTATACAGATAAAACGTGCATACGACGCCGCCTCGGCAGACGACGGCTTCCGGGTATATATCGACAGGCTGTGGCCTCAGGGCCTATCGCACGAAACGTTTCGTTACGACCTTTGGGAGAAACAGATATCACCGTCGACAGAGCTTCGCGAGTGGTTCCACACCGACATGATCGGCCGATGGGATGAATTTGTAAAAAGATACAGAGCCGAACTTGAGGCCAACCCGGCGTTTGCCACCTTCAGGCAGGAGCTGGCAGATAAACATACAGTAACGCTGCTCTACTCGTCTCGCGACCGCGAACACAACAACGCGATAGTTGTACGGAACGCGTTGGAAAGTAGATAACAATCACGACAGGTGCTCGCCTCGCAGCGTATAAATGTGCCCGCTATGCGGCGACAGCAATGCACGTATAGCCGGCACGGCCCCGTTGCGTGCCGTGCGAATGAACGGCCGGAAGAAGATATTGGCCAAAGGATCGTACCACCGGTGCATCGTTATCATGCCGGAATCTACTATACCCGGATCACAACAGTTTACTCGGACACCACGTCTTCCGGCTTCGTCGGCAAGATTCAGAGCATAGTCGGCAATCAGTTTTTTCGACAGCGCATACGTTTTCAATTGCCCGAAAGTATGCTCATCAACAGAATCTGCAGTATCGTCCTTCGCCACGAACTTGCGCGTTATCGAAGTGGTGAACACCACTCCCCCGCCCTGCTCTACCTGCGGCAGGATGGCGTTGTTGAACAACATTGTGTTGAAATAATTTACATTCAACGTAGTTTCGGGGCCGTCGGGGCTGACCGAATAGTATCGGCACATTATTCCCGCATTGTTCACCACTCCTGCAAGCCGTTTACCCGCCAATTTACCGATGGCTTCTTTCACCGAACAGGAATCGTTGAGATCCAACGGGATATATGACAGTTCAATTCCCGGAAATTCGGTTCGGATTTCTTCAGCAAGCACGCTAAACTTCTTTTCGTTGCGGCATGGAAGAATCATAGGATGCCGCAGGCGTGCGATTGCACGCACAATCTCCTTTCCTATTCCGCCGGTAGCGCCGGTTACAATCACAGGTAACCTAGCGGGCAACACTACATTTCCGGTATTTTTCATGACATACGGTCGAGCAGACGGTGCTTCACCATCATGCGCACAGGTGTAGGCATAATGGCGACAAAAAATATTGAAAAGCGGTTCAGCATACCATTGATATATTGTTTGCGTCCTTTCAGCATTCTGTCGATGGCTTTTCTTGCAAAAGTCTCCGGCGGTGTTAGCACGCCTATGCCAACGGCAAAGCGCTTTAGATGCTCTGGCAGCCCGAAAAGGTCTGTGGCGATACCACCGGGGCAGGCAACGGTTACACTGACGCCGCTGTCGCGCAGCTCGTAATATAACGCACGACTGAAAACACGGATGTAGGCCTTCGTGGCAGAATAAAGCGCAATGCCCGGCATAGGCATCCAGCAGGACATCGACGACATATTGAGTATCCGTCCCGAACCACGTTCGGCAAAGCGTATGGCAAATGCACGGCTAAGTTCCGTAACTGCCCTCACGTGCAAATCAATAAAACAGCGCACTTTTGCGGGCGGCGTGGTCCGCACTTCCTTGAATGAGAATATTCCCGCGTTGTTGATAAGATAATCCGGCGCTAAAAGGCTGGCATCAAGGAATTCAAGTATCTTAGCCACACAATCGTCGGCTGTCAGGTCGCAGAAAAACGGATAAGTCTTAACACCGAACCCGGCGGCTATATCGGCAGCGCACAGCTCAAGGCTCGCCTGATTGCTCACCATCACGATGTTGCAGCCACGGCGCGCAAGCTCGCGGCAAAAGCACAGGCCTATGCCACTGCTCGCGCCTGTAACGAGTGCCAACCGGCCTTTGCAACTGTCCATATCAGCCGTTCCTTCTTCTGATTTCTTCGATTTCTTTCAGGATTTTCGGAGGCAGATTCTTGCAATGCTGATGGCATGCCATCTCACGCGAATACATACGCGCAATGCAGTAATTTATATGCTCGCAAGGTGATTTGTGGTTTTCCTCGCGACGCATTCGGTCTACAAAATCCGGTTCGTTGAGCAGCGCCCGGCCCATCTGGACAAAATCGAAGCCCTCGCCATCGAGTACAGTATCGGCATTCTCGCGTGAGCAAACCCCGCCTACATATATCAGCGGTAATTTCAACTCCCGGCGGAACACACGGGCGTCTTCGAGAAAATACAGCTCCTTGAACGGAACGGAAGGTATCATCATCTTGCCACATAGCCGCACGCCGTATTTCAGCCATAGCTGCTTCATGTAGTACGTCATGGAATATATCGGCATCTCGCCGCGCATCACATACATCGGAGCTTTGCTAACGAAGCCGCCCGACAGTACAATTCCGTGTACGCCATGCTGCTCTATCCTGCGCGCAACTTCCAAGCAGTCGTCTATTTCAAGCCCCCCCCGGAAACCGTCGCGCATATTCGTTTTCACCACCACGCCCATATCGCTGTCCGCAGCTTTCATAACCTCATCGAGGCACATGTCCATGAATTTCATGCGGTTGGCAAGCGAACCGCCGAAACCGTCGCGGCGCCTGTTGGTATATGGAGAAAGGAACTGCGAAATCAGATAACCATGCCCGGCATGAACCTCCACACAGTCGAAACCTGAATCACGCGCCAGACGCACGGCATCACCGAAATATCGTGCTATATCGGCCAGCTCATCGGGCTTCAATCCCCGGCAGAACGTCGGCGAATACAGATTGAACCCCGTAGTGGCACCTACCGGCATACCTCCGGCAGTCGAGCGATGCGTCATATTGCCGCAGTGCCCAATCTGGACAGATGCTTTGGCACCCTCGGCGTGTATGCGGTCGGTAATATCCCGCAACTGAGGAACAATCTCAGGACGCAGCCACAGCTGGGTTGTGAACGACAGCGCCGAACGGCAGACGCCGGCATAGGCCAATGTCGTCATGCCTACACCGCCACGTGCTACCGATACATGATAGTCGCGCAACATGTCCGTGGGAGAATAGTTCTTGCCCATCCCTTCGAAAGCAGCCGACCGAATCGTACGGTTACGCAGCTCCACCGGTCCTATTTTTCCTGGTGTGAATAATTTCATATCGTGATGTTTAGTATATATACGGGATAATATATTTACGTTTCAGCGACTTGTATTCTTCGCCGAACTCGCACTCATAGCGACGATGTATAGCCTTTGCCCGGGGCGCCAGATTGGCGAATGTCCAGACAGCGAAAGCGACACCGCCAAGGCACCATGTAAGAATAGCATATCCTGTCCATTCAACGAACTCGCCAAAATAATTTGCCGAAGCCACATACCTGTACATGCCACCGCGCGGAATATAATGCCGCGTGTCGCCAGGTTTACGGAGCGAGCGCACAATACTGTCCGACTGAATATTAATAGCCATTCCGGCAAAAAATACTATAGTACCGACTATGAACTGCGGCGACCACAGCCACGAAACCGGATAACTATCCGCCGGCGACACATAAAATATCCATCCACCTATCATATAGGCATTTACAACATTGAACAGCACACCCATAGCAATAATGGCAAGCGGCATACGGCCTTTTCCCTTTATCAGCAGAGGAAAAATGAAGCTGCGCTGAAAATAATGAAGCAAAAACAGCAGCACCATCACAGCCGGAGCCAGCTCGGTACGTCGCTCACTGCACAGCCACAGCAAAAGCATCGCCACGAACACAGGTGCCTCCATAAGCACCCAACCAAGGCGATTTCCCACCGTAGGTCCCCAGCGACGGGAATACATCATACCATAACCGGCAGTAACAAACTGCAATGCGACAAAAACCACTACCGCCAACGCAAGCATGGTCCAGACAACGCAGAAATAAAAGTCGTGAGAGAATAAGTTTTCCATGCTACAAAGATACACCTATTTTACTATCTTAAGTCTATTTTGTTAATTTTTTTGCAAATAAAAAAAAGGCCACGACTTTGGATCGCAGCCTTTCAGTTCCGCCTATATGGTGGCTTATGCTATTGCTTCTTTGATTTTGGAGACGATGTAGCGGACGTGTTCGTCGGTTACCCACGGTCCGGCGGGGAGGCAGATTCCTACTTTGAACAGGCTCT
>CALEUL010000005.1 GCA_937921035.1 uncultured Porphyromonadaceae bacterium
TTTAGCCAGTTTAGACTATAAAAAGAGACTGTCCAAACTTGTTAGACAGTCTCATGTCAAAGTCCTGATATACAGCCCCGGAGTGGGCTGAACTTGCAACCTGTCCGTGTGCAACCCCGCCGGGGTTGATTGTGAGATTTGACTGTTCCACGGACGACAAGCGTCCGCGGTTATTTAGATTTATGGCCTCCGGCCATTCCCGAGATTTCTGAACCTTCTCCTCTTATAAATATCGCGCCGGGTTCTTTGAATCTTATCGGAAGGAGATAGCGAAGGCTTTGCTTTCGGGGGGTATAGTATTTAACACGGAATTTTGGCAACGCATTTACAAGTCTTAATGCCTCTTCATTGGCAGCCTCGTTTTTGCTTGGCCGCATAATCTCCGGGTTGCTGATCGAGCCATCGGGATGAATGATAAATGTAACAATCACTCTTTCTGAGCCTTTAAAATCCTCAGGCACTTTGATATTTGCATCAATCCATTCTTTTAGTTTTCCGTTGCCTCCGGGAAACTCGCAGCGAGGGTCAACGTTAACCAGGAACTTGCGCGCTTCCGCTTTTATTTGAGCAAGACATTCCGGCGATACTGTAAAAAATAAGGCGCGGTTTCCATACTCGTCGTTCTTTACCTCCGCCTTTTGAATAGAATCTGCCGGCACCATATCAATACAAGGCCCTGCAATCCATTCATTATTGAAATAGTAAAAAACAGTTTTGCACTCCTGTTCTGTAAGAGGAAACTGTATTTCTCTTACAATGCTGTCATTCTCGCAGTAATTCTGCGCGAAAGCTAAACATGCCTGAACGATAATCGATGAAATTAAAATCAGCTTCTTCATATAACCTATTCTCATTTTATAATGTCGTGGATCGGTCAAACCCTCTCCGACGGCAAAGTTAGCATGAAGATATGAATTTGGTCTTAACAAATGTATAGACCGCCTTATTTTTTGATAAAATCGATACTGAGCCATAAGTAATTACAAAGTTAGCAAAATTTTTCTCAATGATCTGCTATTCACACAAAAGGCTGCGCCGTAGGGCGCAGCCTTTTGTGGATTGTGTAGTCAGATTATTTTACAAGAACTTTTGTAACGGCAGTGCCCTGACGACGGATATAGATGCCGGGAGCGAGGTTGCCGTTTACGCGCATACCCTGCAGGTTATAGTACTCAACGGGGGCTGCATTGTCGGTTGCTTCGATTTCGTTCACGGCGTCAACCTTGCCAAGCACATCGGTTGCGGCAGTTGCCACAACGGCAGCTGGCTGGGGAACAGCATATACGCTGAGTTTGCTGCGCGTTGCAACATACAGACGGCCTGCACGGTCAAATGCCATCTGGTAGGCATCCGCAGTGTTGTTCATGTTGTAAACGAAGTATTCTTCCATTTTGAAGACAGGTTCCCATGTAATGCGGAACAGGTGGAGCGAGCCGGTAGCATCGGTAACTGCCATGATGCTGCCGTCGGCGTTTACTGCAAGTGCGCCGTCGCCACCATTGATTTCATCCTTGAAATCCTTGCCGGAGTTGGCGAGGATATTGCTGTCGTAGTCGGCAATGAGGAATACGGGCACGCCGGCGGCGTTGTTGCCTGCGCCGCGAACCTGGCTAAGGAAGAGGGCCTTGTCATTGGCATACACGTTAACGTTACCGTTGATAAGATACGGCGACAGAACCGGGAATTCCTCGCTGGGTACGTCGGAGATTAAGCCATCCTCGGGAAGATCGTACGCTACCATAGACAAGTTGTAGTCATCGGGATAATCTTCCTGGAATGAATAGAGCTTGCCGTTGTGTGCCCACATGCCGGAAGTGGAGCCTGCGATAATCTTGCCTTCTGCATTGGTGATGCAGCCGTTTGCAGGATTCTGGGTGCCCTGGAACATGCGCACTACGGGAGTCTCTGGCTGTGCGGGATCGAAGATATAGATACCGCCCTGTGCGTCGCCCCAGTCGGCTACCATGATGCGGCCGTCGGGCAGAGGTGCCAGACGCCAGCAGGATGCGCCCACACTGTGGTCCCAGCCGTAGTTCTGGTACGGAGTCTCGTTAAGGCTTTCGAGTGCGGGATTGTAGAGATACAGACCGCGGCTGCCGCTCTTCAGCGAGGTATATACGGTTCCGAAGTAAGGCGATGCCTCGTTGTCGTCTACGGTAACGCCGTTGAATTCGTCCACTACTTCGGAGAGGGTCTTGACGCCCCCTACGCTTTCATTCTCTACGAGAACCGACCATGTGTAGGCATTGCCGGCAAGATCGGCGCTGCTTACGGCCACGGTGTTCTCGCCCTTATCGTAGCTGCCGGCTGCAAGCGTTACGGTGCTGGTGGCATCGCTAACGTCGGTAAGGAGGATGCTTGCCTTGCCGGGGGCTGTCATACTGAAGCTGAGGTCATAGCCGTCGGTGCCGGGTACAGACTTCAGGTTATAGGCGTATGCGGGTTCTACGACGGGCTGCTCTACACCCTTGGTGGTGAAGCGCGAGATGCGCCCGTTACGAACTATGTACATAACCATATCGGCGCCCGTAACTTCGCCCTCGTCGTCAAACGTTACGTCGGTGCGGCCTACTGCGGCAGCTCCGCTGAGTGCATCGGCGGAAAGATCGGTGCCGGTGGTGTTGAGCGCACGGGCATTATCGAGGCCGTTGGAAATGTCGAACAGCCTGATACCGTTGTTATTTCCGTTTTCATCTACAGAAGGTGCAACCATCATGGAACGTCCGGCATAGCGGAAGTAGCCTGCCTGTTCAGATGACGAGGGAATGAGGTCGGAGGATACTTCGCCTTCCAGATGCATCTTCTCTATCGTATACTGACGCGGCTGAACCATCGGCGAATCAGTGATGAAGCTGCCGGGCGTTACAGGAGATGTGGTGAAGGTAAAGTGGCCGAGGCCGTCGCCAACGAAGTAATCGCATACGCTTATGTCGTTGCTGAACGATTCGGATGATTTCTTGCCTTCTACTACGTCGATAATGGAGAAGAAGATTTTGTGATCGTAATAGAACGAAGCCGACGAGAGAAGCATGCGGCCTTCGTCGAATGTGCCGGAATATGCCATCGAGCCGCCGGTCCATGCCTTGTAGAGATTACCGGTCATCTGTGTTGTGAACCAGATTTTGGGAGCGCCTGTAGGCAGGCCCTCGTCGTCGTTCTGCCAGCGGTAGATGTTGCACTCGCCGCGTGTCTCGCCTTCCTCTACTTCGGAATCGAGCAGGTGGCAGAGTTCCTCTGCACAGCCGATAAGTACGCCGTCGCTTGTAACCTGGATGTCGGAGATTGCATATTCGGTGCCTTCGGCGCCCGTAACGTCAAGGTTGGCAAGAGTGGTAAGACGGTTGGCGTCGATAACGAGAACGGTAGGAACACGTTCAGCATCAACAGCGAGGACATACAGCCTGTCGCCGCGGCAGATTACACGACGGACTTCCTTGCCTTCCAGTGCGGCAAATTTCTTATCGGTGATATTGCGCTTGAAAGCATAGGAATCGGAAGGTACGATTGCCTTCGCGCCGGCTGCCTCGTCGGGATAGTCGTAGTACTGTATGGCCGGCGGAATGTAGCTCTCGCTTTCAAGATATACGCGGGGATAGGTTGTTTTGGAAGCCTCCACAGTAAATGGACCGCAGTAGTCCTCGTGCGCGGGCTTGTAACCGGGAGCCGTAACTGCAATTGTGTATTGGCCCGGTTCAAGACGCGGGAACACGAAAGCACCGTTCCATTCATCGTCGGTGGTGTATCGGCTCACCTCTGTGCCGTCCTTATACAGCACAACCTCGGCGTTGTTGATAGGCATCTTGGCGTCGGGCGATGTTGCCGAGCAGTGGTAGTAGTCGTGTTTGAAACGCTCGTGCAGGTCGCGCACGATACCATAGAGTTCGCCGTATTTCTCGGTTTCGAGGCCGAAGACTGCTGCCAGACCGTGTGCGTAGCCTGTGCCTTCGTGGCGGCATACGTCCACGTTCATGGCGCGGTGGCGTGCGGGCTGGTAAGTATGGAAGTAACCTTCGCACAGGAAGCCTTTTACGCCGTGGCGAAGTACGCCATAGTAACCCTTGTAGTGTTTGCCGTCGATGTAACCGTCAACGTAGTCGCCGTTCCAGAAGTCGATGTCATAGTAGAGTGCGACACTGGTCATGGAATAATTGCTCCAGCACTGGTGTTCGTCCTGGTATGCGAAAGGCCAGACTGTGCGAACGGCATCGTCGGAACCTTCTACAGAGGCCGTTTTGTTCTCGCCACGGACAAACAGAGCCGGATAGTTGGTGTTGTTGCCGTCCACATGGGCGTTGGAATGTACAGAGATAAAGAAGTCGAAATTGTTACGCTCCACCTCACATGCTATTTCGTAGAGGCTGCGGTTGTAAGCCTCTTCATCGCCTGTGCCGACTGGATACGGGCCAAGTTTCACATGGCTCATCACAATGTTGTTGCGCATATCCAGGGCGGCGCCGAGGCGTGCGGGATTCGGGTTGTCCTGGTTGAGTGTGCGGTCTATTTTAAGACCGTATTCCTCGAGTTTGTCTACAAGGCCGAAGCATTTCCACAGGTTTGTGTTGGATTCGAAGAAACCGGTGGTATCGGGATTAGCCGTGTTGTACGGGCCGTGTTTGATGGTAGACATGGCACGGTCGCCGCCGGTCCATGAACCGTGGCCGGGATTGACATAAATGCGCAGCTCGTCGGCTGTCTTGGCATTTGCGGCAGTAGCGGCCACGAGCAATGCCGAAAGAAGAATAGTCCTTAGTTTCATAGCCGTTACTTTTTAATGTTAAGAATATATGCTTTGCCGTCGGTCGTGGTAAATGCAATGCGTCCGGGGGCTGCGGATGGCAGCACGGCAATCAGCGAGTCATCGGTAAGTGTCTGGAATACGGTACCTTCGGCATTGGATGCCACGATGCGGCCTTCGTAAGTAACGCGGCCGTCATCCTTTGTCTTCATGCCTACCACGGTGTTGTTGTCGTACCATACAGGGGCGTAGATATAGCCCAGCCGGTGCATATCCTTGCCCTCGAGGGTGCATGTATATGTGCCGTAGCCTGCGGCGAAGAACAGCAGGCGGTTGCCGTCGGGCGATATAGATGCCCACATATAGCTCATGCCGTCGGTGCCGAGGGGCGATACAAGACGGCGCTGACCATTCTCGGTTATATAAAGCAGGCCGCGCTCGATGCTCGTAACGGGCCATTGTTTCTCTACTGCGGCGGGGGTAACGGCGGCACGTACCACTTTGGCACGGCCGTTATCCACTGTCAGGGCAGATACACCGCGCACATCAACAGCTTCAAGACGGTGCGACGGGGCTGATATCACTCGGTTGCTTGCCTTGGCTATGTCGTAGCTCTTTACGGCCACCAGACGGCGGCTGTTTTTGTCGTAGCTGTGCTCGCGGTATACGATGTTGCTGCCGTCGGCAGTGAATGCAAGGTCCATCATGGAGCCTTCTTTAGAGATTGGGGAAACTTTCTGGGTCGTACGGTCGAGTACACTCAGTGTGCCGTGGAAATCGGTGAATGCCATCGTTTTGGCGTCCGGGCTGAGCAACATCTGCTCGGCCACGACACCCTGTGGCAACTTAACCTTTTCCATAGACACAACATCAAGCAGCTGGGCATTCATGGCAAAGGCCGTGAACAGGCTCAGCGACACTGTCAAAATGGTTTTGTTCATGTCGGATTAGAATTAGGGTTGATTTGTGGCAAATGTACGAAAAAAAAAAGCGCGGGAATCGCGTCTTTCGTTAATTTTTGCAAAATAGTGTATCGGACAGCTAATCTACCTTTCCCCGATTGCCGGCGCAAGGACTCGTTCGGCTGCCACTGCAAAACTGTCGGCACACGATGGGAAACCGGCGTCGCGAATGGCCGTTTCACGGGCTCGTATGCGTATTATAGCGCCCTCGCGCTCCATCGTTCCTTCGGGAAACTCCAGTGCCTTCTCCGCCGCATCGCGGCCAGCAGCCGTCGCGGCTCGCAGTTCGGCCTCGTTGGCGTCGGGGGCGCCGGCGGAACACGAAAGCATAATCAACGGAAAAATACCTATTGCAATATATTTAATATTCATAGCAGTATTATTGCCA
Source organism: uncultured Porphyromonadaceae bacterium (assembly GCA_937921035.1). Classification (GTDB taxonomy): domain Bacteria; phylum Bacteroidota; class Bacteroidia; order Bacteroidales; family Muribaculaceae; genus CAG-873. The sequence goes on from CALEUL010000005.1 coordinate 6,086, forward strand.
GCCTCGCGCAGGCCAAAGCATCGTCGAGGGCATTGTGATGATGTTTAAGGGGTATCGCAAAAAATTCGCACAGCATATCAAGCGATTTAGACGGACACATGCCGCGGGGAATGCTCCGCCGGGCAGCCTGAAGGGTGCAATACCACTGCTGCGGCTCGTCGAGCTGATAGATGCGGCATGCCGATGCTATGCAACGGGAATCGAATGCAGCGTTATGCGCCACGAAAGGCAGATCCTCGAACCACTCCTGCCACTTGCGCCACAGCACGCCGAACGAAGGAGCATCTGCAGTATCGTCTGCTGTGATTCCGTGTACGGCCATACATCTGCGCGTATAATACTCTGGTTCGGGGCAAACAAGAGAATAACGGCTGTCCACCACATCGCCGCCGCGCACTTTCACCGCTCCGACGGCGCAGATGCTCGAAGCCTCGAAATTGGCTGTCTCTACGTCTATCGCGATAAAATCATTCATCGGCGATAAGTTCCCGGGCCCGGTTTGCCACATCCTCCATCAGCCAGCGAGGCGTTGAGGTGGCGCCACAGATGCCTATCGACAAGGCTCCCGCAAGCCATTCGGCCTTGAGTTCGCCCGGATTACCAACAAGATATGTACGGCTGTTCTCGGCAAGACACTGGTTGAAAAGCACTTTGCCGTTGCTGCTTTTGGCGCCTGCTACAAAAAGGACTACATCTTTGCCGCGCACAAACGACCGCAGATGCCCCACGCGGTTGGCTACCTGACGGCAGATGGTATCGTAGGAAAAAAATTTGGCCGACGGACTTTTGCGGCGTTCTATCTCGTCGATAACCTCCTGAAATCCTTCGAGCGGCTTGGTGGTCTGGGAATACAAGGCTATGTCGCGCGAGAAGTCAACTCGGCCCAGATCGTCGGGATTCTCTATAACGATGGCAGTTCCCTTGGTCTGACCTACAAGGCCGTTCACCTCGGCATGACCGTTCTTTCCGTAGATGACAATCTGCGAGCGCGTACCTTCGGCATTGTACTCAGCCTTGATGCGCTGTTGAAGTTTGAGCACCACAGGGCATGTGGCGTCGATAATCTCGATATTGTTGCGGCGCGCAAGCTCGTATGTTTCCGGAGGCTCGCCGTGTGCGCGCAACAGTACGCGTACATCGTGCAGCGTCGCCAGTTCATCGTGCGTAATAGTAACAAGTCCCTTGCGGCACAGGCGTTCCACCTCGGCGGAATTGTGCACGATATCGCCAAGGCAGTACAGCGTGCCACCCTTGGCAAGTTCCTCCTCGGCCTTGCGTATGGCGGTTACCACACCGAAGCAGAAGCCGGATTCTTTGTCTATCTCTATCTCAGCCAAGGTTCTGTATCGTTTTATTGAAAAGGTCCAGCAGCCAGCGGTCCTGCTGTTCGGGCGTCATGTCGGAATTGTCGAGAGCCACGGCATCATCGGCGCGGCGCAGTGGGCTTTCCTCTCGTGTAGTGTCGATATGGTCGCGGTGCACCACATTGGCAAGCACTTCCTCGTAGCTCACTGCCGATCCTTTGTCCATCAGCTCGCGGAAACGACGCTGTGCGCGTGTTTCGGCGGAGGCATTCACAAAAATCTTGAGTTCGGCGTCGGGAAACACTACCGTACCTATATCGCGGCCGTCCATTACGATGCCTCGTTCGCGGCCCATTTCTTTCTGCATGGCAACAAGTGCCTTGCGGACCTCGGCGATGGCTGCGACTGGAGATACAGCGTTGCTCACGCGAAGGCGCCGTATTTCGGCCTCTACATCGGCGCCATTGAGCAAGGTATGCTGTGTGCCGTCCGGCTGCGGGGCAAAATCAACATGGATGTCTGGCAGTGCGGCAACGATAGCGGCGCTGCCTGGATTGCCCTCGGCGTCTATCATTCCGTGGTCAAGTGCATACAGCGTTACGGCCCTGTACATTGCGCCGGAATCGATGTACCGGTAACCAACAGCCGATGCAAGGCGGCGGGCCATTGTGCTTTTGCCGGAAGATGAATAGCCGTCGATGGCTATGATGATAGGAGTAGTTTTACGGTCCACGTCAGTAAAGTAAATCGTTGAAGTTGTAGGACAGATTGAGCATGAATGTTGTCGCGCCAGTGTGAGGCTGGGCCAACGCCACCGAGAATGCGAAGCTCTTCACCTTCATGCCTCCGCCAAGCGAGAAGCCTGATAGAAAATTGCGGGAGTAGGTGCTCATATCAGTCCTCGATTTATAATTGTAACCCAAAGCAAGATAGTAATTGGGACTGGAGATAATGTCAATGCCAAAAACAAGATGCCGGAAAAGATTGCTCATGAATTTATCGTTCACCTTTGGCTCGGAGGTATCGGATCCGTCGCCTGTGTCCATGTAGGGCAGTTTCCATTTTGTCAGATTCCATGCTGTGATGGAAAAGCGCAAGGGAAAATTCTCGAACGACTGCGACCAGCCCACACGAACATCGAAAGGCAGACGGTCGTAGCTTTCGTTGAATCGCTTCACCTGGCCGCCCAGATTGGCAAGCACAACCGACAGCGACAAATCGTTGTCGGGGTTGTAATAGTTTATGCCGAGGTCGGTGGATAGGGCGAATGCGGAATAATCGGCGTAGGAGCTGACAATACCTTTGAGGGCTATGCCGCCGCGGAGCCTGTCGGCGATATCATGCGAGTATGTGGCGCCGAACACAACATCCTTGGGCGAGAAATTGCCGATAACGGCACCGTCGGGAGTAGTCTCCTTCATGCTGCCGTAGCCGAAATATTGTACCGAGGCCGCCCACGCCCCGTGCTCACCGGCTCCGTGGCCGTAGCGCAGTCCGGCAAAGTTGCTGCCGCCGAGGTAATGCATATAGTTCATGTTCAGCATACCGCCCATTTCCGGACCGAGCAGCGCCGGATTCTGGTCGATTGTACTGATATCATCGTCCACAAGGCTAACATTCACTCCTCCAAGACCGTAAATCCTGGCCGAGGAAGTAACGTTGAGGAAATTATATGCCGATTTGTTCTCCTGGCCACGTGCGGGAAACGCCGTTGCCAAAAGGGCGAGGATAGCTGATATGCCTGTTATTCTGTATATATTCATCGGGGCCGCAGGGGCGTTTTTGATAATGCAAAGTTAGTGAGATAAAATTATAACGCCAAATTTCTCCCGCTATTGTGGATATCGTGCCATCCGTGCATAAGTAAATTATATGCACAACAAATTCCTGCCGGTTGCCGGAATAAAAATTATCGGCGACAGCCTCCGCGATGAGCCGTAACTCATGGCTCGTCTGCACCCGGCGGACAACGAGCCCGGCAGCCGCCGCCGGGTGCAGACTTCTGATTTACTGCCTGTTGTAATTAATCGTCAGACTACCTTTTCGCAGGACAAGTTCATCCTTTGCCAGCTTCTCGATAATAAGAGTATCTGAAAAAGTATTTGTTTCATGGTTTCCGATACTTTTGCCGGAAAGGATCAGCATATTGTCTTTCTTTTCCCAGCTTTCAAATTGCAATGTAGCCATATTTATGGACGTGGCTTTTCCGCCGCGTTCCAGATTTATGCCCTGCATCTGGTTTTCCATTCCGGGGACAGGTTCTACCCATTTCCCTTCAATTTCCGTTCCGTTACAAGCTACGGTCATAAAGCCGCAGCACAAAAGCGTCGCTCCAATAAAAAGCATGTCTTTAGCATTCATAATCCTCTTTTTTATTTGCCAAATGTAAATCTTAAACCCATATTCAGGTTAAAATTCAAAGGTTGTTCTTTATAAATCGTCTGTATACTTGTCCCGTCATTGAAATAATAGCTTATTCCGGGCTCCACAAATACACTCATAGCCTTTAGAATATTGCATTGCGCGCCCACCGAGGCATTCACCGACCATTGCATCGGTTTTTCAGACAGATTTTCCGATTCGGAACTCTTCTTTTGATTGCCAAGAATGAAATCCTTGTCGAGTTTTGCGGATACACATTTCTCGGCAAGCGCACCAACCGAGGCGTACAAATCAAGCCTTTTCCACGAAAATACCCGATACTTCAGATTGAGAGGAATGCCGATATAATGCAGTTTCTGTTCTCCGGTATAATAATGGCTGTCGCTGCCCTTCCTTACATCAGAGGTAAGATTGGCGTAACTAAGTCCGCTTTCCAGGCCTAAGCGGTCGTTAAAATTATAGGCAAACGATATTCCTGCACGAATAGGAATCCTGTGTTTTATATCGGTCTCTATATCTTTGCCTTGGTTAAACAGAAGAATACCCAGTGCTGGATTATCTTCCCAATTCGAATTGTCCGGTCCTAACCCGGCAACAAACGGGTTAGCTTTTAAATTGTAATTCAACGCTGAGCTGGGGCCTCCAGAACCATATACAGAAACAGAAACGCTGTTAGATGTTGATGATTCGTGCCGGATTGGAGCGATATAACTGTTATCCGTCATCGTCGCGATATATTCCTTTTCAATACCCCTGCTTTCATTTGAAGTATCATCCGTTTTAACCGGAGCGCACTCGGCAGTCTCTTTCTCGGGTTCTTCTGCCGCTATCGGCTGTTGTTCCGTATCGGCCGACAGGACGGATGGTTCCTCGCCGGAGACAGACTCCGGAATTCTGTTTTGTGCAACCGTATTTTTAGACACGCTCTTTGTCAAAACATCGACATTGCTGTTCTCTTGTTTTTGCGGGCCATCTTCAGCAATGCGCGCATATGTATCGGGCGAGACTGTCAACGGTCCCGTTCCTGTAGCTTCATGTCTGCTGTTGATAAAATAAACACCCGCAGAAACAACCACGGCAATCATTGCGGCCGCAACCATACTCCTTTTTACCCATAATCCCACAGGATGTTTCAAAGAACGGCGAGACGACGGAGTTGCCTCCATTTTGGATTCTATGGCGTTCCACAGGCCGTCCGGCTCGTCTGTTTCGTAGTCGGCCATTCTGTCATGAACTCTTTGTAGCCAATCTTCTTTTTTCATAGTAATATGGGTATTAGGATTTATATTGCCTGATTTTCGTTGCCAATAAAGATTTGGCTCTGTGCAACTGTGAGGCTGATGTACTCTCTTTTATATCAAGCAATTTTGCAATTTCCTTATGGCTTTTGTTTTCTATAACATACAAGTTAAATATCGTTCTATAACCCGCAGGAAGTTCTCGTATCATGCCAAACAATACAGACGAGGGCATCGCATCTACATCCGGCTCCTCATCTGGCTGATCGTGCATCTGTTCCGATATTTCAACGAATTCAAAACGATTGTTTTTTTGAAGGAATCTAAGGATTTCGTTAATCGTGATTTTTGTTATCCATCCTTTAAGAGAACCTTTTCCTCGGTATTCGAATGACGCTATACCGGAAAAAATTTTCAGGAAACTGTCTTGAAGCACATCCCTAACATCCTCGTTATTTGAAATATAACGGGAACAGATAGCCGCAAGATAACGGACATATGTTGAATACACCGTCCTCATAGCCATTGCATCGCCTTGCTTTACAAGGCAAAGAAGATGTTGTTCGTTGTCAGTTTCTATTGGTGCCACACGACCTTTGATTTATAAGAATGGCATGGGAGAAACGGCTGTAATTACAAACCCGTTTCTCCTTTGCCAATTATGGTTCGCAGACTGTTTACTATATAGTAACGGAGACTGTTCTTTTTTCTTGCCTCTCCAGGCGTCTGCTCTTAAAGTTTACATCCAGATAGTTGAAACTTATCTCGCTTATTCTACCGCTTTGGTATATCGGATGTTTTCGGTATCGATTTCTTGACCTCCCGAGCGCATTTTAAGCTCGAACTCAGCAGATTTTTCACCTTCAAATGAATTCCAGTTAAGTTTGATTTTCGCAATACCGGAATCATCCTTTGGCATATTGTTAAGATTAAACGCTATCAACGCGTCGCCCCAATATCCATACGTATCTCCTTTGGCGTCATGCCTTAAATCAAACTCATAAGGATTTTCGGGATTTACATCTGACACAAGATTAAGGTTATGCTTTACAGCGGGCTCACCCCACAGAGTGCGGATACGCAACGTAATATAACCATCTTCGGCCACTGTTACCCAATCACGTACAATTTCAACTGGGTCATTTCCATATTGGATTACATCTTCTTCTCCAAGACTCGCAACCGGCAGTTTGGTACGGATGCTGTCAAGCCAGTTCACCTCTACATTCCTAACATTCTTGCCTCGGGGCGTAACATCGGTTTCTGTATAGTTCACAAGCGCACGCACCTCTTTTGTTCCAAAAGGAGAAGCCTTAAGGTTTGTCGGTACTAACTGAGTCTCGTCATCAAGCTGCATCACAAAACTGCCGTCGGCATTCGGACATACGGTAACGAGTGCTGTCGGTCTTAGCAAATCAGACGAATCATTGTCGTCGGTACAAGATGGGAGTATCGTAAACAGCATACCTCCCAGAACACAGGATAAAAGATGTTTCTTTTTCATATCGTCGTTTTTATTGGTTGTTCTATTATAGTAAATACACCGATGTCAGAAATCTTGCATCCGGTTATAAATAAATTTTATTCTTTTTGGAAAGTCGATAAAAACTGTGGTTATAGGCCCTCTGGCAAAGCAGATCTGTATTTAAGTTTACAATACTGTAAATTCGCCTGTATAATAATGCTTGATTTATAAGTCAACAGCTATATGGCGCATTTTCTTCCCCTCACTGCAATTCGCGGATGCCGGCGCGAGGTTTTCTGCGGGAAATGTGTAACTTTGCGATGTATTTTCTATCTTAAAACTACACAATTGCGATAACATATATTTATTTTTTAATAAATAAGAACACTAAGTTTGGCGAAATAATTAGAGCATACTATGAAAACGAATGTAGATATCAAAGGTGTTTTAATGCTGTGTCTGGTAATGGCGCTTTTTATCTTTTATATAGCATATTTTCAACATAGCAGATTTAGTACTATCATCTCAATCACATTAGGAGTATTGTTTTTCACCGTATCTTGGTGGACTGTTGACAATTCCAATAAAGAGCAGTTTAAGAGAATAATGAAGAAAGTGGGTGGCGATAATCTTCTTTATATCGTGGACGGAAGTGCGGCCGTAGAAATAGACTCTTTAGTCATATATTATGGATTGGATAAAAAAGAAGATAAGTTTTTTGAATCAAACAAAGATGTTGAGATTTCGGTTTCATGCGCTTTGCCATTAAGCACGCATCCAGAAGAAGTATTCAATACTATCAGAAATGATTTGGCAGAGAGCCTGAAAGAAGATATTGCGGAATGTGCACAATACAAGTTTAGATATTATTCTTTCAGCGTACATTTTAAATTACATCCAAAACGCGTATCAGTTGCGGTATTACAGCAAATACAACAATCCTTGGTTTCGATTTTGATAAACAAATATCATCTTAATACGATTAAAATGTATTTGCAGACCAATGAAAAAAATGGAAGTGTTTATTATTGGGAGTTTATCGGATATGATGCTGCTCATTATGTTGGTTATGATGCTGAAAACAACGTTATAGACTATGATGATGAATCAGACTATGATAATGAAGATGGAATTTTTAACTTGTCAGACATTAAAAACGCTACTGTCATTACCGAAAAAGAGTTTAACTCTGTTTATGCAGCAGTGGAAAATATAAGAACCGAGGATTAAAAGGTTATCCACACCCCCGCAGAAATCATTTTTGTGTTTGGGACATTGGAATATTTTCGTACTTTTGTAGTCATGAACCGAATCATATCCGCAGCCGCGTTGCTGCTCTCCATACTGCCCTGCTCCGCCATTGTTCCGGACGCTCCCGCATTTATAAATCAGCAAGCCAACTCTGTGCAAGGCTCTCTGCCGCGCCTCGAAGCTTCGCTGAAGGCCCTCGAAAACGGAAAGGACACCACTCTGCGTATTCTCCACATCGGCGATTCGCACATTCAGGCCGAATTCATTACCGACGAGCTGCGCCGGCTCCTGCAGGAACGCTACGGCAACGCCGGACGCGGTCTGATGCCCGCACTGCGCCTCGCCGGAACGAATCAGAGCTACGGCTATGCACTCACATGCGACCACAAGCCCGACGTGCAGACACGTCTGCTGAAAACGCCCTGGCCTGCAGCACCGGGTATTACAGGAATATCCGTTATCTGCAACGAACCTGCAACATACTCTATAAAAAACGAGGGGCAACCCTTCTGTTCGCTTGACATTTTTACAGGTTCGGGAGTACAGCACCGCAATTTTTCCCAGCCTACAGATACGGCAGCCTTCAATCTTGGCGCTGGAGAGGCTCTATACGGCGTATATGCGGCCAACGGAAAGCCTGGTCTGATATATTCCGCCATCGGCAACAACGGCGCATGCTTCGCGGACTATAACAAGGTGAACCGCTTCGCCGAACAGACGGCCTTTTTCCGCCCCAACCTGATTATCCTTTCGATGGGTACCAACGAGGGCTTCTCCAAGATGACCGACGAAGCCATCCGCTACTCTGTTATCAATCTTGCGGGCGATTTGCGTGCAGCAAACCCCGATGCCGAAATGCTGATACTCCTGCCTATGGAGTGCCATATAAATGACAACAGGTTTCTAAAACAGCTGCGTCCCCACTACCGCGTGAACAGCCGCGTGAAAGAAGCACGCGATATAATCAAGGCAACAGCGCGCGAGGAAGGCATCCCCGTATGGGACTTCTACGATATTGCCGGCGGCGACGGCGCAAGCGAACGGTGGATAGACGCCGGACTGATGAACCCGCGCGACCATATCCATCTTCTAAAATCGGGCTACGAACTACAGGCACGCCTGCTGTACGACGCCCTCACAAAATGAATCCAAAATGTACAGAAAAGGCAAACTATATTTCCGCTACGGCACTATGGGCTCGGCTAAGACGGCCCTGCTGCTAACAACGGCATATAACTTCGAGGAGCGGCACATGGACTACTTGTGCCTCAAACCCATCATCGACACACGCGAACAGAAAAATGTGATACGCTCGCGCATTGGCATAGAACGCGAATGCCGATGGATATACAGCAACACCAACCTATATGACCTTGCACGCGACCTGTGCCGTAACGGCCGTTTCGTGGAATGGTACCTTATCGACGAGGCTCAGTTCCTCACCGAGGCGCAGGTGGACCAGCTTGCACGCGTCGTAGACGACCTCGGCGCCAACGTGATTTGCTACGGCCTGCGTACCGACTTCCAGACACATCTTTTCGAAGGCTCCCGACGCCTTTTCGAGATTGCCGACACTATCGACGAAATAAAATCAACATGTAACTGCGGGCGAAAGACAATTGTAAACGCCCGTATCGATTCCGAAGGCAATTTCGTGCAGGAAGGCGCACAGGTAGAAATCGGAGGCAACGACAGATATGTGGCCGTCTGCCGAAAATGCTGGCGCAACAAACGCATAGAACAAAGCATGCGTGGAACCCTGCCGCTCGACCTCGAAGAAGATTCCCTCTCCGCGCTCCACTCTTCACTCTCCACTGATAATCCCTTACCACAATGATACTTAGCCTCATAACCGACAGCGACCGATACGCGCACATCACCCCAGCTCTTTCAATAGCCCTCGAATGGCTGAAAAACTTTAAAGCTGAGGACTTTGTTAAAGGATCATGCGTAATAGGACAATACCTCGGACACGACATTGTTGTGAAAAGCGAGGAGCCGGCACTGATGCCGCGCGAAAAAGCAAACCTGGAGGCGCACCGCCTGTATATCGACATACAGGTGCCCTTGAAAGGCACCGAAATAATGGGGTGGGCGCCGGTGGCCGCACTGAAGCATCCGCGAGGTGAATACAATGCCGAAAAAGACATTCTGTTCTACGGCGACGCCGCCGACAGTCTCCTGCACGTGAAAGTAGGAGAATTCGCCATATTTTTCCCCGAGGATGCACACGCCCCAAATATCGGCCTCGGCAATCACCGAAAGCTGTGCATCAAGGTGCCGGTAATATAAAAATTCACTAATTTTTCAGACAAATGCGCCGTTTACTGCTTATTTCAGCCATATTGTGCGCCATCTTGGCCACGTTCCCGTCCGGAAAAGCATCCCTTGCAGCTCCCATCTCTCCGAATACTGCTCTAAACAAAGAAAACGTGCAGCTCTGTCCCGAAACACTGCACTACAAAGTGATGTTCAAATGGGGTCTCATCAACAAGAAGGCTGGATCGGCAGAGCTTATGCTGAAACGCGAAAACAACCACTACAGCGCACGGCTTATCGGTAAGTCGGAGCCGTGGGCCGACAGGATTTTCCGCGTGCGCGACACACTCATCGGTCGTATGTCCCTGGAGAATTACACCCCCCTCTACTACGAGAAAATTGCCCACGAAGGAAACGACCACAAACACGACGTTGTAAAATTCATCTATAAAAACTATCCGCCGATTACACAGGCCGAATGCCTGCGCAGGGTATGGAAAAAAGGCGAGCTTAAAGTGGACGAGACTCGCAATATGGAAAGCACCGAACGCACTGTAGACATGCTGACGTCGTTCTATTTCATGCGCTCGCTGCCATATCAGGACTGGGAACCCGGTAAAACAGAGCACGCCGACATATTCTCCGGCAAAGCAAAGGAACACCTGTCTATCGTGTATCATGGCAAGGTGAACTTAGACATCGACGGCAAATCATATCCCACATACCGTATTACCTTCAAATTCACTTCCAAAGGCGGCAAAAAATCATCCGACGACATGGACGGTTGGATTTCCGCCGACAGCAAACGCATACCGCTCCGTCTGGAGGGGAAACTGCCCGTTGGAAAAGTACACTGTATATACACCGGGACTATCTGACAAAAGATTATGGCCGACAACTATCTTGAATCCAAAATGGAGGAATACCGCAGCAAGCCGCCGCGTCGCGCCCTGCACCTCACACCCTCGGGCCGCAAGCCTGGCTTCGCACTGCTGCCGTATGATATCCGCACCGCAATGATAATTACCGACGCCATAACGGCACCCGTAGAGGCAATTGCATCCGAATTGCGCGGCACGGGTTGCCGGGTCGCTATATGCTCCAATGCGCCGGAGGCTGCACGCGCGGCGCAGAAACTGTCGTGCTTACATGTACGCGAGGCTTCCGAAGCCACATCGGTCCTCGGAGATATCGAACTTTCAATAACCGCCTCGTCCGACAGAATTGTGCTCGAACACGGCCGGAGCACAAACGTGCTGCAGCGCATGCCTCAAACAGCAGAAACAGATTTTGCCCGCCGCTCTGCCTACCTCTGCATATACCTCACACTCCCCGATTCTCAGGGGCGGTTTTCAACTATTTTCGAGATTTAACCGCTAACCGAACAGAACACGGAACGCATCGGCAACCTTCGCGGCTTCGTGAAGGCGGATGTTGAGTTTGGATGTGTCTATTCCTTTCAGATTGCCATCGGGGATAATCATATCCGACATTCCTAATTTCTCAGCCTCGCCTATGCGCTGTTCCATTCGCGTTACGGGACGTATCTCGCCGGTAAGGCCTACTTCGCCGGCCATGCACCATCCTGCGGGTATGGCCATATCAACGTTGCTCGAAAGAATTGCGGCGATTACGGCAAGGTCGAGCGCCGGATCGTTCACTTTCAGGCCGCCAGCTATATTGAGGAACACATCCTTGGAACCTAACTTGAAGCCCACACGCTTTTCAAGCACTGCAAGAAGCATATTCGTACGCCTTGCGTCAAAGCCCGTTACGGAACGTTGCGGTGTGCCGTAGGCGGCACTGCTCACCAGAGCCTGCACCTCGATAAGAAATGGCCGTATACCCTCCATCGTAACACCGACAGCAACACCCGACAAATCACCGGCACTATGGCTCATAAGCATCTCCGACGGGTTTGTAACCTCACGCAGCCCCTTCTGGCACATCTCGTAGATACCCATCTCGCTGGTGTTGCCGAAACGGTTTTTTATCGCGCGCAGCAAACGGTACAGATACTGACGGTCGCCCTCAAACTGAAGCACTGCATCCACTATGTGCTCCAGCACCTTCGGGCCTGCCAGCGTACCTTCCTTGTTGATATGGCCTATCAGGATAACAGGCACACCGCTTTCCTTGGCATATCGCAACAAAGCGGCGGCACATTCGCGCACCTGCCCGACACTTCCGGCCGACGAATCCATAGTTTCCGTTGCAATGGTCTGAATGGAATCCACAACAACAATCTCCGGCTCTACGGCGTCGATATGGTTGAAAATGTTCTCTAATGATGTGTCGCTGACAATGAAAAGATTGTCGCTGCCGCGGCCTATGCGGTCGGCGCGCAGTTTCAGCTGTGTCGCGCTTTCCTCACCACTAACATACAGAATCCTGCGCGAGCGAATGGCAAGCAGGTTCTGAAGCACAAGCGTACTTTTGCCTATGCCAGGCTCGCCGCCGATAAGCACTATGGAACCCTTTACCAGACCGCCGCCAAGCACGCGGTTCAGCTCGTTGCTGGGCATGTGGATGCGAGGCTCATCCACAGCCTCGATCTGGTTGATTGTGCGCGGCACCGCTTTCGTACGTCCTTTCAGAGGAACCGCCGAAGTGGCGGGACCGGAAGCCACCTTCTCCTCCACCATCGTGTTCCATTCTCCGCACGCAGGACAGCGCCCGGCCCATTTTGGGGAATCGGCACCGCACGAGGTGCAGAACCACATCGTTTTCTGTTTTATCTTTGGCATGACCGGATTTTACTTGAATAGTCGTGAGCGGAACTGCGAGAGCGCTATCGCCGTTGCAACGCCTACATTAAGGCTCTCAACGGCCTCGGCGCCTGCCGGATAGGTGGGTATCAGAAGACGGTTCGTTGTCTGCGCCGCAACCTCAGGCGATATTCCGCGGCCCTCGTTGCCCATCACAAGAACACCGGCAGACGTGAGTGGCGACGTGTAGATATTCTCGCCGTCCAAAAATGTACCGTACACGGGCGTTCCGGCTGGCAGATCGGAAAGGTATGTGGCAAGGTCGCAGTAGGCGACACTTACACGCGCCGTGGCGCCCATTGCAGCCTGCACCGTCTTAGGCGAGAAGGCATCTGCCGTCTCTATGGAGGCAACCACTCGGTGAACACCCATCCAGTCGCAGCAGCGAAGGATTGTGCCGAGGTTTCCGGGATCCTGCACTCTGTCGAGGGCTACCACAAGATTATCGGCCGCAAAACCGGGTTGCGGAGGCGCGACAGGTTCGGGAAGCTCGAAAAAAGCTATTACCGGAGGAACGGTATTCAGCCTCGTTATCTGCTGTAGAACCGACCGCGAAGCCTCTACAAGTTCGGTATTGGCAGCAACGGCTACCCTATGCTCATCAATCCATTCCGGCAGAGCATAAACCGTACGGCAGCGAAAAGCGGACAGCAGTTCGCCGACGCACTTGGCTCCCTCGGCGACAAACAGCCCCGTGCGTCGACGCCCTTTAGGCATATCGAGCGAGGCATAGTCCTTGAGAAGACGTCGGGTTATCTGTGGCTGGGCGTCGTTCATTCGCGTATATTGTCAGAATTCATAACCGGCCTCGGCCACGAGAGCCTTGTCCTGGTCGATTGTAGAACCAATTGTAGTGAGTAGATCGCCGACGATGGCACCGTTCACGCCCACCTTCATGGCACGCAGCAGCGTGTGGCGCGACAGGCGGGAACGCCCCCCGGCAAAACGGAGGGTTACTCGCGGATGCGCGAATCGGAAAAGCGCAACGGCTATAAGAATCTCCTCGTCGGAAATCAGCGGTGTATCCTGAAGCGGTGTGCCCTTGATAGGAGCAAGAATATTTATTGGTATCGAGACTGGTTCCACCTCTCGTAGTTTCAGTGCCAGTTCGGCTCGCTGCCTACGCGTCTCGCCCATACCGATAATACCGCCCGAACAAACCTCGAAACCTATTCTCTTGGCATCTTTTATTGTAGCGATCTTATCGTCGATAGTGTGTGTGGAACATAGCTTCCCGAAGTAGGTGGGCGAAGTCTCGAGATTGCAGTGATACCGGCGGCATCCGCTGTCGTACAACTTGCGAAGATCGGCGGCATCGAGCAGACCCAACGAGGCGCAGGTGCCTATACGGCCCTCTGCGTTCACTTCCTCGAGTATACGGCACAGTCCGTCAAGCACGGTGCCGTGTGTAGTGCGTCCGCTGGCCACCAATGAATATCTGCCTACCCCTCGTTCTGCATTGTAGCGGGCAGCGGCGATTGCCTCGTCGTGGCCTACTATCTCATAAGTATCGCAGCCGGTGTGATAGTGTGCCGACTGCGCGCACCATTTGCAGTTTTCGGAGCATTTACCGGAACGGGCGTTAACAATAGTGCAGCTGTCGAACTTACGAGGCACAAAGGCCGCGGTTATCTCGGAGGCGGCTTCCAGTAGTGCCTCTATGCCTTCCGGTGTCTCGATATCGGCGAGAGCGTAAAGCTCGTTCTCGTCCAGCTGCCCGTCAGACAGAACCTTTGCAAGGGAACGGCTTACAGTTTCTACCTCTATATTATCTGTCATAAATTACATTACGTTCAGCACCTGCTCCTTTATCTGTTCGAGCAAGTCCTTCATTTTAACCACAATTGCCTGCATATCGGCATGATTGCTCTTGGAGCCGAGGGTATTTATCTCCCTGCCCATTTCCTGGCTTATGAAGCCTAATTTCTTTCCCTGTCCGGGATTCGGCAGTGCCATTGTTTCCTTAAAATACTGCAAGTGCTTGCCTAAACGCTGTTTTTCCTCGTTCACATCGAGTTTCTCCAGATAGAAAATCATTTCCTGCTCCAGACGGCCTTTATCGTATTCTACCGTAGGGATTGCTGCAAGACTTTCCTCAAGGCGCGCACGTATCCTGGTTACACGGTCGTGTTCATAAGGCTCTATCTGGCACAGCAGATCGCCTATCGCGTCTACACGCTTGCCAAAGAACGACTCAAGCTCGATGCCTTCGGCGCGGCGGTGTTTCAAAAGTGCCTGGGCGGCCTGGGCGACAACCTCGTACAGCACCTTGCATTCATCCTCGTCTACAACCTCGGCGGTATCGGTGCGCACGGTGTCGGGAAAACGCAGCAGAACGGCATACCAGTCGGCTGGCTCGGGAATACCGAGAGCCGCAGCGGCTTCGCTGAACTGGCGCTTGTATTCGGCCATCGTACCGATATTCAGATGCGATGCCGGTGCCACGGGAACGCCGGCAAGTGTCTCGCAGGTGATAAGAACATCAACCTTACCGCGCTCAAGATATCGGCCAATGATATTTCGCACCTCCAGCTCACACTCGCGGAACGCAAAAGGTATGCGCACGTTCATATCGAGTTGCTTGGAATTAAGCGACTTTATCTCAACGATTATTCTTCTTGTTTTGGACTCGAGGCACGCTTTGCCGAATCCGGTCATTGACATTAACATTGGCTTTCAGATTAATTACAGAGCCCCTGAGAGGCCTTATCGATTGCAAATTTACAAAATATAAGTCGGATTAGGGCGCTTTTTAGTTAAAAAATGATTACCTTTGCCGCAAAAGAGACACAACAATGGCAGTAATACTGAATATAGAAACCTCCGGGTCGGTATGCTCGGCGGCGCTCACCGCCGAAGGAACCGTGATTGCACACCGCGAGGATTTTGAAGGACGAAACCACGCCACTTTGCTGAGCGGATTCATAAAACACTGTCTGGACCACGCCGCCGACCACGAAATAAAGCTCGACGCCGTGGCTGTGAGCATGGGCCCCGGAAGTTACACTGGTCTGCGTATCGGCCTCAGCGAGGCTAAAGGCCTTGCTTACGCTTTAGACATTCCTCTAATCGGAATAGACACTCTTCAGCTGCTCGCAACCCGTGTGATGTTCTCGTCCGACGAAATAAATCCCGACACCATTTTCATACCAATGATAGATGCACGCCGCATGGAGGTGTACACCGCTGCATACAATTTCGGCCTTGAAGAACTGCTGAAACCGCAGGCATTGATATTGGACGAAAAATCATATGCCGCCCTCAAAGCCACCGGAAAACCTATTCTGTACTTCGGAAGCGGCGCAGAGAAGGCGCAGACTATATTCGCCGACGCTCCGCAGGCTCGCTATGTCGAAGGCGTGGAGGCTGTCGCCGTAGATATGATTGCTCTCGCCGAAATGGCTTACGCACGTCGCAGGTTCGTAGACACCGCTTATTCCACTCCGGCATACATCAAGGATTTCCAGGCCACAACTCCTAAGAACAAAGTGCTATGAACCAGCCCGACAACAACGATATCCGAGCTGCCGTAGACACTTTGCGCAAGGGCGGAATTATCCTATATCCAACAGATACCGTTTGGGGCATAGGTTGCGACGCAACAAACTCCGACGCCGTGCGACGCGTGTTCGAAATAAAACAGCGGTCCGACGCCAAGGCGCTGATAACCCTCGTCGGCTCGCTGGCTCAGCTCGAACGCACCGTCGCCGGCATTCCCGACGTGGCATACCAGCTGATTGAATATACCGACCGACCGCTAACAATAGTTTACGACGGAGTGCTCCCGTCGGCCCGCATAGCGCCGGAACTGCTTGCCGCCGACGGAACCATTGGCGTGCGCGTTACCTCCGAAGCGTTCAGCGCTGCACTGTGCCGAGCTTTCGGCAAACCTTTGGTTTCCACATCCGCAAACATCAGCGGGCACCCTACTCCGGCATATTTCGACGAGATAGAAGCTGAGATACTCTCCGCCGCCGACTATGTATGCGCCACACGGCGCGACGACCGCACCCCCGCACGCCCCTCTACGGTGATGCGACTGAGCGAAGACGGCACCTTCACTGTTATCCGTCCCTGAAAAAGGCCCCTATATTCATGACAGAGGTTAACCGACAAAGGATAAAATACTGTATCGCCGACTATCTGACGGCGAATATCGGCTTCTGCCTGTTCGACATAGGCAGATTTTATCTTATACCGGCGCAGCTGCGCCCGGAATCGGTCGGAACATTCCTCTGCGATCCGGCTCTCGTCTTGGAGCAGATTTTCGTACCGGTGCTCATGATACTGTTCCTTGCGCTTTTAGGCTCGTTCAACCGATCCAACACTCTGTACAAATCACGCTTAGACGAAACTGCGACAGCCTTCATCGCATCACTCGGCTGCATGTTGGCGGTGTTCTTCGTCGCCCTGATTAACGACGGCATACCCGAGCGCGTAACAAACTACGAGCTGATGTCGCTGCTGTTAATATGCCTTTTCGTACCAACCGTCATCGTACGTATGTCCATATTAAGCAGCAATTCGCGCAGGATACGCGAAGGACGGTACCGCCTTGACACATATATTGTTTGTGCCTCCCCAGAGAACAAAGGAAAACTCGAAAAAATAATGCGTTCTTCGGCACGCTCGGGTCTCAGGCTATGCGGCATTGTGGATGTGGACGATACTCTGAAAACCGACACATTCGCCGGCTTGCCCGTACACCATGCCGACGATGTGGCTGCGGAATGCCGACGACTGGACGCACAAGCCGTTGTGGTCCTTCCGTCGTCGCGCGGCCTAAGCCACACCGCCGACATAATAAACAGGCTCTACCCTCTCGACAAACCGCTGTACGTTACTCCGGACCTTCACGGATTGCTTACAATACGCCCGAGGGTTTCGTCGGTGGTGAACGAACCGGTTGTCGATATCACCAATGCACGCATCTCTCCCGCTGCCGAAAATTTCAAGCGGCTGGCGGATATTGTCTTTTCCTCGATAGCCCTTGTTGTTCTCTCCCCGCTTCTGGCGGCAATTGCCGTCGCGGTAAAAATGGATTCCAAAGGCCCTGTGATATACCGTCAGCGACGTATCGGCTATCACAAGCGCCCGTTCATGATCAACAAGTTCCGTACCATGCGCAACGATGCCGAGGCAAACGGCCCGGCGCTCGCGACGGAAAACGACCCACGTATAACGCATCTGGGTCATTTCCTGCGCAAATACCGTCTGGACGAGCTTCCGCAGTTCTGGAATGTGCTTATCGGAGAGATGTCGCTGGTGGGCCCGCGCCCAGAACGTGAGCATTATATACGCCAGATTGTGGAGCGTCATCCAGCATACAGCCTCATACACCAGGTACGTCCCGGAATAACATCGTGGGGCATGGTTAAATACGGTTATGCATCTAACGTCGACCAGATGCTCGAGCGTCTGGAATACGATTTGCTATATATAGAGAATGTATCGTTCGGTCTTGATGTAAAAATATTGTTTTATACCGTAAGCACAGTCCTCACAGGTAAAGGTTTGTAAATGACAGAAGACGATTTTATACCAGAGAATTCAAGCACGCTTTTTCTGCGTTTCAATCTGTGGCGCGAAAAGCATATCAACGAAAAGACATTTGTGCTTTTCTTGGCACTCGTTGTAGGTATTTGCAGCGGAGTGGCTGCTATTGTCCTCAAATTTCTGATTCATACGATATCCGAAACGCTAACAGCCACGGTTAATCCCGAAAAAGCCAACCTGCTGTATATCCTTTTGCCGTCGATAGGCGTGGTGATAACGGCGCTGTATGTGCGCTATATCGTACGCGACGACATAAGCCACGGCGTTACGCGCGTTCTGTATGCCATATCGCAGAACAAGAGCCGCTTAAAAAAACACAACATATACACATCCGTTCTTGCCAGTTCGGTAACAATTGGCTTCGGCGGATCTGTCGGTGCCGAAGGACCTATTGTGTATACCGGTGCGGCCATAGGTTCTAACCTCGGCCGAGTATTCCGCATGTCGCCGAGAATTCTTATGATTCTCGTAGGATGCGGCGCTGCAGCTGGCATAGCGGGTATTTTCAAGGCGCCGATAGCAGGCATGCTCTTCACTCTGGAGGTTCTGATGCTCGACCTCACAGCAGTCTCCGTAATGCCGCTCCTCATAGCCTCTATCACCAGTACAACGCTTGCATACGTTTACACGGGCTACGAGTTCGAGTTCTTCTTCGCTCAGACCGAAGACTTCTACACCTCTCGTATTCCGTATGTCATCATGCTTGGCATTCTGTGCGGCTTCTCGTCGCTGTATTTCACCAAGGTTATGAACATGATGGAGAATTTCTTCCGCCGCTTCAAGAACCCCTGGGTGCGCACTTGCATAGGTTGTGCGGTACTGTCCGCCTTGGTATTTTTCTTTCCGCCGCTCTACGGCGAAGGATACGGAGCTATCACAGGGCTGCTCAACGGCGACACATCATCTATTGTAAACGGCTCCATTTTCTACGGCGACCGCGATTCGTTCTGGTTCCTGATTTTGTTCATTGCACTCGTGCTCCTCACAAAGGCTTTCGCAACATCATCGACAAACGGCGCCGGCGGTGTCGGAGGTACATTTGCTCCATCGCTGTATGTAGGATGCTTCACCGGATTCCTTTTCGCATTTCTTGCCAACCATTTAGGATGGGTGGAACTGTCAACCAAGAATTTCGCGCTTATGGGCATGGCCGGGGTTATGAGCGGGGTTATGCACGCTCCTCTAATGGCAATATTCCTCACGGCAGAACTCACCGGTGGCTACGACCTGTTCCTCCCTCTGCTTATTGTAAGCACCATATCGTACGGCACTATAAAGGTTTTCGAGCCATACTCCATATATACCATGCGTCTTGCAAAACGAGGAGAACTGCTCACTCACGAAAAAGACAAATCCGTACTTACCTTGCTTAAAATCAACAATTTCATCGAAAAAGACTTCCTGCCCGTAAAACCGGACATGTCGCTCAAGGAACTTGTGGACACTATCGCCCAGAGCAAGCGCAACCTGTTCCCGGTGCTCAACGACAGCGGAGAGCTTGTAGGTGTTGTGCTGCTGGATGAAATTAGGAACATTATGTTCCGTCCCGACCTTTATCGGCGAATGCACGTAAACACGATAATGTCGATTCCTCCAGCAAAGATAGAGGCCGGCATGAGCATGGACAAGGTAATGAAAACATTCGACCGGACTGGGGCGTGGAACCTCCCGGTGATAGATAACGGCAAATACGTAGGCTTCGTTTCCAAGAGCAAGATTTTCAACTCATACCGCGCCGTCCTGCGCCACTATTGCGACGACTGACGCAATAAAGCGGGGGCCGAAGCGTTAATATTGTTGATGAAGTTTTTTAAAACAGTTATTCTTGCTATCGTAGGCCTGGCCGTTGCCATGCCCGCTTATTCGCGTAAATTCAACGACGAGCTTCAGAACCGCCCGTACGCCGACTTGCGCAAATGGCATCTGGGGTTCTCGGTGGGTATGTACTCCAGCGACCTGCTGATGACTCACAACGGCTTCATCACCGACAACGAACAGCAGTGGAGGCTCGAGCAGCCGTCGTATCAGCCCGGTTTCTGCGTAAACGGCCTGTTCGACCTGCGCCTGAACAACTATTTCTCGCTGCGCTTCTCCCCTGGTCTGTACTTTGGCAGCCGCGGTGTGGAGATGCGCGAGATACAGGGAGAACTAAAAGACAAGCAGACTGTGAAATCCACCTTTATCGTTGCGCCTGTCGACGTGAAGTTCGCCGCCATGCGATACCGCAACTCCCGCCCATACGTTACGGCCGGAGTGATGCCGGCTTTCGACGTAGCCAAGAAACGCAGCGACGATATCCTGCAGCTGAAAAGCACCGACTGCTACCTCACCGTCGGTTTTGGCTGCGATTTCTATCTGCCTTATTTCAAATTCATTCCGGAAATAAAGTTCTGCTTCGGACTTAGCGACGTGCTTGTACACGACCGTCCCGACCTTACCGACAACCCCGACAAATTCAAATACACACAATCGTTGAAGAAGGCAACCTCCAACATGATTGTGCTTACCTTCTATTTTGAATAACCCGATGAAAAGCACAATCCTGAGAATAATTGCCTTAATCGTCCTGTCAGTGGCCTCAGTCGCAGCCTTCGGACAGACAGATCCCAACCTGAGCCAGTATTACGCAGCTCCGACGCTCTACAACCCATCGGCCACGGGAAGCACCGATTTCCTGCGCATCCGCGGCGGCGGCCGTCTGCAATGGGTCGGCATAGACAATGCCCCGCAGTCGTTCATGGGAGCCGCCGACATGCCTTTCAAGTTCGGCAAACACCGTATTGGCGCGGGTGCTACTCTCATGCAGGAAAGCATGGGGCTGTACTCCTCGCTCGGACTGAACGTGCAGGTATCATACAAGCTTCGCAAATGGGGCGGTCAATGGAGTGTTGGTCTCGGAATAGGCTTCTACGACCAGGGATTCAAAGGTTCCGAAGTATACCTGCCCGGCGACGACGATTATCACCAGACATCCGACGAAGCCATCCCCACAACAGATATACACGGCACCGCGCTCGACCTCAGCGCTGGCCTTTGGTACGAACATCCCAAATTCTACGCAGGTCTCTCGGCTACACACCTGAACTCTCCTACAATTACTCTAAACGCCGAAAGCGCTGGCGGCGGTTCCGAAACATCGGGCGACCGCAAATATCAGTTCAAAGCCGACCGCACCCTATATTTCGTCGCCGGAAGCAATATTCCGATTAAAAACACGTTAATAGAAATATTGCCATCCGTCCTGGTCCGAAGCAACTTCACCTTCACCACCGGCGAACTCACTGCCCGAGTGAGACTGCGCAAATTCCTGAGTTTCGGCTTGGGATACCGTTGGAACGATGCCGTAATTGCCACTATTGGCGCCGAAATAAAGAACTTCTATGTCGGTTACAGTTACGACTACGCAACATCGGCCATACACAGCGCATCATCCGGAAGCCACGAGTTTTTCGTCGGCTACAGCATGAAGTTAGACCTGAGCGACAAGAACAAGAACCGCCACAAAAGTGTGCGTATAATGTAAACCTTTCAATTAAGTAACAAATACTTCCGTACTCGATAATATGATGAAAACAAGCCAAATATTGCTTCCCGTGGCAGCTGCAGCGATCCTTGCATCGTGCGCGGGAGGTGCCCGCAGTTCCGCAGGCGGCGAAGTTACTGGCGTGGGGGGAACCGCATGGGCCGAACCTACTCCATACGGCATGGTCTTGGTAGACCGTGGCAGCATGAAGATGGGAGTCGGCAAAGCCGATTCGCTCTGGAACCTCCAGGCAAACGCCCGTGGTATGTCCGTCGACGGTTTCTGGATGGACGAAACGGAGATTACAAACGGCAAGTACAAGCAGTTCGTTTTCTGGGTGCGCGACAGCATTATCCGCGAACGCCTCGCAGATCCTGCCTTCGGCGGAAACGAGGACTTCAAGATCGAGGAAGACCGAGAAGGCAATCCCGTGAAGCCGCACCTCAACTGGAACAAACCTATTCCCTGGCGAAATCCAAACGAGGACGAGCAGCGCGCCATCGAGAGCGTATACCGCACAAATCCGATTACGGGCGTGCGCGAGCTCGACGCCGCACAGATGAACTACCGCTACGAAATATACAACCAGACAGAAGCTTCGCGCCGACGCAACCGCCTGGACCCGAAACGCCGCGAGTACAACACCGACAAGCCCGTACCAACCGACGTTCCGCAGATTTCCAAGGATACTGCATATATTAACGAGGAAGGCGAAATTATCCGCGAGACAATTTCCCGAGGACTCACCGGTGAATACGACTTCCTGAACACATACATCGTTAATGTATATCCCGACACTACAGCATGGGTGAACGATTTCGAGAACTCCTACAACGAACCATACGTACGAATGTACTTCGCTCACGGAGGATACAACGAATATCCTGTCGTAGGTGTCAGCTGGGAGCAGGCTAACGCATTCGCTAACTGGAGAACCGACTATCTGCGACGCTCGCTCGGCAAAGAAGGCATATATGTGGAGCCTTACCGACTCCCGACCGAGGCCGAATGGGAATACGCCGCACGTGCCGGCATTGACGAGAACATGTATCCCTGGGACGGCGACCTTACAATGAGCGACGACCGAGGATGCTTCTACGCCAATTTCAAGCCACAGGAAGGCAATTATGTGAAAGACGGACACGTGATAACATCGCGCGTGGGAACATATGCGCCAAACGACTTCGGCCTCTACGACATGGCCGGTAACGTAAGCGAATGGACGTCCACCGCGTTCACCGAGAGCGTCGGACGCCTTACCGGCGACCTCAACCCCGAATACCGATACGACGCAGCTGTGGAAGACCCATACAAGATGAAACGCAAGATTATCCGCGGCGGTTCGTGGAAAGACGTCGCCCACAACGTCCGTTCCGACCTGCGCATGTGGGAATATCAGAACGAACAGCGCTCGTACATCGGCTTCCGGTGCGTGCGCACACAGATAGGCTTCGCCAAAGGCCAGAAACAGAACAAGAAAAAATAATACCCCAAATATCAGAGAACAATGACAAAATACCAGGTATATAAGAATGTCATAAGCCAGTTTATCAGCAGCGAAAAAGGACAGCGATTCTTCAATTTCGCCTACTCCATCGGCGCCGCTATCGTTATCTGGGGCGCGCTGTTCAAAATTCTGCATCTGCCCGGCGGTAATGCCCTGCTATCCATCGGAATGGGTACCGAGGTACTCATGTTCGTCCTGACTGCATTCGATCGTCCGCCGAAAGAATACAACTGGGAGGACGTTTTTCCAGCCCTGCGCGACAAGAACGCACCCGGCATAACCGGCAGCATGGGACCGGCCGGCGTCTACACAGCAGGGGCAAGCACAGCTTGCGCAGGCGAAACAACCGTTGCGGCAAACGCGCCCGTAATGCCCGCTGCCGACGTAGACACAGCATCCCAGCAATACCTCGAACAGCTCAACACCCTCACCGAGGAAATGCAGCAGCTGAAGAACACAACAGCCGCCCTCAACGAGGTATCTTCGGTACTTCTCGAAAGCTACCGTACTATCACTGAGAACAGCTCTAATATCAGCGAGAGCGCAAAAGGATATGTAGACCAGATGCAGACTCTGCACCACAACCTCGGCGGACTAAACGCGATCTACGAACTGCAGCTGCGCAGTGTGTCGGGACAAATCGACGCCATCGACCGCGTGAACCGCGGAATCAAGGACATTCGCGACATGTACGAAAAAAGCGCCAACCAGAGCGCTCGATACTGCGAGGAAACCGAGAAAATGGCACGATACATGCAGCAGCTCAACTCCATATACGAGCGCATGATATCGGCTATGACTGTCAACATGTACCGACCGGCAATGACACCGCCCGACATCAACGGCATGCCCGTTTCGCCCGAGTTCCACACCTCCGCAGAACAGCGCGAAGCCCAGACACAAAAACAAGACAACTCCACAACCCTTTAACAAGCAGCGATGGGAGCAAACAACAACAGGCTTTCTCCACGTCAGAAGATGATTAATCTGATGTACATCGTTCTGACGGCGATGCTTGCGCTAAACGTGAGCAGCGATGTCCTGGACGGCTTCACGCAGGTACACCAGGGTCTAAACCGCTCGAACGCAAATTACGACCAGCGTAACCGAACGATATACGGTCAGCTCGAATCGCTTGCAGAACAGAACCCGGGCAAAGCCCAGACGTGGCTCGACAAAGCATCGGACGTGCGACGGACCACCTCGGGACTGTACAATTACATCGATTCCCTCAAGCATCTCATAGTTGAAAAGGCCGACGGAAAAGAAGGAGACCCCGACAACATCCTCAACCGCGACGACCTCGAATCCGCTGCTGTGATAATGCTTTCGCCTACCAATCCCCGCGGCAAAAACCTGCGCGAGCGCATCGACAAATACCGCGAATACATCTCGGCTCTTATTCCGGACTCCACCAAAAGCAGCAACATCGCCGAAGCGCTGTCAACTGCCGACATAACCCGCACAGGCACCCTCACACCATCCACGTGGGAAGAAGCCAAGTTCGACCAGCAGCCTGTCGTAGCCGCAATAACCATACTCACCAAGCTGCAGAGCGACGTTCTGTATGCCGAGGGCGAGGCTCTCGCGTCGCTGCTCTCGCAGGTCGATGCCGGCGACGTGCGCGTTAACGAACTCAACGCTTTCGTAATACCACAGTCGCGCCTCGTCATGCGAGGCAGCAAATATTCGGCCAACATAGTCCTCGCAGCCGTAGACACCACCCAGCGCCCACAAGTATTTATCGACGGCAAACCGCTGAGCAACAACTCCGGCCTCTATGAAGTAGGCACAGGTGCTACAGGCGACTTCAAGTACAAAGGATGGCTCGAAGTTAGCCACGGCGACGGTTCCAGCACACGCCACGAGTTCGAATCGGCATACACCGTAATAGAACCTATGGCGACGGTATCGGCAACGATGATGAACGTGCTCTATGCCGGAATCGACAACCCCGTGAGCATATCGGTGCCAGGCGTGGCTATGGGCAACATATCCGCAACCATGACAAACGGCACACTCACACGCAAAGGCGACAACTGGGTAGCTCGCCCTGCCAAAGTGGGCGACAACGCTGTTGTTACCGTAACTGCCAACATGGACGGCAGACCGGTACAGATGGCCGCGACAACATTCCGCGTACGCAAGCTGCCCGACCCCACTCCTTTCATCGCCTATAAGGACGCCAACGGAACACCCGAACACTACCGCGGCGGCAAGCCTTTCAAGAAAGCACTTCTCCTGGCTGCCGACGGCCTCGAAGCCGCTATCGACGACGGGCTTCTGGACACTCCTTTCCAGGTAGAAGGCTTCGAAACGGTATTCTTCGATTCGTCGGGAAACGCAATGCCCGAAGTAAGCCAGGGTGCTGCATTCTCCCCTCGCCAGAAACAGCAGTTCCAGCGACTCTCGCGCGGAAAACGGTTCTACATTAGCCGCATCCGAGCTAAAGGTCCCGACGGCACAACACGAGAGCTCTCGCCGATGGAAGTTATAATAAACTAAGTATCATCCAATCTTTTCACGGAAGACCATGCATAATATATTCAAAATAGCTGTGGCTGTTCTCGCCCTGAACGCTTTCATCCCCTCGGCCGACGCCCAGGAGCAGGGTGTGGTGCGCCGCCGAGGCTCCGACCGCAACGCCTCGAAAACACAGGACGGAACTCAGGTTACCGAGCGAATGAAGAATTTCTTTTCCTCGGATAATTCCTCGGTTGGTGATGCCGACAAACAGTGGATGCGCGTAATTTACCGTTCCATCGACCTGGACAAGGACAAGAATGCGGCTCTCTACTTTCCCGAGGAGCCCGTGGAGGGACAGGAAAACCTATTCCGCATAATTATGCGACTGCTGGCCGACAACAGAATTCCGGCATACGAGTACCTCGACGGCCGAGAAGTGTTCACCGACCAGTACCGCGTGAAAGTGCGCGACGTACTCGACCGCTTCTATATTCCATATACCGATGCAAAAGGTTCAACTGAAAAGAACCCTCGCTTCGCAATCGACCCTTCCGACGTTCCAACAAACGAGGTCCTATCATATTTCATTGTCGAACGATGGGAATTCGACACCCGGCAGAACAGGCTCAAGCCAATCGTCGAAGCAATATGCCCGGTGCTCCATCGATCCGGCGATTTCGGCGACGCGCTAAAATATCCCATGTTTTGGATAAAATTCGCCGACCTACGTCCGCATCTGGCTGCTCAGACTATATTTGTGGACGACGACAACAACCTGCCTACGTGCACCTACGACGACTTCTTTACCCTTACGATGTACGACGGCGACATATACAAGACCCGCAACCTCAAGAACAAGTCGATGGTTCAGCTGTACTCCGATCCCGATGCCCTCAAAAAGGCACAGGACAGCATACAGAGCAGCCTCGACGACTTTGAAAAGAAACTGTGGGTACCCTCGCGCGAGGAAGTGATTGCTCAGCGAGAAGCTCGTGAGAAACTCGAGGCCGGAGCCGATACCTCTAAGGTCGAGACTGCCGAGGCCATCGAAAAAACTTCCAAGACTCGCGCCCCGAAACGTTCCACAAAACGTTCGGCAAAGAAAACCAAAGAACCAAAGGTTAAAAAAGCTTCCTCCGGCAGCGGAAACGCAGTACGTTCCGTGCGTCGACGCCGCTGACAAATTTTATATATGAACAAAGGTCTCGTAGCTCTTGCCGCGGGCACTTTCGCCCTCGGCATCGCCGAATTCGCCATGATGGGTATTCTCGGCGACGTGGCCAAAGCAATGGACATTTCCATCGCAAAGGCCGGACATCTTATATCTGCATATTCCACCGGGGTTGCCATTGGCGCCCCGGCACTTATTTTACTGCGCCGAATGCCTCTGAAAAAACTGATGCTTCTGCTGGCAGCATTCATTGTTATCGGTAACACACTGGCTTCGGTTGCCCCCACATACCATTTCCTGCTGGCGGCCCGCTTCATATCCGGACTGCCGCATGGAGCATATTTCGGCGCCGGCGCAATAGTTTGCTCACGTCTTGCCGCAAACGGCAAAGGTGCAAGCGCCGTAGCAACGCTCGTTGGCGGCATGACTCTCGCCAATGTCGTAGGCGTCCCTTCCGCAACATTCATCTGCAACATCCTGTCGTGGAGGACTGCCTTTGCTGTGGTCGCTATAGCCGGCCTCGTTGCATACACGGGCATTCGTATATATCTTCCAAAACTCGCCCCACTGCCCGACACTGGAGTGAAAGGACAGTTCCGGTTTCTGCGCCACTATCAGCCCTGGCTGATATATGCCGGCGTATTCTTCGGCCAGGCCAGCGTGTATTGCTGGTTCAGCTACATCGAGCCGGTAATGACACAGGTTGCCGGATTCTCCACGGCAGATATGACGCCTATAATGGTGCTTGCCGGATGCGGCATGGTGTTCGGCAACTTCGCGGCAGGAAAACTCGCCGACCGCTTCAACCCGATAATAGTTCCGGCTTGGATAGCAGCTGCAATCATTCTCATTATGCCGGCAATCTATTTCTTTGTTCATGTAAAGATTGTGCTTCTTATCCTCACATTCCTTGCCACTGCCGGGCTCTTCGGTATCGGCGGACCGCTGCAATTCATCATAGTGCGATACGCACGTGGAGGCGAAATGCTTGGCGGCGCAGGAATACAGATAGCATTCAATGTATCCAATGCCATGTCGGCAGCAATAGGAGGTGCTGTAATACATGCAGGCTTGGGCTATGCGGCCCCGGCAGTGGTAGGCATACCATTCGCCGTAATCGGCGCTGCGGCTCTGTTCATACTCGACCGGCGCTCACGCCACGACGTAGATTAGACCTCCTCGTACCGTAATTCCACATAATCTGCCAACGGTAGCTCCCCGTCCCAGTCGCGGTCGGGGGAATAGACTATCGTAAGGCCTCGGTACACCTCCGGCACAATCACTGCATCCGCAAAGTTCCATTTAGGACGCCCGAAATCATACGACTTACCGCTAAGCAACAGCCGCGAATTTATATAATCGAATTCATAGTACCCTCCCCCGAGGCAACTTTCGCCGGGCAACAGCAAATCCTTGTGCATATAAACCATGCCCAAACGCAGATGACCGGTATTTGTAAGTATAAATTTTGGCTGCATAATGTTAAAATATGTATTCAAATATATCTATACAATCTCTGACGCAAAGATAGCATTAAATTTTCACATGAAACAAAGCAAAATTTATGCACATCATAATTCACGCTCTTTCAAGACACTATACAAACCTTAGACAAAAGCATGAATTTTTACATAAATTTTCTTGTCAAAAAATTTGGAGGTTCCAAAAAAAGAGCGTAACTTTGCATCGCTTTTGAGAAAGACGGGGTTTAGCTCAGTTGGTTAGAGTACGCGTCTGGGGGGCGTGAGGTCGCTAGTTCGAGTCTAGTAACCCCGACAAAACAAAAGCACAAAACACCTGCAGAACTTCTGCAGGTGTTTTTGTTTATAGCCGCCACACTCACCGTAGCACAACATAGAAGCTAAAAAAAATAAGATTGATTATAAACAGCCCACTCACCACATCCGTTCCACATATCAGAACAGCCCGGCTTGGCCATACCCCCGGCTATTACTATGCGCCGCTATTACATTATATATTCATGCAACCCGACATGAACAAACACAAAAAAAAAGCAGCCCCATCAGGAACTGCCTTGTAGCGAATTCGGGAATCGAACCCGAGTCTCCACCTTGAGAGGGTGGCGTGCTAGGCCACTACACTAAATCGCCTTTTTGCTTTTTGCGATGCAAAATTACACCAAAATTTTCATCCGTGCAAGAGTTCAGCGATATTTTTTGCATATTTTTTTGAAAAAGTCACCCCACTCCACCTACAAAAGGCGATTATCATCAATAAACGAACGAAGTCGCATATAATAAGGTAAAAAAGCAATCGAATATTTTGTTGTATTAAATGTTTTTTGTAATTTTGCCGCGCTAAACAAGCGACAACAAAAATCTTAACATATAATATGATCATCGTACAAGTAAAAGAAGGCGAGCTCATCGACCGCGCACTCAAGAAATTCAAACGCAAATTTGAAAAGACTGGCATTGTAAAAGAACTCCGTTCCCGCCAGGCTTTCCAGAAACCGTCTGTTACTAACCGCAAGAAAATGATGAAAGCGGTTTACGTGCAGCACCTTCGCGCCGCCGAGGATTAATCTTCCTCTTGCCGCGAAACGCTTCTGTGCGTTTTTCGCCAACTTTTTCGTAAACATTTATTTGGCAATTTCAAATATAATGTTTAAATTCGTGCCACTCGCTGCAAGGTCGGTAATGACATCAAGCGGCGAGGCACGTTTATATGTTGTATAGTTCTTACATAGAATACATACGGTGCGAGATGAGTCTATCGTCGCGCACCGTTATTGCATATAAATCCGACCTTGACCAGTTGCGGGAATTCTGCCGCGACACCCTCGGAAAAAGCGACGACCCAAGAGGCATATCCCTTACCGACCTCAGACTATGGGTGGCCGAGCTCGCCGCTGCTGGCATCGAAGCTTCGAGCATCAAACGCAAGATTACGGCCGTTCGTTCATTCTACCGCTTTCTAAACAGACACAAGGGAATCACCGAGAATCCGACACTGAAACTGATCGCGCCAAAAGCGCCAAAGCCGCTCCCCGCATTTGTTCCGCAGAAGGAAACGGAAGCTATAATCGATTCCTACGACAATGATGACACCCAAATTTTCGACAGCGTGCGAAACGAGCTGATTATTACCATGCTCTACTCCACCGGCATGCGCGCAGCCGAACTAACTGGCCTGAAGGATATCGCCGTAGACACTCGACAGGGTGAACTAAAAGTGCTTGGAAAGCGTAATAAAGAAAGAATAATACCATTCGGAACAGAGTTACGCAACATGATTTGTCACTATCGGGAAATACGCAACAAAACCATAGGCGCACCTGGCGAATTCTTCTTCGTCCGCAGCAACGGCGAGCCGCTGTACTACGGGCTCGTCTATCGTGTTGTCCGCAGAACTCTCGACGAGGCCGCCGTACACTCGGCAAAGCGATCGCCACATGTGCTGCGACACTCTTTTGCAACCGACATGCTGAACAACGGGGCCGAAATCACTGCCGTACAGCAGCTCCTAGGCCACGCATCACTCACTACTACACAAAGATATACACATCTTACATATCGAGAACTTCAACAGAATTACAAACAAGCACACCCGCGTGCATTAAAAAAGGAGGAATAATTATGGATGTAAGAATTCAGGCTATTCATTTCGAAATCAGCGAAAAACTCACACAGTTCATCAATAAGAAAGCAGAAAAGCTGCTCCGCCGCTTTCCGGCTATTACAACTGTAGACGCTAAGCTGTCCGTTCTAAAACCCGAAACAGCAATGAACAAGGAAGTGGTATACAAAATAACTGTTCCGCTACAGGGCGAAACTGTTGCCACAAAGGTTGCCGATACATTCGAGGAAGCTACCGACCTTGCGCTCGAGGCCATCGAACGACAGCTCGAAAAGAACAAAGACAAGAAATAAAAGCATAAAATGCACCGAAGGGCGTTCCGCGTGTGGCGGGACGCCCATTCGTGCTGTAATAGAAATATGAAAAATATCAGAACTTTAGCAGCCGCAATATCTGTCGCCTCAGCATTTACAATCTATGCCGAACCTTACAAAGTTATAGTACCTCTTTCGACTGACGAGAACGGCGCTCTGGCAGTAATTCACAACTACGACACAGGCGAGCCTGTCGACAGCGCCACTGTGGCCGCACAGGCTGCGGTTTTCACAGGTACAATAGAAGAACCCTTTGTTGCCCGTGTATCAATAAACGGAAAACGAGGTCCCGTTTTCATAATGGAGTCCGGAACAATATCTTTCAGCAAAAAATACGACGCTTTCGGAACAATGCTAAACGACCAGATGCGTTCCATCGAGGCCGGTTTCGAAAAACACTCCGCCGAATACAACGCCGCAACTTCCGACGAGGAACGACAGAAAGCATACGACAGCCTTTTCGCTGCACTCGACAAGGCTATAGAGGATAACGACGACAACCCGCTCGGATACTACTACTATATCCAGCGCCTCGGCACAATGCAGAATGCCCAGGAAATTCGCGACATGATTGCGAAATACCCCGCGTTCGCCTCCTCCGAGCGATCGAAAAGCATGCTCGCTGCTGCCGAAAAGCGAGAGGCTACGCAGCCTGGAAAGAAATTCGTCGACTTCGAGGTTACATACGACGGACAGACAAAGCGTCTGAGCGACTATGTCGGAAAAGGAAAATACACACTCGTCGATTTCTGGGCAAGCTGGTGCGGTCCTTGCATCCGTGAGACTAAAGTGATAAAAGAACTCTACAACACATACAAGGACAAAGGACTGGAGGTTCTCGGCGTTGCCGTTTGGGACGAACCCGAAAACACAAAATCCGCCATCAAAGCACATAAACTGCCCTGGGAGAACATTATAAATGCGCAGACAATACCGACCGACCTGTACGGTATATCGGGTATTCCATGCATAATTCTGTTCGGCCCCGACGGAACCATCATCAGCCGCGACAAACAGGACGACGACCTTCGCGCAGATGTTGCCAAGGCGATGGAAAACAAATAACAATTAACACTATCCATAATGGCATAGTTTTTGCACAACGATGTATAAACCATATTCTCACAAATGAACAAATCAATAAAAACAGCTATCGGAGCTGTAACCATCCTCACCGCAATGACGATGCAAGCAGAAAACCCGCTTTTCCAGCCTTTTGACAACACCGAGCACGGCACGGCGCCGTTCTCCAAAATAACCGACGAGATGTGGATGCCGGCAATCGACCGCGGCATAAGCCTCGCCAATCAGGAAATTGACGCGATTACATCTAACCGCGCCCGTCCCGATTTCGAAAACACAATCGTGGCACTCGCAAACGTCGGCAAAGACCTCGACCGTGTGCTGGGTGTTTTCTACCCCCTCGCATCTGCCGACGCTAACGACAAGCGTATGGAAATAGACATGGAAGCTTCTGCCAAACTCAGCGACTACTCCACATCGCTGATACTCAACGAGGCTCTGTGGAAACGCGTAAAAGAAGTTTACGACAACCGCGCGAGCTTCACCCTTACGCCAGAAGACCAGATGCTCCTTCAGAAAACATACGACAGCTTCGCGCTAAACGGCGCTGAACTCCAGGGCGCCGACCGCGAAAAGTACCGCAAGCTCTCGGCTGAGCTGTCGGAACTGACAACCACTTTCGGACAGAACGTACTCAAGGAAATGGCCGGTTACGAGATTTATCTTGGAGCCGACGACCTTTCCGGACTTCCTGAAAATCTGACCGCCGAAGCCGCCGAGGCTGCCGAAGCAAAAGGACACAAAGGCGAATACCTTTTCACTCTGGCACAGCCCACATACATGGCGTTCATGAAAAACTCCAACCGACGCGACCTCCGCGAGAAGATGTACCGTCTGTACAGTTCCCGTAACACAAAGGGCGAATACTCTAACGTGGAGAACATCAAGAAAATCAGCGACATCCGTCGGCAGATAGCGAACCTGCTCGGCTGCAAAACATACGCCGAACAGAACCTGAAACGCACTATGGCCGAAAAACCGGCCGCGGTATACGACCTTCTCGACCGGCTGCGCGACGCATACCGTCCCGCTCTCGCCGCCGAAATGAAAGAACTGACCGAATTCGCCTCTCAGACTGAAGGACAGCCTATCGAAATCATGCCCTGGGACTACAGCTACTACTCAAACAAATTAAAGGCGCAGAAATACGCTTTCAACGAGGAGGAACTGAGACCCTACTTCGAACTCGACAAGGTTATCGACGGCGTTTTCGGTCTCGCAACAAAGCTCTACGGTCTCACATTCACTCCCAACGATAAAATTGAGGTTTATCACCCCGATGTAAAGGCTTTCGACGTAAACGACGCCGACGGGAAATTTGTAGGCGTTATATACACCGACTTCTTCCCCCGCGCCAGCAAGCGCCCTGGAGCATGGATGACAAACTTCAAGGAACAGTACATCGACGAAAACGGTGTAAACTCCCGTCCGCACGTTTCAATTGTGATGAACTTCACAAAGCCTACCGCGGGCAAGCCTTCGCTGCTCACCCCCTACGAGGTTGAGACATTCCTGCACGAATTCGGCCACGCGCTCCACGGCCTCCTCGCAAACGGCAAGTACGCATCGCTGTCGGGAACAAACGTATACCGCGACTTCGTTGAACTGCCTTCACAGTTCAACGAAAACTACCTCACCGAAAAAGAATTCCTCGACGGATTCGCCCGACACTATCAGACAGGTGAAACCATCCCGGCCGAACTCGTGGAACGACTTGTGCGTTCCTCGCAGTACGGCGCAGCCTACGCATGCATCCGCCAGCTGGGATTCGGCTATCTCGATATGGCATGGCACACCATCGAGGCACCTGTCGACGACGCCCGGGCTTTCGAACTCAAGGCAACAGAGTCTGTCAAGATTTTCGAACCCGTTGAAGGCACAATGACAGCTCCTACTTTCAGCCACATCTTCTCCGGAGGATATGCCGCCGGATACTACAGCTACAAATGGGCCGAAGTGCTCGACGCCGACGCATTCGCATACTTCAAGGAAAAAGGAATCTTCAACAAAGAAGCTGCCGACAGTTTCCGCAAAAACATCCTTGAAAAAGGCGGAACAGAACACCCTTCGGAACTTTACCGCCGTTTCCGCGGACAGGATCCGACTATCGACGCACTCCTTATCCGCGACGGAATCAGCAAAGCTCCCCAGCATAAAGTAGCGCCGATAGAAAAAGACTGACATACCCGCGTGGAAAAATTCACAACCGATATCTTCCAGGTACCTGCGGCAACCTATGCAAAAGCATGCCTGAGCCGGAAAGCCGGCCCGGGCACAGTGCTTCTGGGCATTCCTGTTGCCGCCGGTGCCATTGCAGGCTTCGCCGACGTGCGCTGGTGGCTCGTTACTCTTATGCTGCTGTTGCTCGTATACCCTATGGCAATCACGATGGCGTGGCTGTCCTTGATGGGGAAGCCTGCTATGGCAATGCGCCTGCGTCCCCAGCGTTGGACTATGACAGCCGACGGAAATATATCGCTGGAATTCTTTCATTTCGAACACGAAGAAAATCCGGAACCGGTTAACACCGAAAGTGCAAGCATCGCTTCGGTAGCGCCAAAAGGGCAATACACCGCTGTTAGCCTTAAAAACGGTAGCCGGTTCGATTTTCTGCTCATACCATCTCGTATGATGCCGCCAACTATTCTTAACAACTTCTGTGAATGAACGATAACACTCTTTCCTTCATACTCGATAAAACTACCGACGCCATTGCCGGAAACGACCCTCTCGGCAACGTATTTTCCGGATTGCGAGAGGCTGCGGCCATACTCGGCGACAAAGATCTGTCCCTCAGAATAAAGGCCCTCGAAACGCGATATTTCTACCTGCTCAGATTTGTGGAGCAGTCCGACGGTTCGTTCTCGGCGTCCGCCGACACCGACGAAATTCGCCGCGACCTTGAAAGAGTGCTCGCTTTTGCCATAAACCTGGCTCACGAAGCCGACACCACTGCCGTAAAAGGACCGCAGCTCCGCTTCCAGAGACGACGCCCGGAAGAAAACATCGAAACTCTCGTCAGCGACTTCCTGTCGGAACAGGACCGCCTGCGTACCGACCCGCTGGCTCTCACCGACAGCCACGCACGCGCAAAGCTCGAACAGCTTGCGTCCGACATCTTCAAGCGTATATGGGCCACCGACCCGCTGCAACCCGACGAGGAAAAACTTATCGAGACGCTGATAAACGACAAGAACATTCCCGCATACTACCGCGAACACATCGTACACGCAATAGGTCTGGGAATTGAACGCAACATGCAGCCGTGGCGCATGAACCTGCTCGAAAATGCCATGACAAACGCCAACAGCCGCATATCTGTTGCTGCCGAGATTTGGTTAGTGCTTGCTCTCGCTCTTTCCGGTCGAAAAACCGTGCCGCCCACACCACTGCCGCATATCGCCGACATATACCATGCCTTTGTCCGAACACTGGCGCCAGCGGCAAACCCCGGCATGGGCAACCTCATGTCGCTCGGTCGCAAAATGCAGGACAATCCGCTGGATGTTCCCGACATCAGTACCGACGAGTACGAATCCATCAGGCGATTCTCCGAAGCCCAGAGCCGGGGCGAGGACGTTTTCGCCGCCACTCTCGGCAGAATGCGCCAGTTCCCGTTCTTCAACGACATGGCCAACTGGTTCCTGCCCTTCCACAGCGACCACAGCGCCCTTGCAGATATTGTAGACGGCGAAGGGGCCGCAGTGGCCGACATAATTGAGCGAATGCCGGTCGTTACCGACGGCGACAAATTCGCGCTGGTTCTCTCCATGTCAATGATGCCAGCCGAAATGCGTGCCCGCTCGCTATCTGCAATGGTCGACAATATCCGGCAGATGTCCGATTCTGAAGAATTCCGACAGGCGATGGAATCGGCAAAACCAACAGAAACAATGATTGTAGGACAATGCGTGGCAACACTAAACCGGTTCTTTACCGGCAACGCCGACGGCAAACGCATGACTCTGGCAAACGATACAAAAAATATTGTGCGCAATATGTTGCACCTGCTGCCCGAGGATTTCGGAGACTACACCCTCGAACTTGACGCAATCGACAATCTGTCCAAGCACCACGAGTATCACGCCGCTATGGACATATACAGTCTCCTCCCGGAAAATGTGAATGTCGGTGCCGAAACACTCTGCAACCTCGCGCTGGCAAGCGCAAAACTTGGCAAGCCGGACGAAACGGCAAAATTCTACCGGATGGCGCTCGACAATACTCCCGACTCGCTCCGCGCTATAATTGGACTTGCCCGCCTCAATGCGGCCGACGGAAACGAAAGCGCAAACATAGCTCTTATGGAACCTTTCGTCGCCGACAACGCCGACAACCAGGACTACCTGCTTCTGTTAGGCAGCGCATACCTCGCAGCTCGACAGACCGACAAAGCCGTCGAAATATTCCATAACCTCGATTACATAAGCGACAGCAACGTGGCAAAAGCACCCCTGGCCTGGGCTCTCACCCTCGCCGGCGATTACGATAATGCAGCTCTTTTCTTTGCCGACGCCTTGCAGGAGAACACATCTCCGGAACTTTTCGTCCGAAACGGCATACGCCTTTGGCTGTCAGGCGATAGGCACGACGCCCTGCAGATGTTCGAGAGCGCTGCCGGCGCATACTCCGGAAACGATTTCGCCGCATACCTCCGGCAACTCATATCTGCCACCGGGAACGCAGGCATCAAAGCCGACCTCCACCTCGCCGCTGAGATAATCCGCTACCGGAAAGCCCTTAAATAAGAATATCGAAATTTATAAACCCTATAAGCTAAAAACAATGGTTATACAACGCTGGCAAACCCTCTTTCTACTCGTTGCATGCATTCTCATGTGCATTCTGTGTGCAAGTCCGTTCGCTCAGATTGCCGCCACAGAAGCAACTGCAGCACCAACTCCCGTATTCGTTAAGGACGCTCCGGTATTTCTTGTTCTTAACATCGTTATCGCAGCCCTGCTGTTCATCGCCATCTTCCTGTTCAAGAACCTCAAACTCCAGATGCGCGTAACAACAATGTCTATTGTCCTCCTTGCAGCATCGGCGGTTACGGGAGGATTCATCATCTACGCTACCATGCCGGATGCCGAGATTATATGGACTGGTGCCGTGCTCCTGTTAGTACTCTCCGCAATTTTCGCTGCTTGTGCGCTGCGATTCATGCGGAAAGACCACAGGCTGCTCAGAAGCTACGACCGGCTGCGCTGAGCATATCAAGCAGACCGCCGAAAGTCAATCCCCCGAAGCCGTCGATAATGACATCTGCCTTACCGACAATGCTCTCGCGGGGATTTGTCGTTGCAAGACCCACAACTGCGGCACCGGCGGCTCGACCCGACGCCATGCCCGAAAATGAATCCTCGAACACAATGCACCGTGCTGCATCTACACCTACCATCTCCGCTCCGCGCAGATATGGCTCGGGGTGGGGTTTGGAATGCGTTACGCACGAATCCGTTACAACGGCCTTGAAATGCGACATAAACGCAGGCTCCCTTGCGGCCAGGCGACCCAGCTTGGCATCATTGCTGCTGGTAACCACCACCGAGGGAACTCCCGCGGCATCGAGTTGCTCAAGAAAATCAAGCACTCCGTCGAATACATCGTATATCATCGAATCCTCGCAATCCTTCAGAAGGGCGCACACTCCGTTGCGGACTGCACTGTCTGGAAAATACTGATTCAGAATCTGTGCAAGCGTCATACCTTTGATGGCCAGGGCGAAATTTGGAATTCCGGTAGGATATACCTTCTCAATATCACGCCATATTTCTGTGTATTTGGTCTCTGTATCAACAAGAACACCGTCAAGGTCAAAAAGTGCGGCTGCGGGGAATCTATTCATCTGCTATTATATTTGGTTTTCTCTGCAAAATTAGCAAAAGAAATCATCAAAAGAAAAATCGAAATTAAAAATCGCCCTACCTTTGCATAATTGCAAAAAAAGCATTAACTTTGCAGTCGCTTAGCCAATCGGGGTGTAGCACAGTTGGCAGCGCGCCACGTTCGGGACGTGGAGGTCGGAAGTTCGAGTCTTCTCACCCCGACCCATTTAGGGTTAAATGCTTGTAAGTCAGCGACTTACAAG
>CALEUL010000006.1 GCA_937921035.1 uncultured Porphyromonadaceae bacterium
GCATCGATACGAAATAGAAATGTGATTGCCCTTGCGGATTTGCAGGGGTGAAGAAAAATTGCTAATTTTGCGTTTCGGCAACGCTGCCCGTGTTTATTATGAAAAAGTACAATCTAATCAACAATGCCCTCGGCTGGCTTTGCTTTTTTATTGCTGCCGTAACATACCTGCTTACGGTCGAGCCGACGGCAAGTTTCTGGGACTGTCCCGAATTTATTCTACAAGGCGCGAAACTCGAGGTTGGCCATCCGCCGGGCAACCCGATTTTTATGCTTGCCGCCCGTTTCTTCATTACGCTTTTCGGTGGCAGTATGAGCAGTGCGGCGCTTGCCGTGAACTGTATGTCGGCATTGCTTAGTGCAGCCACAATCCTGCTTTTGTTCTGGACTATCACGCATTTCATCCGTCGTATTATCGTGGCGGACGATGCTACTGACATAGGCTGGTGGAAAATGCTCGTAATTATGGCAGGTGGTATCTGTGGCGCGCTTGCTTACACCTGGAGTGATACGTTCTGGTTCTCTGCCGTAGAGGGTGAGGTATATGCCTTCTCGTCGTTCTGCACGGCATTGGTTGTGTGGCTTATGCTCAAATGGGAGAACCGAGCCGACGAACCTCATTCCGACCGTTATTTAATTCTTATAGCTTATATTATCGGTGTCTCTATTGCCGTGCACTTGCTTAACCTGTTGTGTATACCGGCTTTGGGACTAATCTTCTACTATCGCAAGTGGAAGAATGCCAGTGCTACGGGTTCACTGATAGCCCTTGGCGTTTCGTGCGTAATTGTTGCTGCGATTCTCTACGGACTTGTGCCTGGTTTCATTCAGGTAGCGCAGTGGTTCGAGTTGATGTTTGTCAACGGACTCCACCTCGGCTACAACATGGGTGTGCTTATCTATGCCATCCTGCTGGTGGCTGTGTTCATACTCACAATCAAGGCTCTCTACAAGGCCGATAATCCCGGCCGTGTGCGTCTGTTGTTCCTGCTCAGCATAGGTTTGTCCGGTATGCCTTTCATTGGCCATTCTGCTGTGGTGGGTACTCTTGTGCTTATTGCGCTGGCTGTTTATCTGTGGGGATTCTGCAAGAAGATTCCCGTGCGCGTGTTCACGATAATAATACTTAGTGTGTTTGTTATCTTTGTGGGTTACGCCTCGTATGCGCTGCTGCTTATCCGTGCGAGCGCAAACACGCCAATGAACCAGAATGCGCCCGACAATGTGTTTGCCCTTGCTTCGTATCTCAACCGCGAGCAGTACGGCGATCGCCCGCTATTCCGCGGACCGGTATTCGCCGAGACTCTCGATGAGGAAGAATATCCCGCCGGTTCGGGCAACTACTATGTTATGGTTGACCAGTACGGCCGCCCGCAGACAAAGATTCTCGACAGTTATCTGCGCGACGAGAACGGTCAGGCATACAACACACCTTCGCAGGTGTACACCAAGGTTGTGAAGACCGATTCAACGCAGGCCGACGAATATGTGAAGGAAATCGAGCGTCCCGACTATCGCACGCTCCCCGATCTTGACGTATTCTTTACCCGTATTTACAGCAACGACCCCGACGGAAGCCATGTGCGCGGCTACAAGTCGTGGGCCGGCTATTCCACACCCGATATAAACTATATTCCCGCGGAAGTGCGTCAGAAATGGGCTGCGCAGGGCTATGCACCCCGCTACGAGGTGATGCAGTACCTGCCTAACCTGGTGCCTGTAACCACTGCGGAGAATGCTGTCTCCGGCGAGCCTGTGGCTACGGCGATGGCATGGAAGCCCGGCTATGATGTGAATCTGAGCTATTTTGTAAACTATCAGCTCAACCACATGTACTGGCGCTATTTCATGTGGAATTTCGCGGGACGCCAGAACGATATTCAGGGCAACGGCGAACCTCATCTCGGCAACTGGATTTCGGGCATTCCCGTTATCGACAACGCTCGTCTTGGCGATCAGTCGCTTCTGCCCGACGAATTCGGCAAAGGTAACAAGGGACACAATGTGTTCTATATGCTGCCTCTCATCCTCGGTCTTATCGGACTTCTGTGGCAGGCGCTCTATAACCACCGTACGAATCCTATGCGCGGCATACAGCAGTTCTGGGTGGTGTTCTTCCTGTTCTTCATGACAGGTATCGCCATTGTGCTGTATCTTAACCAGACTCCCGGACAGCCGCGTGAGCGCGACTATGCTTTCGCCGGCTCGTTCTACGCCTACGCCATATGGATTGGCATCGGTGTACCCGCTTTGGCGGTGATGCTGCGCAATCTTTTCACACGCAAGCCTAAGAAGGACGAGGCAGATGTGCCACAGCCTTCGAAGGGTATCGACATCGCAACCGCAGCTCTGGCTTGCGTAGTCGCTTTGGGTGTGCCCCTGCAGATGGTGTCGCAGACATGGGACGACCATGACCGTTCCGGACGCTACACCACACGCGATTTCGGCTTCGACTATCTTGCTTCGCTCGACGACAACGCTATAATCTTTACCAACGGCGATAACGATACCTTCCCCCTGTGGTATGCGCAGGAAGTAGAGGGCTTCCGTACAGATGTGCGAGTGGTCAATCTGTCGTATCTTACCACCGACTGGTACGCAAATCAGATGCAGCGTCCCACCGGCGGAGCCGACGCTATACCCATGACGGCACAACCCAAGGATTATGCGTACGAGCGCATGGCCTACAGCTTTATCCTTCCCGGAGCAAAGAATGATACCGCTGCCATTGTAGCGCTGAAAGACCTCTACGCATCCGACGCCTCGCTCTATGGTGCACCGATAATGTCGATGCCAAAGGTTATGATGCCTGTGGATTCTGCGGTTGCAATGCAGCGATACACTTCCGGCGATGCCGGTATCGACAGCATCCTGCTTGCGCCAGGACTCGATAATATCCGCCTGGATTTCTCGCGTAACGGAGGTCTTAACCAGAGCAAGGTGCTGTCGCTCGATATGGTTGCCAACTCTATCGCCTCCGGCTGGAAGCGTCCTGTATATTTCGCAACCACTGTGCCCACATCGTACTATCTCGGTCTTACGCCGTATCTTGGCGGTGTGGGTATGGCATACGAGGTTACGCCATTCCGCAACAATACCTATTCGCCCACGGCGGTGAAGGCCTACGACCGCATCATCAACGATTTCCGTTGGGGCGGTCTCGACGCCCCCGGTGCCGACAAGCTCTATCTCGACGAAACCGTGCGCCGCATGGCCGCCTCTGTCCGTTCCGGTATCTATACTACAGTGGAAGACCTTATGCGTATCGGCGAACTGGATGCTACCCCTGCGGCACGCGAGGCAGCGAAGAAAGCAGGTTTGGAAGAACCGGCCACGTTCAACGACATGGCCCGTCAGCTTCTTGATATTATCGACGAGAAGAT
Source organism: uncultured Porphyromonadaceae bacterium (assembly GCA_937921035.1). Lineage (GTDB taxonomy): Bacteria > Bacteroidota > Bacteroidia > Bacteroidales > Muribaculaceae > CAG-873. Next base: position 3,383 of record CALEUL010000006.1, read on the forward strand.
GCCCGCGAAAGTGTCGCCATACGACGGTATGCTCGGTCTTTATTTCGCCCGCTCTTATCTTGATCTCTATCTTGCCACTGGCAACAAGGCCGATCTTGACAAGGCTCGCCGGCTGGCCGAGGCCGAGGCCGAACGTTACGCACAGCTTGTGCGCTACGCTTCTGCCCTCGATCCGCATCTCTACAACCAGCTTGGCCGCAGCGAAACGTATGCGCTCCAGTATCTTGGAGAGGCTGTGGCTCTGAGGAACTATGCCGACGCGCTGTCTTCCGACGCCGTTACCCCCGAAGATAAGGAACTTGTTCGTTCCATCTCGCTTGAGGACGATCTGAATTTCGCTCAGATAGTGTTTATCGACGGTTTCACCCTCGACGAGATGCGTCAGCAGATTGCAGCCGTGCCAGAAGAACAGCGCGAACTTGTTGCTAAGGCCATTGGCGTGATGGAAATGAACCAGAGGGCCGGAATCGACCCGATGGCTTACTCGCGCGAGCTGATGGACAAGCATAATTTCACCTCCGCCGACTGGGCGAAAGTGCTCCGTTAGGCCCATGCTGATAGAACAGCCTCCTCTCCTGTACCGCCTCCTCTTCCCCGAAGCTTTATGGCGAATCAAGCTTCGGGGAGGAAAAAAGGTGGCATATATAACTTTTGACGACGGACCGATACCCGAGGAAACACCTTGGGTATTGGACACGCTCGACCGCTACGGCGTGAAAGCTACATTTTTTATGGTGGGCGATAACGTGAGGCGTCATCCCGAACTTATGGAGGAAGTACGCCGTCGAGGGCACACCATCGGCAACCATACCATGCATCACGCGCAGGGTTTCAGAATGAAGACCCGTCGATATCTGCGGGATGTGAGCGAGGCTGCAAAACTGATAGATTCCCAATACTTCCGTCCGCCGCACGGCATTATCCGCTGGAAGCAGGCGGCTGCGCTTAAGGAGCACTTCAACATTGTGATGTACGACCTTGTAACGCGCGATTATTCCAAAAAACTTACCGGGGAGCAAGTGCTGGCCAATGTGCGCCGATATGCCCGCAATGGCTCTATCATCGTGTTCCACGATTCTCTGAAAGCGTCGGCAAACATGCGCTATGCAATGCCGCGCGCCATCGAATGGCTTCTTGAACAAGGCTATGAACTCCTCCCGCTGCCCCGGTGATGGTTCGCCGGGCGCATTCGTGCTGGCCGCTGCCCGCGAAGCCGGCGCATGTGCCGTCGGTTTTGCCTGCGTAGAGCCTGTGGATTCAAGCCATGCCGGGCAGTTCCGCCGCTGGATTGACCGCGGCTGCAACGCCGGCATGAATTATCTCGAAAAATATTCCAACGTCCGCGACAATCCGGCGCTGTTGCTTGATGGCGCCCGTTCCATCTTGTGTCTGGCATTTCCGTACGCCGACGGCACCACGCCGCATCATCCGCTTTTTGCTGATTATGCCCTTGGCCGCGACTATCACGAAGTGCTTCGCAAGCACCTCGCACCCGTTGCCGCGATTATGGAGGCAGCCGTTCCGGAATCCCGCACACGTATATGTATCGATACCGCCCCTATCCGCGAACGTTACTGGGCCGCAAAGGCCGGCCTCGGTATTATCGGGCTCAACAATCAGCTTATCGTGCCTGGCATAGGATCTGCCGTATTTCTGGCCGAGATTCTGTGGACAGCCGACGCAGAACCCGCGGAAAGCCGGCTCGGACAGAGCTGCCTGCGATGTGGAAAATGTATTAAAGCCTGTCCCGCCGGTGCCATAGACGGCCGCGGACCCCTTGACGCCCGGAAGTGTCTGTCGTATCTCACCATCGAGCACCGCGGCGACCTGCCAGAGGGCATCTCCCTTGCCGGTCGACGTATCTACGGCTGCGATATCTGTCGCAGCGTATGTCCCTACAATTCTGAAGCTCTACATTTGCCGGTTCTTGACGAATTCAAACCCTCCGACGCGCTTATGAGTCTCAGTCTGCAAGATATCGCCGATATGGAGCAGCCGCAGTTCTCGGCGCTGTTCTCGCACAGCGCCGTTAAGCGCGCCAAACTCGCCGGCCTCAAAAGAAACGCCCTCGCCGCCCTGAAACATGGGGATAATTGAGTAACTTTGCACTTATTATGAACACACCGCTGCGCACGAGGGCTGAAGCCCTGCTATCTCGTTTTTACGGCTATCATTCTTTCCGCCCCGGACAGTTCGAGGTAATCGAGGCTGTTGCTACGGGGCGCGATGCTGTTGTGATAATGCCTACCGGCGGCGGCAAGTCTATATGCTACCAGATACCGGCGTTGCTTGCCGCCGACAGCTGCGCCGTTATCATATCTCCCCTGATAGCCCTTATGCAGGACCAGACGCAGGGACTTGTCGCAAACGGCATACCGGCGGCAGCGCTCCATTCCAACCAGTCGGAGACCGAGAACATGCGCATATTCTCAGCGGCGGCGCAGGGACAGCTTAAACTGCTTTATGTGTCGCCGGAACGTCTGTTGGCCGACATCGAGATGTTCGCGGCGCTGCGTGTGAGCCTTTTCGCCGTAGACGAAGCGCACTGCATATCGCAGTGGGGCCACGATTTCCGTCCTGTATATACACAGTTGGCGATACTGAAGGAGCGTTTTCCCGGTGTGCCGGTGGTTGCGCTTACGGCCACGGCCGACCGTCTTACGCGAAACGATATCGTAGCGCGTCTCAATCTGAACAATCCGTATTGTCTGCTGTCGTCGTTCGACCGTCCGAATATCTCGCTGAGTGTGTATCCGAGTCCGTCAGCGGCGCAGCGCTACAAGTTCGTGGCATCGATGGCTTCTAAGTACCCGCAGGATTCGGGCGTTGTCTACTGCCTCTCGCGCAAGGGTGCCGAGGACACCTGCCGGGCGGTGAAGCAGCTTGGTGTACGCGCCGTGTGCTATCATGCCGGGATGTCCGCTACCGACCGCGACGCGTCGCTGAAATCTTTCCTTGCCGGCCGCGCGCAGGTTGTGTGCGCCACAGTGGCCTTCGGCATGGGTATCGACAAGAGCAATATCCGCTGGGTGGTACACATGAACATGCCGGGCAACATAGAGAGTTATTATCAGGAGATAGGCCGCGCCGGACGCGACGGTCTGCCGGCCGAAGCGGTCCTGTTCTATTCGCTGCAGGATGTGATTCTGCGGCGCAATTTCGCGCAGGAGTCGGGCCTCCCGCTTGTAAACCGCGAAAAACTTCAGCGGATGCAGGAATATGCCGAGGCGCGTGTGTGCCGTCGCCGCATTCTTCTGAGCTATTTCAGCGAGGAGCGCAACTGCGATTGCGGCAACTGCGACGTGTGCCGCAATCCGCGTCCGCACATCAACGGCAGCGTTCTGGCGCAGAAGGCCCTGAGCGGAATAATGCGCACGGGCGCGAAAGTGGGTCTGCGCACATTGGTGGGCATACTGCGCGGCTCGGCCCGCTTCGATATAAAGAATATGGGCTACGACCATCTTCCTACTTTTGGCTGCGGCGCCGACCTGTCGGAGGACGAATGGATGGATTATATAACCCAGATGGTTCAGCTGGGTCTGATGGAGATAGCCTACGACGAGGGCAACCACCTTAAACCGACGGCGTTGGGAATGCGGGTTCTGCGCGGGCAGGAGCAGATACGCCTCGCAGTTTTTGCGGGTGTGCGCGATGTTTCGCGCAAAAAGAGTGCGAAAGCAACGCGCGAGGTATCGGCCGATCCTGTTCAGCAACTCTTTGAACAACTCAAGGCGGTGCGTGCTGATGTTGCCCGCCGCGAGAATATGATGCCATATCTTGTGTTCAGCGATGCGTCGCTGCTTGACATGGCGCGTCGTCAGCCGACAGATATCAGCGAGTTCCTGCAGGTGAACGGCGTGGCTGAGAAGAAAGCCGTGCGCTTCGGCAAACGTTTTATCGGCGAAATACGCAAGTTCAAGGGCATGGCTGCTACCGAAAAGGGCGCAACCTACAAGGAAACTCTTATTCTTTTCAATGCCGGATGCGCGGCATCCGAAATTGCCGCCATAAAAAATATAAAGGAGGCGACGGTTATGAGCCATTTCGCCGAACTGATAAACATGGACATGATAACGGCCTATCACCGCATAATTTCTGCCGACGACTACAAATCCGTATCGGCGGCACTTGCAGCCAACGACTACAATACTTTAGATAAGTATCCCGCTGGCGTGGTTGCCGTCGTGCGCGCCATAAACGCCGCCGTGGAGCGGAAAAAGAACAGCAACGCCGGCGAATAATTTGCGTGCGGGCGTTTTTCTGAGTATATTCGCATAATGGATTATCTCGACCAACTGAACAGACAGCAACTCGATGCCGTGCAGGCCACGGAAGGCCCTGTGCGCGTGCTTGCCGGAGCCGGTACGGGCAAAACGCGTGCCCTGACGGCGCGTTACTGCTACTTAGCCGATCTCCTTGGCATAGACACCTCCTCGATACTGTGCCTTACGTTTACAAACAAGGCTGCGGCTGAAATGAAAAACCGCATAAAGCCGCTGTTGGGCGATTTCGACCCTGCTTACATCTGTACCTTCCACTCGTTTTGCGTGCGCATGCTCAAGGAGGATATCCATGTGCTGAACTACCCCGCGCAGTTTGTCCTTATCGACGAGGAGGAACAGGCCGACGTTCTTCAGAAAGTGTATACCGACATGGGATTGACTCTTAAGGAGATGCCCATAAAACGGTCGGTGGAGTATGTCGGACGCCGCAAGGAATCAGGCGATTACCTGCAATACATCGAGCAGCTGAACAACAGCCGCCTTGAGGCCTTGTGCCGGTCTGCCGACGACCGCATGGAGCAGATTTTTTTCCGCTATCTCTACGAGCAGAAAAAGAACTTCGCGCTCGATTTCGACGATGTTATTATCTTTGCCGAACATATACTGACCAAGTGGCCCGACGTGCTTGCCAAGTGGCAGCAGCGGATGCAGTATGTGATGGTTGACGAGTTTCAGGACGTAAGCCCGCGCCAGTACCGCATAGCGCGTCTTATCTCGCAGGAGCACCGCAATCTTTTTATTGTCGGCGACCCCGACCAGACAATCTATACCTGGCGCGGCGCCGATGTAAACCTTATCCTGGACTTCGACAAATTGTATCCCGATGCCGCCACGATAGTCCTGGGCGACAACTACCGCAGCACTCCGCAGATTCTGGCGTTGTGCAATTCGCTGATATCGCATAACGAATGCCGCTACCCCAAGCAGCTTACAGCATGTTCGGGGCCCGGCGTGAAGCCCGTGATGAACCATGCTCGGTCGGAAAAGGATGAGGCTGTGTGGATAGCCCGGCGTGTGAACAAGCTGCTGAAGAGCGGTCTCGCTCCTGACGATATCGCCGTGCTGTACCGAGCGCACCATCTGTCGCGCCCTATCGAGGACGCGTTGATGAAGGAGGGAATACCGTACGTGATATACAGCGGCACGGCATTCTACGCCCGCCGCGAGGTAAAGGATGTGCTGGCATACCTGCGCATGCTTGTTACCGCCGACGATATCGCCTTTATGCGAACGGTCAATAATCCGTCGCGCCGGATAGGCCGGCAGAAACTGTCTGTTATACGCAACACAGCCGATGCCGAGGATATTTCGCTGTTGGAGGCACTGCGGCGACTGGCTGACGGGCCTCTGTTCGCGCGAACGGGCGCAAAGGCATACCTGCGCGCTATCGACGCGGGCCGCGACCTATTAGGAAAGGTGCCGTTGGGCGACCTGTTGCAGCAGATGCTTGATATGAGCGGTTACGAAGAGATGCTGCGCAACCTTAGCGAGTGGGAACGCCTCGACAACCTCGCCGAACTGAAACGCGCCATTGAGGAGGCCGGCCACGACGACGATGCCACTCTCGATAATTTCCTTTCGCGCGCGGCGCTGATTGCGAACATCGACCGCACCGCAGGCGAGAATCCTACCGTGAAGCTGATGACGGTACATACCGCCAAGGGCATGGAGTTCCCTGTCGTTTTTGTATGTGGCCTCAGCGAAGGCAATTTCCCTTCGCGGCGCAGTTCCGGTCCGGAGGACATAGAGGAGGAACGGCGCCTGGCATATGTTGCCGTTACCCGTGCCCGCCGCTCCCTGTTTCTGTCGGACAGCGAGGGCTACAGCCGCGACAACACGGCCAAACAGCCGTCCCGCTTCATATACGAGATGGGAGTGGACAATATGACGCTCGAGACACCGCTGCCCGAAGCGCCTAAAGAAGCGCCAGTGATGGCTGGTGCTATGGAGAAAGCCCGCTTTGCGCTGGGAGACAAAGTAGAGCATCCGGTCTTCGGAAAAGGCATAATTATGGGTATCGACACCGCCAAGTTGGTGTTCTCTGTAAAGTTCGACAATTTAAATACATTGCGCACACTGCGATTCGGCGCTCCCCTCGAATCCGCCGACTGATATACCGACATGAAGAAAGATACATTATATGTAAGCGATCTGGACGGCACACTGCTGGGAACAGACAGCCGCATTTCGTCGCGTTCCGCTGAAATAATCTCCGAACTAACCGGACGCGGGGCACTTATAACTGTTGCCACGGCGCGCACTCCGGCCACGGTGGTGCCGATTTTAGAGCAGACGCGTACCACGCCTCCGGCAGTGGTGATGACTGGTACAGCATACTGGGACCGCCACGCCGATATGTTTACGGATGTGCGTACAGTGGACGGCAACGAGGTGGAGGCCGTTCTGGATTTCTGCCGTCTGCATGACGTACACCCCTTTGTATATCTGAAGGCGCCGGATGGTACAACGATGGATGTTTACCATGCCGCTACGGAACTTAATAGGGCTGAGCGGAGTTTCTACGAGGAACGAGCCCGCCTGAAACTGAAACGTTTCCATCTGGGTACTCCTGCACCGGCGGCACGGGCTACCAATACACTGATTATGTATGCGATGGGCGATGCTCTCGCCATTCGGAACGCCTATCGCGAGCTGCAGGGGAAAACAGACTGTTCCGTGTTCTGCTATCCGGATATATTCAACAGCGATGTGTACAATTTAGAGATATTCCCGCCCGGGGTGAACAAGGCCGAGGCCATTCTGAGGCTTAAAGATCGTCTTGGCGTGCGGCGCCTTGTGGTGTTCGGCGACAATCTGAACGACCTTCCGATGCTTGCTGTGGCAGATCTGGCCGTTGCTGTGGGGAACGCGCTGCCGGAGGTGAAGATAAAGGCGGATATCGTCATTGAGCCTAACTATACCGATTCCGTTGCCCGGTTTATCGAGGCTGATTTCAACAGCTGACTACCGGAAAGTTACGATACGGTTGTAAACAAAGTTGGCCAGAGTGTAGATAACGTTTCCGAGGAGCGTGGCAATGCCGTAGCCGGATAGAACTATGCCGAGGATGCTGTAGTTGAAATCGCCGATCCATGATTCCGTTATCATCCACACGGCCCATAGTTGCAGGCCATAGCACAGCAAGAAGCCGAGGATGAATCTGATTGCTTCGGGCAGGTAGCGCCCCTGCGAGTGGAATACCCATTGTTTGTTGCACAGGAACGAGTTGGCTACGCCGCAGATATAGCCGAGAGCGTTGCTGAGATAGAGGTTCCATCCGAACAGCGATTTGCATACGTAGATAACACCGAGGGTTATAATGGTGTTGAGGGCGCCAACCATGCAGTATTTTACGAACTGCACGATTTTTTCTATCTTCCCGTCGTTATGGTGTGGATTTCTTTCAGTCATCAGGCAGATTTTTGGGGTCGATTTTGAGAATGGGCAAAGCCCAGTTGTAGTGCACGGCGGCAATACGGAGGCCGACGACGGTGCTGGCGCAGGTTATCTGCGCCCAGATGGCGGGCAATCCGGTGATTCCGGCTATTATCCAGTAAATCAGACCGCCGGCAAGGCAAGCCGTGGCGTATATGTCCTTGCGGAAAAATAGTGGTTCAACGTTGATGAGTATGTCGCGTATAACGCCTCCGAACGAGCCTGTTATAATGCCCATAATTATTGCCACCCAATATGGATAACCGCATGCAAGGCTTTTCTCTATTCCAACAACTACGAACAGAGCCAGACCTATGGCGTCGAAAATAAACAGCGTCCGCAGCCCTTTTACAAGGATGTGGCTGAAGACGATAACCGTTACCAGAGACAGAAACGTTACCGCGACATACATCCACGACTGCATCCAGAACACGGGAATGTCCAGAAGAACGTCGCGCAATGTGCCCCCGCCGATGGCCGTTACAAAGCCGACGACGTAGGCGCCGAACCAGTCGAAGCTCTTGGCTGCGGCAAGGCGTATGCCCGATATGGCGAAGGCGATAGTGCCGAGTACCTCGATTATGAATAGGAACAGATTGGGGTCGGTGTTCATTCCTTGAAGTCTTGTATTGTGTCGGTGGATGCGAGGGCGACGGTCTTTTCAATGGCTCGGCGCTCTTTTGCCTGCTCGTTTTGGTAATAGCGGCATATGTCGGTAAGGAAGCAGTCGTCGCACATGGGTTTGCGAGCCTTGCACACATATCGTCCGTGAAGTATGAGCCAGTGGTGTGCCTGCGGTATCAGTTCCTCGGGAATGTTTGCCGTTAGTTTCTTCTCGGTAGTCAGCGGATTGCGGCTACGGGTAGTGAGGCCGATTCGTTCGGCAACGCGGAACACGTGCGTGTCCACGGCCATCGCGGGTTTGTTGTAGATAACCGATAGGATTACGTTGGCAGTCTTGCGTCCCACTCCGGGAATGGTGAGGAGCTCGTCGATATCATCGGGTACGCGTCCTCCGAAGCTATCGCACAGCTTGCGGGCCATGCCGATGAGCGATTTAGTCTTGTTGTTGGGGTAGGAAACCGATTTTATGTATTCGAATACCTGTTCCGGCGATGCCTGGGCAAGCGAGTATGCATCCGGGAAAGCCATGAAAAGGGGTGGCGTTATCATGTTTACGCGCTTGTCCGTGCACTGTGCGGAGAGAATGACGGCGACAAGGAGCTGGAAGGGGTCGGAGTAGTGCAGCTCGGTTTTAGGCGAAGGCATTTCCTTGCCGAAACGTTCCAATACAGCCAGATAGCGTTCTTTTTGGTTCATACCGTGCGATTCTTACAAAGGATCTGCGTATAATGTAGGGACATGCCTCTGGCATGTCAGCCTCGGAATGTCCCTATAATATTTTTTGTATGTCTGATGTGAGCCGGTTGTTTAATGTGCGGCAACAAATTCGTCGAGGAATCGGCGGTCGTTCTCGGAGAATAGTCGAAGGTCCTTGACCTGATATTTGAGGTTCGTGATACGCTCGATACCCATGCCGAGTGCGAAGCCGGTGTATTCCTTGGAGTCGATTCCGCATGCTTCCAGAACGTTGGGGTCAACCATGCCGCATCCGAGGATTTCAACCCAGCCGGTGCCTTTGCAGAACGAGCAGCCCTTGCCGCCGCAGAGGTTGCAGCTGATGTCCATTTCGGCAGACGGTTCGGTGAATGGGAAATAGCTGGGACGCAGGCGAATCTGGGTCTGGGGGCCGAACATTTCGCGGGCGAAGTAGAGGAGCGTCTGGCGAAGGTCGGCATACGTAACGTTTTTGTCGATGTACAGAGCCTCTACCTGATGGAAGAAGCAGTGGGCGCGGGCTGAGATGGCTTCGTTTCGGTATACGCGTCCTGGGCAGATGATACGGATCGGAGGCTTCTGGCTTGTCATCACGCGTGTTTGCACGGAAGATGTGTGCGTGCGTAGCAGAATGTCCGGGTTACGCATGATAAAGAAGGTGTCCTGCATGTCGCGGGCCGGATGATCCGGGGGGAAGTTTAGCGATTCGAACACGTGCCAGTCATCTTCTACCTCCGGGCCTTCGGCGATTGTGAATCCGAGACGACGGAATATGTCGATAATCTGCTCGCGGACGAGCGAAAGAGGGTGCCGCGTGCCGAGTCGTACGGGAGCGCATGTACGCGTGAGGTCGAGCATGTCGGCGTTCTGATTTCCGGCTTCGGCCTGTTCTCGGAGGGCGTTTATTCGTTCGGTTGCGAAGTTTTTGAGCTCGTTAAGAGCCTGGCCGAGCTCGCGTTTCTGCTCGGGTGCGACATTGCGGAAATCGTTCATTAGCGATGCAACGGCGCCTTTTTTGCTTAAATATTTGATACGCAGAGCCTCAACCTCGGCAACGGTGGCAGCCTGGACTTCTTCGAGCTCGGAGCGCAGGGCTTTGATCTTATCTATCATCGTTTATTCGTTTCTTTGATGCAAAGTTACGCAAAATTCCGCAATACGCAATCAATGTCAGCCAAATATAACGAAGAAGCGGGCCGCTGCTGCGGTCCGCTTCAACTATAGCTTGTTATGCGGGCTTATTCAACAATATTACCGTTTGCGTCGAACACGGTTACGTTGAATGCTTCGGTTGTCCCTCGTCCTGCGTTCAATGATATTGTATACACAGCGTAACGGCTGAAGCCGTTGAAGTTATAGCAGTCGGTGTATCTGCTCGTGTGGCGGATGATTCCTGCTATGGCTTTGTAATCTACGTTTTCGCAATACAGCGGGTGGTAGTCCAGGAAATTGTTCTTGCTTATAGATTCATAGTATTGGCAGAGTGTCATCATTTCGGGCTGTGAATGCATCCACGCGTAAGCGCCCATATTGCGCAGAATATTTTCGGTGTCTGTAATATTGTCGCTCAGGGGGGTTACCATGAGGATATACTGCGTGCCGGCTGACTCCGGATAGTCTACATGCAACTCGTAGTAAGGATCTCCGTACTGCGTTGAGCCTGATGTGAAACTGATAGCTGTTGGAGCGGCGGCATCGGTAGTTCCTGTCTGCGAGAAAGGTATGGTAAGAGTACCGGTGGCTCCGTCTACGCTAACCGAAATCTTGATGTTGCCTGTTCGTGTGGCTCCGTCCGGATTGGGGACAACGGCAAATACGACCTGATTGTTGGTTTTGTTGGTGTATTCCTCGCCGTTGACAAATACTGTGTTGGAGTAGGTGTTTCCGATTAAATTGAGTACTACTCTGCCGATACGATTGCCGCTGTAGTCGGATAGCGTCAGATAGTCGCGGTTGGTAGTAACCCAGTCGGGGGTCTCGATATCGAATGATACGGAGGCATTATAGTCGACGTTTGAATCCAGATTGATTTGGATTTGATCGTAGTCGGTGGTACCAAGCTTGAATTGGGAACCGTTGGCGCTTACCTCGAAAGAGGTGTAGTCGTTAGGCTCGTAGGAATACTCGCCGGATAAGTTATAATTAAATTCAAAGGTTATGGGCTCGAGTTCGACTTCGTCGGGCGAGCAGGCGCCCAGCGAAAGAAGTGCGGCAGCGCCGATAAGCGTGTATGCTGTATGTTTAAACATTTTCATTTTCGGGTTCTGTTTGGGGTTGAGTAATTATCTCGGCCTTGGGTTCTTCAGCTGGTGCTTCAGCCTTGGGTGCTTCGGCTGGTTCTTCGGCCTTGGGTGCTTCAGCCTTGGGTGCTTCAGCCTGTGGTTCTTCGGCCTGTGGCTGTTCGGTTTTAGGTGTTTCGGCCTGTGTCTGTTCAGGCGTGGGTGCCTCGTTTTTCTTTATTTCGGCTTTTTTTTCCTGTGGTGCACTGGCGGACGAATTAACGAGCGTACGGTCCTTCCATGTGTCCAGAAGCGATACGCCTACATTTACAGTGGGGGTTTGCGCCTTGCGGTTTACCACGAGCGACTGCTTGGATACCTGTTCGGAAACGTAGTCGGAAAGTTCGCCGAGTGTTGCCTGGCCTTTTGTTGCCTGGAGCTTTTCGAGCAGATAGTATGTGAACAGGCCGTGTCCGTTTTCTTTGTAAGGAAATGCTGCCTGGTCGCCGTTTGTCGCGGAGAAAATAACCATGTTGCCTACGGGTTTTGTGCGTCCGGGTTTAATCATCACGCCGCGTGCCTGGGCAAGCATTTCCTCGCCTCGGGTAGCGCCGCTGAAGCAAGCGTCCAGAAATATGGTTACTGAGCGTGATTCGAGGCTGCCAAGCTCGTCGTAGAGGCGTTTTACGGGGTAGCATACTTCCTTGGCGGTACCGTCGGCATCAACCGGGAGCAGGTAGGCCTCGCGGCTTTCTTCGTCGGGGATGCCGTGGCCGGCGTAGTAGAAGATGATGTCTACGTCGCCGTCGTAGGCGTTGGAGATGTTTGAAATATCACGCACGGCGGCAAGGAGGTCGCCGAAGGTGGCGTCGGTATAGCTGCGGATGTTCTTCTCGGGCAACCCGAGTGTTTTGTTGCAGTATTTCCCGAAAGTTTTGGCGTCGCGTATGGCAAAAGGAACCTGAGCGATGCCGCGCTGGTAGTTTTCGTTGCCGATGATTACTGCAAAGGTGCGGCTGTTGTTAACGTCGCAGGCCGGAATGTTCTTGTCAACGGGAGATTCTATCTCTTTTTTGGCGGGTGCCGCCGACTGTGCGTTGGCGGGTGCTCCTGCGGGGGTTACGGCCAGCAGTGGGGCGGATGTGTCGGCTCCGGCAGTTAGCACAGAGCGTGCAAGCTGCTCCAGCGTGGGTTCCTCGGCCGGTGGAACGTCGTAGAGCATTCCGTCGAGCGATACTTTACAGGTTATTACGGCGAGTTCGTCGTTTGAAATGCCGTAGGTGGGTTCGAGGATGGCGGAGCCGAAATTTCTTTTGAATGATTTGGCCTGGTCCGGATCTACTTTGATATAGAATTTTCCCGTAAGGGGTGTCTGTACCTCGAAAATGTTGTAGTCGGGGTCGTATTCACCGAGGGAGCCCTGCAGTGAAATGGGTGCGTACAGGCCGATGTATTCGTCGCGCAGGTCGCCCATTAGCGAGAGGGCTTTTTCTATGGTCGATGCCTCGTTGACACGTGCGGCGTACTGTTCGGCGTTTTCGTACTGCTTGCGGCGCTGCCATTCCTGGATTGGTTTGCGCACCTTTTCCTTTGCGAATTCGCTGAAGGTTGGTATGCTGCTGTTGACGTTCGCCATCGAGGATTTGGCCAGAACGCTCTTTAGCAGTTTGGGAATCTCGTTGTAGAACGGTACATTCTTGCATTTTACGAATGCTTTGTTAAGAACATACAGCGGCGTAGGAATAGTGTTGCCGCGCACATCTGTTAGCGCCTTGCAGCCCATGAAGGGGCCGTTGCCGCCGTTATCGTAAATGGCAAGTGCAAGTTCTATCTCCGCCTCGTCGGGAAGTGTTATGGATACGAGCGATTTGCAGTCGCGGAATGCGTTCTGTCCGATTTTTGTTACGGAGTTAGGAATTGACAGACGTACAAGGTGTTTGCAACCGCGGAAGCCGTCCTCCTGAACTTCTGTAACTGTGTGGGCGGCACCGTCGATCATGACAAGCGGCATTACGGTGAGTTCCGTGAAGTTTTTGTCGCCAGGTTTTGCAGCGCGGCAGCTTGCTTCGGAGAGGTTTAGGGCCTCGTACTTTACTCCGTCGAGAACGAACGATTCTGCAAACGATGCCACGCATGCCACGGCTGCGGCAGCTAAGGTTATAAATAATCTTTTCATAATAATCGGTCTTAGAAGTCGAAGCCGAGATGGAAGCCTACGCCCAGGGCCTTGAATTTTGTGTGGACGTCGTACAGCTGCGAGTTGTTGTCAGAGGTAGGATCGGGTGTCGACCACAACTCCATCTGGCGCGTGCGGAGGATGATACCGTAGCTTACACCGGAATTTTTGCCGTGGCGTCTTCTGCCGCCTATTATTACCTGTCCGAATGTTCCTTTCTGGCAAGCGATGGATGTGCCGCCGCGGGCTTCGATGAAAAGATTGTTTTTCGTAGTGCCGAAAAGGTCGAAGCGCAGGCATAGGAAGACGGGGATGGAAATATAGTCTGCTATATTCTTTTCGTAGCGGTAGCGGAAGTCATAGCCGCCGCCGGTCTGTTTTTCGCTTGTCATGTAGCAGTCGGACGTTGGTATTCCGACGATACCCTGCGCGCCAAGGCCGATGAAGAATTTGCGCCACTGAACACCGTGGATTGTCGCAAGCGATGGTGCGAATGACAGAATCTGTTCTTCGTCGTAGTTTGTGTTCGTGGGAAGGTTGTTGAACTGAGGTACTTTCCAGAATTCCACAACCGGCTCGATGTCGATGAAGCCGCGATAGGTCTGTGCGGAAGTCTTGAACGGCATCCCGACAAGCACCGCTGCTGCAACAAGAATTTGCAGAAGTAGCAGATGATACTTTTTCATAGTGTATTGGTTAATATATATTTTTCGGTTAATAGACTCTGGCTACCGTGAATGCGGCGATGTTGACATAGCTGTTTTCATTATATAGTTAGTCTATGATTATGCAAATTTATGATTTGTAAGTTGAAACTGCAAATAATTCTAAACAAATAACGAGAAATTGCATGAAATAAAGCATGGAAGCACTGCTGCAAAGCACAAAAAAAGCCTTCCCGGATGGGGAAGGCTTTTGCTTTTATGGAAAAGAAACTTATTTCGAAAGTTTTTCCTTGAGAGCTGCCAGGGCGTCGATGTCGCCGAGAGTTGTGCGCTCCAGCGGAGTGGTTGCTGCTGCGGGAGCTTCTTCTTTCTTGGCGGCAGCCTGACGCTTCTGCTTGCGTTCTGCCTGCTTCTCGGCACGTGCTTCGTCTTCGAAGATGCGGCTGTGCGAGAGGATGATGCGGCGGTTGTCCTTGTTGAATTCGATAACCTTGAAGTTGAGCTTCTCGTCAACTTTTGCCTGTGTACCGTCTTCTTTTACAAGGTGCTTGGGTGTGGCGAAGCCTTCAACACCGTAGGGCAGTGCTACTACAGCGCCCTTCTCGAGGAGTTCAACGATAGTGCCTTCGTGGATGGAGCCGACGGTGAATACTGTTTCGAATACATCCCAGGGATTTTCTTCGAGCTGCTTGTGGCCGAGGCTGAGGCGGCGGTTGTCTTTGTCGATCTGGAGAACTTCCACTTCGATATCAGCACCAACCTGAGTGAATTCGCTCGGGTGTTTGATTTTCTTTGTCCAGGAGAGGTCCGAGATGTGGATGAGGCCGTCGACGCCTTCTTCGATTTCGACGAATACGCCGAAGTTTGTGAAGTTGCGAACTTTTGCGGTGTGGCGGCTGCCGATGGGGTACTTAACTTCGATATCTTCCCAAGGATCTTTCTTGAGCTGCTTGATACCGAGGCTCATCTTGCGCTCTGCGCGGTCGAGGGTAAGGATTACGGCTTCTACCTCGTCGCCGATTTTCAGGAATTCCTGAGCGCTGCGCAGGTGCTGGCTCCAGGACATTTCGCTGACGTGGATAAGACCTTCTACGCCGGGAGCGACTTCGAGGAATGCACCGTAGTCGGCCATGACAACAACTTTGCCTTTAACCTTGTCGCCAACCTTGAGGTCGGGGTCGAGGGCATCCCAGGGATGGGGCAGGAGCTGCTTGAGACCGAGGGCGATACGCTTCTTCTCGTTGTCGAAGTCGAGGATAACGACGTTGAGCTTCTGGTCGAGCTGTACAACTTCGCTGGGGTGGTTCACGCGGCCCCAGGAGAGGTCGGTGATGTGGATCAGGCCGTCTACGCCGCCCAGGTCGATGAATACGCCGTAGTCGGTGATGTTCTTGACGGTGCCTTCCAGAACCTGGCCTTTTTCCAGCTTGGAGATAATCTCGCGCTTCTGCTGTTCGAGTTCGGCCTGGATAAGTGCTTTGTGGGATACCACAACATTGCGGAATTCTTCGTTGATTTTAACAACACGGAATTCCATAGTCTTGCCTACGAAGATATCGTAGTCGCGGATGGGCTTGACATCGATCTGAGAGCCGGGCAGGAATGCCTCGATGCCGAATACATCGACAATCATACCGCCTTTGGTGCGGCATTTGATGAAGCCCTTGATGATTTCATTGTTTGCGAGGGCAGCGTTGATGCGCTCCCACGAACGGGATGCACGTGCTTTCTTGTGAGAAAGGATCAGCTGGCCTTTACGGTCTTCCTGATTTTCAATGAACACTTCCACTTTGTCGCCGACTTTGAGTTCGGGATTGTAGCGGAATTCGCTCATAGGAATGATACCGTCGGATTTGTAGTCGATGTTAACCACTGCTTCGCGTTTGTTAAGAGCGATGATGGTACCTTCGATTACTTCTTTGTCTTTTACCGAGTTGAGAGATTCTTCATAGGCGTGAGTAAGTTCTTCGCGAGAACGAGCGCCTGTTGCTTTGCCATTTTCGTAGGCATCCCAGTCGAAATCTGCAACCGGTGAATTGGTTGTTTCAGCCATTTTAAATTAGGGGTTAATAATGTTGATTAATAATGCCTTGCGCAGGATCCTGCTAAGGCGCGGCAAAGATAATAATTATTTTTTAATTATCAAGCACTTGAACGCGTTTTTTTTAGAGATGTAAGAAAGAATTTGTGCTGAATTTGTGCTGAGTAGGGGGTGGAAGGTAGAGAGGATAGAGTGGTTTTTGTTTTTTTTGCTTGCGGAGACGATAAAATTTTCTACTTTTGCCTTGCTTACATTGTTTATATGATAATCAACACTTTTTATATTATGGATCTTACTGTATTGTATAATCTCACCTACGGGCTTTATGTCCTGGGGGCGTTCAAGGATGGCCGCGCTGTCGGCTGCGTGGTCAACACTTGTTTTCAGGTAACCAGCGAGAACCCCTCGGTGGTCGTCTCGCTTAATAAAAACAATTATACGCTTGATGCTATCCGCGAAAACGGTCGTTTCTCGCTTTCTATCCTGGCAGAGGACAGCGATCCGTCGCTGATTGGGCGTTTCGGCTTTATGAGCAGCCGCGATACTGACAAATACGAGTCTTTCGGCTATGACGTGGTTGGCTTCACTCCGTGTGTGAACGGCAAATTCTGCGGTCGTCTGATTCTTAAGGTGCTACAGACCGTAGACTGCGGTACACACGTTCTTGTGGTTGCCTCTGTGGAGGATACTGTTGCCGGAAGCGGTACTCCTATGACATATGCCTACTACCACAATGTTATCAAGGGCAAGGCTCCGAAGAATGCGCCTACCTATCGTGCGGAGGAGGATGCGAAGGCTGTTGCAGGCACTGAAAAGCATCATTTCGAGTGCGATGTATGCCTGTATGTGGCAGAGACCGATGCCGACGAGCTTCCGGCAGATTATGTGTGTCCGATATGCGGCGCCGATGTGTCGCATTTCAGGAAGTTGGACTGATAATAAAAGAGGCTGCGCCGGATGGCACAGCCTCGATTTATATTTTAGGGGAGGGGAATTATTTCAAAGCGTCCTTCACTGCGTCGTTGGGCACCATTTCCTCTTTGAATACATAGGCGCCGGTTTTGGGCGAGCGAACCATTTTGATCACCTTGCTGTAGGTGCGGCCTTCGCCTTTCTGAAGGGTTGCGACGGTTTTCTTTGCCATATCTCAGATATTATTATTTGATTTCTTTGTGGATGGTGTAGCGCTTGAGGATGGGGTTGTATTTCTTGAGTTCAAGACGCTCCGTGGTGTTCTTGCGGTTCTTGGTGGTAATGTAACGGCTTGTGCCGGGCATGCCGGATGCCTTATGTTCGGTGCACTCGAGGATTACCTGTACTCGGTTACCTTTTGCTTTCTTTGCCATAGTTTGCTGGAGTTAATGCGATTTAGAAACCGATAATTTTGATGTCAGAGTCCTGCAGGTATCCTTTTTCAGCAGCCTGCATCATTGCTGCGTTCAATCCGAGTTTGTTGATAGTGCGCAGACCTGCTGCGGAGAGTGTGAGGCTGATCCACATTTCCTGCTCTACCCAATAGAATTTTTTGGTGAACAGGTTTGCATTGAATTTGCGTTTGGTGCGGCGTTTCGAGTGCGAAACGTTATTGCCCACCATTGCTTTCTTGCCTGTGATTTGACAAATCTTTGACATGGCTGTTAATCGTTTATCGTTATTTTTTCTTCTTTAAGCGTATGACTTTGCACTGTGCGGTGGCGATCTCATATCACGCGCGGGCGCATCATTCCTGCGCGCTTTTTTCGCTCGCTGCACAATTCAGCGTGCAAAATAACGAAATATTTTTCATATAGCCAAATTTTTATGATTCATCTGTTAATTTTTTTATTTTTCAGCCCGTGTCCGAGGTTGTTTATCAACGGTCTATATATTTATATGTGCACGAAGGCATTTTGGGAGGGATGTTCGCAAAAAAAATCCTTTTTTGCATGGCCGCATGCTAAAAAAATCTTAATTTTGTGCCGAAACATTATTTTCTCTGTTCTTTTGTGAACATTTAACTGAAATTATTATAACGCCAATCATATTAAAAAGTACTATTTTATGAATTTTAAATTTGCAGCACGGCTGTTGGCGCTGGCAGGGCTGGCTTCCCTGACATCTTGCGTCGACGATGGCTACGACCTCAGCGATGTTGACTCTACATCTCGCTTTACGGTAGAGGATCTGGTTGTTCCTATCAACATTGACGAGCTTACTCTAAAGGATGTGATCTCGTTCGACGACGACAGCAAAATACAGCCTGTTACCATCGACGGAAAAACTTTCTATGCGCTAACTCAGGACGGCGACTTTTCTTCCGATCCTATTTCGATTGCAGCTATCCACGCCGACGCTCCGCATATCAATTCGGTGTCGGATGTGCTTAATATCCTCGACGATGTCCTCCCCGCCCCCAAGCGGTCTGCCAAGGCTCCCCAGGACTGGCTGACACAGTCCTATAAAATCGACAATCTGTCGACGGAACTTAAATACGAGGTGAAAAATGTGGACGAGTCCATTATCAAGCTTGAATCCATTGCCACAAACGATATAAAGTTCGGCCTTGTTCTGGACGCTTCGTCGGTGAGCAGCATGTTCAATGTAAGCTTCCAGAATCTGGAAATCCAGCTGCCCAAAGGCCTCTCGGTATCTCCCAGTATTGGCAGCTACGATGCCGCTAAAGGTATCTGGAGCATCCCTCAGCTCGACCTTACCGGCAGCCAGATTGAAATATCCCTTACCGCCAGCAGGATAGACCTCGAGGCCAACGGCTGCCATATCGAGCCAGACCGCACACTGTATCTCAACAGCAATCTTGGCGTTAAGTCGGGCGTCCTTACGCTTGCGCTTCGCGATTTGAGCGAGATCACTTTCCCGACATCCGTGAACTTTGTTCTGCACTTCATTGTCAGCGATATCGACGCCCGCTCCTTCTCTGGAGAGATTGAGTATAAGCTCGACGGAATGGATATCGCACCGGTGAATTTGAGCGACATTCCTTCGTTCCTCGAGGGGCCGGAGACGGAAATCGGGCTTGCAAATCCTCAGATATATCTGCAGGTTAACAATCCCGTGGCAGGCGACAAGCTTATGTGCAGAACCGGCATAAGCCTTACGCCTATGTACGACGGCAGCGATGTAAAGAAGAGCTATATGCCCGACAACGGTGCTATCACAATCGGTTACAATGCGGGTGTGGATGGGCCGTACAACTTTGTTATGGCTCCCATGAACGAAGGTCTCGACATCCCTGCCGATTTCGCCACCTCGCTCCAGTTCGTGCAGTTCTCCGGTCTGCGCGATATCCTCAAGGCCGACCAGGCTGCCGGCCAGCAGGGCCTTCCGGACAATATCGGCATCAGTCTTATAGACCCGATGATTCCGCAGCAGCATATCACCGATTTCACCCTTGGCCGCACGCTGCCTGGTGTAAAGGGCAAGTATGAGCTTGTGGCTCCCCTTGCGCTTACAAACGGCTCATCAATCGTCTACAGCGATATCGATATAGGCTGGAGCGGCGAAATTGAGAATCTTACTGTTGAGAAGTTGAAAGTTACCCTCAATGTTACGAACAACTGTCCCGCGGCAATAGAGCTGGTTGCTTATCCTTTGGACCGTAACGGAAACCGCATAGGTAATGTAGAGGTGAAAAGCTCTCTTATAGATGCCGAATCTTCCAGCCAGGAAGTCGTTATTGAACTGAACGGCGAGGTGAAAGGTATGAACGGTATCGAATATGTAGCAACGGCATATGCCGGAGCTTCCGAGGTGGCGCTTAGTCCTGATATGACGATTGAACTCAGCAATATACGCGCTGTAGTATCCGGTTATTTTGAAAAAGAATTTTAAGCCATTCAAGCCATTATGAAAAGAATATCACGTTTTCTCGCAATCGGTGGCATGATGGCCGCCGCAACCTTTGCAAACGCCCAGAACTCCAACTCTGGATATTTTATAGACGGTTACACATTCCGTTATCAGCTTAACCCTGCCTTTGCCGGCATGCACGGTTTCGTGGCTATCCCCGGCCTGGGAAATGTCAATGCGGGCATCCGCGGAAACCTGGGCGTATCGGATGTGCTGTACAAAGTGGACGGCCGTACGGCTTTGTTCACGAACCCCAAAGTGGGTGTGAGTGAATTTTTGGACAAAGTGAAAGATCGCTCCAAATTTATGGTGGATACCCGTGTGAATATCCTTGGCGTAGGATTCAAGGCATTCGGCGGATACAATGCCGTAACGGTAGGCGTGCGCGCTCATGCCGGAGTGGGCATTCCCAAAACTTTATTCGAGCTTGCTAAGAATGGTGTTCACAACGATTCTTACGATATCAAGGACATGCAGGCACATGCGAACGCATACGCCGAAATCGCTTTTAACCATTCCCGTTTCATCGACCAGCTCCCGGGTCTGCGTGCCGGTGTCGCTGTTAAATTTCTTGTCGGTGCCGGTAATGTGGACGCTTATTTCAACGAGGCCAACCTTACCCTCGGCACTGATTCGTGGATAGCACGCACCAATGCAGAGGTTTACGCGTCTATGCCGAAGATGCAGTTCGAGGAAGACGTAAACAAAAATGGCAACCGATACGTAAGCGGCGTTAATTTCGACGGTACTGGGGGCATCAAGCCACAGGGCTACGGCGCTGCCATCGATCTGGGCGCTTCCTACCACTGGAATGATTTCGATTTCTCGGCATCTGTGCTCGATTTAGGCTTTATAAGCTACAGCAATACCAAACTGGCCACTACCAACGGCACAAGGGTGGTAGATACCGATTCTTTTATTTTCAGTCCCGACGATGACGCTCCGAACTCGTTCGAGAACGAAATGGACCGTCTTGGCGACGACCTCAAGAATCTTTACGAACTCGACAACGCAGGGGATATCGGTTCTCGTACTGTCGGTCTGGGCGCTACGCTCAATCTGGGAGCGCAGTACACGCTTCCGATGTACAAACCCGTAAAATTCGGTCTGCTATATACCGGTCATTTCAATGGCGATATGACCTGGAACGAGGCTCGTCTGTCGGCGAATTACGCTCCCTGCAAAGTCTTCGCTATCGGTGTGAACGGCTGGGCCGGTACCTTCGGCGTAGGCTACGGATGGATTATCAGCGTGCATCCCAAGGGTTTCAACCTGTTCCTGTCAAGCGATGCGTCCCTGGGCAAGGTGGCAAAGCAGTTCGTCCCTCTGAGTTCGAACGCTCAGTTCAATTTCGGCATCACTTTCCCCTTCTGATAGCCGTTGCATAATTATACAGCACCCCCGTGCCGGACATGGCGCGGGGGTGCTGACGTATAATATAGGTATGGTTAACGTTGCTCGGGGTCTGAAACCGAGAAGTTGCCGGGTGCCACCGGTTCTACGCTCTCGGCGTCGGAAGCCTCGCGCAGCAAAGCGCCTGCCTGGCTATAGTTTGCGTCCAGAGTTGGTTCGAAGGGCGATATGAACGGGTCTGGCAGCACGCCTTTGTTGGCGGCATCGCCATATGCGCCGCTCTGGTTGAAGTATTCGTAAGTTGCCGCGCCGGCATGTTTCGGTGGCATTGGCCTGTCGCCGACGATGCTGTTGCCAAGTACGTAGCAGGCTACCCCGAAAGTGAGGCCGAGGAACACGGCGGCTCCGTATTTTATGTAATTTGGAGTGGAGGGTATGTCGTCGGGAACGGGTGGTACGTTGTCCGCTTTCCCTGCGGTACTCTTAAAATCTTCTGTTGCCATGATTAGAGGAGTTTTGTTGAAATCGTATTTATAATTCTAACAACAGAAACCCCCGCCGGGTTTTCCCGGCGGGGGTGGCAAAGAGATATAATTCTTGTTGTGATTATCGGAGAGCTTCGGCGAGCTTGTCGAATGCGGCGGCGAGGCCGTCGCTGTCCTTACCGCCGGCCTGAGCGAAGCCGGGCTGGCCGCCGCCGCCGCCCTTGATGCACTTCGCGGCTTCGCGGACAAGTGCCGATGCATTGAGGCCTGAGGCTACGATATCGTCGGTAAACATTGCGGTTAGCAGTGGCTTGCCGGTCATGTCGGCGGTAGCGCCGATGAATGCTGTTTTTTCGGGCGATATGGACCGAATGGCGAAAGCGACGTTTTTCACTACTTCTGGCGGACGGACGCCGCGCATGAATACTGTCTTTATGCCGTCGGCATTGGTCTTGGCTTCTGCAAGCAATGCTTTGGAGAGGTTGGCGATATGCTCGCGGAAGTAGTCTTCAACCTGCTGCTTGAGTTCATGGTTTTCCTCGATGGAGCGGCGTAGTGCGCCGAGAATGTCGGGTGTATTGTTGAACAGTTCGGACATCTGTCTGATTGTGTCCTGGAACTTGGCAATCAGTTTCTCTACTTCAGGACCGGTAATAGCCTCGATACGGCGTATTCCGGCAGCGATGCTGGATTCCGATACAATCTTCACCATGCCGATGTTGCCGGTGTTGGGAACGTGTGTGCCGCCGCAGAGCTCTACGGAATCGCCGTAGCGGATTACGCGCACTTCGTCGCCGTATTTCTCGCCGAAGAGTGCCATTGCGCCCATCCCTCGGGCTTCGGCGATAGGCACGTTGCGGTGCTCGTCAAGCGCGATGGCCTCGCGGATGTGGCGGTTTGCGATTTCCTCTACCTTGCGTATTTCCTCGGGTGTGAGTTTCTGGAAGTGGGAGAAGTCGAAACGCAGGATTTCGGGCGAGACAAAAGAACCTTTCTGCTCTACGTGGGTGCCCAGAACCTCGCGGAGTGCCTGGTGGAGCAGGTGCGTGGCGGTGTGGTTGCGCGAAGTCCCCATGCGAGCTTCGGTGTCTATTGCGGCGCGGAACGTTGCGGAAGGATTCTCGGGCAGTTCCTTTACTATATGTACGCCAACACCGTTCTCGCGCTTGGTGTCCATGATTTCAGTAGCTTTGCCTGTGGCGATGTCGGTGATGGTGCCGCGGTCGCCTACCTGGCCGCCCATTTCGGCGTAGAAGGGCGTCTTGGAGAGGATTATCTGGTAGTATTCGCGGTTTTTCTGCTTAACGTGCCGATAGCGCAGGATTTTGGCGTCGCATTCGGGGCTGTCGTAGCCTACGAATTCCTGTTCTCCGTCGTTCACGTCAATCCAGTCGGCGGCCTCTACGGCGGCTGCGGCGCGGGCGCGTTCTTTCTGTGCGTTCATCTCGCGCTGGAAGCCATCGTGGTCAAGGGTCATGCCGTAGTCCTTGAGGATAAGTTCGGTAAGGTCGAGAGGGAATCCGTATGTGTCGTATAGAGTGAAAGCTTGGGTGCCTGTGATTTCGTCCTTGCCTTCGGCTTTTGCAGCCTTTACTGCGTCATCGAGGAGACGTATGCCGTTTTCGAGGGTGCGCAGGAATGCGTCTTCTTCCTCTTTGATTACGCGCATGATAAGGTCGCGGTTGGCGGGCAGTTCGGGATAAGCGTCGCCCATGTCGGCGATAAGGGTGTCTACCAGACGGTACATGAAAGCCTTCTTCTGGTCCAGGAAGGTGTAGGCGTAGCGCACGGCGCGGCGCAGTATTCGGCGGATAACATATCCCGCCTTTGCGTTTCCGGGAAGCTGGTTGTCGGCGATGGAGAATGCGATTGTGCGCACATGGTCGGCGATAACGCGCATGGCAACGTCCACCTGGTGTTCCTTGCCGTATTCCTTACCCGAAAGCTGGGCAATCTTGTTGATGAGGGGCGTGAAGACATCGGTATCGTAGTTGGATGTCTTGCCCTGGAGTGCCATGCAGAGGCGTTCGAAGCCCATGCCGGTGTCGATAACCTTGGCGGGCAGGGGCTCGAGGCTGCCGTCGGCCTTGCGGTTGAACTGCATGAACACCAGATTCCATATCTCGATAACCTGAGGATGGTCTTTGTTAACCATCTGCTCGCCGGGAACTTTGGCGCGTTCCTCGTCGCTGCGGAGGTCGATGTGGATTTCGCTGCAGGGGCCGCACGGGCCGGTATCGCCCATTTCCCAGAAGTTATCGTGCTTGTTGCCGTTTATTATATGGTCGGCGGGCAGATGTTTCATCCATATTTCGGCGGCTTCGTCGTCGCGTGAGAGACCTTCGGCTGGCGAGCCTTCGAAAACGGTTGCATAGAGGCGTTCGGGATTAAGACCGAGGACGTCGACGAGGTATTCCCATGCCATGTCGATGGCTCCTTTTTTGAAATAGTCGCCGAACGACCAGTTGCCTAACATCTCGAACATAGTATGGTGGTAGGTGTCCAGACCCACTTCTTCAAGGTCGTTGTGCTTGCCGCTAACGCGAAGGCATTTCTGCGAGTCGGCCACACGTTTGTACGCCGCCGCCTTGTTGCCCAGAATGATATCTTTGAACTGGTTCATGCCGGCGTTGGTGAACATCAGCGTCGGGTCGTCCTTAATCACCATTGGTGCCGAGGGCACGATGTGGTGGCTGTGGCTGGCGAAGAAATCTTTGAAAGACTGGCGGATTTCTTTGGCCGTTAATGATTTAGAGCTTGACATAATGCACTTTTTGTTTCTTGCGGTTGTGTTTTCCGCACAATTTTAGTTAACTTTGCGTTTGGAAGTGCAAAATTACTCCATTTTCGCGGTATTTGCAAGAATAAGCCGAAGTGAATGAGCCAGAAAGTTTTCTATCGATATAACAATGCCACAGAGCAGTACGAGCGCGTGTTTCCTGACCGGAGAACCCGCATGCACGCACGCATGAGGCCTTATATCGTGGCGGTGTTTGTTGTTGCGATGGTGGCGTTGGCGCTATACAGCCTTGTGGAGATGCCCCGCGAGCGTGAGCTGCGTGTATCAAACGAACGCCTGATGGCAAGTCTGAACATCCTGTCGCGCCGCGCCGACCATGCCCTGGCAGTTATGGAGGACCTTGGCGAGCGAGACAATAATTTTTATCGCGCCATGATGCAGGCCGAGCCGCTTTCCGATGCGGGCAGATATGCAGGTCTGGAGCGACAGCATAACTTCGACAGTATCGCGGCGCTGGCCGACGAGAATCTTGTTCGTAACGTAAACGCAAAGCTCGACAGACTGGACCGCATGGTTTATGTCCAGATTAAATCATTCGACCATCTTGCTGCGCTCGTAGACAGTCAGAACTCGCGCGTAGCGCACACGCCGGCAATACAGCCTGTCCCGGAGAAGTATCTGCGTACAATGGCGTCGGGCTACGGTCCCCGGCTCGACCCTGTTTACGGTACTATGAAATTCCACGAAGGGCTCGATTTTTCGGCGCCTGTAGGAACTCCCGTGTACGCAACTGCCGATGGCAGGGTAGATGTTGCATCGTGGCAGAGCCAGTACGGAAATATGGTGGAAATCAATCACGGATTCAACTATACCACGCGCTACGCGCATCTCTCAAAGCTGATTGCTCGTGCCGGACAGCAGGTGAAGCGCGGAGATCTTATCGGACTGGTGGGCAATACAGGAAAATCCACTGGTCCGCACCTGCACTACGAAGTGCGCTACCGCGGAGCGCCTCAGAATCCCCTGAACTATTATTTCTATGACCTTTCGCCGCAGCAATACGACGAACTGATAA
Organism: uncultured Porphyromonadaceae bacterium; assembly: GCA_937921035.1. Taxonomy (GTDB): domain Bacteria; phylum Bacteroidota; class Bacteroidia; order Bacteroidales; family Muribaculaceae; genus CAG-873. The sequence continues at coordinate 29,039 of CALEUL010000006.1, forward strand.
GACTGGCCGAGAATGCCGGTCATGTAATGGACTGATGGCAGACGAACTTACAAAAAAATATTACCGGATAGGCGACGTTGCGGAATTGCTGAATCTTCCGCAATCAACCCTGCGCTTCTGGGAATCGCAGTTTTCGGAACTGAAGCCGGGCCGCAACAAGAAAGGCACGCGGCGGTATACACCTAACGATATTGATATTCTGCGGGTTATTAAATTCTTGGTGAAGGATAAAGGTCTTACCATAGAAGGTGCGCGCGAGCACATGCGCAAGAACCGCCATGCCGTGGACAAACGCCACGAAATAATCAGCCGCCTGCAGGATGTGCGACGCCGTCTCGCCGAACTCCTCGATGCCCTCGACGAGCGCAACTCGTGAAATCTTTATAACTTTTTGATTACGCGGGCATGGACGACGCCTACCAGAGCGTGAGGCGGAACGTATTCCGTTACGACGGCGCCCCTCTCTTGGCCGTTATCTTGCCGAGCACGAAATCAAAAATTCGGCTCTTTTTCATGTAAGGATAATATTGGCGGAAAAAATATTCCCGGAGGCGACAGGTTCTGCGTCCCCGGGAATATCGTATTCAGGCTATTATTATTTGAGCTTCAGGACTGTTACGAGGCTGGGTTTGCCGGCGTACCACAGGATAGCGCGGGCCTCTTTTGCTTCGGGGAAAGATGCGAGGTCTATGCTTTCGCCTGCGTTCAGCTGCTGCGACTGCTCTGTTGGGTTGGTGCCGTCGAGACTTACGCGGACAACGCCGCCTTCGTAGGGGCTGTTGGCGACGAGTTTGCCGTCCACAACCTTAAGACCGGGCTGACGAAGATGGAAGTTGATGCCTTCGGCTGCGAGTTTGGGCAGCTCTTTGCCAACAACAGCGTTGAAATCAGCCTCGGAGTATGTCTTTTCGGGGTTCCAGCCGCGCTCAGCCACGCCAAACATCTTGGGGAACATCATGCGCTGAATGTCCGATACGCCGCGAACGGTCTCGGCCCATATCTGAGCCTGCACGCCAAGAAGTTTGGCGCCGGGAACGTTGCACAGTTCATAGGGATAGCCGCCGAGCGAGCTGAATTCGTCGCTCCAGCCACCCCAGTTCAGGCCTTTTTCCATTGGATGGGGGCTGTAGACCATGTCGAGGTAGTAGTGGTTGAAGTTGCTCAGAACCACGGGATAGCCGGCCTTTGCAATACCGGCTGTAATCTTGGAGGTGCCGGCTTCTTTGCCAACGGCCCAGCAGTTTACGTTGTAAACGTTTGGTGCTACGGCGTTGTCGTAGCCTTTGCCGTGGTCGGTGGCTATTTCCTGCCATCCGGAAACTTTCAGGCCCTTGGAGGCCATAAGTTCGGCAATGCGGCGTACGAAATATGCGTGCACGTCGCGGTCGGCGGCAAGTCCTTCTTTCTTTTTAAGTTCCTGGATTGCCTTGTTGGTGCTCCATGATCCGTAGGCGACTTCGTCGCCGCCGATATGCAGGGCGGGAAGTTCAACTCCGGCTTCTTTGTACATGTCTATGATTTCGTCGGCAACGATGCCCAGAAGTTTATATGGGCCTTCGATGGCGGGGTTCATTGCGTTGTCGCGGTAGCCTTGTGCGGAGACATAGTCGGCAGTCTCGGGACCCTGGTTGAGAAGCCAGGAGTTGTCGCCGGTGCGTTTGGCCCGGTATTCCATAGCCTTTATGGCGGCGCGGGCGTGGCCCGGAGATTCGATTTCGGGAATGACTGCGATGCCGAGGCTGTCGGCGTATCTGAGCATGCCTACAAAGTCGGCGCGGGTAAAGTATCCGTTGCCTGTGCCTTCGGTGCTTTCGGGGTTGCCGTCGCCGGCATACATCTGGTCAAGGAAAGAGCCGTCGGAGCTGGGGGTATATCCTCGGCGGCTGCCTACTTCGGTAAGTTCGGGCAGTGCCTTGATTTCCAGACGCCACGCTTCATCGTCTACGGGGTGGAAGTGGAGGGTGTTGAGGCCGTATACTGCCATTTTCTCTATTATTTCACGAACCTGGGCCGGTTTTGTGTAGTTGCGGGCAATGTCGAGCATAAGTCCGCGGTAGGGCAGGGTGGGGGCGTCCGTGATGATGGCCTGTGGCACTGTAACTGCTTTGTCGCCGAGAAGATTGCGCAGGCGCAGGCCTATGCGTGCCCACTGGCGCTGCGGTGCGTCTACAACGATTTCGCCGTTGGCGATGGTAACCTTGTATGCCTCGGGGTTCGTTGCGTCCTTTACGTCGTTGAATTTTATGGATGCAGGGTCTACCGTGCACTCTCCGCCTGTAAGCTCAACGTTTTTGAACGACGGAATGGCATCGTACACACCGGCTTTGCCACCGGCGATTTCGATGTTGCGAGCATATATGGTGTCCCCGTAGGGCATCGGGTCTACGCCGTATGCCACATAGCTTGCGGGGTTCTGCGTCATGTCGGCGGCTGTTGCGGGAACGCCGCGCGTTGTGCCGTCGTTCATAACAAGGTGGAAACCGTCGGGACCGTAGTTCACAGCCTGTATGGCGCCGTTGAAGCGGATTTTGAATACGATTGTATCGTTCTCGCCCGCGTTGGCGAACTTCGGTGAGCCGATAGCATAGTAGCCCTGTGTGATTTCAATAAGGGTGTCGGTTGTGTCGCACATTTCCATGTGGCGCGGGAAGGAGTTGAAAGCCAGCCGATGCACTCCGCGGAGGTCCCCGGAGAGGCGGATGGTTTCTGTGTACATGGATTTTGCGGAATCAGTGAAGTTTTCGCTGCTCCAGTCGATGGCGACAGGCCCGGGGCCGGAATTGTGCGCGCACGAGGCTAAGACGCCTAATGAACAGAGGAACAATAGTTTTTTCATGTGTAATGTGATAATTGGGGGGGCATAAAAAAGCCACACCTGTAGTTGCACAGATGTGGCTTGTGTTTTTTATTAAAGATATTTCTGAACTGTTTTTTCGATATTGGCGGGATTGGAAATTCTTTCCTTGATTTCACCGTCGCGACCGATAACGTATGTAAGAGGCACTGCGCCTACGTTATATTGCATAAGCACGCCGGCTCCGTCAGTGGGAGCGTTCCACACGGTTATCCACGGCAGGTTGTCGGCCGCCTGTTTCCAGCTCACTTCATCGGCGTCGAACGACAGCTGATAGATTTCCAGACCGTTGCCGTGATATTTGTTGTAAATATCATAGAGCAAAGCGTTGTAGGCCGGCGAGGAAGCGTTGCTGTAGTCGGTGAAGCTGAGTACTATTACGCCTTTCTTTTCGGCAAGTTTTGTAAGCGAGTGTTCCACTCCCTTGTTGTCGAAGCGAACGATATCTATCAGCCCCGATTCGGGAACCTCTATGACATTCTGCACGGTATTTACGCGTCCCATAGCAATACGTCCTTCAAGAAAAGCTTTCTTGAGCGCTTCGCCACGGCGGTCCTGAGGCTGGTACGTCGCGAAAACCTGTGCGGCGGCGCCGTATGCGCGGTTTCCATTGTATTCCTTGGGGTTGAACACGGGACTGTTGCCCTTTGCCTTGTTGATGGCATAGTAGGAAACGATACCGGTGGTGTCGGATGTGATGAAACCGATTAGCTTGCGCTGTATGTCGTCGATGTCTGCTGTGTTTGCAACGATGCTGTCGATAGAGCTGAAACACTGGGCCTTGGATGTGCCTGCAAGGGTGTGCCCTGTGCCGAAATTATCGGCTGCGGCTGTCAGCGTTATGGCGTCTACCGAGTCGACGGGGAAGTACACGCTCCCTTTGCCGGGAAGTGTGAGACGCATGATATCAACGTACAGGGCCGGAGTTTGGCTCTCGTAGGTGAATTTGCCCTCGGAACGCGGTTCGATGGAGTCAACCACATACCAGGAACTGCCGTTATTGGCTTCCAGTGCCAGTTTCTGGCCGTCGGCGAGCCCGTCCACTTTGCCGCGGATACTCCATCCGTCGTTGCCGGAGCACGAAGTTCCCAAGAGGAGAGCGATGGTGGCGCTACCGATAAAATGTAATGTTTTCATAACGGTGTTATTCGAAGTTCTCTGCTATTTTGGCTGCAATTTCGGCCATCTTTTCAGGCTCGAGCGAGAGCTTGTGGCGGAAATCCATGTCTGCCTCGCTGTTCAGGGGCACAAGGTGGATGTGTGCGTGGGGAACTTCCATGCCGAGTACAGCCACACCGATACGCTTGCACGGCAGGGCTTTTTTCTGAGCCTTTGCCACGCGTTTGGCGAACAGCTGAAGTGCGGAGTATTCTTCGTCAGAGAGGTCGAAGATGTAATCGACCTCACGTTTCGGAATCACAAGGGTGTGTCCTGGGGCGAGAGGGCTGATGTCGAGGAAGGCATAATGCTTGTCGTCCTCGGCAACGCGGTACGAGGGTATCTCGCCGGCAACGATTCGGGAAAAAATGGATGCCATGATATCAGAGACCTATTTCCAGAATCTCGAACTTTACTTTGCCTGCGGGTACCTGAATCTCTACAGTCTCACCTTTCTTATGTCCCAGAAGGCCTCGTGCGATAGGTGTGCTGATAGCGATTTTCTTGGCGCGGGCGTCGGCTTCAGAGTCGGCGACGATAGTGTATTCGGCTTCGCTGCCTGTTGCCACATTACGTATGCGCACGCGGTTCATCATCTGCACTTCGTCGGTGGACAGCTTGCTCTCGTCGATGATGCGGGCGTTTGCTACGAGGTCTTTGAGCTGCGCTATTTTCATTTCCAGGAGGCCCTGGGCTTCTTTTGCTGCGTCGTATTCGGAATTCTCGGAGAGGTCGCCTTTATCGCGGGCCTCGGCGATAGCGCGGGTTACTTCGGGGCGCTTAACAGTTTCGAGGTATTTGATTTCTTCAAGCTTGCGATCGTAACCCTCTTTAGTCATATAAGTTACTGCCATAATTGAGATGAGTTTTTCAGATAGTAAAAAAATAAGAAACCCAACGCCATAGTGGCTGTCGAGCTTTCTTTCATTAAAAATGTCATTTTCGTCTTAGACATTGCAAAGATAGGCCTTTTATTTCATCAACAGCGCTCCTTAATGCTTAATATTAGTTAAATATAACGAAAAATTCCGCGCTTATTGCATAAGTTTCGTGCTGAAATATAACAATATTAATCAATTATTATCGCTCCGATTAGCAGGCACAATACCAGTATATAATCATCAAAAATGATTATTTATGCAGTAAATTTGGCTATTAATCATCAAATTTGTATATTTGCAGTATGATTAACGAATTGTATCGAGAGGATCTTTATTCGAGGTCCAACAACGACATTGTAGTGGACCTTGGACGCCGTTTCAGGGACTACAGGATAGCCTTGCGCCTGACACAGAAGGAAGTAGCCTTCCAAAGTGGTGTTTCTGTAATGACTATCGTCCGCTTTGAGAAAGGTGATGGAATCCGGCTTGATAATTTAGTGGCGCTGATGCGTGCCATAGAGAAATTAGAGGATATCGCCGAATTTATCCCTGAAATGCCTTCAAGTCTATACGACCTCCCGGTCCGCAAAGTAACCCAACGGGTAAAAAAACGCAGAAATGAAAGATAATATAGTATCTGTTTGCCTTTGGGGCAAAGAGGTGTGCAAGCTTAAATGGGAAGGCGGCTATAAGTCCGGGTTCGGGAAAGTCGGCTCGAAGGTCTCGTTTAATCCTGCATACCATACTTTTGGATTTGATGTAGATCCATTGGGATTCTATAATCGGTCCTCGTATCTTGTCGAAAAAGGCATGTCCGATATATTTCATGTCGACGAATATGAAGGTCTTCCTCGTTTTCTAAGTGGTTCTTTGCCGGATGACTGGGGTAACGAGGTTTTTTCTTATTGGATAGAAAAGAATGGCATTCGGCGTCGCGATGTTACTGCAGTAGATAAACTTGCATTTATCGGCGTGCGGGGTATGGGTGCGTTTGAGTTTGTCCCTGAACTATATAAGCCACAATCAAACGAGGCTGTAATGTTGGAGGAACTTTACGGCCTCGCAAAAGAAATCGAAGCTGCCCGCGAGGACTTTTCGATAAATATTCAGGATCGCCAGGAAATTAACGATCTTATGGCTGTTGGAATGAGCGCCGGCGGAAAGCACCCAAAAGCAATCGTTGCAATTGACTGGCAGACCGGAGAGGTTAAATCCGGACAATTCCTGTTGCCGGAAAATTTTACTCATTATATATTGAAGTTCAGAGATTCGGAGACTTGGCCTACAGCAGAGATTGAGTATGCGTTCTATCTGATGGCAAAAGAGGCAGGAATAGAAATGGAGAAGAGCTCCTTATTGAATGTAGGAGGCGTAAATCATTTTATTACGGAACGCTTCGACCGTAAGGCATGCGGCAAGATACATTCGGCGACTCTGCAGGCTTTATATGGTAATGTAAGTGCCTATGAACAGATTTTTGAGGTGTGCCGAAAGCTCAATTTGCCGTACTATGATATCGAGCAGGTTTTCCGTAGGGCTGTGTTCAACTATCTTGCAGGCGTCAGCGATGATCATGATAAGAATTTTTCGTTTCTGATGAATCCGGCCGGCGAGTGGCGTATCTCTCCGGCTTATGATGTTACGTTTACAGTGAACTACAAAAACCGGTTCATAGGCGATAGGCATGCCATGACTATAGAAGAATGCAACAAGGATATCACTAAAAAACAGTTCCTCCGTCTTGCCGGAGAGAACGATGTCAAGGACGCCGGGATGATTATAGAAAGAATATCGGAGGTCCTTCGGTCGTTCAGAGACAAGGCAAAGGAAGCGGGTGTCCCCGACAAATTTGCAGATTTAATTGCAGACTACATCGACGGCAATATAAAATCGCTTTGACAGTTAAATTTTGTCCTTTAGCAATTTTACTTGGTGGAATATAAAAGCTGTGCCGCGAACAAACGGCACAGCTTCTGTATGTTCGCCCAGCATGTATTCAGTCTAACAGGTGCAAGTCCTTGGCACGCCCGATA
>CALEUL010000007.1 GCA_937921035.1 uncultured Porphyromonadaceae bacterium
CGGCTATCTCGAACAGCAATCCTACGCTTACCGACCGCTGCACCGTTACCGTGCTTCCGCCGCTGGCGACGTCGATTACCCTTGACCGCAGCACGCTCGAAATGGAAACCGAAGATACCGCCGCGCTACAGGCCATCATCCTGCCCGCCGAGGCTGTGCAGACTGTCGATTTCAGCAGCAGTGCTCCGGATGTGGCATCGGTGGACGAGAACGGCACCGTAACCGCTCTCTCGCCCGGTACCGCTGTAATAATTGCATCGACAGTGGACGGCACGGCACTCAACGCCGTATGCGTTGTAACGGTGAAGGAGAAAGCCGGAATCAACGATGTCAGCGCCGAAGGTGTGTCTGTAGCCGTACGCGGCAACGATATCATCGTTACCGGTCTGGCCTCCGACGTGGAAATCAAAGTTACGGACGCCTCAGGAGCTGTTGTCTACAGCGGCCGTGAGCACCGCATAAGCGGTCTTGCACCAGGCTTCCACATTGTGATTGCAGGCACACAGGCCTACAAGGTTGTTCTGAAATAATTCCCGTACTATAGAAACACAAGGGGCCGCGCACACGCGCGGCCCCTTGTGTTTCTATATAAGTTTATTTCTCTTCGGCGGGAGGGGTGAATACGTAGGCGCCGAGATCGGCTGGAGTAGTGCGAGCCATGCCGTAGCCGTCGGTGGCAGCTTCCGGAAGGGTGAGGGCTGGGTCGGCGGCGCCGATGGCGGGCGACTCGGGCTTGAGGCGATAGTCGAACAAGTAATCGTTACGCACGGTATAGAACAGCGGGTCAGTGTCCCATAGGCAGCCTATAAAGTTGTCGTCATCGCTGCCGGCGCTTTTCAGGAGACTGCTGCGCACGAAGATATTCGTGCCGGCGAGGTCGCCGTGCGATATGTCGGCGCCGTAGCCGTAGATTATGCTGTTGGTGATTTCGGCGGCGGTGTAGGGGAGGCCCGATTCGTCGTCAAGTCCCGTGTCGGGGTCGTCGCTGACATGTCCGAGGCCTATGGCCGGACCGGAGATGGCCGCGAACAGATAGTTGTTGGCGAATGTGCAGTGATTGAAGAGGTACGAGCCGCCCTGAAGATACACAAGACCGTCGGCAGCCTCGGCAAACTCGCAGCCGACGGCACGGATGCCCGTGTGGTATGCTTCGAGGACAAGACCGCCGCTGTTGCGCAGACGGCAGTTTATCATTGTGAGCTGGGGCTGCGCCGAATAGTCGGCATTGGTGGCGCCTTCGATGGTGAGGCCCTGCCAGGTATTCTTTATAACAGTGTTTTCCAGATGGTTGTCGTGCGAGGTGTAGGTAAAGAAAGCACCAATCCACTGACGCGACATAATGTCGAACGAGATGTCGGTAACCACATTGCCGGTGCGGTCGCCTGATAGTACGACGGGTTGCTCCGGGGTGCCTTCGCATTTGAGGGAGCCGCGCACCACAAGCATGGCCTGGTCGTGGAACAGCATTTCAGTGCCGGGGCCGATGGTGAGGGTGGCTTCCGGGGCCACGACAAGCGAGTCGTATACCACATATGGCAGATCGGCTTCCAGACGGGTGTCGGCGGTGAGCGTCTCGGCTTTTATACGATGCACGTTCTGGCCCTGTGCGGACAGAACGACCGATTGCATGACTCCGTTGGTGGTGAAGTCGATACTGGCTTCAAAAGTGGTAAGCGGCTTGCTACCTTCGGGCAATGTTGCCTCCACGAATACGAATATGGAATCTTTGCCGCGGATTTCAACGTTCTGGAACACGTCGCCGTTGATGCCGTCCACATTCAGGCGGAAACAGTCGGCGTAATCGCCGGAAAGACGGATGTCGCTTATAGACAGTTGCTTTGAATGGGGATTATGTACTAAGAAACGGCGCGTGGTGGTAGGTTCTTCGGTGAATACCACGCCCATGTCGAGGGTGTCGGTGGAGAATACTGGCTGGTCGGACGGCGAAGTGGTGAAGCCGTCCTCGATGCACGAAACGCATACGAGAATAAGCGCGAGTATGTAGAAAATCTTTTTCATCAGTATAATAACGGCGGAACTGCCCGATTATTACATAAAAAGCAGGGCCGCGGTGCGCGGTCCTGATGCTGTTGGTGAAAAGAAAATTCCTGCAATGCTCAGCTTTCCTTTCCAAACTGTTCTGCTGTTTTGTCGGCAATCTCTCGGTTGAAAGTCTTTATTTCATCGGTGATTAGTTGTTTCAGCTCTTTCTGAGGAACGATAAGTTTGTATTCGGCAACGCCGATGGGCTTAGAGAAGCCTTCAAGAGCCAGTTCAACCTCCACATTGTCTTTTTCGGCGCATAGGATTATGCCTATTGAGGGATTTTCATCTTTTCCACGTTCAAGTCTGTCGAGCAACGAAAGATAAAGATTCATTTTGCTGATATATTCAGGCATGAACTCGGATATTTTCAAATCGACGGCAACGAGCGACCTAAGTCCGCGATGAAAGAAAAGCATATCCACCTTGTAATCCTTGCCATTGTAGGACAAAACGTGCTGATTGCCGATGTATGTAAATCCCTGACCGAGTTCAAGGAGGAACTGTTTAATCTTTTCTACCAATCTTCGTTCAAGTTCCAGCTCAAGAAGCGGCTCTGTAACGCCGAGAAACCCCATACAATAGGAATCCTTGAAAATCTCGTTTGCGTATGCCGCCTGAGCCTCCGGCAGAGCAATGGCGAAATTATTTGATACGTTGGCTTCCGGCTGATGCTTGTGCATCTCCATTTTTACAGCGTTGATCAATAATGCCCGGCTCCAGCCTTTTTGAACTGTTTTCTCGGCGTAATAAAGTATAGAATTATCATCATCCCCAAATTTAGTAATGAGGTGATTGATGTGTCCCCACGGTAAAACTCCAACAGCTTGTTGTAGTTTTGGATCTGAGTTATGAAAGCGTACATACAAACGCTTCATATTCCATAAATTACTTACCGACATACCCATTTTGGGATACATCGCTTTCAAATCCGCAGAGAGTCGCTTTACTACGCCATCTCCATGTGCGCTGTCGAGCTTCCGCTCATATAGCAGTTGACCAATCTGCCAATACATTTCATTCGATGTACTGACAATAGCACGGGCGGCATTGCCTCTCGCGGTTTCAATAACTGCAACGGCCTGTTGCAATATCTCATTATATTCTGATTCGTTATGAATATGAATGGCTGTTTCCATATACAAAATTAATACTTTTATTTTGATTTTCAGCTAAGTGCAGACACGTTCCTTCTTTAATTCTGAAAATAAAAAGCAGGGCCGCGCTGTGCGGTCCTGCCGGTGAGATTATGATTCTGTCTGTTTAGCGGACAAGTATCTTTGTGGCTTTGCCGCCGCGTGTCTCGATGTAGACACCCGGAGCGGGTTTGCCGGTTACCTCAACGCCCTGCAGGTTGAACAGTCGGCAGCTTCCGTTGCCGTCGACAGCGATGCTGTCGATGCCGGTGCTTTCATCAGGAATGGTGAATGACATTTTGCCGGAAGCATTGGCATAGTAGAAGGCACCGTTATCTCCGCCTACTGCGGCCCAGTTGTCGGAGCTTACAAGGAGGCAATCGTCGCTGAAGCTGACGGTGCGTGTGGCGGCGTTGTATTTGCCGGCTTTTGCATTGGAGCGGGCACTTTCTTCCGAGTTGCCTCTGTCAAGATAATAGTAATATCCAGTGAGAGCGATAATCGAGCCAGAGCCTAATTCCAGACCGATGTTGGAGGGCTCGAGAGTAACGTAATCAGGGTCGGAGAGGTCAAACGTCAGGTACTGGTCGAGGTCGTCGGGAGCGTACATGCTGTTCTTATAAAGGCCCTTGATGCGGTATCTGCCGGGGTTGTCGAGATTCTGCTGAATCTCGGCCTGTGTCCGTGTCAGAGTCATACCGAAAATGCTCTCGATAAGGTCGGCTGTTACATCTGTCGTGCCGAGCGATTTCCATTTGCCTTCCTCGGCGTCTATCCGTGTAACATATTGTGTTGCCATCTCGCATGCGACATTGCCTACATAGCTGATAGCGAACATTGTATAAGGTACATTTGGCTGCATTTCGGGAAGTGCGAATTCTGCTTCGCCGGAGGCAACTTTGAAGATTCCCTCACCGCCGGCCATCACGGCATTAATCTTGCTTTGTGTAACGAAACCGGGGAAAAGACCTACATTGACGTATTCGGCCGATTCGGTAGTCTTGATAATGCCTTTAGCCTCGCCGTCGGCGGAATAGCGCTGCTTGAACGATAGCTCGGGGGTAAAGTCGGGATAGCCGTCGAACTGCACGGTGGCGTCCGTAAGGGCGCAAAGGTCGCCGAGACCTTCGAAGGTATAGCCAAGGTAGATGTATATGCGTCCTAATGGTTCGATGAAGTAGTTGTAGGCATCGTATACGGCGGCCATCTCATCATCTTGTGCAATCTCGCGGAATGCGGTGCCGCAGTCCATCACCTGCATGGGTGATGCTCCGTAGCAGTCGAAACCTGTTTCCTGCGGGAAAACATATACTGCGCCTGTATTACGGTTTACGTCGATAACCAGTTCCTTGCCGTTGTAAACACCGTTGAGGCGGTACTGGCAAAGGTTGGCGTCGCCCGTATCTTCGCGGTAGTCCAGAGGTATGCCGGTGAAAGAGCCGGTGTAATCTACCATCGTGCCGAAGTCTGACAGACCTGTGTCAATGGTGAAAGTGCATGTACCTGCCGAAGTCCAGTCGCTCCAAGTGCCGGAGGCGGCCTTGGCGGGAGCCTTCAGCATATCTTTTTGAGGTGCGGTGATACGCGTGGGCTGGTTTTCCTTCGCATATCCGAGAACGCTTGAGTTGACACGTACAGGAGAAGCCTCGAAAGCGCTGGCATAGGCTGTCATGGCGCCGAGAAGAATCAGGGAGTAGAGTTTCTTCATAGAAAAATAGTTTAAGTCGGACATGGATTCCGGCGTTTGTTTGAGATTTGTGGTTTTGTGTGGCAAAATTATACATAATTTTTAATTTCGCAAACAAATTGATATAAAAATCGTGAATTTTTTATTCGCAAGTAGTGAATATAGACTACGGCCACGCAGATGCCGGCGCGCAGGGGTAAAAACGGTGATTTTTGTGGAATATTTGGTGCAGTAGGCCGGGCACGATTGTCTCGGGGCTTGCCGTTTACGAAAAAAATAGTAAATTTGCACATTGATATATAATCAATCATTATTACAGCATATAAATATGGCTGAAATTAAAATCGCAGGTATAATGCGGGCGGGTGCTTTCTCGCCCAACCATATAGGAAACGATGCCGCCATTTTTAATCTTGTCGCCGAGCAATTGCGCAAGCGCGGCTGCGAGGTAAACATCTACAGCGAGGAGCAATTCATTGCCGGCGCCGTTGACAACCCCGTGATACTTAACATGTGCCGCGAGGCGCGTTCGGTGAAGCTTCTGCAGGAAAAGGAGGACGCCGGGGCTCTTGTCATTAACTCGGGCTACGGCATAGAGAACTGCATGCGCGAGCGTATGACGCGTCTGCTTATAGGTTCCGGTATTCCTTATCCCGAAAGTGTGATAGTGGATACCGACGAGGCTGTGCGCGATATACTGAAGAAAGCGAAAATAGACCGTTGCTGGATCAAGCGCGGCGAATCGCACGCGCAGCATCGCGAGGATGTTACGTTTGTGCGTCATGCCGAGGAGGCTCAGGAGATTCTTCAGGAATTCTTCCTTCGCGGGATAAAACGCGCCGTCATCAACCGCCATCTTGATGGCGACCTGGTGAAGTTCTATGGTATCAGCGGCACAAGTTTCTTCTATAATTTCTATCCTTTCGAGAACGGGCACAGCAAGTACGGCGACGAAGCTGTCAACGGCAAGCCGCAGCACAATGCCTTTGATGTGGAAAGGCTCAAAGCCGTGTGCCAGAAGGCTGCCGACATACTCGATGTAAAAATATACGGCGGCGACTGTATCGTTGGCGAAAACGGCGATTTCAGTATCATTGACTTCAACGACTGGCCAAGTTTCGCTCCATGCCGTCAGGAGGCTGCTCCGCACATCGCCCGTTTTGTAATGAACTGTATCAAGGAGTACAACAAGCGCTGAGGCATGGGTAAGTACCGTAAATCCACTGTAATGCCCGACGATCACGGCCGGTTCCACTGGTTCCCCAAGATGATCGCCACCTCGTTCGGCGCCGGTTTCCTGCCGGTAGCACCGGGTACGTGGGGCGCGTTGGTGGCCATTGTGCTGTGGCTGCCGCTGTACATATGGGCCTCGCCGGTAACGACGATTGCCGTTACCGCCGCCGCAGTGGTAGTGTACGGTATCGCCGGTATCTGGGCCAGTGATATCGCCGAAAAATACTGGGGCGAAGACCCCGTTGTTGCCTGCGCCGACGAGACGGTGGGGCAGTGGCTGTCGCTGCTGCCTGTCGTGGGCGCCGGTATATGTCCGTGGTGGGAGATTCTTCTGGCTCTGGCGCTGTTCCGCTTCTTCGATATCTTCAAGCCCCTGGGTATCCGCGCTATGGAGAAAATTCCCCGTGGGGCCGGCATGATGGCCGACGATGTGCTTGCCGGAATATACTCCGCCATTATTCTATTGATTATTAACATGAAATTCTATTATGTCTGAGCTTGTCATGCACACCGGTAACGAGGATAGCGGCAAAATGAAGCGCATTGGCAAGAAAATGCTGAAAAGCGACTCGCTTTTCTATGTCTATCTCCGTTCGATAGTTACGTCGCAGGCTGCAGGGTGGACCGATATGGGTATCGGTTTCATAATGTTTGCCTGGGTGGGTCTGTCGCCGCTGTGGGCAACGGCAGTCGGCGCTTTTTGCGGCGGTGTGCTCAACTGCATTCTCAACTATAGTTTCACATTCCACGCCGACGGCTGCGACTGGCGTGCCGTCATGGTGAAGTATGCGATGGTTTGGACAGGCAGCATGCTGCTGAACTCTTTCGGAACCGAAGCCTTGTACCACCTCATGTGCTCGTGGCCGTGGCTCGAGGAAATGGGTTTCCGTCCCGACGGATATTATGCCGCCGCACGTATATTCACCTCGCTTATGGTGTCGTGGTTCTGGAACTTCGCTTTGCAGCGCTATTTCGTGTATCGCAAACTCGGTGTCGACGGATATCTGGCATCGGTACTGGGCGCGCTTGGTATTGGTAAAAATAACAATTCCGACAAATGAACATTAAAGAAAGTGCCAAAACGGCACGGAACGGCCTTCAGCAAGGCATATATTTTGTGATCAATCCTTTCGTGCGCATGCTCATACGCATGGGTGTTACGCCGAATATGGTTACAACCATCGGTCTGCTCGGCAATGTCGCGGCAGCGGCGGTGTTCATCCATGCCGGCATTCTTGTGTCCGACGGCAATGCTCCCGACTACGGGCTGATAACCCTTGCCGGAGCGCTGATTATCGCATTCTCGCTGTTCGATATGCTCGACGGCCAGGTTGCTCGCCTCGGCGGTATGGCATCTACTTTCGGTGCTATGTATGATTCCGTGCTCGACCGCTACTGCGAGATGTTTACGCTTGGCGGCATAGCATTCTTCCTGATTGGCTGCGACAACATGGCAGGCGCTGTAATCACATTTCTGGCTATGGTTGGTTCAATCATGGTAAGCTATGTGCGTGCCCGTGCCGAGGGGCTTGGAATAGAGTGCAAGATCGGATTCCTGCAACGCCCCGAGCGAGTTGTAATCACTGCCGTGGCAGCTATTGCCACAGGCATCGTGGGGCAGAATCTGCAATACGGCTCTACTTTCGATCCTAATCTTATCCTCGTGGTGGCTATGGGCTTTATCGCAGTTTTCGCCAACATTACCGCCTTCGCCCGCATAACACACAGCCGCAACGAACTGATAAAGGCCGGTCGCAAATGAAAAGCGGTTTTCCGGCATTAAGGGATGTACTGAGGTGTGCCGCGGCGCTCGCGGTGTGGCTTGTGGTTACCGTGCTATTTGTAGGCTTCAGGCCCGAGCATATTTTCCTGGCACTTCTTATCTTCGGACTGTTCTTTGTGAGCGCTCCATCGCGCCGCCTTGTCATAGCCCTGCTGCCGTTTATAATTTTCGGCATAAGCTACGACTGGATGAACATCGTGCCCAACTATAAGGTCAACCCCGTTGATGTGGCGGGCCTATATAATACCGAAAAAGGCCTTTTCGGTATATCTACGGCAGCTGGGGTTCTGACCCCAAACGAGTTTTTCGGTGTGCATAACTGTCCGCTTATGGATTTTTTTGCCGGAGTTTTCTATCTGTGCTGGGTGCCTCTGCCGATATTCTACGGCCTGTGGCTCTATTTCACCCGCAAAACCGACAGCTACCTGCATTTCGCTATGGTGTTCCTGCTTGTGAACCTCCTTGGTTTTGCAATCTACTATATTCATCCGGCAGCTCCGCCGTGGTATGTGGCATCGCATGGTTTCTCCGCCATCGAGGGAACTCCCGGCGAGGTGGCGGGCCTGGGGCGGTTCGACGCGATGACCGGTCTGGGTATATTCCACGGCCTGTATGCCCGCAATGCCAATGTGTTCGCGGCAATGCCATCGCTGCACTCGGCCTACACACTTGTGGCGTTCATCTATTCCTTGCGCAGCCGCTCGTCGCTTGCATGGAAAATCGTGCTGGGTGTCGTTACCCTCGGAATATGGTTCACTGCTGTTTATACATCGCATCATTATATACTCGACGTTCTTGCCGGCATAGCCACTGCTTTGGCCGGTACGGCGCTGTTTGAATACGGATTTATGAAAATACGCGGTTTCGCCGGCTTTGTATCGCGTTATGCTGCATATGTGGCGATTCCTGCAAAAAAATGAATCGAATGGATACAAAAGATAAGGTAAATATAGAAGATGAGGTCAGGCCCGACGTACTCAATTACGACGACATCCGGCAGATGATTCCGGCACTCGACGGCCATCCGAAAATCGTGAAGTGGCTTCTGCACGTTCTCAAAGTAGATAAAGTGAACATGTGGCATGGCGCCGTATGCGATACTCCGGGACCGGAATTTGTAAAGCGTCTGCTGTTCGAGCAGCTCGACGTTAAAGTGCGTGTCGATGGCGAAGAAGTGCTCGACCGTCTGCCCGAGGGCGCTTTCATTACCGTGAGCAACCATCCCTTCGGCGCCCTGGACGGCATTGTGCTGATATATCTTATTACACGCAAGCGTCCCAAGTTCCGCGTGATGGTGAATATGATTCTCAACCACATATCGGCAATGCGTCGCAATTTCATTGCCGTAGACCAGTCGGCGTCCACCGATCCGGCAAAACGTGCCGTTTCTGTCGCTGGCATACGCAAGGCGCTTGCCATGCTGAAGAACGGAGAGCCTGTAGGATTTTTCCCCGCCGGAGCCATGAGCAAGACTACCTGGCACGACGGCCTTCAGGACCGGCCCTGGCAACCTTCCATACTCCAGATCATACACCGCGCCAAAGTGCCTGTGGTGCCCATATTCTTCCACGGCAGCAACAGCTGGTGGTTCAATTTCCTCGGCCATGCATGTTGGCCGGCACGCTCGCTGCGTCTGCCTGCCGAAGTGGACCTTAAACGCCACAAGACAGTGCACGTTAGCATCGGAGAGCCTGTATCCGTAGAAGAACAGGCGGCACATGGCGCTACACCCGAAGAGTTAGGCCAATATCTACGTCAGAAAACCTACGCACTCAAGAACAATAAATAGCATGAGCAACGAAGATTCCTCTTATCAGGCGTCGCTTAAATCACTTGACACCGAAGAACATATCGACCTCTATTTCTATCGCCCTATAGGTTATGCCTGGGCGTGTCTGGCACGTCGGTTAGGCATTACGCCCAACGCGATAACAATAGCTTCTATCTTCCTTGGAATAGGTGCAGGAGTTGCATTCTATTTCAACGACATATGGGTAAACATTATAGGCATGCTGCTGCTAATGTGGGCCAACTCGTTCGACAGCGCCGACGGGCAGCTCGCGCGAATGACCAAGCAATATTCGCGGATAGGCCGTATTCTCGACGGTCTGAGCGGCGACATCTGGTTTTTCACCATATATGTGTGCATATGCCTGCGCGAGAATGTTACCTCGCCGTTCTTTATGGAGCACCCTTGGCTGATATGGCTGATTGCCGTCGTAACGGGTGTCTGCCATGCCAAGCAGGCCGCTATGGCCGACTATTACCGCCAGTTCCATCTGTATTTTCTCAAAGGCGAGGATGGCAGTGAACTGGACAGTGTGGAGGTGCTTCGAAAGCGCTATAAGGAAATGAGCTGGAGCCGACAGTTTATGTCGAAGCTTGTACTGTATTTCTATATGAACTACACCAAAAACCAGGAGAAATTCACGCCGGCCATGCAGACGCTACGCCGCACCATTGCCGGGGTATATCCCGGCGGTGTCGCCCCGCAGGCTTTCCGCGATGAATTCCGAAAGGGCAGTCTGCCGCTGATGAAATATACAAATATTCTGTCGTTCAACTGGCGCTGCATTGCCCTCTTTTGCTCCATGTTCCTGCGCATGCCGTGGCTGTATTTCGCTTTCGAGTTTGTGGTGCTTAACGTGCTGCTTGTATATATGATGGTGCGTCACGAGGCTCTCTGCCGCCGTATGACACAATGGATTCACGACCATGAAACCCGTTAAAGGCATAATTTTCGACTACGGCGGCACTATCGACAACGCCGGCGATCATTGGGCTGTGGTTATCCGCGAGGCATACGCTACGCTGCCGATACCCGAATTGCCGCTCGATCTGTTCTGTAAGGGCTATGTGTTCGCCGAGCGCGAACTGGCCCGCGTGCGCCACATCCTGCCGGAACACACCTTCCGCGACATGATGGAGATTAAAGCGAAACTGGAGCTGGAAGAACTTGTGCGCCTCGGCGCACCTATAGACCCTTCCTCCATTCCCGACTTTGCCAGCAGAATCGCTATATATACTGATGAACGCGCGCGCGCATGCGTGGAGGCGGCCCGTCCAACCCTCGACTATCTGTGTGAGCGCTATCCTATGGTGCTTGTAAGCAATTTCTACGGCAACATCGGCTCAGTGCTGCGCGAATATGATCTCGAACGTTATTTCCGGACAGTTGTGGAGAGCGCTGTCGTGGGTGTGCGTAAGCCTGACCCTGCAATTTTCAAACTTGGCGTCGACGCTCTCGGGCTCGAGCCTGAAGAAGTACTCGTAGTAGGCGACAGTGTCGGCAAAGATATTCTGCCGGCGCAGTCCCTCGGTTGTCCCACAGCATGGATTGGAGGGCGTCCCTGGTTCTTTGAAGAAGTAAAGGAGGCTCCGGGACAGAAGATATATAGTCTGTCGGAATTGCAGAAGCTATATTAACAAACGTTAGTAATATTGAATCTAAAGTATTGAAGAATTAACACAACGAAACAATACAGGTGAATATTTAGGTTAGGTTAACAATAGTTCACTAAAATTGTAGTATGAATATTTTTAGAATATAAAAACTATTACTACTTTTGGGGCGTCAAAAGAGGCTTCGCTGAGAGGCCCCGTCGTTTTGGCGGCGTACGACACATTTAGAAATTTTAGAAAATCAATAATAATCAATCGTTTAAATCTATCCAAATGAGCGAATGTAAAGTAAAGCCCGCTAATGGTAAGCTGGGCGTTATGGTGGTTGGCCTCGGAGCTGTTTCCACCACATTTATGACTGGCGTTCTCATGACACGCAAAGGTCTTGCAAAACCCGTCGGCTCCATGACACAGTACGACAAAATGCGCGTAGGTGAAGGTGCTGACAAAAAATATCTCCACTACAAAGACATCGTTCCCATCGCCGACCTCAACGACATCGTATTCGGTGCCTGGGACGTTTATCCCGCAAACGCTTTTGAGTCGGCCATGCATGCCGAGGTTCTCAAAGAAAAAGATATCCTCCCCGTTAAGGACGAACTCGAGAAAATCGTTCCTCTGAAAGCTGCTTTCGACCACAACTACGCAAAGCGTCTCGATGGCGAGAATATTAAGCAGGGTACACGCTGGGAACTCGTTGAACAGCTTCGCGAAGACATCCGCAAGTTCAAAGCCGACAACAACTGCGACCGCATCGTTGTGCTTTGGGCTGCTTCTACCGAAGTTTACGTTCCCGTTGACGAAAACGTACACTACACTCTTGCCGCTCTTGAGCAGGCAATGAAGAACGACGACAAGGAACACATCGCTCCCTCCATGTGCTACGCTTACGCAGCACTTTCCGAAGGTGCTCCCTTCATCATGGGCGCTCCCAATACAACTGTCGACATCCCCGCTATGTGGGAACTCGCCGAAAAGACCAAGATGCCTATCGCCGGCAAGGACTTCAAGACCGGCCAGACTCTGGTAAAATCCGGCTTCGCTCCTATCATCGGTACACGTTGCCTCGGCCTCAACGGCTGGTTCTCCACCAATATCCTCGGTAACCGCGACGGTCTCGTGCTCGACGAACCCGCAAACTTCCGTACAAAGGAAGTTTCCAAACTTTCCACTCTGGAATCTATCCTCGTTCCCGAAGAACAGCCCGATCTCTACGGCGTTAACTGCGGTGGCGAAGGCAACGACCACAACGGATACTACCACAAAGTACGTATCAACTACTATCCCCCGCGCAACGACAACAAGGAAGGCTGGGACAACATCGACATCTTCGGCTGGATGGGCTATCCCATGCAGATTAAGATCAACTTCCTCTGCCGCGACTCTATCCTTGCTGCTCCTCTCTGCCTCGACCTCGTGCTTCTGAGCGACCTTGCTGCCCGTGCCGGCCGTTACGGCATCCAGCGCTTCCTCAGCTTCTTCCTCAAGAGCCCTATGCACGACTACACAAAGAACGAGGTTCCTGTAAACCACCTCTTCCAGCAGTACGTAATGCTCAAGAACGCTATCCGCGAAATGGGCGGTTACAAGGCCGACGAACTCATCGACTGATAAGCATCCTTCCCATAACCATAAAGAGACTGTCTAACAAGTTTGGACAGTCTCTTTTTATAGTCTAAACTGGCTAA
>CALEUL010000008.1 GCA_937921035.1 uncultured Porphyromonadaceae bacterium
CCGAGGGGTCAAATCCCGCGTGCCCGAAGGGGTCAAACGCACGCGCCTTTTCCACTCGGACAAGATCCGCGTGAACTTCTTCCACCTGCGTCAGCGGGCACTGCAGCACCTTCAGCAACAGCAATGCACGGCAAGTTCCTTTTCGGTATCGTCAACAAAAACAGACGCTGCAAGGACGGGCACATGGAAGTATCAAAGGAATATTTGGCATTTGTCAATCGGGAGGCTGACGAGTTTGTGATGCGCAATATGCCTGGCGGAGACATCTCCGAGGCCAAATACTTCGTGCCGATGTTCGATGGAGGCATTGCCGGATATTATGAAATAATAGGTATCACTTTTGGTTCTCGTAAGCAACCTTTGCTTGATGATGATGCCAATCCGATATTGGATGCCAAAGGAAAAGAAATCATGGTCAAGATGCCGTGCCTGAACATCAAGCTCGGAGCATACACACCCCTCGGCGACCATATTGCAGAAATTCCTAAGTTCCGCAATTGGAACGGTCAGATACATACTTACTCAGAGTTACTGGATTTATACAAATAAGGTAGAAGTAGATTTTCGTATGAGTTCATCAATTAACGAGCTATATCTAATCGGTAATGGATTTGATATGCACCATTGTATCAGCTCCAGTTACAATAATTTCAAGGATTGGTTAGAGGACAAAGATGCAGTTGTCTTCAACCGTCTATTTCAGGTTTATGAATTCGATGGTGGAGATTTGTGGAGTTCATTGGAAGAAAATTTAGGGAACATCCCTATAGAGGCAATTCTTGAAGACTACGTATCTTCTCCATTTATGATATTTTTTACACAGGTAGATGGAAGTCGCGGATGTTTTAACCTTGATGATTATTCTGATGGGCCTATACCGGAAGTAGGATATACTCTCAACAGATTATATTTTCACATAGAACAATATTTTAAAGAATGGGTTTTACAACTTGGTGCACCTGATTATAATCAGAGAGTTCAGATAAACAAGAACAATTCATATTTCATAAATTTCAATTACACTACAACATTAGAAACGGCGTATGGAATTAACAGAGGTAGCATTTGTTATATTCATGGATGTGCAGCACTAAATCAATACCTTATATTTGGCCATAACCAAACTCCAGAGACAATCAAAAACAAATGGCATTTTGATACCTTCACCAATGAAAAAGAGCAATTGGAAGAAGCCGTCAATGATATGGGGACTTTATATAAGGATGTAAATGCCATAATAAAAAACAATAATGAAATATGGAAAAAACTGTCTGACATTGACACAATACATGTATGGGGACTCTCTTTGTCAGATGTCGATTTCCCATATTTAAGACATATTAAAAGCATCGTAAATCCCCAAGTCAAATGGGAATTCAGTTGGTACAACGAAAATGACAAGAAACGCATAGAGAATGTCATCGAACAACTATCGTTAAGAAACACTTCTCTGATACAGTTATCGGACATCATTCTGCCGCATCCGAAACAGTTAAACTTGTTTGAATAATTGGTTACGAGGCAAAAAACTTGAATTTACAGAATCCCCCCTAAGCACCCCTTATGTACCCCCTAAGTACCCCTCAAGCTAAGCAATCACTCAAAATCGCCACCGACCAAGTTGCGACCAACTACTGATCAAGTACCGACCAAATTCTAATAATTTGAGTGCTTAAAAAGCAACACCTAAAAAATCGCATCGGAAAGGCTGTCCCATTCCGATGCGATTCTTAGTTTCTTGTTATATGTCCGAAGAATTACTTGCTGCCCTGCTTTTCGGCCGTTGTTTTGATGCTCTCCTGCATCAGACTATCAGAAACCACTTTCAGAGAAGCATCATATCCGTCCGCTTGCTTCCGCATCCACTCAATGGCTTTCTCGTCTCGGTGGATGTCGAACACTTTATTCAACCAAAGAACATCGTTAGCATTGCATCCACCCCATGCGCGGATGGCACGGAACTTCAGGGCATCATCGGCGTACTGGCGGTTGGATTGCCACTGCGCGATGTTGCCCCATAGGGATAAGGCGCAGGCCACGCCAAGCCCTGCGACAAAAGAAAATACTTTCTTGGATTTGATGTCGAAGCTGTGTTTATGGATATGCTCCTGCGGGTGGTACTTCTGTTCTACTTCTTGCTTCTCCTGCACTTTTTTGATGGTGTCAAGGTGTTGCAAAATCACAGTGGAAATTTGTGCGTATGCCTTCCAGTGCTTTGCCAACAAGCCCTTAATATCTTCCGATTGGGCTTTGGCTGTTTCTGCCACAGCCTCCTTAATCGGAGATAAATCCTGGGTGTTGGTTTCGCCTTGTGGGACTTGCGCCACCGATTTGGGTAGTTCTTCCAACTTGTTGTTGATGCCTTTTAAGGCGGTTTTGATTTCCTCGAAGAGGATGAATACATTGTTGTCTGCCATTGTTACCAGTTGATTTTACGTTGTTTCTTCTTTTTCTTGTTTCTCAGATAGGGGTCATAAGGCTGCTGTTCCTCCGGTGCATTGCTTGGAGTGAGTAAGCCTAATGAACCGTTGATAAACTCGCCACCACCACTTGCGGTCGGGCTAATTTCTTCCCGATTAGCCAGTGGTTGAGGGGGCATCTGTCGTTCTCCATAGTTGTTACGGGCCAATGCCGCATCAATCTTGGAGTAGCTGAATTGTCTGTCAACTTTGGACCCGTTGAAGCGGTAGCCATTCATTGAGAAGACGATGCCTTGAATCTCATCCGTCTGCCCCTTGTACTTGAACTGCACTCCTACACCCTGCCGTTCCAATCGGTCAAGCAAGGTCTGCCAATCCTTGCATCTACCGACTTCCGCTTTCAAGATTTGATAGAGTTCATACCTCGTCTTGTCCGGTTCTCGCAATCGGTCCATCTTCACCTGCTCCTTGCCGTTGGCAAAGTGAAGCCCATATTTTTTGGTTAGCTCCTTACAGATACGCTCACTGCGGAAGCGGTCGTTTCGGTCGGAGATGGTTTTGCCGTTATTGTCAATGCGGTTGAAGGCGATATGCACGTGCGGATGTTCCTTGTCGAAATGCCGCCCGATGAGGTACTGCGTCTCCTTAATACCCATCCGCTCCATGTACTCACGGGCTATCTGCGCCATGATTGCGTTGTTCAACCGTGGCGCATCTTTCTTGGAAAAGCTCAATGCGATGTGCCCAACGACCTTGGTCACCTTTGGATTCATCTGCGCTTGGCCGATAAATCCTTGTGCTATCGTGTCGTTATTTTCCAGAAGTAAGCCGTCCGCATCTATGATTTGAGTGCCTTTCTCATCGTTCAGAATATAGTTAACCACACCTTTGAAGTCCAAGCCTTTCATGATTTTGGCTATCATAGGCGTATGCGGTTCACAAGGTTGTCTATCTCTATCATCAAGGTGCGGCAGGGAACAAATACAGAGGCGTAGCCCTCTGCGTTCGCCTTCCGTGCTAGCTGGTTTAGATTGTTCGCCATGCCACACAACTTGCGGATAAGATCGCCGTGCTCTTTCGAGAGTCGTTCTCTTACGCCGCCTTCCGTGATGCAGCCACGGATGAACTCGCTGACAGAGACTCCTGCCGACTGCGCCTTGGACTTCAACAGATAGTAGTCTTCCGTTGCCATCTTCACCGTGATGCGGTATTTCAATTTCTCGGCGGCACCTTTGACCGGGCGACCGCCTTTGTTCTTTCTTTTATTGCTGTTCATGATTATCAAGTTTACTTTGATTGCTGATTATAGTAGTTATAGACCAACGGGATGTCTTCCCTGCGAGGTTTGGAGCGGGGCAAGTGGTTTCGGTCTGCCCGAAACATAAACTTGCCCTCTCCAAACTTCGTTACATGGATTTAGAGCAACTCTAATAGTTCATCCGTTGGTCGCTCCTTAATTCTCACAATTTACGCCATTGGTCGATGTCGTTTCCGTATGTGGAAAGATGATGGCGAGCGAGATTCTCGACCAATCCGGACACACTCATTCCCCGGCCACCAAGACAGCGGACAATTTTGTCCAGCTCATCGCGCACCTCACTGCTGACAAACACGGGTTTGCGGTCGATAATCTTGGGGACGCGCAGATAGGTGTCGCGGTACTCGTCCAGCGACAGCCGACGCTGCTTGCTGCTGATGCGTCTGACGATGGTTCGCTCAGCAGGAATTCCATCCAACTCTGTGGCCGTTTCCTCTTGCTCATGTGTAACAGCTGCTGACACCACCGTCTGCACTACGGATGCGTCCGGTTCTTCCAACGGAGGAAAGAGACTGCCCGTTTCGGCAGGCACCTCCGATTTCGCGTCAGCCGACTTTTCTGCCCGCTCTGCATTGGGCATGGAAGGCAGAAAGTCTTCCAACTTGAAGTTCTTGAACTCCTCATCGTTCTCAATGTTTTTGAATTTCTTACTCATACTGTTTCTTGTTAATGTTGAATTACTATTGGTCGTTATGCGCATACTTGACCGTTTGTCGGATGCAAAATAACTACCTATAGTTCACCCCGTCAAGAAATTGGATTCTCTTAGGCAATTTTGTGTGGCTTTGCTTTGGAGCAACAGAAACAATAGTGCAGACTTCACCGATTCTCCGAGAACGAATAATAGGAAGCAATTATGGACGCACTATAATTAAAGTCTTATCTGAACTGCGACATTCCCATTATATATAGGAATTAAGGCATATTCACCCAACAACTGGCACCGGTTTTCCAGTATGGTGACGCCAAAGGCTGCCACTTCTGAAAAAAGCATTGTCGGATGGCGGATTATCCATTCCTTTGCGGCAGAAAAACAACAAAAGCACTGAATTATGGAAATAGTATCTATTGAGAAAAGAACCTTTGAGGCGATGGTCGCCAAGTTCGACCAGTTCGCCCGCCGCATGGATGCCATTTGCCATCGGCACGGCGAAAAAACAATGAGTGAGTGGATGGACAATCAGGACGTATGCCGGATGCTCAACATCAGTCCGCGTACCTTGCAGACGCTGCGGGACAATGGAACACTCGCCTTCTCGCAAATCAACCACAAGACGTATTATCGTCCCGAGGACGTGAAGCGCATCGTGGCTCATGTGGAGGACAGACGAAAAGAAGCACGGTTCAAAGGACGGACAATATAAACAAGAAACAAAGTAGAATAACAATAACCACTAAATCCAACGTGACATGAATGAACTGATGACCAAAGACAACGAGTGGATTCTCCACTTCATGGGTAGTCTCGACCGACTGCTGGACAACTACGAGCGTATGGCTGCCAACTATCGCCCTACACTGGGCGGAGAGCGTTTCTTCACCGACAAGGAAGTCTCGGCGCGATTGAAGGTAAGCCGACGTACACTCCAGGACTACCGTAACGAGGGACGGATACCTTATATCCAGTTAGGCGGCAAGATTCTCTACCGCGAGTCGGATATAGAGAAGATACTGCTTGACGGCTACCGCTCCGCCTACAGACAGACGGCCATCTGATTTCCTTGAAGGAGCGAAGTTTGCCGTCTGCCCTATAACTTGCGGCAGCAAAAAGAAAAAGGAACGGTTTACGGATGAAGCATCATAATTCCGCTTCGTCTGTAAGCCGTTCCTGTCTTCTGATTTCCCGTCAGTCGCTTGTTTCCGTTGCCGGATGCCCTATGAGCGTATGGTCGGCAGGGGCAAGGTTTTCGGGCTGAATACGCTCCGCAGGAGGAAGATTCTGCCCGAAACGGTTCTGCCGCCTGACCTTGCCTCTGCCATCAAACCATGCGCTACCTTTGCATCCGGACATCGGAAACAAGTGTCTGGCGGGATGGAGTTAATTACACCATCGGTTGCTTCCTCTGCCACAGGAAACAAACAACGAGACCTTACCAGCATTCAGTTTACCAATTACAAACTGCCTGAACAGCATACTGTTCTTACTGCATATCCTAAATGCAATGGCTATAACCATTTCAAGGTTATAAACGTCATAACTGATTCCATCGGGTTGTCTGACATACTTCATCGTGACCACCTCGTCCAGTTCCCCGTTCTTATAGATGTTGTGAATCGCCTTACGGACATCACACGAGAACACTCCGAACAAGTCTGCTATCTCAAACTGTGTCATCCATACGGGTGCAGTGGGCATACTCACCACACCGCCTTCACTGATCATAATGATACCTCTTTCCATACTCATCCCATTACTTTGGCCATCATGTTCTTCACATTATTCATATCGCGCAGGATGGAGGAATCCAGCACGCGGGCATAGTGCTGCGTCATCTTGATATTGGAGTGACCGAGCATCTTGGCCACGTTCTCGATGCTCACACCATTGGCGAGGCACACAGAGGTCGCGTACGAGTGCCGCGCCGTATGTGTGGTCAAGTTCTTCTTGATCATGCAGAGGTCGGCGATTTCTTTCAGGTAGCTGTTCATCTTTTGGTTGCAGGGGACGGGGAGCAGGACTTTCTTCTTTAGGCAGACGGGGTAGTTGGCGTACTTGCGGAGAATAGCCAAGGGAATGTCGAGCAGGGGAATGTTGCACATGTTCTTCGTCTTCTGGCGAGGCTTGCGAATCCAGAGGTTGCCGTTGGCATCTTCCACGATGTGTTCGGGTGCCAGTTGTTGCACGTCGATGAAGGCGAGGCCGGTGAAGGCGGCGAAGATGAAGATGTCGCGGACTACGGTGATGCGCTCCAGCGGAAACTCCTTGTGATAGATGGTGAGCAGTTCGTCCATTGTCAGGAACTCGCGGATGACTTCTTTCTCGTGGAACTTGATGCCGACAAACGGGTCTTTGGCTATCCATTCGTTGGCAAGGGCAAGGTTGGTGATTTTCTTCAGGCATTTCATGTAGCGGATGACCGTGTTCTGCTGGCATTCCTTCTCTGTCTTTAGGTAAAACTCGAAGGCGCGCACCAGTTCGCCATTGACTTCTGTCAGCGGCAAGTCCTCCTTGTCATATCTTTGCTTGATGAGTTCCGCGAGATAACGCTTACAACTCTCATAGCGGCGGACGGTAATCAGGGCATAGTCCTTGCCCACGAGGGCGCGGCATTGGTCGTTGTGCTCCTGCATGGTGTCGATGATGGTGCGGACGGCCTCGGGTTCTTTGTCCTGCCCGAAGAAGCGTTCCTGCAAGATGCGGGCAGTGATGAGTTGGCCCTGCTCTTCCATTTCATTAAACATCTGGTGGAGCTTGATCCTCGCCTCTTCGATATAGGCATTCAGGTCGCAGGCTTTGCGGCTCTTGCCCTTGGCGCACTCCTTCGGTTGGTTCCACAAGGCCGGGTCGATGCTTTTGCGGATGTTGTTTTCCACTCGCGCACCGTTCACAGTGATGCGCATACACACGGAGGCTTCTCCGCTCTTCAGCAATTTGGCTTTCTTCAAGTAAAAAAGCACGTTGAATGAGTCTCTTTTCATGTTCCTACAGTTTTATTTGGTTTTGCAAAAGTAGGAAATCATGCGCGCCTTCTTGATACGCAAAACATTGCAAATCAACGCAAAGTAAGCGTTCGAGGTGGAGATTTTCCGTCCTCCTTTCTGCTCCACCTTTTGCTCCACCGCAGACGGTAATATCTTGCTGTTTTTTGCGTTTCGCGGGAAAAGAAAAACTCCTGATTTCGTTTGGAAATCAGGAGTTTGCAGTGATTTGCTTTTTCTCAAAGTGGTGCCACCAGGAATCGAACCGGGGACACAAGGATTTTCAGTCCTTTGCTCTACCAACTGAGCTATGGCACCTTTTTGAGGTTTGGGAGGTTGTTTTCCCTTTTTGCGTTGCAAAGTTAGTGACTTTTTGCAAACTGACCAAATTTTTCGGCAACTTTTTTATCATATTTTTTACACCACTGCGACACACCCACGTAATAGTTTAATATTCCATGATTTAGCTGAATTATATATCTATCGAAAAAGTTGTCAGTCGCGTGGATTCGGAAGTCTTGAGGGAGAATGGAAAGCGGTGCGCACGCAGAATATCGGCAATGAGCATCAGTCCGAGACCACGATCGTGCCGCTTAGTGGAGAAGAAGGGGGTGAAGAGTTTTGCGGCGGCTTCTTCGGAAATGCCGCTTCCGTTGTCGGAAATACGTAGGCGCCATAAGTGGCGCCCCCCTACCCTCTCGAGCGATATGCGTATTTCGCCACCCGCACGGTCGCCAATACTGTCTATCGAGTTTTTAACGATATTGATTACAACGCGCTCCATAAGCATCGGGTCGATTGCGGCTTCGCAATTACCCTCGGGCGCATCGAATTCTACAGATATGTTCTGTGGTGCCATGCCAGACAATGTGGGCAGGAGCGATGCAAGCCATGCATTGAGGCTGATGTGTTCAGGCTGGACGGGCGGCAGTTTGACGATGTCGGCATATCCGCTGACAAAGCCGACAAGGTTGGCGCAACTATTGCGGCTGCTTGATAGCGCGGCTACTGCGAGTTCGTCGTCGGAATGGATATCTTCAAGGCTTTCGAGAACGGAAATAACGCTGCCAAGCGTGTTGTTAACTTCGTGGCCAATAGTGCGTACTATCTTATTGAACATCTGTTTTTCGGCGGCCGCAATCTCATCGGAGAGGCGTTCTACCAGGATGAAGCGTCGCCTGAAACCTGTATCCATGAACCACAGTCTGGATATCCTGACTATCAGCGCGTCGGCCAGACGTACGGTCTGAGTTTCACCGTCGTTTACTTCGGAAATTGCTTTTGACAATGCTGCGGAGTGCATTTTGTCCCATGCCTGGTTTGTCTGTACTATTTCGCCGTCGAAATTGCAGATGGCGATACCGAGGGGGGATGCTTCTACCAACAAACTGAGGAGGCGATCCTGTTCAAGGTTTTTAAGACGTTCGGCTTTCATCGAGTCTATCAATGTATTATATAGCTCCACAATCCTATCGGCATCCGGCTGGCCAGTAGAGCGCAAGCGGCTGCTAAAGTCCTGCTCGCGAAGCAGATACATACCGTTTTCGACAGCACGAAGCGGTTTTGAGATTGAGCGATACAGCATAATACATACCAGCAGAGCGGCTGTGCCCCACCCTACTGTCCAATATAATGAGGCATCGAAGACAGCGGACGCTCCAGCTGCCAATATAGTGATTATCAAGAGTATAATATATATCCTGTATCTCATAACTTAAATTTCTCGATTCGGCGATATAACGACTGGCGAGTAATTCCAAGCTGCCTGGCGGCTTCGGTGAGATTGCCGTCGCAACGGCGTAATGCCTGCTTTATGGCCTCGCGTTCCATCTCGTCGAGCGTCTCGGACCGCTCTTCTAATTCCCTATCATTCAAGGCTTTTCTTACTTTTGCAATCAAATCGGTGTTGCTCCAGGGCTTTGTTATGAAGTCCACGGCGCCGTAATTCATTGTTTCGACGGCCAGAGGGATTGTGCCCCATGCGGTGATCATTATTACAGGCAAATCGGGGCGCAGGATACGGAATTTGCGCAAGAGTTCAACTCCGTTACGTCCTGTGGTAGAGAGAGTTAGGTTCATATCGAGTATAGCGAGGCGGATTTTGCTGTCGCGAACGGCGGCAAGGGCCTCAGTCTCGGAAGCCGCCGTAACAGACTCAAAACCAGCCCGTTTCAAAGCCAAAGACAAAGACAATCTTACGGCATTATCATCGTCAACAATCAATATCATGAGGCAAATTTAACAATAATTTCACAATTAATCGTATTACATTTTGCATAATTTCACAATATCCGCATTGATATCTGTGCAGTGCTCGTAATCGTATAGTGTGAGCGACCGAATCTGGTACCAGTAGTTCCAAAACTTATAAAGTTCGTTAATGTACATTCTCTTGCTCTCGTCTTTTTTTGTCTGGGAGTCGTTGAGGTCGAGTGTTGAAATTTTGCCGATAAGGAAAGTCTCGAAATTGGTATTGTATCTCATTCCGGCAATCTCGTCGGCGCGCTCGGCAATTGCAAGCTGCTCCTGCTGGTTGCCGAAGCGCTCGACGAGGACGAACAGCTGCTGGTTGAAGTCGAGGGCCTCCTGGCGCAGGCGGCTTTCGGTTACGCGGCGGTTGCTTTCGGCCACTTTTACTTTGCCGCGTCGCTTGCCCCAGTCGACGAGCGGAATGGCCAGTCCCACTTCGATAAGCTGATTACTGCGCAGGCGTCCGTAGGCGTCGGATATCACTCGGTCTGTGCCTGTAAATCCAACCTGAGCGTACAGTTTGATTTCGCGCATATTGCCTTTCGCCTTTGCGACCTCGTAGTCGGCCTCGAGCTGTCGGCGGCGTATGTTTTTTGCGAATTTATTGTTTGAGAGTGCACGGTCGAGGGCGTCGTTGTAGGTTACAGTAGCGTCCGGAACCTTTTCAGGAACAACGGGAATAATTTCCACATCCTCTCCAAGGTCCAGAAATGACCGCAGGGTGAACATATCGCTTTTGAGCTGGCTTCTGCAATCGGTGAGAGCGGAGCGGGCATCGAGCACGTTGAGCTCCATCTGCCGGAGGTCGTTCTCGCTAATCTGTCCCATCTTACGCTTCTCCACCGCCACAGCATAGAGCTTGTTTGCGTTGGCAAGGTTCTGTTCTGCAATGGCAAGGTTCTCGCGGCTCATAATAAGGGTGAAGAAGTAGTTCACTGTCGCGAGAGCCACATTCTCGGTAGCGCTGAGGAATGCAGCCTTAGCCTCGGAAAAGCGGACCGGCTCAATCTTGTTATCCCACTTGAAAGTGTTCACGCTGAATATAGGCTGCTCCAGAGTGAGGGCGACGGGGATGGTGAGGAAGCGGTTTGAGCCGCCGTCGTCGAACTGCCTCATATAGTCCAGCGATGTGCCGAGGCTTATCTTGCCACCGGTAAACGGGATATTCTGGTCGACAGACAATTGCAGCTGCGCGTCGAGGTTGTTTGTTCGCACGAAGCTGTATTCTCCGTCGCCGTTCATATATGATGTATACCTGTCGGCATACGACGGCACAGTTCCCGTTAGCGAGACTTCCGGCAGACGGTCGGCGCGGTAGCTTCGCCACTGCCAGTATGCCGTTTTGAGTTCGTCGAGTGCTACGGCGGCGTCGACGCTCTTCACGCGAGCCATAGCGATGGCATCGTCCAGGGTAAGAGAAAGTTCTCGTGCCGCCCCTGTCGCAGGGGCGAGCACCGAGAGTAATGTAAATGAAAAAGCTGCTAAAGTATTTCGCATAATAAATCACATATCTTTGAGAGCCTGAGCAGGATCAACAGCCGTTGCTTTACGAGCCGGGGGATATATGCCGGTAATAATCAGCACAGCAAGCAGCAGTATTGAAAGGACGGCGCCCTGTATATTGACATTGGAAAACATTCCGGACGGCAAAATGCCGAGTTTAGCGAAGGTGTCGGATGTAATGGTCCATATAGTAAATGGCACAGTTATAACCGCCGCAGCAAAGAGCATAATCAGACCTTCGGCAAAAAAACGGGCGTAAATATTCCTGTTTGAAGCGCCGTTCACCTTGCGGATGGCAATCTCTGGCACGCGCTGCTGCGTTCGGAACCAGAATGTTCCAAGGAATCCGAGAAAAATCACAAGCAAGAGGAACACGGCGCAAATAATATAGTTGCGGATTCTCTGGGTTGTATTAATCTGGCAGGCATCGCGCAAGCGGTCGATGGATTCGAAATCGGTAATGTAGACATTCCCGACGTGTTTGTCGCTCTCTTTAAGCGATTCCAAGAACTGATGTCCCATCCCGGGTTTCACGCGGAAAACTACTTTCGTTATATCATCCGGCTCAATCAGGCGATATATGACACCTGACCAACGAGGCTCGTAATCACTGCGCCTCATACCGTTTGCAACAGCACCGACATGAAATACCGCGAGGGAATCGGCATCCAATATGACATCCTTGCCAAGGAAGCATCCAGCATCATCGAGCCCCTCGCCGTAGTAGTTTACTTCGGCCGACGCTAAAATGAAATCACCCTTGCGGAGTATCCAGGCGAGCTGCTCGCTGGTTTCGCCATTGGCACCGCTTAATCTGAACACTTCCATCATTTCCGGCGACATAGCGCGCGTATTGCCCTGGAAATATATTTCTTCGCCGTCGTCCAGCTTGCACGACACCTGATTACCGAGATAATTGTAGTTATAGGGCAACGAACCCTGAGAGCCGGTAGCCACAACCTCGACATATGGATTTGTACGGAGCTGGGCCAATAGCACCTCTATGTCGGTCTGGCGTGAATGGAGGCTGTCGTAAGGCACATATCCTTCCTTACCCTCCCACAAGGTGTTGAGATTAGCCACGTATATGTCGTCGCAATCCACGCCAGCGGAAGCTTCATAGCTGGAATATATACTATATAGAGAACTGAAAATGAACTGCACGACAAGAATGACAATAATCAGTTCTACGACGAGCCACACGTTGGCGCGCCATTCGTTCAGCATTTGCTTCAATAGTTTGCGTTTCATATTATTGATTTTACTTAGCGTTAATAGCCTCTACCGGATTGATACGCGAAGCCTGCCATGCCGGAACCGAGGCGCTGATAAGGTTGAGAATGAAGCATACACACAGGGCGATTACAATTGTTGCCCAGTTTATCACCGCGCTGAGAGCAGGAGTAAGATCGGAGCCGTATGTATTCATGTTTTCATACAGTCCGCTGTATGTCATTGCGAATATCACACCGAGGGCAACCCCAACGCAACCTCCGGCAAGAGTAATAATGAAGTTTTCCCATAAAATATCGGCAATAACCCTTAGGCGAGTGCATCCATATGCACGGCGGACGCCAATCTCGGCCACACGCCTTCTCATACGGCTATGCAGAAGGCTGCTGAGGTTTATGGCAGGAACAATAAGGAGAATAGCGTATATAAAATAACGGGATTTTCGCGCGCCGGAAGCATCCGGAGTCTGGTTGCTACCGAAAGATCCGGCAGCAATAGTTTCCTGATCGAAAGGCGATTCATGGTATACAGCGATGTAGCCCTGTTCAGCCAGTTCGGTGTTGAGAATCGCATAGCGGGCTTTCACCTGTTCGCGGATGCTCTGGAAATCGACACCCTCCTTAACAAGCAGGACAGTTGATATCCCGCCGAAATAATCGTCGATGCCGTTCTCGGGATTCAGTGTCTGTTCCATGCCATGAGGGATAAACATATCCCCCGAAGCGGTAGTGGCAAGGGAAGAATTGTCTTTTACGACGCCCGTAACAGTGAATTTCTGGTAATCGACCAAAAGTGTCATGTTCACACATTCAACGGTCCCGAAAGCCTTTCTTGCCGTGGATTCGCTGATTACGGTAACGGGCAGGTGCGCGTCTGCCTCTTCTTTCGTGAAATACCGGCCTGAAACCAGGGGATGATCGAAGATTTTGAAGAAATCGGCATCCACCGTGCGGGATTGCACTGTGAAGCTGTTCTCGGTAGAACCCTTTACAATCCACGAGTTCGTAAAGCGCTGGATGTACGATACATTTTCCACGCCGTCGAGGTCGGCGTACAGTTTGCGCGAGAGCATCATACTCGCTCCACCGCTCCATGCACCGCCACTCTCAGTCGTGAAATGGATGTACTGCCCAATGAGCATGCGGTCGCGGCAGCTCTCGGGAGAAAAGGGCACGACGCTGACCCGCTGCATAATCACCACAATCATAATAAGGAACACAGCCAGCACCGTGGCAACGAATGTAACGCCACTGATGAGCGGCTGGCGCCTGATTTCGTAAAGAATCTGTTTGAATTTCTGTTTCATAGCCTTGTGTGTTAACCGATTATTCTGCCGTCGAAGAAACGCACGATGCGGTCGGTCTCGAAGGCCTGGGCCTCGTTATGCGTAACCATAATGATGGTGATACCGTCCTCCTTGTTGAGGCGGTGGAGAAGAGCCATAACCTCGGCGCCCATCTTACTGTCGAGGTTACCGGTTGGTTCGTCGGCAAGGATAATCTGCGGCTGCCCGACAATAGCACGCGCGATAGCCACACGCTGGCACTGACCACCGGATAGCTGCGAGGGCAGATGATGGATGCGGTGGCTCATTTCCAGACGGCGGAGCACCTGATCCACGCGCTCCTTTCGCTCGCGTGCGCTGACGCCAGAGCGGTAGATAAGAGGTAGTTCCACATTGGCGGCCACATCCAGCGACGGGATAAGATGGAAGCTCTGGAACACGAAACCGAGGTTTTTGTTGCGGAAGTGCGACAGTTCGCGGTCGGACATGGCGTTACAGTCCTGCCCGAGAATGCTCACGGTTCCGGCAGTTGGTTTGTCGAGGAGGCCGATGATGTTCAGAAGGGTCGACTTGCCGCAGCCGCTGGGGCCCATAATGCTTAAGAATTCGCCCTCGTTTACCTCGAGGTTCACGTTTTCGAGCGCAGTAGTCTCGATTTCTTTGGTACGGTATACTTTGCTGATACCGTTCAGAGTGATGATAGCCATACTATTTCTTTAATTTCAGTGTTTTGTCGTTTTTATAATTTTCCATATCGCTGATAACGATGCGGTCGCCGTCGTGGAGGCCGTCGAGGATTTCGACATAATCCCGGTTGCAGTCGCCGGCCTTGATTTTGCGTCGCAGCAACGTGTTGTCGCCGTCGAGTACAAATACCTTATATTCACCGGGTCCCCGATAGAACGAGCCGTTGCCTACGCGCAGTACATTATCCTTATATCCGTAAGAGACATACAGTTCGGCGCGTCCACCGGGACGCAGATGGCTTTCGCGCGGATTGTCGAGGCTGACAGTGAAGGAAACCACACCCTGCTTGGCCTGAGGAGATATGTTGGTTACCGTGCCGGTGAGCTGTGCGCCATTGATGCGCACGTTTACCGGGGCACCCACCTCTACCCTGCTGCTGGATCCTTCGGAAACTTCGCCGAGAATCTTGAAACTTGACAGGTCCGATACCACAGCGACCTTCTGTCCGGCACCAATACGGCTTCCGAGGTCGGTTACAACGAAGGTGAGGACGCCGTCGAGAGGGGCAGGGATATCTCCCTGCTGCAAAGTTTTGTCCATAAGAGCGATATCCCGGTCGATGGAGCCAACGGCCAGCTGCTGTCCGCGCTCGGCCGCAGCTGTTCGGAGCTGCTCGTTGGCGAGGCGTGTGCGAAGCTGCTCCAGCTCCAGCACACCGGCGGCGTATGCCGTCTCGGCCTGTCGCACGCGGTCGCCGGTACCGCTGCCGATGCTGTCCAGGCGGCGTTCGTTGTCGACATCTATGCGGAGACGGTTAACGTTCATCTCGTTCACCTTAATCTGCATTTCAAGGTCGCTGAGTGTTGTTCTGTTCGAGAGCTGGAGCTGGCGAAGGGTCTGCTCCTGTATGGTGCGCTCGTCGCGGAGCTTGCCTAAGGCTGTCTGCTGCTGTTCAAGATCGAGCAGCAGAAGCGGCGTTCCTACTTTTACAGAGTCTCCAGCCTGAGCGAATACCTGCAGGAGGCGTGTATCGACCGGCGAGTTTATAATTTCCTCGTATGCCGGCACCACCCGTCCGCTTGCAGCGACTGTAATTTCCAAAGAACCGCGCCCGGCGGTAGAGAGTGTGATGTCGCGGCTGTTCACGCTCGGGGCGAATCCGGCAATGAACCACACGAAGCCGAAAACCACGATTGCGACTGTGGTGCCGTAGAGAAGTATCTTGCGGCGGTTTGCTTTTCTGATTTCTTGTTTGTCTATTGGTTTGTCCATATCGGGAATTTTTTCTGCTACAAAACTAACAAGAAATGCATGGGGTTGTCAATAGGGGCTGATAATGAGGAATATATACAGTATGTTTCTGTCCGATTCCGTACTGTGTACGAAAGCGGACAGAAACGGTCGCCCAGCTCGCTACGCTCGCAGGGGGTTGTAGAGAGGTCGCGTGTGCCGCGCTCTTGCTCTGATATCGATGGAATGGGGGTGGACAAGAATTATGGAACATGCGCTTCGCTGTGCGTGGCGGCGCTCGCTACGCAGCTTGCCACGAGTGAAGGGGATGCCTGCCCCCCAGCTCGCTACGCTCGCAGGGGGTTGTAGAGAGGTCGCGCGTACCGCGCTCTTGCT
>CALEUL010000009.1 GCA_937921035.1 uncultured Porphyromonadaceae bacterium
CACTGATTCTATTGTTTAATTTTAATTTATCGGTAAGAATTTACCGAAGTATTGTCTTTATATATACAGATATAAAACATCCCTAAACAACCCTAAAATCTATATCACAAAAACCAATCATATTTTTTAATTAATGGAAAAACCAAATTTACATTCTCATCACAGCCGATGGCATCTGACGCTTAGAGCTTTGCTCTTTCTGCTGATGATTGGCTACGGACTATCTGTCCGCGCATCGGACAGCAAGGTATCCATCAATGCTAATGGAACAGCCTTGGAAAATGTTCTAAAATCCATAGAACAACAGACAAAGTACAGGTTCATTTATAGCAAGGAAACTATAAATGTCAGTATTCCGGTCACCCTCAACGTAAAAGACGAGGCATTAACGACCGTTCTTGACCAACTTCTCCTCAAGCATGATATAGTTTATGCTTTCGACAAAAAGCAGATTGTACTGAATAAAAAATCGGTATCTCAGTCTCACCCTTCAAAACAACAGGTTTCTAAAGGTAATAAAATAAAAATCGTCGGAACGGTAACCGACACACAGGGTGAGCCACTGATTGGCGCTTCAATTACCATCGAAGGCGAGCAGACCGGTGTAACGACCGACATCGACGGCAACTATGAAATTGACGTTCCCGAGGGCGGACGCCTCATGTTTTCATACATCGGTTTTACACCCGAAAAGAAGAAAATAGACAAAGCCGGCCGTCTTGACATCACCATGTCGGAGGACTCACAGCTGCTTAATGAAGTCGTTGTGATAGGCTACGGTACGATGGATAAAAAGGAGTTGACTTCTGCCATAAGCCATGTGAGCGAGAAAGACTTTCTTACTGTGAGCGCTACGGACCCTACAATGCTTATCCAGGGGAAAGTCCCCGGTGTGTCGATAACGAACACTGCGGCAGGCGACCCAAACAATATCGCGAGCGTCCAGATCCGCGGTGTGTCGTCGCGTTCGGCAGGCCTTGGCCCTCTGATTGTTATCGACGGTATCCCCGGAGGAAGCCTTACCAACGTGAACCCTAATGACATAGCATCGTTCGATATCCTTAAGGACGGTGCCGCATCGGCAATCTACGGCACACGCGGCTCCAACGGCGTTATCCTTGTTACAACTAAAAAAGGTGCTAAGGACGGCACATACAACGTTACCTACGCCGCCAGCGTGGCATGGGATAAGATTATAGACGAACTCGATTTCATGGATGCCGACGATTATCGCAACATCCGTCTGGGATGGGACGACAATGGTACGGACCTTGGCGGTAATTACGACTGGTTCAAAGGAGTGAGCCGAACCGGTTTTACTCAAAAGCATACTCTGAGTATTTCGGGCGGTACCGAACGTTCAAATTTCAGAGTCAGTGCCGACTACCGTAGATCTAACGGTGTTGATTTGCGTTCCGAGCGAGAAGAATACGGAGCTCGCGCGTCGATGGATCTAAAGTCGAAGGGCGATTTGTTCAATTTCAATATAAATGTGGCGCCCCGCATCATTTATCAGGATTTCGCAAACTGGTCGGTGTTCACAAATGCCAAACAGGCGAATCCCACAACACCTCTGATGGACCCGGAAAATCCGCAGCTGTACTATAACTTTCAAGGTCAGGTGTGCCCCTGGAATCCTGTAGAACTGCAGGAGCTCGAAAAGAACCAAGGAGAATCGAAGCTGCTTGACATGGACGCCACAGCGAAAATCAATCTGCTTCCTTTGCTTTGGAATGCGGAAAGAGATTGCCCCTTTACCCTAAACAGCCAGATGACATTCGCCGACCATCAATATGACAATAACAACTCCTGGTTTTTGCCGTCGACAAGCACAATCGCCATTAATAATGGTCGCGAGGGTGAGGCCAGCCGCGAGTACTACAAGAACCGGCAGTATATTCTGGAGTGGCTGGTCAATTTCGGGGCAAAGTTCGGAAAGAATAATGCCAAAGTGATGATGGGCTATTCATACCAATACTCCCAATACTCGCGCCTATTCGCTGAGAACAAAGACTTTCCTAACGACGGTCTTGGTTCCGACAATCTTGGATCCGGCTCCTTTGCCAAGGACGAAGGCGAAGTGGGTATGGCAAGTTACAAGAGCGACAGCAAGCTCATCTCATTTTTCGGCCGTGTAAGCTATGACTATGACGGTAAATATCTGATGACAGCTTCCATCCGCCACGAAGGTTCCTCCAAGTTCGGCCCGAACAATAAGTGGGGCAATTTTCCGGCAGCATCGATAGGCTGGCGTATCAGCCAGGAATCTTTCATGGAAAATGCCAAAGGATGGCTGAACGATCTTAAGATACGCGCCGACTATGGTGTAACCGGCAATCAGGACTTTGACGATTATCTGTCTGTCGCTGCAATGAAAGGTTTCGGTTATTATAGTTTCGGCGGCAAATATTTCCAGGTATGGGGTCCGGCAAACAACGTCAACTGCGATCTTAAATGGGAAAAAGCGAAAAACTGGAACGTCGGTATCGATTTCTCGATGTTCAACAACCGCTTCTACGGCTCTCTGAACTATTTCAACCGCCGCACCGAGGATCTGTTAGGCTATTATAAGGTATCTATACCGCCCTATCTATTCGACGAGACTTTCGTCAATGTAGGCACAATGGAAAACTACGGTTTCGAGTTTGACCTGAACCTGAATGTTGTCAGCAACCGTGATTTTGATTACAGTTTCAGTGTGATTGGCTCGACGATGGCAAACAAGTTTGTCGATTTCAGCAATTCCGAATATGTCGGAAAAGACTACTATGCCGTCTGCAGCACTGAGGCACCGTACCCCAACTATAATCTTCAGCGTATCGAAAAAGGTGAATCCATAGGTAATTTCTATATGTGGAAATATGCCGGAATCAGTTCCGATGGCGAATGGCTCATCGAGGATAAGAAGGGCAATATAATCAAGGCAGCCCAGGGAAGCGAGGACGACCGCAAGAAAGTAGGCAACGGCCTGCCTAAGTTCACGATGTCGACCACACACAATTTCCGCTATAAGAATTTCGATTTGAGCCTGTTCTTTCGCGGCGCATTCGGATTCGACATCTTCAATGTACACGACTTTTACTACGGCACACGAAAATTCAACG
Organism: uncultured Porphyromonadaceae bacterium; assembly: GCA_937921035.1. Lineage (GTDB taxonomy): Bacteria > Bacteroidota > Bacteroidia > Bacteroidales > Muribaculaceae > CAG-873. Next base: position 3,105 of record CALEUL010000009.1, read on the forward strand.
GCAACGTACTGAAAAAGGCCTATAGCAAGAACTTTGCCATAAGTCCGACAGCCAGTCATGCCGTAACGGATTACTTTCTGGAACGTGGCGACTACTTCAAGCTCGACATGCTCTCGCTGGGTTATACGCTCAACTTGCAGAAAGCCCGCTTCATAAATAAAATCAGGGTTTATGGCACTGTGCACAATGTATTTACACTCACGAAATTCTCGGGTGTCGACCCCTCGACATATCAGGTCAACGGGCTCACGCCGGGTGCGACAGGCAGCAGAACCTATTTCCCGTCTACGCGTCAGTTTATGCTTGGCGTGCAGGTTGATTTTTAATAAACCGAATTAATATTATGAACCTAAATACGATTATACAATCACTGGCAGCGCTGGCACTATCGGTGTCGGCCGGCTGTACGAATCTCGACGAAACGCTATACAGCAACGTTGCCTCAGATAACTACTATAATACCAAAGGTGATGTGGAGAGGGCTGTGGGGCGTCCTTTCGAACATGCCTTCGCCACCATTCAGGAGCGCCAGACGCTTCAGGAACTCACAGCCGACCAGCTTATAACGTGTGTCCGCGACGGCTGGTGGGACGACGGCGGCCGCTGGCGCAGATACCACTACCACACTTGGAATCTGGAAGACAGTCCCCAGATTCTCTATCTCTGGAACGGCCAGTACCAGGGAATTGGCCAGTGCAACTGGGTGATTGAGGACCTGGAGTCGCTCGACCCGGCAAAATTCGGCTATACGGAATCGGAGTTCAACGATATGAAAGCTCAATGCCGCACACTCCGCTCCATGTTCTACCTCACTCTTCTGGACGCGTTCCGCAACTGCCCTCTCGTGGTAAGTTTTTATGACCAGAGCAAGAACACCAAAACACAGGTTGAGCCGAAAGTTCTGTTCGAATTCATCGAAAGCGAACTTAAAGAGTGCATCAAGCTCCTTGGCCGCAAAGAAGCCCTGGGACAGCAGGCCGCTGTGCAGGGTAAATGGACACAGGCCGCAGCGGCAGCGTTGCTGGTTCGTCTCTACCTCAATGCCGAAGTCTACATCGGCGAAGACCGGTTCAGTGACTGTGCCCGCATCTGTGAAGAAATACTTGACGGCGTTTACGGCCCATATAAGGTAGCAGACCGCTGGGACGCTGCGTTTGACTGGGACAACAACAACTGCGACGAAGTGATTTTCGGGTATCCCGCCAGCTCAGGCTACTCCTACTGGCACTATTCAGGCGAAGTCTATTGGTATGCCGTTCCGTCGCAGGCCAGATACTATCTGAAAGATTCCAAATGCAAGGCCGGCGAACACAATGTGAAATATGCGGCATCACCGAGCTATGATGTCGACGGCACGCTTTACAATTATAAACTGGGCATGCCGATTCAGAATTTCCGCAAATATCCCGGCGATGAACGCATGAAACTCTATCGCAATCTCGGAAACAGCAAGCGCGAGGGCATGTTCCTTTTCGGTTATCTGGAATATGTGAACGACAACGGCAAGACAGCCCGAGTGCGTGCACCGGAGCGTTCCTACGACCTCTATATCCGCGATGCCGTAGGTAATTTCCAGGATATGGCTCCCGACATGTGGCCCACAGGCCAGACGAGCAATCTGATGAACGGCGACCACAATTCGGGTTGGCATTTTGTGAAATACCCTATGTACACCGACGACGACGAACATCAGCTCGAAAGTGACTATACCGAGATACGTCTGCCGGAGATTATTTATTCACTTGCCGAATGTAAGCTCAGAAGCGGTGATACCACCGGAGCGGCAAAACTTCTCAACAGTGTGCGCTCGCGCAACTATCCGGCCGAAAATCTCGCCGAGGTCCTCTATAAGCCGGAGGGCAAAGCAGCTCTCAATATGGACGAGATGCTTGCCGAGTGGGGCCGCGAATTCTTTGCAGAGGCACGCCGCCGCACCGACCTTATACGCTTCGGTAAATTCTCAACGGGCACATGGTGGGATAAGACTCCCGACACCGACCGCCACACCGAAATCTTCCCGCTGGTACGCGATGTGCTCGATACCAATCCCAATTTAAAGCAAAATCCCGGTTACCCGAATTAAGGGCAACAAGCCAATAATCAATTGCTAATTTCAAAAGAATCAACATGTTTAAATTCAAATATATACTGTCTTCATGTGCAGCGCTGGCTCTGACAGCCGTGTTTTCGGCATGCGACAGAGAAAAGGATCTTATCATTTATGATCAGGACCTGCCGATAGTGACGGAAACGTTATATATGGTGGGCAATGCAGCTCCGTGCGGATGGACACTTTCAAATCCGACTCCGTTCACACCTTCCGAAGAAGACCCACTGATATTCATTTATGAGGGAAGTCTTGGAATTGGAGAGATCAAACTCTGCCTCAATCCGTCGCAGGACTGGAACATTCCGTTCATACGCCCTCTCGAAGCCGGTCAGACCATAGGTAAGGAAAACTATACCGACGAACCTTTCACTATGGCGCTCGACCCTGACGACAAATGGAATGTGATAGAACCGGGCGAGTACAAGCTGACTTTTGATTTGAGAAACTGGACATTCAGTACGGAATATCTCAAAGGTCCGGAACGACCCGCCGTCGTGCCCATTCATGCCGACGCCGTTTATGTGATCGGCGCGGCCACGGCAGCCTCGTGGAACATCGACGAAGCCATCGAAACGACAAAGCAGAGTGAATATATCTTCACGTTCGAAGGCTATCTGAGCGAAGGTGAGTTCAGAGCGAGCACGGAGCGCTTCTGGGGCACACACATCCGCCCGGTCGACAACCACACGGAAATAAACGAAAACGGTGTGGCCAATGAAGACTTCATATATGTCGGCACGCCGGATATAAACTGGCTTGTAACAAAAGCCGGCAAGTACCGCATAACTTTCGACCTCGAACATTGGAAGATTTCAGCGAAGTTCCTTGACGGCAGCGAAGACCCCGACCCTGTAGAACCAATTGAAACTTCAACTCTGTTCATGTTGGGTTCGAGCACCAAAGGCGGATGGGACGGCAATGCCATGACTCCCATGCAGCAGGATCCGGCCGATCCCTATGTGTTCACTTTCGAGGGAACGTTGTCGGATGGTGAGCTCAAACTCTATACCGAATCGGGTGAATACGAAAGTAAGCCCGCAATCCGCCCGGCCTATCCGAATGCAGAAATCGGGAATACCGATATCGCAGACGCCCCATTCGTTTACGCCCTCTCTCCCGACAACAAATGGAACGTGAAAGCCGGCAAATACCGCCTCAAATTCAACCTGCGCACCTACAAGATGAGTTCTACCTGTCTCGGAGAGCCGGAATATGAATGGCCCGCTGTTACACCTATTTTTACCGACAACGTCTATCTCCTCGGCGACGCAGCCCCAAGCGGCTGGAACATTACAGGCGACGCTACCCGCTGCATCAAGCAGAGTGAGTACATCTTCGTGTACGAAGGCAAACTCAATGCCGGGCGCCTGCGTGCTTCAACTATCGCCGAATGGGGAATTCATATCCGCCCGAAAACCGACAATCTTGAGGTTGGCAAAAACGGGTGCGTGTCCAAAGAATTCGTCAACGTGGCGACCCCCGATTTCAACTGGAACGTCGTTGACGCAGGAGACTACCGCATCACTTTCAACCTTGAAAAATGGACTGTGGAATTTGAATATCTGCAATCGATAGAAACGTCGACGCTGTTCATGTTGGGTTCTTGCACCAAAGGTGTCTGGGACGGTAACGCCATGACGCCTATGCAGCAGGACGCGGCTGACCCAAATGTATTTACTTTCGAAGGTACACTGGCCGACGGAGAGCTCAAACTGTACACCCAATCCGGCGACTACGAAGGAAAACCGGCAATCCGTCCCGCCACTCCCGGTGCTGAAATAGGTAAAAGCAATATTGTGGACGCTCCATTCGTTTACGAAGTTTCTCCCGACAACAAGTGGAACGTTACAGCCGGCAAATACCGCCTCAAATTCAACCTGCGGACGTACAAGATGAGCAGCACCTATCTCGGCGAAGCCGAATATGAATGGCCGAAAGTAACGCCTGTTGCCGCAGAGAATGTATATCTTTTGGGCGACGCGACACCGAGCGGCTGGAACATCGCAGATGCCACACGCTGCACCAAGCAGAGCGAATATATATTCGTCTACGAAGGCCGACTCAATGCCGGCAGTCTCCGCGCTTCTACAATTACCGACTGGGGAGCTCATATCAGACCTAAAACCGACAAACTTGAAGTAGGAAAAAACGGGTGCGGCTCCAATGAATTCGTAATCATAGCAACTCCCGACTACAACTGGAACGTAGTTGACGCAGGTAACTACCGCATCACTTTCGACCTTGAGAAGTGGACTATAAAATTCGAATACTTAGGCAACTAAATCTCTTCTAAACTCAATCAAGATGATAAAGAAACTCTTAATATCAGGTATCCTCGGGTGCACACTTTTCGGAATGTGTGCCTGCCGGGAAGATTATTCCGACATGAAGCTTCCCAACCAGCACGAACATCCGGCACTGGAAAATGTAGGCAACATACACTCCTTCAAGGCTCCCCTTTACTGGAGTATCTACGAACGCGCCTATGAACTAGACGGAAGCGACTGGGACTCACGCAATATTCCTCTGTCGGAATGGGAAGCGAATTTCGACTGGATCGCAAAGGAACTGAAGCCCTATGGCTACGACATGATATGCACCGACGGATTCCTGCCTTTCAACTGCGACGACGGCAAGCCCTTCATGACGCGTCTTGGTCAAGTTCCTTTAAAGGATCTTATCGCAGCGGCCAAACAGCGTGGCTTACGCGTAGGCATCTACGACAGCCCTCTGGAAGCATGGAGCGATCCGTCAACCATCATTCCCGGCACAGAGTACACTGTAGGCTCCCTGCTCTACGACAAAAGCATCGACAAGGTTCTGCATCCCAAGGCCAAAGACAAATGGCACACCTACATAGTTTTTACTCATCCGGGAGCGAAAGAATATATCGACGAATTTTTCAGACATTACAACGAACTCGGAGTGGAGATGATCCGCATAGACTTCCTTTCGTGGTTCGAGGACGGTTTCTTTCGTCTTTCCGATACCCCAGTAGGAAAAGGTTACGGACGCCAGATGTATGCCGATGCACTCGCCTATATATGCAAGACGGCACAGAAATACGGCATCTTCCTGTCGCTGGTAATGCCTCACCTGTATAACGACGCAGAAATCGAAAGCCGCTACGGCAATATGGTGCGCATCGTTAACGACACTTTCAATGGCGGCTGGGCATTTACCTCGGCCAAAGAACAGGGCAAGACATGGCTCTCATGGCCATCAAGCCAGAATCAGTTCGACGGATTCACCTACTGGAGCCGCCGCATCGCCGGCCGCGACAAAGTGATTCTCGACGGTGATTTCACCATTATGCACAGCTATACCACACCTGCCGAAAAACAGTTTGTGGTGTCTCTGCAGCTGATGGCCGGCGGACCGATTGCCGTTACAGACCAGTATTGCACCATAGGAGAAGGCGATGTCGCATACTACACCAACGAAGAAATGCTCGCGCTGAACAAGGATCGCTTCGTCGGACACCCGCTCGACGACACCCTGATGTCGACCGGCAGCAATATCTGGTACGGCCAGATGAGCAACGGTGATTATATCGTGGGCTTCTTCAATCGCGAAGATGAAGAAAAGTCATTCAGCCTTGACCTCTCGGAGATCGGCATTCCGATCGAAATGGCCGTGAGGGACCTTTGGCAACACCTCGACGAGGGGCGCACATCTAAACTCGAAGCCACGGTTCAACCCCACGGCTGCAAGATTGTAAGACTATCCAAATAATCCATAACCTAATTAATCAATTTTTAACCAATTCAGTGTTATGAAACTGACCAACACACTCGGGATTCTCGCCATACTTGCGACAGTCCAACCGGCTATGGCCGAAGAAACACCCATAACAGTGCCTGACGGTGTGCTCCACATGATCGGTGGTGCCACTGCCGGCGAGTGGCAACTTAACGCGACAACTCCGATTGAGCCAAGCGCGGACAACTCCGATATTTATATCTGGGAGGGAGAGCTCAAAGGAGCAAGCGATTTCAAAATCCTCACAAACCTGGCAGACGGATGGAACGCACCGACAATCCACCCTCTGACCGCCAATTCGCCTATCGGCAGAGAAACTATCACCGACGCTCCGTTTGCCTGCTATGTGGGTGGCGAGGATTATAAATGGTGGGTAGAAGTGCCGGGCACATACAAACTCACCTTCAACATCAAGGACTTCACCATGTCTTCCGAATTCATCAAGGAAACGGAAATTATATGGCCGGAGGTAACTCCCATTCAAACCGAAACACTCTACCTCATCGGTTATGCCACCCCGGCTGAATGGAACATCGACAATGCCGTTCCCTGCACCAAGGCCGAGGAAGGAAATATCTTCACTTACGAAGGCGACCTCAAAGCCGGCCTGCTCCGCGCTACAACTAAAAAGGAATACGGCATACACATCCGACCCAAAGTCAACGAATGTGAAATCGGCCCTGACGGACTCGACAGTGACTTTACCTATGTGGACACTCCTGATTACAACTGGAATGTGACCACGCCCGGGAAATACCATCTTACTTTCGACCTCGACAAGTGGACTATTAAAGCCGCGAAAATCGATGAGACAGGAATTGATACTATTGTCGACAGCGACAATAATCAGCCCTGTGTGTATTACAACCTCAACGGAACGCTTATTAAGGAACCTGTCAGCGGTTTTTATATTGTGAAACGAGGCAACAAAGTCTCGAAAGTAATAATCAAATAAAAGGAGCTGCGGTGAAGAAAGTAATTATCCGCTAATATTCTATCATAGGGTTGCGGGGGCTTACTTAATACACCCTGCAACCCTTTCTATTTCTGCATTGTCAAACAGCAAATCACTATGTTGAGAAACTTTATAACCGCAGTCGTTCTTACAGCCTGGTCTTCAGGCTTATCTCAAGAACCGGTTTATCTTGATTATACAGCCCCAATAGAAAATCGAATTGACGACGCTCTGCAGCGAATGACGCTTGAGGAAAAAGTCAAGATGGTTCATGCGCAGTCGAAATTCTCTTCGGCAGGTGTGCCACGGCTCGGAATCCCGGAGCTATGGTGCACTGACGGGCCTCATGGTGTTCGTCCCGAGGTTTTCTGGGATGAATGGAACAGCGCCGAATGGACTAATGATTCCTGCACGGCTTTTCCCGCTCTTACATGTCTTGCCGCCACATGGCGCCCGGAGTTAGCCCGCGAATACGGAAGAGCAATTGGTGAAGAAGCGCGATATCGCCGCAAAGACATTCTGCTCGGTCCCGGAGTGAATATGATGCGCACGCCTCTGAACGGACGCAGTTTCGAGTATATGGGCGAAGACCCGCTTCTGACTTCTGCAATGGTAGTGCCCTACATTCAGGGAGTGCAAAGCAATAATGTTGCTGCATGCGTGAAGCATTTTGCTCTGAATAACAACGAAGAAAACCGTCTTGTAACAGATGTACACGTAGGAGAGAGAGCTTTACATGAAATTTACCTTAAACCGTTCAAGGCAGCCGTAGAAGGCGGTGCATGGGCTATTATGCCGGCTTACAATCTGTTTGAAAACCGCAATTGCTGCGAAAGTCCGCGACTCTTAAGGGAAATATTGAAACAGGAATGGGGTTTCGACGGTGTGGCAGTAAGCGACTGGGGTGGCGTACATAGTACCGATGCGGTTCTTGAAGGCGGTCTTGACCTTGAAATGGGCACCGGCACCGACGGTGTATCGGTAAACATGAATGCTTATGACAAGTACTATATGGCCGATCCCTATCTCGAAAGACTTCGTGACGGCCGGGAATCCGTTAAAGACCTTGATTACAGGGTACGGAGAATACTCCGCACGATTTTCCGCACTTCGATGTCGCCTTCTCCGTGGAAAGGCCGTTTTACATGCCCCGAGCATTATGCCACAGCACGCAAGATAGGGGGCGAAGGTATTGTCCTTCTCAAAAACAACGGGATCTTGCCGCTGAAACAGGATATCCGCAAAATCCTTATAGTGGGGGAAAATGCCGTAAAGATGATGACAGTCGGTGGCGGCTCGGCTTCATTGAAAGTACAACGTGAAGTTACTCCGCTGGCCGGGTTGAAGTCGGCATTGCAAAATGCCGATATCGATTGGGAACGGGGATATATCGGTGCCGGGAGTACGGTATTCGACAATGTCAAGAGTCTGGATTTTGATTTGTTGGCAGAAGAACGCACTCCGGAGCAACTCAGGAACGATGTTATAAAAAAAGCGAAAGATGCCGATGTCGTAATATTCATTGGCGGCCTGAATCACTCGCTCTATCAGGATACCGAAGGTACCGACCGAAAGACGTTACAGCTGCCCTATGGTCAGGACGAGCTTATTTCATCTATTGCCGAAATAAATCCGAATGTGGTTGTGATAAATATCTCGGGCACGCCGGTGTCAATGCCCTGGGCAGATAAAGTGGCAGCCATTGTTCAAAGCTGGTATCTTGGCAGTGAGGCCGGTAACAGTCTTGCCGACGTACTCACCGGCAAAGTCAATCCGTCGGGAAAATTACCCTTCACTTTCCCCAAACGCATTGAGGATTTGCCTACGTATGGAGACGAACGCCGCTATCCGGGTATCAAACGTGCGGATTCCGATATTTATGATATCTATTATGATGAAGGAATTCTAATCGGTTATCGTTGGTATGATTATAACGACCTACAGGTGTTGTTCCCGTTCGGTTACGGCCTCAGTTATACGGATTTTAACATCGGCAAACCGGTAGTAAGGCGAACAGCGAACGGATATAATCTGAAAATTGACGTAACAAATACCGGCTCATCTGCCGGGGCGGAAACCGTGCAGGTGTATGTTTCAGCTCCCAAAACAAAGGGCCTGCTGAGAGAAAAGAAAAAACTTGCAGGCTTTTCAAAAATAAATCTCGCGCCGGGTGAAACCCGTACAGTGTCTATCAACGTACCGTTCTCTTCTTTGGCCTATTACGATGAAAATACTGCTTCGGAATGTATTCTTAACGGGAAATATGTCTTTTCCGTAGGATCCTCATCTGCCGATCTGCCACATAAAGTCACAATGAAATATGACAGCGCTACGGATAGTGTTGAAAATCCCTGCTTTCCGGGAGCGTATGCCGATCCTGAAGGAATCGTATATGGCGACCGGGTGTTCATATATCCCACGCGCAGTCTGCCTTTCGAAGACCAGACCGCGATGGACTGTTTCTCGTCCCGGGACCTCAAGCACTGGACCAAACATGAGAATATTATCGACACTACCGAGGTCAAATGGGCCTGGGGAGCCTTGTGGGCGCCAGCCGTACTTGAGAAAGACGGAAAGTACTACCTCTTTTTTGGAGCCAACGATGTCCACGAAGGAGAAATTGGCGGTATCGGTGTTGCTGTCAGCAATCGGCCGGAAGGACCGTTCAAGGACCTGCTGGCGCGACCGCTGATTAATGAAATCGTCAACGGCGCACAGCCAATCGACCAGTTCGTTTTCCGAGACAACGACGGCAGCTATTATATGTATTACGGCGGCTGGGGACATTGCAACATGGTCAGACTGGCCGACGACTTCACAGCTCTTGTCCCCTTTCCCGATGGCACGCTTTATAAGGAAGTAACTCCAAAGGATTATACAGAGGGGCCATTCATGCTCATCAAAGACGGGAAATACTATTTCATGTGGAGCGAGGGAGACTGGACTAAAGACGACTATCGGGTGGCCTATGCCATTGCCGATTCCCCCTTCGGGCCTTTTGAACGGATAGGTACCATTCTGGAATCAGATCCCGAAATAGGAACCGGAGCCGGCCATCATTCCGTAATCCGGTCGCCAAAGACCGGGAAATATTACATCGTCTACCACCGGCATCCGCTCGGCGCCAAAGACGGCAACAACCGCGTTACATGTATCGACGAACTCCACTTCGATTCGCAAGGCAGAATCCTTCCAGTGAAAATGACCGTCAAGGGCCCCGCCATTACAAAATTTTGAATTTAGTGTTTTGACAAAATGAGATTTTTACGGGCAATCATATCGATTTTTATAATGGGTATCATTTCTTTTTCGTGCTATTCGAAAAACGGAAATTTTATCGACAGCCTTATGGCAAAAATGACCCTACAGGAGAAAATCGGACAGCTGAACCTTCCTGCCGGAGGTGATGTCGTGTCGGGGCAGGTTTTCGAAACCGATATAGCCGACCTTATCTCAACTGGCAGAGCCGGCGGCTTCTTCAATGTCAAAGGGGTGGAGAAGATTATAGCTTTCCAACGGCTGGCAGTAGAAAAATCGCGGCTCGGCATACCGCTTCTGGTCGGTGCTGATGTGATACACGGCTATGAAACGATGTTCCCCATTCCGATTGCGCTTTCATGTTCATGGAACCCCGCGGCCATTGAGCGCATGGCACGTATCTCGGCAATCGAAGCGAGTGCCGACGGCGTAAACTGGACTTTCAGCCCGATGGTGGACATCTGCCGCGACGCACGCTGGGGACGCATAGCCGAAGGCTCTGGCGAAGACCCGTGGCTGGGTTCTCTCATGGCCGCTGCGTATGTGCGCGGCTATCAGGGTGCCGACATGAGCCGGGATAATGAAATCATGGCATGCGTGAAGCATTTTGCCGCTTATGGAGCACCTGAAGCCGGCCGCGACTATACTGCGGTTGACATGAGCATGCCAAAACTGTTCAATTACTACCTGCCACCCTACAAGAATGCTGTAGATGCCGGTGTCGGGAGCGTGATGACTTCGTTCAACCTTCTCAACGGCGAACACCCCACAGCGAGTCGCTGGTTGTTAGGCGATGTGCTGCGCAAACAATGGGGCTTCAACGGAATGGTCGTTACCGATTATAATTCCATCAACGACATGGCCACTCTCGGACTGGCAGAAGCGCCGGAGGCCGCGGCGATGAGTCTCAAAGCAGGCACCGACATGGACATGGTGTCGAATGCCTATCTCGGCACAATCGCCGAATCATATGAGAAGGGACTTGTGACAATGGCGGAGATAGACAGTGCCTGTCGCCGCGTTCTCGAAGCCAAATACAGACTCGGACTCTTCTCCGACCCCTACAAGTACTGCAAGCCTCAACGGGCTAAAACAGAATTATATACCGAGTCGCATCTGAAAGCGGCTCGAGAAATCGCCGCGGAAACATTTGTTCTCCTCAAAAATGACAATAATATACTGCCGCTTCAGAAGAAAGGAAAAATAGCTTTGATCGGACCGCTCGCCGATGCCGGAAACAATATGTGCGGCATGTGGAGTCAGCTCTGCGTCGATTCACGCCATATATCTTTGCTGGAGGCTTTCAAAGAAGAGCTGGGCGGCGAAGCAGAGCTGATTTATGCTCAGGGCAGCAACCTGTACTACAGCGAAAAGACCCAGCAATATGCCACCGGACGGCGACCAATTCCGCGCGGCGACGACGTTGCCCTACTCAGCGAAGCTCTTGCGGCAGCCGAGGAGGCCGATGTGATTGTAGCAGCGTTGGGCGAGAGCTGTGAGATGTCGGGCGAATCGGCTTCGCGAGCCGACATCACCATTCCCGATGCTCAGCGCCGGCTGCTGAAAGAGCTTGTCGCGACGGGTAAACCGGTGGTTCTGCTTCTGTTCACCGGCCGTCCGCTGGTACTCGATTGGGAAAGTGAGAATGTGCCTGCAATCCTCAATGTGTGGTATGCCGGCAGTGAAGCGGGACACGCCATTTCCGATGCTGTTTTCGGCAAGACAAACCCGTGCGGCAAACTCACCACGACATTTCCGCGGGCAGTCGGCCAGGAACCGCTCTACTACAATTATCTGCAGTGCAGCCGTCCGCCGTGGACCGACGACCATTTCGCCGCATACAACAGCAGCTATATCGACGTTCCCAACACGCCGCTTTACCCCTTCGGATTCGGATTGAGCTACACAGCTTTCGAATATGGCGCTCCCGAGGTCTCGTCCGACCGTATTTCCGCCACTGAACCTGTAAAGATTTCACTTGACGTGACAAATACAGGCACCCGCGCCGGAGTGGAGATTGTCCAGCTGTATATACACGACTGTTTCGCTTCGATTGCCAGGCCCGTCAAAGAGCTGAAGAATTATCAGCGTGTCACGCTTCAGCCCGGAGAAACAAAGAAAGTTGAATTTACGCTGACTGTCTACGACCTCAAGTTCTTTAATGCCGACTTGAAACTTGTGTATGAGCCCGGAGACTTCGAGATTATGGTAGGCCCGGATTCCGGGCATTTGAATGTCAAACATATAAAGGGAATATGATGATACGGAAAATATTGATTTACATGGTCGTTCTGTCGGCTTCATTCATGATGAAGGCCTCAGGAGGCATAGTCCCTGTGGGCTCGGAGCATAATCATTCACACCGTTTTTATTCGATAGAGGCTGATAACGACACTGCGGCCTACGGAATAGAACATACCATCAATGCCGTTAAATCCGGAAAAGTCGAAACAATAACGCTGTGCATACGCAACACGCGCCATACGCCCTTCCAGCCACTGAAAGCAGGTCTGAAACTGGGAGTTGACACATATATGGATACCTATCCTGAGTGGTACGGCAAGTTTTTCCCGACTCTTGCCGTGTGCGAACCCGACCATTTTTACGGCTATATGCAGTCTCCCGACGGAAGAATGAAAGCGGTGCTGTCCGCCGACCCGATAGCATCGTGGAGCCTCGACTACAATATGGGCTACCCCGATTACACCCAGGATAACCGCTGGTTCTACGGCCACCGCATTGAGTGTCTCAACCTTGACATGCTATGCAAGGGTCCGCTGCCCGACCACAACCCGTTGCTGTGGAAACTTGAACCGGGAGAGCAACGCACATGGACGGTGAAAATAATTGACCTCGACAGCCCCGACAGCTTCGAGGAAACAGTGCACCGTCACACCGATGCACCAGTACTCGTCTTGGAGCAAACTTCATGTTCTCCCGGCGACTCGATTGAAATAAAAGTACGGGGAAAGAATCCCCTGCTGACAATTGAAGGTAATATATTAGGTATGCAAAAGATTGATACCACTCTGTGGCATGGTGTTTACCATACCACAGAGCCGGGTATCAAAAACATCGAACTCAGCGACGGCAATCGCCGGGCGCACGGCACTTTAGCTGTACGCTATCCGTGGAGTTCAACAATACGGCTTGCTCGCAAAGCCGTGGCCCGATACAGGCAGAAACCGACATCGCACGTCGAAAGCTGGTATGGCTTTCACACTGCGTTCGATGCCGCACGCATCATGCCTGAACCCGGAATCGACAGTGTACTCAACCACCGGTTTGATATGATTGTCGATAAAATCTTCGACCGAAAAAACGGTAGACCGTATAAGTTCCACTGGCGCATACAGAACGTATCGTCTACGATAGGTATGCTGGCCGACCGCTATCTTGCCTTCGGCAACCCGGCCGATCTCGATTTAGGCGAACGCATGGTAGCATATCTCATGAAGTGTCAGCGCGAAGACGGCGCCTATATGAACGGTCATACCGACTACACCTCTGTGATTTATCCTGCCAAGAGCCTCCTTGAATTCGCCGATGCTGAGCGCACCGCAGGCCGGAAAAAACAAGCGGCGCGATTTGAGGCCTCGGCCAAACGTGCGATTGACCATCTGGCGACAGCCGACGGAGACCTTGAGACCGAAGGGCAAATAACTTATGAAGACGGCATGATAAGCTGCTCTGCCCTGCAACTCGGCGAACTTGCACTGCGGAGCAAAGATACCAGAGACCGGCGACGATATACCGAGGCTATGCTCAGACTCCTTGACGGGCACGACTGCCTCACCCAGCTGCGCGTGCCCGACGGGCGCCGGCGTGGAGGCACTCTACGCTTTTGGGAGGCTCAGTACGATGTGTTTATGCTGCCTAACATGATTTCGTCGCCCCACGGCTGGAGCGCATGGAGAGCATATGCTACCTACTACGCCTATCTTCTTACCGGCGAAGAGCGGTGGTTGCGCGAGACTTTCGATGCTGCATCGGCTTTTGCCGCCCTAATCGACCACAAATCGGGCGACCTTAACTGGGCCTTTGTCGTGGATCCATATGTAAGAGCCCTGCAGGTATGCGAACCCGACTCAAACTTCACCGCAGACGACGATACCTACGGCAATCCTCACCCCGAACTCTATCCCAACCGGGAAATCGTCGTCGGAGAACAGTATGTGCCGATGATTGCCGACTGGCAGACAATCGTATCGAGCGACAACGATGTGCACGAGTGTTTCAAATTCATAACCGAAGCAGTGTTGTGCAACGCATTTCTTGTAGAGAGATCCGACGGTTCATTCGGCGCATATAACTGCAGCGTTGTCAAAGAAGGAAAAAATCTCCTCGTGACTGCCGACGAGCCTCAGATGAAAAATCTGCATGTCAATCTTCGCAAACCTCAAAAAATTGTGTTCGACGGCAATATTACACACTTTCAGAATATTATCAATAACTAAGCCACCATGTGTTTTTCCATGAGAATACCATTCCATTCGCGTCGGAATATGAGAACTGCCGCTCTATTATTAACCTGCTGTGCGGCGGTCTCTGCACTCGCGCGTGAAAATATACTTCTTGAGAAAGGCTGGAAGTTCACTCGTGCCGACTCGGTTGTTTTCTCTAACCCGGAATTTGACCATTCCGATTGGGAAGAGGTAAGAATCCCGCACGACTGGGCTATATACGGGCCCTTTGACGTCAATAATGATCCGCAGAATATTGCGATAATTCAAGACGGTCAGACACATGCCATAGTGCATACCGGACGTACAGGCGGTTTGCCCTTTGTAGGCACGGGTTGGTACAGACTTGATTTTGAAATCCCGGAATACAATAACGAAAAGAATGTTGAAATCATATTCGACGGTGCAATGAGCGATGCGCGGATATGGGTTAACGGCCGATTCGTAGGGAACTGGCCTTATGGATACAACAGTTTCAGTTTCGACATCTCGAAGTTTGTTAATGAAGGGATTAACACCGTTGCCGTGAGATGTCAGAATCTATCAGACTCTTCGCGATGGTATCCCGGAGCGGGCCTGTATCGCAACGTTCATCTCGTAGTCACCGACAAAGCTCATGTTCCGTCATGGGGAACTCGCATTGTAACTCCTGTGATAACGAAGGAATATGCAAAGGTAAATATCACCACCGAATTTATTCCAGCCGACGGGAAAAAGTTGAGCAATTACCGGATTAATACAACAATTGTAGACCTCAACGGTAATTCTGTCGGAAGCGCTCTCTCAACACCGGAAGAATTTGCTGAGGCATTCAATCAGACCGTAATAGTAAAAGAACCAAAGCTATGGACACCTGAAAGTCCGCACTTATATAAAGCTCACTCCACCATATATGATGGTGATGAAAAAGTCGATACCTTCACGACAACCTTCGGAATACGTTCGATAGAACTAAAGCCCGATGACGGCTTCTATCTGAACGGTAAAAAGACCAAATTCAAAGGTGTCTGTATGCATCACGACCTTGGGCCGCTTGGAGCTGCGGTAAACGAAGCGGCAATACGACGACAGATACGCATACTCAAGGAAATGGGATGCAATGCGATACGCACAAGCCATAATATGCCCGCGCCAGAACTTGTAAAAGTTTGCGATGAAGAAGGAGTTATGCTTGTGGTCGAGTCTTTCGACGAGTGGAAATATCCTAAAGTAAAGAACGGATATAACCGTCTGTTCGACCAGTGGGCCGAAAAAGATCTCACCGCACTTATCCGCCATTATCGTAATTCACCGGCCGTTGTAATGTGGTGTATCGGTAATGAAGTAACCGAAGAGTGGTATTATG
The DNA here is from genome assembly GCA_937921035.1 of uncultured Porphyromonadaceae bacterium. Taxonomy (GTDB): domain Bacteria; phylum Bacteroidota; class Bacteroidia; order Bacteroidales; family Muribaculaceae; genus CAG-873. Next base: position 18,998 of record CALEUL010000009.1, read on the forward strand.
ATGGTGCCGGAGCAAAAATTGCAAGATTTCTTCTGGACATCTGCCACCGCGAAGACGCCACGCGCCCTGTTACGCAAGGCAACTGCGCTCACGACTATGTCTGCGCCAACAATATGGCCGCTGTGCTGGACGTTGCAGGTTTCAACTATAGTCCTCAGAAGTATGTCGAAGACTATAATCGTTTGCCTCAGCGGTTAATCCTCGGAACGGAGACTGCCTCCACCCTTTCAAGCCGTGGAGTCTACAAATTTCCGCTGGAACGAAAATGGATGGCAGAATATCACGACCACCAGGCATCGAGCTACGATGTCGAGTCTTGCGACTGGTCTAATTTGCCCGAAGACGATTTCATTCAACACGACGATTTGCCTTATTGCATCGGAGAATTTGTCTGGACCGGCTTTGACTATCTTGGAGAGCCAACGCCCTACTATACTCATTGGCCGAGCCATTCATCACTTTTCGGCATAGTGGATCTCGCAGGCCTTCCGAAAGACCGTTATTGGTTATACCGCAGCCATTGGGCTCCCGAAAAAGAAACATTGCATATTCTTCCTCACTGGACATGGCCCGGACGCGAAGGAAAGACTACACCCGTAATGGTGTATACAAATTATCCCACCGCCGAGCTGTATCTGAATGGCAAAAGTCTCGGTAAAAAAAGCAAGAACTGCGAGGTGACGATTGAAAACTCAAGCGACTCGACTTCGATAATGAACTTTAAACGTCTCGAGCGTTACCGTCTCGTCTGGCCGGAGGTCAAATATGAGCCCGGAGAATTGAGGGTCGTGGCTTACGATGCAGACGGAACACCTATAGCGGCAGACTCGGTAAAGACGGCCGGCAAACCATATAAAATTGTTCTCGAACCGGATCGGAAAGAACTGAATTCTTCAGGCCGTGATCTCTCATTCATAACCGTTAAAATCGTTGACAAAGATGGAAATCTTTGTCCGCATGCAGATAACCGCGTCTCCTTCAAGGTTTCCGATGCGGGTAGTTTCCGCGCAATTGCAAACGGCGACCCTACGTGTATAGAATCTTTTCAGTCGTCATCAATGTCAACATTCGGAGGCATGCTCACTGCAATTATTGCCGCAGATGAAGCCCCCGGAACTATACGTGTGGAGGCATCCTCACCCAACCTTAAAAAGGCAACATTAAGCATTTCCGTAAAATGAAACATATACCTCTCAGCCTCGTAATCCCAAAATGGCAGAGGCGTTCTACCGAGCCGGATTCATCGAGGCATGGGACCGTGGTATCGAGAAGATTGTGAAACCATCAATATAGACCGACCAGAAAACAAAAATACTTGAATTGGTGAGAGGTAATCCATCAATCAGTAGAGCTGAAATAACATTGGCATTAGGGTTACACGAAAGTAGTATCAAGCGCAGATTGGAATCCTTGATATCAAATAGTAGAATCCGTGGTATCGGTCCAGACAAAGGCGGCACTTGGGAGGTAATCGACCAGCAATAGCAGAAAATTCAAATAATATTCCATCTTTAATCCGGCAATTCGATAGTTCGCATTGTCGGATTTCTTTTGATTTTCATAGACAAGCTTAAAAGACAGGGGCATATACAGCTATCTTCGTTTGATTTCCATTCCTGTATTATAGCTTTGCGGTCCGAACAGGAAAACCAATCGAAAATAATTTCATAACCAACAGGAATTTCAATGGCAAAACCAAGCATGTTGCCGCCGACCTTACGGATATCCTGTGTGCTATGCCGTCATGGTCATGGGAAGAGTATACAGCAAGGATTCGGGCAAAAGGTTATACTATTATGATACGTCCCGGGAAGAAAGGCCCTTACGGTTATTCCATCGGGATGGGCAAAGCAAGATTCAAGGCATCCGAGCTTGGCACAGGGCGCAGACTGACAGCTTCAAGAGATGCGCCCGCGCAGCCGCCACACACCTCGGCAAATCCCAGAAATCAGGCCCCAGACGATAGAATTTTTTCACCGGTAAAACAAACAATAAACATAATTACAACAATTTGTAAACTCCTTTCGATTCCTCTCTTCCATTTAGTTATTATTGTAGGACTCAAATTTCTCAGTCCGTAATTAAAACAATCCTAACAAATGGCTTCAATAAAAGTAAAATATAGAAAATCATCAGTTAAAGGAAAGAATGGTACTCTTTTCTTTCAGATAATTCACATGAGGCAGGTTCGGCAGATTTATACGGACCTGCATATCAGTGAAGATGAATGGAACGCCGCGGCAGCAGCAGTCATCATTCCGTTGGGAAGCGATATTGAAAGAGTCAAATATCTGACCTCGGTAAAGGAGTCTATAAAAGAACTGCATTTTAAATTGTTGTCTATTACTCAACTGCTGGATCGAAAGGGCGTGCCTTATACAGTCAAGGATATCGTGACGGCATATAACACACCCTGCACCATCGTCGGTTTGGTGTCGTTTACACGAAAACTGATTGATGATATGAAGAAAATCGGCAAAAGAGCCGCTGTTAAACGTTTTGGCACCACATTGAACAGCCTTTTGGGCTATACCGAGGGTCGTGAAGTGGCCTGGACTAACATCACATCAACCTTTGTTCTCGGTTTTGAGGAATTTCTTATGAAGCGCGGTCTGCGCCGTAACACCACCTCTTTCTATATTCGCAATCTCCGGGCGATTGTTAACCGTGCTACCGAACAGGATATCGAACTGTCCACCAACCCGTTCAAACATGTCTATATGGGCGTTGACAAAACAGTCAAGAGAGCTGTCAACATAGACATAATCCGTAAGATACGTGACCTTGACCTCACGAGGCGTCCGGCGCTAGACTTCGCCCGTAAAGTATTTCTCTTTGCATTTTATACTCGAGGAATGTCTTTTGTTGACATCGCCTTTCTCAAAAAAAAAGACTTACACAACGGTATGATAACCTATTATCGTCGTAAGACACGGCAACAGCTAATGGTCAGAATTGAACCGGAGACAAGAAAACTGATTGAAAGTTTTGGAGATAATGAGACTGAGTATCTGCTGCCTATAATTACAACAGAAAGAAGTGATACAGAGCGCCAGTATGAGAACGCTTACTACCGTATAAACCGCAATCTTCAGAAAGTCGGAAAGATGCTTGGTCTTGAAACGAAGCTGACATTGTATGTGGCGCGCCATGCGTGGGCAAGCATCGCGCTAGCGAACCATGTGGCGGTATCTACTATAAGCAAGGCGATGGGGCATGACTCCGAGAAGACCACAATCATATATCTTCAGTCGCTAGATACATCGTCTGTCGACAACGCCAACAGCGATATCATCCGGATGATAGACGGTAGAAAAAAGAAACGGAAAAATTAGAGACTGTGTTTTGCGAATCACTCAGTCTCTCGGAACGAGACTGACGTTTAACTGCGCAAAGTTACGAAATATATTGGAAATAACCAACATTCGGAAGTCTGAACTTTTCGTAGACCTACAAAACGGATCTCTTTTCGTGTTCCTTTTCAAACAAATGTTTTGCGAAAATCTCATTATACCATTCGCATAATATTGGATATCATGAGACTGTCTAACAAGTTTGGACAGTCTCTTTTTATAGTCTAAACTGGCTAA
>CALEUL010000010.1 GCA_937921035.1 uncultured Porphyromonadaceae bacterium
TTTTAGCCAGTTTAGACTATAAAAAGAGACTGTCCAAACTTGTTAGACAGTCTCACTATTTTTGCCGGAAGCGTTGTCTGGGCCCCGATACCGTTCATCCGGAAAAAGCCTGCCGCTATACTGTTCGGTAATTGGGTGATTTTAGCTAATTTTGCAGCCACAATGGCAGACATATCACAAATACGCCTCGGCGAACACATATCTTTCCGGCAACAGCTTGCCCTCACGGCCAAATTGTCGGTACCGGCTATCATCGCACAGCTGTCCACAATCATGATGCAATATATCGACGCATCTATGGTAGGTCATCTCGGCGCCGACGCCTCTGCCTCTGTTGGCCTGATGAACAGCAGCCTCTGGATGGCATGGGGCATAACATCCACAATAACAATGGGCTTCTCGGTACAGGTAGCCCACCGTCTTGGCGCGGGGGACCAAAACAGCGCGCGTGCAGTTCTGCGTCAGGGAATAGTGGCATGCGCGATAGCCGGAGCAATAATCGCACTACTGGGCATATCACTGGCCTGGAAACTACCGCTATGGCTCGGAGGGGCGGAAGAGATCGCCCCGCAGGCGACGGTTTATTTTTTAGTTTTCGTTTCGGCTATGCCTGTCCTTGCCATGAACTATCTTGCTGGCGGAATGCTCCGTTGTGCGGGCAACATGAAAGTGCCGGCACTCCTGAACATTGGCATGTGCCTGCTCGACGTTATATTCAATTTCTTCCTTATATTTCCGTCGCACGACCTCTACATCATGGGCTCGCACATACACTTGCCTGGAGCAGGTCTCGGAGTACTCGGCGCTGCATTGGGCACGGTTGCAGCCGAATGCCTGTGCGCAGCAGCTGTTATGTACTGGGTATGCCGACGCCAGCCCGATCTATGCCTGCGCGGACCTGAAGCACGCAAGAGCTACCGCCCTACCCTCCAGGTATTGAAACGGGCTTCGCACATCGCCGTGCCGATGACGCTTGAGCACATAATTTTCTGCGGCGCACAGATTACTATAACTGTTATTGTAGCCCCACTCGGCGTGGTTGCCATAGCGGCAAATGCCTTTGCAGTAACCGCCGAGAGCCTGTGCTACATGCCCGGCTTCGGTATAGGTGAAGCTGCCACTACCCTATGCGGACAATGCTACGGAGCGCGCCGCTACAACCTTGTACGCCGTTTCGCATGGCTCACGACAGGCGTTGGAATTGCGGTAATGAGCGTTATGGGCGTGGCTATGTTTGTATGCGCAAGATGGATGATGGGAATAATGTCGCCTGTGGATGCCATCGTAGACCTTGGCGCGGAAATTCTGCGCATAGAGGCATGGGCCGAGCCTATGTATGCGGCTTCGATTGTGGCATACGGAGCCTTCGTAGGCGTAGGCGACACCATGCTCCCTGCATCGATGAACTTCGGCAGCATATGGCTTGTACGTATACCTCTCGCGGCGATTATGGCGCCAACAATGGGATTGCGCGGCGTATGGATAGCGATGTGCATCGAGCTTACCTTCCGCGGCCTGATATTCCTCTGTCGCCTCTACTGGGGCAAATGGCTAAAACCCGACCGCTCGCCGGCCCAGCCCGACCAGTTCCCTGAAGCGGAGTAAGACGGCATCAGTACCACTCTATGCCGTTGCTGCGAGAAGAGCGCTTGTCGTATTTAAGATCGGAAAGCAGCGACGACTTCACGGAAATGTGGAAGTTGTAGCTCTTGTACGGCCCCACGGGAACGAAACTTGCACGCATCTGGAAGCAGTGCATGTCGCGCGATATATTACAGTTCATATACGCGAGCTTGTGGGTATCGAAATTGTAAGAGGCCGAAAACGAGAAATTCCAGTTTGGAGTAGGCTGTATATTACCCGAGAACGAGAGGTTCTGCGTTATGCGCCCGTCATATTCCAACTTTTCCTTATTAAAGGCGCCGTAGCCGTAGTTCACGGAATAGTTCAGCGTAAGACTCCACGGTACCGACCACTTCGCATAGCCGTCCGGATTCATATCCATACCGTTGTGGTCGTCCATCTGGTCCTGACGGTCTCGCTCGTTCCGGGCACCGCTCTCGGGGGGATTGTTATTGTCGTTGTTCTTGTTATCGTTGTTTTTGTTTTTCTTTTTGAAGGTATCGTTGTTGAACGTGTAGCTGAACGACGTGCCTGTGCGCATCAGGCGTCCGAAACCTTTGCCGTGAGCAATACGCAGACGGTCTACCTTAACTGGGTTTCCGGCCTCGTTGAGGGCGTACATATAGGGGTCCCAGGTGGCCGACAGGTTGAGATTGAAGCCTTTGGTAAGACGCAGCAGTATCGAGGTATTGATATCGCTGAAACGCAGCGAGTCGGCGGCGATATTGTAGCTCTGACTAATGTTCAGGTTCTCGATAAGCGATATTTTCTTGTCGCCTATGGAATCGTTGTCGCTCTTCACCTTCATCTCCAGATTGTTAGACAGGCTTAGGGAGATAGAACCGTTCTTGCCCTGCGACGGCACGCCGAATAGCGCATTGGGGAACTTGCTGTACTTGCGCACCTGCTGTGCGCCACGGCTGTCCACATAGCTGTACTGTCCGTAGTAACCGAAGAACGAAGATCCGAAGTCGGGCGCGCCGCTGAACGAAATCGAGGGGGTGAGAACGTGGCGTATCATCTTCACCTTTTTGCCCAGAAAACCCAGCGGCTGGAAAAAGAGATACATCTTGGTATCCATCGACACGCTCGCCGAAAAATCCCACACGTTATAGAAGCCATAGGTTGTATCCATCTGCTCCACACCACGCTCCTGATCCCAGGAGCGGTTGACCTTGGTAGTATACATACGGTCGTTGAAATTGAGCGACGGCGTTACATTGATAACGTTGAAAATATTGAATGTTGCCGACACCGGCACACGGTGGCTCATACCGTTGCGCCAGTCCTTGATAAGGCTCTTCTGGAAAAACACATTCTGCTTGGCCGTAAGCGAGTTCTGCAACAGACCCGTATAGGAGAGCTTGATTTTCTCGTACCACTTCTGAGCGCCTATGGCCTTCTTGCGTTTGAAAGGATATACCTGCGAGAGCGTCGCGGTAACATTGGGGAAAGATATGGAGAGCGTAGAATCCTGCGTACGCTGGTTAATGTTGAATGTTGTTGAAAGGCTCCATTTGGTACCGGGGAAACGGTACGTCATGTTGATGGTAGAGCTTTTTGTATTTTCGGTGAATGAGGAGTTATAATACGAATTCAGGTCGTTGCGCGAGTAGCCGGAAGTCGCGAAGTTAACGCTGGCCGACAGATTCATATTCGGGTTGGCCTTGGCATCCTGCGAATGGCTCCACACAACCTGAAAGTTGGTCTGGGTTGAATAGTCCGGCGAACCCTTCTCGCCCGTAATCGTTTTAAGATAACTCAGGTTAAAGTTACCCGAGTATTTGTATCGCTTGGCATAGGTGGAAGTGGCGCGCAGACCCCAGCTGCCTTTTGTGTATATTTCGCCGGTGAGCGCAAGGTCGATGTTGTCGTTTATGGCGAAATAATAGCCGCCGTCACTAAGATAGAATCCGCGGTTGTAGTCATCGCCGAACGTCGGCACGATGATACCCGAGGCATATTTGTCAGTGAACGGGAAATAACCGAAAGGCACAGCCAACGGCAGCGGCAGACCGGCAAGCACCATATACGCGGGCCCGGTAACTACATTCTTGCCCGGACGCACCTTGGCTTTGGTAAGCTGAAAGTAGAAGTGAGGATGCTCGTGGTTGTCACACGTGGTGTAACGACCGTTGCGGATATAGAAATCGTTGTCGACGTCTTTCTTGGCAGTACCGCCGGTAAGATAGCCCTCGCCCTGCTGTGTAATAACATTGGTGATATAACCCTTCTGCGACTTGAAGTTATAACGCATCGTCTTTGCCTCGTACTCGGTGCCGCTCTCGGTGAATACAGGCTTGCCTATAAGCATGTCGGAATCCTGACGGCCGACAGCATAGACGGTGTTGTCCTTCAAGTCCATCTGTATCTCGGCTGCGTCGAGCTGAATGTCGCCGTACTTAACCGAACCGTCGCCGTACATGAAGGCCGAATCGCGACGTATAATCAGCATGGAGTCGGCGGCCGAGAAGTCGACCGGCGCATCAAGATCGGTTTTCACATACACTATCCTCGACTTTCGGGCAGGAAGACGCGAACTGTCGGCAGGAACGACCAATATCGAGTCGGAAAGGCTGTCGGAGGCAAGCACTGCAGGCAAAACAACGGGGCTGGTGTCTCCCTCAGCAAAAACAGAATCATCCTGCCGTCCCGGCACAAAGGGTGTATCGAAACCGACACCGTCGGGCACGACATCACTCACAAGCGCCAGCATAACTGCCGTCACGAAAAGAAAAATGTAGAGAAGTAGCGCTCTCAAAGCGGAAAAGCGAGGAGTATTGGAAAAATGTTGCCGGGCAGGTTATCCAACCCGGCAAACATTATATGAGCAAGGAATTATTACATATTCATGCCGCCGTCCACCTGGATAACCTGACCGGAGACGTAGGACGACATATCGGAAGCGAGGAAAGTAGCCACATCGGCGATATCCTCCACCTTGCCACCACGGCGCAGGGGAATTTTCTTGATCCATTCCTCACGCACTGCGTCGGGGAGCTGTGCGGTCATGGCGGTTTCTATGAAACCGGGAGCGATAGCGTTCGCACGGATACCGCGAGAGCCCACTTCCTGGGCGATGCTCTTTGCCAGAGCAATCAGACCAGCCTTGGAAGCGGCGTAGTTTGACTGACCAGCGTTACCGTGAACGCCTACAACAGAAGCCATGTTGATGATGGAACCGCCACGCTGACGCAGCATTATTGGCAGAACGGCGTTGATGAAGTTGAACGCGCTCTTGAGGTTTACAGCGATAACTGCATCCCACTGGGCCTCGGTCATACGCATCATCAGACCGTCTTTGGTGATACCTGCGTTGTTAACAAGAATATCGATGCGGCCGAAATCTTTATGCACTTCGGCAACAACTTCTTTAGTCTGGTTGAAATCGGCGGCGTTGGAAGCATAGCCTTTCACCTGTACACCGAGGGCGGCAATCTCAGCCTCGGTGGCTTTGCCGTTTTCGTCAATGACAAGATCGGTGAAAGCGATGTTGGCGCCTTCAGCGGCAAAACGTAAGGCAAGGGCCTTGCCGATGCCGCGGGCAGCGCCTGTTATCAGCGCCGTTTTTCCTTCAAGTAATTTCATAATTCTAAAATTTCTCGGTTTAAATCCACCGCAAAGTTAACCATTTTCGCGCACTCTGCAAAAAGAATCACAATGTAAGGTTTATCTGCGTTCATAATCGGTTTCTGGTAAGTCGACTACGACTGCAGAAAAGTGGCTGTGCCGTAAAAATTGATTACGACACAACCATATATCCTTACAAGTATTTAAATAATTATAATTTATTCAAAAATTACAAGTATCGGCCGGATGTGGAAAGTCTCCTGGCTCACAGGAAGCTTTTCGGTAGTAGATTCTACAAGCGTTGGAGTGGGACTGCCGGGATTAACCACAACTGTTTCTAGCGTATTATTTTCCGGTATGGTTCTTGAAATGAATTCGACAGGCTTACTCGTGTCAGAACCAAAAATATTATTGAGGCTAAACTTTGCTCTGAATTCTGAAGATCCGGTATAGCTTGCTCCGCCTGAGAATGGATACAACAAATTAAGCCATGTGGAAAGCTGCGTATAATCGGGTATCAGCCAGCCACTCGTATTTTCAGCTGTAATTACATGTGCGTTCACGTATGCTGTGTAAGCTATTCCCAGTTCAGCATCTCTTAAAACATCCAGAACTTTGTCGGAACACTCTTTAGGTGATTTAGTATTATAAACAGTTTGCAGGCCAGAAGCACTGTTAACAACACCTTTAGGCGAATCAGATATATTATCAAGTGCTATGGCATAGCCTTTTATAGTCTTGGTTGCATCTCCATATTTCTCACCATTGTCGCTGCCAAGCGCTCCGGCGTGGAATACTATCGCTACTGCATTATCCTTTGAACTTACAGCCTCTCCATTGGCGTTTATATAAGCACCCACAGCAAATTCTGAAGGATCATCGATAGGAGTGTCAGGATCGACAGGTATTTCCGGATCATCAGGAGATGGATTAGATGAAGTAGTTCCGTCAAAATCAGGATTTACCGACACAGATATAGTTATATTATCCAACTCAGACACAGAACTACCAATTGTTGCCGAAACATTAATTTGCTTATTGACATCCAATGGAATAGATTTTGCAGGTAATGTGATAGTCTGCTTCAATCCCTCTGATAAAGCCAAAGTAATGTCGCTGCCGAGACTCGTTGTTCCGGACGGTGCAAATACAAACGCGCTGAACCAGGGATTCTTGGAACTATCAAAACTACTGTTGCTCAACGTTATTGCAGAAGAAGCGGTAGTGCTGCGGCTAAGAACGCTATACGACGCAGGTGCGGTATATGTAACCACAAGTTTTTTCGCCAATGCGCATGCCTCTGGATTCTTAGCAGAGAAACGTACATTGGCAAACGGACGCGATAAAGTAACACTAACATCATCGTCAAGCGACTCTACTATCCCGCAGAAAGCATCCATAGCCGCCATTAGGGCGACATCCGTCATGTCGAAATTCGTGGTATTATATGTAACAGCCTTTAAATCCGAGGTATTATATATCCCGTTTTCTCCTTTTACATAGTGTGCCCACAAGAGCGCCTTCTTCGCTTGCGCGCGTTCCTCCGAAGTAATTGTAAACGATGCTGTACCTGTGGATGCGTTTACATCTTCTGTCTTTTGCTTCAGTTTATTACCGCTATTATCAAGCAACTGAAGAACACACTTCATCGAATATCCGGAAGGCACAGAAATGCCGGCACGGCTCTCTGGCTCAGGGGTTCTTACTGTCAGCGTAACATCGCCACCCTTTACAATCGGCTCGTCAACTGTTGAAGCGCAGCTTGTAGCAAAAAGCGCGAATAAAAGCATTACATAATGCAAAATCCTAGTTTTCATGATATTGTGATTGATATTGTGATCTGATAGTCATTTACAGTCTATTCAAAATGTGTTATTCATCAAAAGTATGTTAAAACAATAGTTCGTTAAAAATTAGCCTAGCCTAAGCGGCTCTGGCAGTAAATAAAA
>CALEUL010000011.1 GCA_937921035.1 uncultured Porphyromonadaceae bacterium
CGAGATTTTCACCAACCGCAGACAAAAGGTTACGTATTTCGGATGAAAGTTATAGTTTAATGTAAAACAGAATAATGATGAAGTTGAAGAAGCCAAAAGGCTTGTTCAACAATACGGGAATAATTAATACCTGATAATGAAATCCTTTGAGCTGTTCTGGCGGGCGGTAAAATCGACACGACACGAGATGTGGGTATCGCTACAGGTACTTGTGGCCGCTACGCTCGTGCTGTCGCTGCTGTTTTACATAGTGGAGCATAACGCGCAGCCCGAGGTGTTCCGCAACTACTGGGACGCGTTGCTGTGGTCGTCGATGGGCTACATAGGCGATCCGGGCGAGTTTGCCACCTACACGCCGATAACCTTCTGGGGCCGCGTACTCAAGATTGCGTGTGCCCTTGTAAACATCGCCATCTTCGCAGTGCCGGCAGGTCTGGTGGCCGGCGGCTTTTCCGATGCCATAGCCGAAGACAAGCGCGAGCACGAGCTTGACGATATGCGTCAGCGCTTGGGCAACGCCTTCCGGCGCAAGCAGGACAAGGCCACGAAATTCCGCACAGTGCCGCGCTATGTGTCGCCAGTGGATATTCAGGTGATGCAACAGATAGATACCAAGGATATCATCGATGCAGTTCGCTCGTCGGACAAGTTCCGCCTTCGCAACCTCGCCACGGCCATTCCCGAAAGCGAGAATCCCGCCGACAGGCTCGTAATAGAGGAAATACCCGCCGAGGGCCGCACGGCCTACGGCTGCTGCATAGACCGCGGCAGCCGGGTAACCATCATCGCCCCAACGGCATCGAACGAAGTGAGTATAGGCAACTTCGCCTACTATCTTGCCCTGTTCGGCGGCTTCAACTATATAAGCAAGGAATACGAGGAGAAAGGCGAGGAGGCCCGGAGTTACCACCTGATAGACGACGAGCATCAAAGCACGGAAAGCGGGGCGTATCTTGCGGATATACGGCGTCTTACGCGCGGCAGAGACCGCTGGGCGGTAGCTCTGATAGCGTCGGACTCGGTTCATCCGGAAAAGCTGCATTTTGTAACATCGCGTCTTGAAAAGGCCGGCGGAGGCTCTACGGTGATCCGTCACGAAGACTTTGCACGGCTGTATGAATCGATTGGCGCGACGATGCGCTCGGAGTTCGGAATAGAATCAGAGGTTGACAGTCGTTACCGTCCTGCCGGGCCCAAGAATGTAACGGTAAGAATCGGAGGCGGCGATGAATGCAATGCCTTAACACTCCGCGTAGACTGGGGCATCGCGGCCTTCGACAACCGCCATGTGGCTATCGCATACACTCTGGCCGGGCAGATTGCCGCCGTTCTTGAGGGGCGCAGCGTCGAACCGTCGCCTCTGTGGAAACAAACAGGCTGCGGCTACTGATACTTTCGGACACAAGTAAATTCACATTTCAATAACCAAACAATAACAAACTCAATGAAGAAAGTAATTTTATCTTTAATCATTTCTCTCTGTTGTCTCGGCGTCAATGCCGAAGACATCAAGATAGGAGATGCGAAGTACAAGATTTACGCAAACGGCACGGCAGACCTCAAGGACTACAAGAAAGCTTTCGGGGACGTTGTCATACCCGAAACAGTAACAAATCCCAAGACCGGCAAGGAGTATCCTGTTACATCCATCGGTCAAAATGCCTTCAAAGGCTCACAGCTGACCTCCATCGTGATACCATCGTCGGTTACCTCTGTCGGAATAGGAGCGTTCAAGGAGTGCAATCAGCTTGTTTCGGCAGAGTTACCATCCGTAACAGAGATTCCTATGGAGTGTTTTTACGGCTGTACGAAACTGACGGATTTGAAAGTAGACCTTGGTAATATCACGAAGGTCGGCCCCAAAGCTTTCGAGTATGTGGCAAGCGGAAAATTGGCGCCAGCCTACCGCATTTTACACTATGGCGGAAATAGAATCATATATGATCATTATGCAGACGGCCAAAGCGAACCAAGCACGCTCCCTCTGCTGATCTTAGAAAATGCCGACGTAGAAAATGCGGATATAGTGCAGCTCGCAGGCAACGAGCCTGTCATATATTTTCAGAACAAAGAAGCCGGCAAGCAGGCAATGATTGTTGCTGAGAAATTAGTGAAAGGCAAGATTACGTCAAATCCCAATGATTACGGCCCCTGGTATAGTATAGAATGCTATCTTAACGGCGCTGGCGAGGACGGACAATCTTTGAGCGACTACATAAGTATGTCAAGTTACAGGGGACGTGAGCCACATTGCAAAATCTATTTCGGAATTGAAGAAAGCGCAGACGGCTTGCAGATGCCCCCGTACGGATTATACAAGGCTATCGAAGTTGCCAATGAAAATTGGGACAAAGAAAAATTCCTTGTAAAACTCACTAAATTTGTAGAGACCGGAATTACTGATCCTGTCGCATTTGAACGCTGTTACAGTGAAATCACCCCCAAAGAAAGCGTTAAATACAACTCTTACATGCGAAAAGCGGTAGCCATTCTTTGCGACAGTATATACGTTGTAAAACCCGAACTCACACCCAACGAAAAACTGAATCTTAGAGGATTTGTCAATAACTGCCTGATGTTCATCGGCGCAGACTACGGTATTCCAAATATGACACTAAAAAAATGGGCCGAGGCAGACATACTCAACCGAGATGTAGATAATCCACAACACAAGGAGGATTACGAACGTCTTCTCAAACTGAACGAACGCCTGTTGCAGGTTTCGGGAAACAATCTGGATCCGTACCGTCAGGCCTTGCAGCTGGCATCCCTTTGCGGCCTCGGACGCTGGAAAGAAGCAAGCGCTTATTTCCCTAAGGTACACCGCAGCGTTACCGAAAACGGCGTATATGCAGTTCCCTACGAACTGACCTACATGCAGAACGAGATTAAGAAACGCGGCTATAAGGCTACAACGCCTACCTACACCAAGGCAAACAAAGTCAGCAATAAGGCGGATCTGATAGACTTCTTCGTAAGCGAGGCGATTGAAGCCGGCGTAAAACATTACGAGAAGAAACGCGCCGAGAAAAAAGCGCGAGAGATGTTCTACCAGTCTATCGGCCTCGACAAAAAAGGACGTCCTGTAAAATAAAATCCGCAGAAGCGGGTTTTGCAAAAGTAACCCCGGACTGTGTGGTCCGGGGTTAATCAGATTTATGGCCTCCGGCCTCGCTACCGCTATATAAAAACCGCTATTGAATCCATGAAAATTTCTGAAAGCGAATTTGACGCATTACACAGTCATACCATCTATAACCGCAATGAAATTGAACACTCGCTGTTCTGTTACTGCATCTGCTGCCAGACATTTTTCAAGCCATCGGAGATAGACAACTATACCGACGAAGGCACCACTGCAATCTGTCCCTACTGCGACTGCGATGCCGTTCTTGGCGAAGCCTGCGGCATCAAGCTGAACGACAGGCTATTGGAAGCACTCCATAAAAGATATTTCTGATTATGACAGATATGAAACCGATTAAAGAGATACGCCCGCTGTACGGATGCGACTTCTCGGATGCCGAGTGCTCACGCACTCTCGCCGACGCCGACTGGCTTACGCGTAAACTGACAATTCTTTACCGCGACCGCATCATGGCCAAGGTTCTCAGGCTTTTCCATAAAGCTCCTTCTTTTGCAATAACTCTTTATACCTGCACCGACGAGACAACAAAAGAAGTATGTTCGGCAAAGTTAGCCCTCACGGGCCTATGGATGGGCGACAGCACCCTCTCCGGCGAGGCGGAAAATGTGGCGTTGGAGGCGCTGAAAGAGATTCTGAAACTCGACACTCTGCACGCCGAGACCCCGGAAGGCATCAGAACAATAATGCAGGCCATCGCCCGCGACATCCCCGGCATAAGAGACTACTACGATTTTTAATGCCGTATACCGTCCTTGTGCGGTAGCGCAGAACCGGCATACCTTACCGGAGGGAGTTTATTTATATTATTTCAGGGGAGTAAAGGTATTTTTAAAACCACATTTCGAGGGTATTGTAGCGATGCTTCTTTTCGGGCTAACTTTGCAGCCAAATAAAATAGACTATGAATCTGAAATTTTATCTGGCGCTTATTCCCATTATGCTGTGCGCTTCAATGCCTGTCTATTCCCAGAATTCCGACGGAGCTCAGGCGAAGCTGTCGGCATTTGACAGGCTGCATGTTGGCGGCTACGGCGAGGTTGCTTTCTCCCGTAATTTTTACAGTGACAATTATCTGAGGTATTCCGAACCGGACAAGTACAAAGGCAGCCACGGACGCTTTGATTTGCCGCATGTTGTTATCTATCTCGGCTATGATTTCGGAAAAGGCTGGTCGTTTTCGTCGGAAATCGAATTCGAGCACGGCGGCACCGAATCGGCCATAGAAATAGAAACGGAGGAAGCCGGCGAATACGAAAGCGAAATAGAACGCGGCGGCGAGGTGGCTCTTGAGCAGTTCTATATACAGAAGGTATTCCTGCCTCAGCTGAAACTGCGCGCAGGCATGCAGGTTGTGCCTGTAGGAGCCACAAACGCGCACCACGAACCGAATCAGTTCTTCGGGGTATACCGTCCCGAAGGCGAGAACACCATCTTCCCGTGCACGTGGCACGAGGTAGCTCTGTCGCTGTCGGGCCGCGCGGGGTCATGGTCCTATATGGCAATGTTTCTGCCGGGCCTCGATTCGGAGCGTTTCGGCAACCAGAGCTGGATTCACGACGGCTCCGCATCGCCGTTCGAATTCAAAATCGCCAATAATTATGCCTTCGCGGGCCGAATCGACAACTACAGCGTGAAGGACCTGCGGATGGGTGTAAGCGGCTATGTGGGCAATTCGTTCCGCAACACACTCTACCCCACCGATTCCGAAAAGAACAATGGCATCCGGGGCACAGTATCGGTTGCCTCGTTCGATTTCAAATACGAGGGGCACGGATTCCTTGCCCGCGGCAATTTCGACTGGGGCCACCTCAGCGACGCCGCACACATAAGCAAGTTCAATATAGCGATGTCCAAGAACTCCACCTCCAAACGTCAGGAGGTTGCGTCGGACGTTATCGTTGCCGGAGTTGAAGCCGGATACAATATTTTCTCGCTTATGCCGGCAATGAAATCGTCGGGCCAGAAGTTCTATGTATTCGGCAGATATGATTACTACGACTCTATGGCAAGGATGGAAAGCGGCACATCGCTGCAATGGTGCAAAAGGAACAAAATTTCGGCCGGCATAAACTGGATGCCGATACCGGAGATAATAGTCAAAGGCGACTACAGCTACGGCATACTGAACAAAAAATACAACAACGAACCGGCCATCAATATCGGTATCGCCTATGTGGGCTGGTTCAAATAACAGCTAATATAAACCATTCAAAAGATAAGACAAATGAAGATTTCAAAACTACTTATGGCCGGCATTGCAGCGCTGCTTGTATCAAGCTGTTCAGACAACGACGAGCCCGCTGGCGTGGGCCTGTCGCAAAAGGAGCAGACTCTGAAAAGCGCAACGGAGGCTTATGTAGAACACACCGTACGGCCCACATACTCGGCAATGGCCGACGCAGCCATCCGCATGCGCGACCTGTGCAATACCATCCAGGAGAAACATGCCGCCGGCACACTTGCCTCCGGCGATATCAAGGCTGCTGGCGAGGCATGGAAAGAGGCCCGCAAGAGCTGGGAACTTTCCGAGGCATTCCTCTTCGGCCCCGCCGCCAACCATAACATCGACCCCCATATCGACTCGTGGCCTCTGGACAAGGCCGCAATGGACAATCTGCTCGTACAGATCCGCAACGGCAACCAGTGGTCGCTGGAAAACAACGGCGGCTACGGTCTTATCGGTTTCCACGCTGTTGAATACATGCTATTCGAGCTTAGCGCCGACGAGAACACCGCCCTCGTACACTCCGCCGACTATACTCCCGAGGAATTGGAATACCTCGTTGCCGTCGCCGAGGACCTGTGCCAGCAGTGCGTATGCCTGGAAGCATGCTGGGCGGGCACAGAAAACGTGTCCAAGGCAAAACAGGACATCCTCGAAGATGCGGAACTCGACTACAGCGAAAACTACGGCTGGGAGATGATGAACGCCGGCCAGCCAGGCTCGCGCTTCAAAACCTATCAGGAAGCTGCCGAAGAAATAATACAGGGCTGCATAGACATCGCCGACGAGGTAGGCAATACTAAAATCGGCCGTCCCCACATCGGTTCCTCGCAGGAAGACAAGAACTATATAGAATCGCCCTATTCACTCAACTCCATCGAGGATTTCGCCGACAATATCCGTTCCATCAAGAACGCCTATCTGGGCAGCCGTAACGGCGACGCATCTATCAGCGACTATGTCAAATCCTTAAGTCCCGAATCCGATACCGCCGTAAGGAATGCCATCGACAATGCCATTGCCGCAATAGAAGCCATTCCCGAACCTTTCGCAAAAAATGCGACCGGCGCCCTTGCCGAAACCGCGATGAAGGCTGCCGGCGACACCCTTGTGGAGGCACTTGAAAACGCCAATTCAGTTATTACCCGATTATGAAAAAAGCGACTACATGCTACAGGCTTGCTTTCGTTTCGTGCGTGGCTTTCGCCTTGATGTCCTGCTCGGACGACAAGGTTAAAGACGAACCTGTTCCGGAGGATAAAATCCTTCCGGAATGGTTTTATGCGGGAGGCGAACTCGGCACCACACTGCTGAGCACAAGCAATGCTTTCGAACAGCCGGCACCGGCTGTCGAACGCCAGGGCCTCTACCAGTCATTCAAGAACGGAGAGGCCATTTTTGAGAAGCCTTTCATGGCAAACCAGACCGGCGTGCGGTCGGGCCTCGGCCCGGTGTATATCCGTACATCGTGTATCCACTGCCATCCCAACTACGGACACGGCACACGTGTGCCCGAAGGAAGTTTCAACACCAACGAAATCGGCAACGGCTGCCTGCTGGTGGTATACGATCCCGCTACCGAGGGTTACGTGTCGTGGCTTGCCGGGATGCCGCAGAGCCACGCCGTGGCTCCGTTCAAGGCACCGCTGGACGAGTCAAAAATCACAGTCAGATGGCTGGAGGCCACCGACGAATGGAACAACCGGTTTGACGACGGCGAGCAGTATTCGCTCCAGTATCCGGAAGTTACAATGCCCCGCGAGGCCATATATGTTGTAAACCGCGGCTATCAGCTGCCGGGCGACTATGCCGTGAAGCTTGAATCTACCATCGGTATTTACGGCACTGGCCTTATAGATGCCATTCCGGAGGAAGACATTCTTGCCCAGTACCGCAAGGAGGAGGCCGACGGCTTCCTGCCTAACGGCTTCAACCCCGCCTTTTACAGCGGTGGAGACTGGAACTCGATGTACGCCAACACCCTGCAGGGCGACGGCACCAAATATGTCCGCCGATTCACCTACGCCCTTTCTCGCGGTCCGCTGCAGGACGCCGCCGGCGCAAATGCAATCTGGAACATTACCAATGTAACACGTTCGGACCGCAGGTACCACTACCTCGACGCCGCAGGAACCTACGTGAAATATTCGGCTACCGATCCGGATGTCCAGGCCGGCTTCGACAGCTACGTAGCCCGCATAGATCCCGAACGGAAACATTCTTCGTACTGGGAGGGTACTATGGAAGAACGTATCACCGCATACCTCACCGACAAGAATCTGGACGTGGAGATGAGCGATGACGAATATACCGACCTGATGGTATGGCATCGTGGCCTGGCAGTTCCCGCCGTACGCGACATCGACGATCCCGACGTGCAGCGAGGCAAAGAACTGTTCACCGAAATCGGCTGCGACTACTGCCACCGTCCCAGCTGGACGACAGGCCCCGACAATATCGTTGACCCCGCCAGATTCTTCAAGGGCGACGAACTGCCTCGCTTCCCGCACCAGAAAATATGGCCCTATACCGACATGGTACAGCACAAGCTGCTTATGGCCAATGATATCCGCGGAGGATGGTGCCGCACCACACCTCTGTGGGGCCGCGGACTGCACAGCAAGATAACGGGCAGCCCCACAGCCGACCGCCTGCACGACTGCCGCGCGCACAGCCCTCGAAGCCATTATGTGGCACGGATATTCGCCGCAGAGCGACGCCCGCTACAGCATTGAGCTGTTCCGCAAGCTACCCAAAGCAGACCGAGACGCGATAATACGTTTCGTAGATGCAATCTGATATGTTACGACAACCATTTACCCTACTTATACATTTTGCCTTGGCCATTATTCTGGCCGGCGTAGCGCTGTCGTCGCAGGACAAAGCGACAGCAGAATCATTATGCCGTACCAACCGTATAATTCTTGTTCCGGCAGTGTTCCTGTTGGCTGTAGGCATATTTGTGGGTGCCGTATGGGCTAATCAGTCGTGGGGCAGATACTGGGGATGGGACCCGAAAGAAACATGCGCCCTTGTGATGCTCCTTATATATTCCGTTCCTGTCCACTGGGGCAGCCGGCGGCTTAAATTGTTCCGCAGGCCCAAGGTACTTCACTGGTACCTCCTTCTGGCGGTACTGTCGGTAGTTTTTACCTATTTCGGCGCCAACTACCTCATGTCCGGACTGCATTCCTATGCGTGAATACTTGCGGACGTCATTTTGCAGAGCATGAAATTGCGGATTGCGAGGGCGTCGGTCTGCGAGAGGGAGTATACCGCGGCTGCGCCGGCATTTGTTGACACACGCAACAATACGCGCCGAGTGTACGGAGTAAAGGGAGTACTGGCGATACTGACGGTTTCTATGTCGCGGTACCGTATATATTCGCGGATGCGGGCGATGTTGCCGCCGTTAATCTTCACATACGATTCCTTTAGTTCTATGCTGCTGTGTT
Organism: uncultured Porphyromonadaceae bacterium; assembly: GCA_937921035.1. Lineage (GTDB taxonomy): Bacteria > Bacteroidota > Bacteroidia > Bacteroidales > Muribaculaceae > CAG-873. Next base: position 8,828 of record CALEUL010000011.1, read on the forward strand.
TCCATGCCATGACCCCACGCACCGCAGCAACGGCGGCATAAACCGTGCAGATTATCACGGCTGGAAGCAGAAACTGAGTAGTGTGGATTATTATCGCTGCGGCCACCGCAGCCAATATAAGCTGCGGAACAAATCTGCGCATCAACAAACCTTTTCCGGATTTGGCCAACATTAGGTTGGCATCGCTTCTGTCATCCATGTCGCCGAGCCACCACGCAAACAGTTCCCCGCCGAGGTCCGACCCGTATATTCGTATGTCTCCTTCCTTTTTGGTATCGGTGGCGTTGGCAGCCTGACGCAACGTAATTGTCTGGCATCCGGCAATTTTCTCGAGGGGGTTCTGCTTTATTTTCAGCACAGTGGTCTTTTCCCGGGCGAGACGGCACGTAAAGCGTGATACGAGTCCCGATTCAATGGTAAGACGGCTGTCGGTGGTTCGTATGGTCATATTGCCGTAGCGCAAAGCAATTTTCCCGGTCCAGAGCACCATAACAATAAGATACAGGGCGACAAGGAAGCAAATGCACTCCACTGCGGATGGCATTATATCACCGGCATGAGTGTCGATATAACCGATTATACGTGTGGTTGCCTCTTCATCGAACTGGTTCACCTTGTCGAACACCGCGAAGGCAACGGCACCAAATATTGCAAACCCTTTGAGATGATTCTGGCACAGCGCGCCTTTCAATATATTTGAATTGCTTACAGAACGTATATCATCTTCTACCGGCGGAGGCAAGGGGACCGAGTTGTCGGTGATATCGGCGAAATTCTCGCCCCTGTTCACGCGGTCCAGCAACATCTGCCAGTCGCGTTCGTCGAGAATCAGCTCAACCTCCTCCTTGTCGCTGGCCAGAGTGTCGAAAGTAACGCCTCGCATGCCCAACAGCCTGTAGAACAGACCGCTTTTTGTACGCAGAGTGTGAACCCGCGAAAGCGGGATGCTGGTGGTCTGCTTTGTAGCGAGACCACTGGTATATATAAGCTTGTCGCCTTCGATATGGAATTTCCTGAAATAAAATCTTATAAACGCGAGAATCGAGGCCCAGGCAATAATCGCCCCGATGGCAATTGCGACTCCCAAGAACATTGACATGCCGTCATCGGCCTTTTTGTACAGCAGATATCCCGCAGCGACAAATGCAGTGCCTATAATCTCCCGGAACGCTTTCAGCAGCATAATGACAAAAGCGCCGGGGCTCATTCGGCGGGGAGTGGAGAAATCAGTCATTGTCGCAATCGGCTTTATTGATAAGCAACGATTTCAGGCGCTCAGCCTTTTCGAGCGTCAGCCCGGGGATAGTTAGCTGATTCATGGCCGACTGCGAACCGTTTATCACATCCATATAGTATAGTCCGAATATACGGCTCACTAAATTCATGCGTATGCTCACCTGCTGGATTTTGCAGAAAGGTACGGTGGTTACCGTGGTGAAAAAGATGCCGGAACGATAGGATATGTCCCTTGTACGCAGCGCATAGCCCTTGAAATTATATATTTTGCGGACGAGAGCCACGTTGACGGCAAAGGCAGCCGCGAGAGCACATTCAACACCGGCGAGCAACAACCAGTTTTCCCACAGCGGCGGGATAAGCAACGCGGTGCCAATCAGAAGAAGATAGACAATGGTTATACGGATGACAACCACTTTCAGGTAGCTGCTTTCCACATGTTCGAAACATAGACTTTCTATCGGCTGAATGTCCCCGGACCATATCTGCCTGTCAGTTATTGTGTTCATGCGGCAAAAATAGCAAAAAAACTCTGTCCTGCAAAACCTTGTGCTTGCGGAAGAGGAGATGATTGTGTAATTTTGTGCCGGCTACCTCTCTTCCCATCAACAATGACAACCAAGGAATTCGAAATTTTCTACCGTAAGCTATACTTGCCCTTGGGCATGTTCGCGCTGCGCCTTGTCGCCGACGCCGACATCGCCGAGGACCTTGTGCAGGATGCCTTCATGAAAACATGGGAATATGTCGGCGCCGGCGGAGAGATAGACAGTTTCACCGCCTTCATGTACCGCAGCGTGCGCAACACGTGCATGGACTACCTGCGCGGCTGCCACGAGACCCTCGGCGAGGAAAGCATTCCCGATGTTGGCGAGGACGACATCGACACGTCGTTCCGCGACGCAAAGATATGGAAAGCCATCGACGGGTTGCCTGAACGTTGCCGCGAGGTGTTTCTGCTGAGCAAGCGCGACGGTCTTACAAACGAGGAGATTGCCGAAGAGCTGGGTATATCTGTTAAAACCGTAAAAAATCAGATGACAAAAGCCTACGCCCGGTTGCGCGAGGCACTTTCCGACGGCCACAAACCGTTTTTCCTGCCGTTCCTGTAATTTTCTTGAATTTTTTTGCATTTTGCATAGGACCTTTTGGCGAAAGATGTGTCTTAGAGGTAAAAAAGACATATTCATCGCATGGAAAATAAAGAAATAGATTTTATCGCGCGCCACTATCGCAAAGGGCGCTTTTCCGCAGAAGCGGGATGGCGTAGGTTAGGCATCTCGCAGACATCGTGGTGGCGCCGCTTCCGGGTAGCTGCTGCCATAAGCGCGGCTGTGCTGTTGTCGGCCACCGCGGCCGTGATTTATCACCGGTATAGCGCCGACGAGGTAACTCAACACACCGCACCCGTACAAGCCGCAAGTCCGTTGAAACAAATCAGGATAATCGATTTTGAAAACGCGCCGCTGCAGGAAGTTGTAGAGAAAATCGAGACTGTATACGCAGTCAAGGTAGGCAACATTCCTGAATCTGCCGACGGGTATGTGCTGTCGCTGCACTACGAGGGCAATCCCGCCGAACTGATAGCAGAGATAAATGAAATCTTAGGAACACAAATGACGGTAACCGAACAATGAAAAGACTGTTGCTTATATCAATTCTGCTAACCGTGTTCGGGGCGGCAGTGGCGCGGAATGTAACTGTAAACGCCGTTGACAGGCCCGCAGCCGAAGTATTCCGCGATATCGCCGGGCAGACAGGCATGAATTTCGTATATTCTTCCGATATTCTCGCGGATATGCTTGTTACTGTGAACGTTACCAACAAGTCTGTCCGGCAGGCGCTTTCGGCCATGTTCAAGGATTCCGGAATAGAGTACAAAATCAAAGGCAAAAACATAATCCTCAAAAAGAAACCCAAGGCAAAGAAAGCACAGAAGATAACGACCATACCCCAATTGCCGCAAACGAAACAGCCAGAGATGCTCAACGAGATAATCGTGGTATCGCGTCTCGAAGCCCCGACAGTAGAAACTTCTGAAATCGGCGCCCGCAAACTCACCGCGCGTGAAATCGCCTCCGCGCCGACGCTGTTCGGCGAGAGCGACGTCCTGAAGGCATTACAGATGCAGCCGGGCATAACCAGCGCCGCCGAGGGCATGGCCGCAATGAATGTACACGGCGGAAATGCCGATGAAAACCTGTTCATGCTCGACAATGTACCGCTATATCAGGTAAATCATTACATGGGGCTGTTCTCCGCATTCAATGTCGATGCCATCCGTTATATCGACTTCTTTAAATCTTCGATACCGGCCAAATACGACGGACGCTTGTCGTCTTACCTGGACGTACGCACCAAGAACGGACCCACCGAAGGACACAGCGGGTCGTTCAAACTCGGCCTTACCTCAGGCTCGTTCTATCTCGAAGGTGCCATAGGCCGCAAGACATCGTATTCGGTAGGCCTGCGCCGTTCATGGTCGGATGTTTTCTCGGCTCCTGCGCTGTCGATAGTCAACAGTTCGTCGGACTAGGAGAAGGTAACCCTAAACTACGCTTTCATGGACCTGAACGGCAAGATAACGCACAGGTTCAACAACCGCGCGACAGGATTCGTTAGCGTTTACTTCGGCAACGACCTTCTGAAGAACGGCAGCAAGTACAAAGACAGCGGCAGCACGGTGTGGCACGAGGATTACATGTACAACATGCACTGGGGAAACCTTGTGGCACAGGCGGGATTCAACTATAAACTGCAACCCGACCTCTCCGCCGAGTTCACTGCGGCATACACACGCTTCTTTTCGAACATGAAACACGAGTATACCGTATTCGACAACTACGATAACATCGATGAATCGAAAGGGACTATAAAAACCGACAACAACATCAATGACTGGATATTCCGCGGAGATTTCGACTGGCGTCCCAACGAAGTACACCGCGTGCGCTTCGGCGCCGGTTACACACTGCACTCCTTCCTGCCCCAGCGGACCTCTCGCCGCTATACCAACGGAGACGCGACATTGGTGAGCCGCGATTCCACATGGTCGTACCTCGCCAGCGAAGCAAACATATATATCGAGGACGACATGCGTCTGGGCGATAAATTCAGAATCAATGCCGGTTTCCACGGATCACTGTTCAACATAAGCGGCAAAACACACCTCGGCGCAGGACCGCGCCTATCGGCAAGCTACCGCCCGCACGACAACTGGGCCTTCAAAGCAGTATACAGCCGCACCACACAATATGTACATCAGCTGTGCCAGACATATCTTTCCCTGCCTACCGACCAGTGGGTACCCATCACCGGTAAATTCAAGCCCCAGACAGCCGACAAGATATCCGCAGCCGCCTACTGGCAGAGCAACAACGGCAACTATACTGTTTCCGCCGAGGCATATTACAAATGGATGCGCAACCTCGTGGACTATCGCGACGAATACTATCTGCAACCACCTACCGAGATGTGGAACTCACGTCTTTGCAGCGGTCGTGGCACCGCAAAAGGCATAGACCTGAAAGTGGAGAAGCTATCCGGCAAAGTAACCGGCCACATAGCATATTCCTTAGGATGGACGGACCGCACTTTTGCCGAGAAAAACGGCGGCCACACATTTCCCGCCCGATTCGACCACCGCCACACAATAAATATACTGTTAAATTGGAATATAAGCGCAAAAGTACAGCTCAACGCGGCATGGACAGGCCATTCCGGCAACCGTTTCACACTGCTCACCCAGACTTGGGAACTACGCAATTACGATAACTCCTGGTTTTCGTACCAAGTGCCCCTTAAAGCGCGGATAAACAATTATCAGTTGCCGTTCTATCACCGCCTGGACCTTTCCTGCACCGTCCGCAACAGACGCGGCTACTGGAATTTCGGACTGTACAACGCCTACTGCAACATGAACACCGTTGCAATCAGTCGAAGCTCCAATAGTCATGGGCCGGTATTCAAAAAATTTAAAATGATTCCTTTAATCCCTTCTATTTCGTACACATGGAAATTCTGAAACATATATCTTTGCTTCTTCTCCCGTTGGTGCTGACGGGATGTTACGAAGAATTCGACCCGGCTACAGACACCGAATCCGTTCTGTGCATCAATTCCCTTATCACCGCCGGCGAACCCGTTGAGGTGGAAGTTACGCACACATGGATGTACAACAACGCTATGGAGCAGTATGACCACTCTGTAGACGACGCTGTAATATCTGTCTACGCCAACGGCGAACTGCAGGACGCCGCTTATATCCCCGCCGAGGGCGACAACATCCGGATTGTGGCCCAAAGCCGGAAATACGGCAGCGCCGAGGCAAGTGTAACGGTTCCGAAAGCGGTACCCGTAGCATCCGTGGAGTTCATTCCCGAAATTCTTTCCAAAAGTACCGGAGGAATATTACATTTGGCAATGTACGGCAGCATGTCGTTCAATATGCGCATAAAACTCACAATCGATGATACAGATACCGCCAACAATTACTTCGAACTTGGAGGTGTCCTGCAGGCACCCCGGGAAGACTGGGACGCTCCCTATTCATGGATAAACTTAGGTACATTCGATTTGAATGTCGAGCCTATATTCAAGGAGCATATCGGAGTGTTCGAATCACTCTTCGGCGAGGATAGCGACGCTCTCCTGGTATTTTCCGACAGGCAGTTCGCCGGAAAGAGCTATACATTGAATCTCCAGTTCAACGATGCCTATTACTACCTGTCGTCGCAGGAATACAACGAATGCAACTACGATTTTTCCCTGGTGTTTTCTCTCGCATCTATATCGCAGAGCTACTACGACCGCTCGATGTATGTATGGCAGACCGATTCGGGTATTCTCGGAGATCTGGGCGATCTCGGCTTTGCCGAACCGCTGTGGGGCTACAGCAACGTTTCCACCGGCGCCGGTGTGGTTATGGCGCGTTCCATCGCAACATACACCCTCAGCCTAAGGGACTTCCTGAAATCCAGCATGGAGGAATAGAAAATGGTGCGACGGGATTATGCCTGATGCTCGAGAATAAGGAGAATCAGTAGCGCTACGGCGGTTACGACGATACTGCCGATGCGGCGGATTGCATCGTATTTCTTAACAAACCGGGGATCCTTAAATTTAGGATTCCCCCGGTGCTGTTGCCATATCATATATATGCGCCCTAACGGAAGCATCAACATCCCGGCTACCCAAAGTATAATTACGAACGTTACCATAATTCATTACATTTATATTATAACAGCACATATATGTCTTTGTTTACTAAACGATTGTAAGAGAGATATAAATTTTATGGGATAAAATTTGGAGGGATGTGGAATTGTGATTAAATTTGCAGCGTGGGAAGAAGGCTGATTCCGCAATCAATTCCATATATTGGAGATGCGGAATACCATAATGCCGGAACCACCATTATCTATTGCTACCCGAATTCTATCAATACATTTTATAGTAACTGTTATGACACTTCATCCTATTGAAAAGCTCTTTGCTGTAGTCGCCCCGCCGGGCGGCATGTAGATGTTGTGGCATAACGCACATTTGAAACAAGCAGCACAGACGCTCACCCGACAGCCATCGGAGTGCGCTGTTGTGTACTGTCCGCGTAAGCGGGCCCGAGACCTTTGACATAATGTTCAGGTTGCCCGGAGGCAGGCCTCCGGTTTATTAAAATTCAAATGTATAACTATAAAATGTATATGAATATGAACAACTTAAATTCTGATTTATTATTAACAACAATCCGTACCGACGTCTATTGCCCCAGCGAAGATCTTGCCAAAGACTTCCCCGGCGAGAATCATTTCGACGACCGGTCGGATTTCGTGGCCGACCTTTACCAGCAAGGGCTGGCCATACTTGTTTCCTATATCACCGATCCTCACAAACCGTCGTCCGGCGTCAATCGCCGGCACATCCGCGTTTCGCTTCGCTGCCACCATTCCGGCGAACTGCTGTACAGCACAGCAGTAGCCGCAGACATTCCCGAGCCAGGCAGCGCAGGCTTCTTCCGCGTAGATTTTCCTTTCCCATTCGCCACCGCCACGCAGGCCCAGACATACCGCATAGAGGTGTGCGACGAGGAGTGCAACGCAATACTTGGCGAGAAAATAATTCATGTATGGCGCTCGCGTATATATGGAATATTCATCGACGAATGGTTTACGTGCAAGGCCGCGTGTGTTCTCCGTCTCGGCAACGAGACATTATACAAGGCTTTGCGCGTCAACGCACCGGATTATGTTCGCGTCCGCTTTATACTGCGGCTCGCACTGCCCTGCGGTCCGGAGACCTCACCGGAATTCGAGATACGCGTGCATATGCCCGACGGTACGGTGGAGAGCCGCTTCTGCCGCCCAGTATGGGAGGAGGACGAAATCTACACACTGGAAATACCGCTACATATAACAGCCTCGGGAAAAGGAGTGTGCTATGCGGAGGCGATATGCATGGACAATCCGTCTGCCGGTTTTGTTTTCAGCACAGACAGCGACGATATCCGCGGGGCATGGGAGGACGATGACATAGAGTGCATGGACGAGTACTCGCTTGACGAAGCCGTACGCCGTTTCCACAAACGGGACAGCGCCACCACCGACCAGGAGGGCCAAGAGGAAGCCGAGGCTATTTCCGAGGATGATTTCGACAGACTTCTGGACGAATTCATCGCCTCGGAGGAGAATTCTGCAACAGCACAGACAACCGAGGACCCGGACACAACAGACGAGGCTGATATGTCTGATCTGTCCGATAACTCCGCACTGCCTACCCTCGACAGCCTGACGGGTCTGCGCAGCGTAAAGGAAAAGCTCTCCACGTACCACATGCTTGTGGAATTCAACCGTATGCGGCGCAACAGCGGTTTACCGACCCTCTCAGTACCCCTCCACGCCATGTTTATGGGCTCGCCCGGCACAGGCAAAACAACCGTAGCGTCGATGATGGGCAAGATGCTCGCCAAGGCCGGAATACTGTCCAAAGGGCACGTGGTAGTGCATGAGCGCGCCACCCTGATAGGCACAGTATACGGCAAAGAAGAAGCCAACACGCGCGAAGCCATCGAGGCTGCGCAGGGCGGCATACTCTTTATCGACGAGGCATATCAGCTTTTCCAGCCCAACGACCCTCGCGACCCGGCCAAGTTCGTGATGGAGGCCCTGCTGACAGCCCTCGCCGACGAGAGCCGTCGCGACTGGATGCTAATTCTTGCCGGCTATCCCGACGAAATGAAACGCATGTTCGAGATGAATCCGGGGCTGCGCTCCCGAATCCCGGAATCCAACATCTACATTTTCGATGATTTCTCGGAAAACGAACTGATGGAAATCGCAGAAAACTATCTGGGTAAGAACTGCTATACACTGTCGCCGGAAGCACGCGGCGCCCTGTCGGCACGTCTGAAATCCGACTATGCACACCGGGACAGGACCTTCGGTAACGCCCGTCATGTAATAAACATGATTCAGACAGACATAATACCCGCGATGGCCGCTCGCGTGATATCGTCGGGGGCGGCCACGGCCTCATCACTCTCCGAGATAGAAGCCAACGACATACCACCGTTCACTGTTGCGGCTCACAACGCACGCCGGCGCATAGGCTACACCGCCTGATTAAGGGCGAAGCGCCATATTGCATAATTGGGAAATTTGCTGTAAATTTGCCGAGTATGAACAACAGCGGGAACGAACTGACATTGCGCGAGGCGCAGCAGGCCGTGGACAACTGGATCCGCAGCGTGGGCGTGAGGTATTTCTCGCCTCTGACAAACATGGCTATCCTTGCCGAGGAAACCGGCGAGGTAGCGCGTGTTATCGCGCGCACCGACGGCGACCAGTCGTCCAAACCCGGCGAGTGCCTGAACCTTGCCGACGAACTCGCCGATGTTCTTTGGGTTACTATTGCCATCGCCAACCAGCACGGTATAGACCTTACCGACGCTTTCGCCAACAATATCGCCAAGAAAAACGTTAGAGACAGCGAAAGACACCGCAACAATCCCAAACTTACAAACAATTAAAAACTAAAACACACAGCTATGGCAGACGCACCTCAGACCGACAAATACACTCAGGCCATCGCCGCCAGCGCCGTTACCGAAAACGACGCCGAAGTGGCCGAGGCAGTGAAGAAAATCATTGACGAACACTTCGCCGAAAACAACAACGCAGACGTATACAAATTCCTGTTCAACAGCATAGACCTCACCACCCTTAAGGCAACCGACAGCCCGGAATCTGTTGCACGCTTCACCGAAAACGTGAACAGCTTCGAGGAAGAATACGGCGAACTACCCAACGTGGCAGCAATATGCGTATATCCTAACTTCGCCGGAGTAGTACGTGCCGTACTGGAAGTGAGCGAAGTAAACATCGCATGCGTTTCCGGCGGGTTCCCCTCCAGCCAGACCTTCGAGGAAGTGAAAATTGCCGAGACCTCCCTTGCTGTTGCCGCCGGCGCCGACGAAATCGACATAGTTCTGAATCTCGGCTATTTCCTCGACGGCGACTACGAATCGGTATGCGACGAAATCACCGAGCAGAAAGAAGCTTGCCGCAATGGCCGCCTCAAGGTTATCCTGGAGACAGGTGCCCTAAAAACAGCAGCCAATATCAAGAAAGCTTCCGTATTGTCGCTGTATAGCGGCGCCGACTTCCTCAAGACATCCACCGGCAAAGAATATCCCGGCGCATCGCTTGAGGCTGCGTACGTAATGGCTCAGTGCATCAAGGAATATTACGAGAAAACCGGCACCCGCGTAGGCTTCAAGGCCGCCGGCGGCGTATCTACAGTAGAAGATGCCGTAAAATACTACACCATCATCAAGGAAGTTCTGGGCGATGAATGGCTCACCAACCAATACTTCCGCATCGGAGCCTCACGACTGGCCAACACCCTCCTGTCCGCCATCGTGGGCAAAGAGGTAAAGCACTTCTGATATAAAAACTTATGCGCGTCCCATACCGGCACAGGTATGGAATTCTCAATGCCGGAGGGGCGCGCTCATTCACATTGCAGCAATGAAAGTATGGGTATATCTTGACGGGCGACAGCAGGGACCTTTCGAAAAAGAACAGCTCCGCGAACTGCCCGGGTTCAACGAAAACACAAAAGTATGGTTCGAGGGACTACCGAAATGGCTCCCCGCAAACACACTCGATGAATTCGCCGGCTACTTCGGCGAAGAAAGCGCAAGTGAACCGAGCCCCGAAAAGACAGATACATGTGCTCCGGACGATATGTCCGACAAATCCGGCGCCCGCGAGTTCTTCTCGCGGTATGCACCAGGGCGCAGCTATATGCGCCCGACGTCGACAACCACCCCAGACGAGCCATGCCCGCCCACATACATCGGCTTGTCCATAATACTGCTCATCTGCTGCTGCAGCCCATTCAGTATCGGCGCCCTGGCCGCATCCATCTTCGTGTCCTCCTACTACGGACACGGCGACATAAAGAAAGCAAAGAAGGCCTCTGAAATCGCCGCGTGGCTTATAATGATAGCCATAGCCTTAGGCTTCCTGCCCGTAATGTACCTGAGCGCCATATTAGGCTGAGATGCCACGCCTACGCACAATACTATCGGCAACCGCCGCCATTGTGGCAGCGGTTGCCGTAATATTTTTAGTAGGCCGATACTACTACCTGCACGACCCGGGCTCCGGCGTCGCCCCCAAGTGTCTTTTTAAAATGCTTACAGGCTACGACTGCCCGGGGTGCGGCTCCCAGCGCGCCCTCCACGCCTTTCTGCACGGCAACATAGCTGAAGCGTGGCACTACAATCCATTTGTGTTTTTCGCCGTTCCGGCCGCAGCATTCTACATCTTTGCCGAAGCGACACGAAAAAAAAATCCGCAGCTGCACCGCGCCGCGACTGCACCGTTATTCATTGTATTGCTGATAGTTGCAGTGATTACATATACCGTGGCAAGAAATTTGTTATAAAAAACACATGTCGAAAAACAATGTTTTTGAACATTTGTTATTAATTTTGTAGCGAAGATTGTCAAACGCGCCGTCGGAGATATAAAAAACACGGCAGCGCATATGTTTCACTAAAACTATGGATATGAAAGATTTGATTAAGACAATCGCCCGCTGGTACTTTACCGCGGCATCCGAAATCTACCGTAAAGATTTCTAACCTAACAAAACGTTCAACAACCCGGCAGCGCCTCCCGCTGTCGTTTTTTTGTTTTTATATACCTGCTTCTTATATGTCTACTAAAATAAGGTATATCCGCAGGCAAAATGTACTAAATTATCGCACAAATAAGGTATTTCCGGCGGTTTCAATTTTTTATAATTTTGCAGCGCAAAAAAACCATAACAACATGAGCGGAAGCACACCGCAATTAAGAAACATAGTTTGCATATAAGACACTACATATCACTTCTTATCGGCTTTTTTGCCATTCTTGTTTCCGAGGCAGCCAATGTCGCAGATATAAACGTCCGCGTTGTTGACGCCACGACAGGCGAACCCCTGGAATTTGCGGTGGTAACATTCAGCCAGACAGGACGAAAAGGCAATATCGGCGGCCTCACCGACGAAGCGGGCATCTACATTGCGCAACTGCTACCGGGCAACTGGACACTGAAGGTGAGCACTGTAGGCTACAAAGCACACGAACGATCTGTCGCAGTAGGCAAAAACGCTATTATTGCCGTCGGCCTGAGCCGCGAGGATGCGCTTCGCGAGGTGGTGGTTACCGCTCAGGAGGCGCGCAATGCCTCCTCGGCTTCAATTATAGATACCACGGCCATGCGCCACCTCCAGCCGTCGAGTTTTTCGGACATTATGGAGCTGCTGCCCGGCGGTTCGTCCAAGGATCCTGAGATGGGCACGGTGAACACTATCAAGCTCCGCCAGGCCAGCGGCATCGGCACGAGCGACGATTATTCGACAGCCTCGCTGGGCACCTCTGTTGTGGTGGACGGCGTGCGTCTGAACACCGACGCGGACATGCAGACGACACCCGACAGCGAGCGCTCCCAGCGCATCGCCACGGGCAAGGGCGTGGACATGCGTTCGCTGTCCACCGACGAGATAGAGAGCGTGGAGATTGTCCGTGGCATACCCTCGGTAGAGTATGGAGAGCTTACGTCGGGGCTTGTTAACATCAAGCGCAAGAACAAGGCCGGACGCTACGAAGCCCGCTTCAAGGCCGACACCCAGAGCCAGCTTTTCTACGTAGGCAAAGGTTTCGACATATTCGGGGACAATTCGTGGATACTCAACGCGGGTATAGACTACCTCGACTCCAAGGCAGACCCTCGCGACAACCGCGACAGCTACAGCCGTGTAACGGGCTCGCTGCGCAGCGTGCGCCAGTGGAAAGGCCCAGTAGTTAACTTTACATGGAACAGCAGTTTCAGCTACAGCGGGACATATGAAAAAGACGACAGCGACCCGGACCTGACCGTCAACAACACCATAGACACCTACAAGGACACCAAACATACATTCCGATGGGACAACACCTTCAATTTTCGTCCCGGCGGCCCGTCGGTACTGAAAGCGCTTAACCTTGTAAGCTCCCTCAGCTACGCCGACGAGAACCTGGAGCAGCAGAAGCATGTGGCCTCGTCGCGCGTCATGCCCATGCCGGTCTCCATGACTCCCGGCGAGAATTATGTGGACTATCTTCCCCTGCTCTACCTTGCCGACTACCGGGTAGAGGGACGTCCGTTCACGGCGGCAGTAAAAGGGTCGGGCAACTTTCTTTTCGAAAGCAGCCACGTAAACGAGTCGGTGAAGTTCGGCGTTGAATGGGATATGAGCAAAAACTACGGCCGCGGCGCGGTTTACGACATAACGCGTCCCCTCACAGCCGGAAACACCAGCCGCCCGCGCGCATTCAGCGATATTCCGGCCATACATCTGCTATCGGCATACGTTGAAAGCCAGACAAAGATTTTCGCCGGCCACAACACTCTGACGCTTACGGCAGGTCTGCGCGAGACACAGATGCTGAACCTCGACCGCCGGTACTACCTGAGCAAGCGGCCCTATCTGGACCCTCGCTTCAATCTCGTATGGGATCTGCCCTGGGCAACAATACGCGACGAAAAAATGAACTTCGAGATTGCCGGAGGCGCCGGATGGCACACCAAAATGCCAGTAGCGGCAAATCTGTATCCCGATCCGCTGTACACCGACCTGGAACAGCTGAACTACTACCACAACGTTGAGGCTTTCCGCACAATGAACGTGCGCACATTCGTGGAAGACATGACCAACTACGACATCAAGGCCGCTCGCAACTTCAAATGGGAAGTTCGCGCCGACATCAGCTATATGGGCAACCGTCTGTCGGTTACATACTTCCGCGAGAACATGACGGACGGTTTCCGCCGCAGCGGAACAGTACACGTCTACGACTACCGCCGCTACGATGCGTCGGACTACGACCCCTACGCCACCGGCCACGCCCCGGCCATCACGGAACTGCCGTATACCGAGCAGCGCTATCTGGCCGTGCGGAACACGCCGTCGAACGGCAGCCGCACACACAAGGAAGGAATCGAATACACGTTCCAGACACGGCGTTTCCCCGGCGTGCGCACGCGCCTGACAGTTTCGGGCGCATATTTCAAAACCCTTAACAGCAACAGCCAGCCTCTGTGGTACAAACCATCCATAATAGTGCAGAACAAGGAACTGCAGTATGTTGGCCTGTACGACGATACAGACGGCGCAGAATATACCAGTTTCAACACCAATTTCCTGTTTGACACCGATATACCCACACTGGGACTGAACTTTTCGGTAGGAATACAGAACATGTGGTTCACCACACGGCGCACCCTGTACCGCGACGGAGTGCCCGTACAGTACATGGACTCCGAAGGCACGCTGCATCCCTATACCGAGGCCGACATGAACGATCCCTATCTGAAACAGCTAATCCGCCACTTCACCGAAAGCTCGTTCAGTACGCGCACCGTTCCGCCCGCGACCACCATAAATCTGAAAGCGACAAAAACGTTCTGGAAAAAGCGTGTAGGCATTGCGCTGTACGTTAACCGTCTGGTTGCCATCCAGCCAAGCTACAAGAGCTACGGAGTAACCATGCGCCGCTATTCCACCCCCTACTTCGGCATGGAACTTAATCTGAAAATATAAACCAAAACAATAGAGTATTATGAATTTTAAGACAATTAATTTCAAAAGCCTCATCCTCGGCACTGTGTTAGTAGCCGGCCTGGGTAGCGTAACGACATCGTGCTCCGAAGACGATCCCGAACCCACATTTCAGGTAAGCATCGTGGACAATATGCCCTCGGAGCTTCCCGGCGGCTACACCATAACCACCGGAGAACTGGTGTACACCGAACTTAACACCGGCATCAGCTATACATACTTCCTTCCCTCGACAGAAACCGCCACGCTGCCCGCCGGCACCTACGACATCACCGGCAACATGACCGTAACCTATACACAGGGCGAGACAAGCACTGAATACACTCTCCGCGCCGTGGCCTCCCAGCAGATTATCAGCGAGACAAACAGCAGCGTAACACTCAACTGGTTCTTCTATAATCCTAAGAACACCCTTGTGTTCGGCGAAGTATATTTCACCGGCTCGCCTAACGCCAAAGGCACAAACGGCCTGTTCGACACCTACTTCACAATCTACAACAACTCCGACACAGTACAGTTTGCCGACGGTCTGGCGATTGTAGAGAGCAAGTTTGTCAACACCTCTGCCGACAAGATTCTCACCGAAGCCAACTACATAGAAAACAATTTCACCGTCCAGACAGTATATGTTATTCCCGGCAGCGGCAAGGACGTTGCAATCCAGCCGGGCGAATCCATAAAAATCGTAGACCAGGCCATTGACTGGAACGCTCAGGTTCCCGGAGCGCTGGACCACACCGACGCCAACTTCGAATGGTACGACGCAACCACCCAGAACACCGATACCGACAACCCCGCCGTTCCCAATATGGACAAATGGTATAGCTACTCGGCTACCATCTGGGTAGTAAGCAACCAGTGCAACCGTTCGTACGCCCTTGTTCGTTTCCCCGAAGGCATGACAGCCGACAAACTTCTGGCCGAATATGACGGCACCTATAAGTACATCAACTCCGCCACCGGCACAGAAATGCCCGGTACCAAGTGCCTGCTTATAGACTACAACTGGATTATCGACGGTATCAACCTGTGCCCCGACGAAGGCTTTACCCAGGGTGCACTCCGCGCGTCCGTAGATGCCGGCCACGCCGCCATCTCCGAGAAGAAAACCGACAAGGAACGTTTCGGCAAAAAGTTTGTCCGCAAAATCTCCGGTAAGTCGGCCCTCGGCCACAACGTACTGATGGACACCAACGACTCTTCCGTAGACTTCGAAGTAGTATCCGCAAAATAAAATCCAACGGATATGCAGCCGACGCAGATGCATAACAGCCGCATACTGGCATTGACCGTAGCCGCAACCCTCTTTACGGGGGCTGCGGCCCGGTCTGTCGCGCTGTTGCCCGAAATACAGCGCCTCGCCCTGCCTGTGGAGAAGCAGCGCACCGGAGCATACACCGACAATCCCGCCCAGATGTTCTACCGCGACAGCATCACACTGTCGTCGGCGACGGCTTCGGCCGACATCCAGCGCCTGCAGAAACCGGTGATGGAACAGCTCGGCACCGGCTACACCCTGGCCGGCCTCGGAGCCGAATCCTATACCCGGCTCAATATAGCGAGCGTCGTATGGGGAACAGCAGCATTCCGCACCGGCAGCTATAGAAACCTGCGATGGACCGACTGCATCGACTACGACCGTGTAGCGCCCTACGTTCTCGGGGACGAAGCCGGCGGAAATCTGAGCACGCGCCGCTATACCTTCTCCGGCGGCTATGCCCGCAGCTACTCCGGCGCATGGACCTTCGGCGCGGACGCCGCCTACCGCGCAGAGATAGCCTACCGCAACCGCGACCCGCGCGTAAAGACCATCGTCAGCGACCTTGATCTGCGCATAGGAGCCGCACGAGCCATTGGCGCGAGCGTGCTGGGCCTCTCCGCAGCGATGAACATCTACAACCAGAACTGCGATCTGGATTTCTACAATCCGATAAACGACATAAACACCTATACCCTTACGGGTCTTGGGACCTTCTACCGCCGTTTCATGGGCAACACCAACAAAAACAGCGGATATCAGTCGTTGGGCTACACACTGTCGGCGCAATGGCTTCCGGGCGCCGGCGACGGCCTCTCGGCAAGCGTCTCCTTCACCAGCTACCGTATGGAGCAGATGCTGCGCAACTTCAACAACCTCACCTTAGGGTACACCGACAACGCGACACTGGCAGCCAATGTAGCATGGCTCATACACCTGACACCAACAGTGGTTTTCCGGCCATCCGCTGGGGGCCATTACCGCAAACGTACCGGCACCGAAAACCTTTTCGGCACCGCATCCGGCTCCAGCTACGACAAAATCGGCGACCGCCAACCCTACTCCCACAATGTGGCGCAGGCAAGTGTGGAACTTCCGGTACAGATAGGATTAGGCACATCGTATCTCACCATCGCACCCTCGGCAAGATACGATTACAGCATAGAGAAATACACCACACCCGCACGGCGACTGTGCGCCTCGCGCATTACGCCGGCAGTGGAGGCCGACTTCTCGGCACGCGGCACCCGATGGCTGTGGAACGTGCGTTGCCAAGGTTTCTACGGCATTGCATCCAACGACCGTCCCCTGCTCACCGACCTTGACACCTCTACGCCACTGGGCCAGTGTGTTGTGCGCAACTTCGACATGCTCAGCGCCGACCGCACGGGGTTCGGCCTCTACGCTCGCGTAAGCCGCGCGCTGCCCCAGGTTGTACTGTCTCTCTCCGCATCTTTCAATTATACCGATTACAAAGGACAGGGAAATGGCCACAGCGCGAGCCTTGGCATCTCTGCCGAATTCTGATACAAAATCACATGAACCAGGAAAAAGAATCCGTTATCTCTGTAAAGAACCTGACCCAGCGCTACGGCACAGGGCGAGTGATTTACAGCGACCTGAGTTTCGAGGTCCCCAAAGGCCGAATACTCGGGCTTCTCGGGAAAAACGGTACCGGGAAAACGACAACCATCAACATTCTGATGGGCTACCTGCGTCCCCAGAAAGGCGAATGCAGGATTTTCGGCGAGCCTATCACCCAGATGAAACCAGAGACACGGGCACGCATAGCCCTTCTTATCGAAGGCCACGTTCAGTACTCCTTCATGACAATAGCGCAGATAGAGCGTTTCTATGCGCAATTCTATCCACGCTGGAACCGTGACGCCTACTACGAGCTAATGGCCAAACTGCATGTGTCGCCGGGACAGAAAATATCGTCGATGTCGTGCGGCCAGCGCTCACAGGTAGCCCTGGGCCTTATACTGGCACAGAACGCCGACCTTCTTGTGCTCGATGACTTCTCGCTTGGCCTCGATCCCGGCTACCGGCGCCTTTTCATCGACTATCTGCGAGAATTCGCCAAAGCCGAGGAAAAGACCGTGTTCATGACATCGCACATAATCCAGGACCTTGAACGCCTTATCGACGACTGCATTATCCTGGACTATGGCAAAATACTGACACAGATGCCCGTAGACAAGCTTCTACGCGAATTCCAGCGCTACACCATGCTGTCCGACGTGCCGGTAGAAAAGCTCGCCACCGCCGACAGCCTTGTCAATCCTGGCAAAATAAAGAACGAAGTAGAGTTCTATACTTTCGCCTCCCCCGAGAAAATCAAAGCCGACCTTGACGCTGCCGGCATAAAATATACCGACCTGCAGCGCCGCGAAATGTCGCTCGAAGACGCCTTCATCGGTCTCACCGGCAAATATTGAACATCATGAAAAAAGCTCTTATCTTTAAAGAATGGATAAAGACCCGCATGGTGTTCTTTATCGCCCTTGCGCTCGCGCTTGCCGTGGCCGCATACGCCATACTGATGATGAACCGCCTTATCGAACTGAAAGGCGTGCAGCACCTGTGGATTATCATGCTGCTGAAGGACAACTCCTTCATCGATATCATCAAATACGTTCCCCTGGCTGTCGGCCTCGCCATCGGCATTGCGCAGATGGCCCCCGAAATGGCTCAGAAACGCCTCAAGCTAACCCTTCACCTGCCCTATCCACAGGGACGCCTTATAGCCCTGATGCTTTGCACCGGCCTTGTGGAGCTGCTGACAGTGTTCGCCCTTCAGGCAGCCATCATCACCGTGTACGATTTCTCGATAATGCCATCCGAAATGGTATGGCGTGTAATGCTGACCGCCCTGCCCTGGTATTTCGCAGGATTCACCGCCTATCTGTTCACCACGGCAATATGCCTGGAAGGCACATGGGCCCGCAGAATCATCCTTGGGCTGATAGGCATAGGCACACTTATGATTTTCTTCCTCCAGCCCCACCCCGAAGCCTACAACGGTATGGTGCTTACAATGATTATCGCTATCGTGCTGTTCTCAATTCTTTCGTTTGGTTCCGTAATAAGGTTCAAGGAGGGCCGTCAAGACTGATATGAAAAAAGCATATACCATACTCCTAACAGCTCTGTGCGTACTCATCCTCTCGTGGTTCCTGCCGTGGCTCTATTCGCTGATACTGCCCGTTAGCGCCAACGATCCATTTGTTGCATGCTCGCCTCTAAACAACGAAATGATTGTATCGCAGCACGGAACGCAGGACAAGGCCGAAATCTTTGCTGTGGACGCCCACGGCAATCCCACTGGCGAGACTTTTACCCGCGAGCAGCGCGACAGCCTTCTCCCGCAGATATATTACACCCAGCTGATGGCCCGCAACGCTCTGCCCGACACCATCGACGGCATAGAGATGTCCATGTCGGCCCTGCGCCACAACGCATGGGTGTTCTCGTCACTGCCGCGCGATATCAACAAGGTTATGCCCGAGGTATTCCTGATTATGGAATCCATGCCCGCGCGTATCGACCTTGAAGATCCCACCGAGATATTCCGCTTCCGCAACGGACGTGTGGAATTCGTGGACATGGGAACCAACGCCGTTAACGAGGCCCGCACGAAACGCTTCACCGACATATTCCACAACCGCGATTTCAAGCTTCCCGTACACAGCTTCTCGGCCAACATCACCAGCCGCAAGCCATACGACAACGGCTACCTGATGGTAGACGACGGCGGCGACATATACCACCTGAAAATGCAGGCGGGGCGTCCCTATTTCATGAAGCTGATAAAGCCCGACACACTTGTTGCCGACCGCGTTTTTGTTATGGAAAACAACGAGACGCGCCACCTCGGCTTTGTTACCGACACAAACCACAACCTCTACATCATCGAGACCGAGGGTTACCGCATAGTACCGCTGCCTGTAGGGAAATTCAATCCCGAGAAAGACCGTATTTCGGTGGTTAAGAACGTGTTCAACACCGTTGTAAAGATTAACGACGGCAAAACAGTACAGTGGACAGCCATCAGCAGCGACGACTATTCACCGATTGGCTCGTACGCATTCGAATATCCCGTATCGGCGTCCGAAAAAGCCGAAGCATACATTTTCCCATTCTCGCTCTCCTTCACCTCTGTAAACGACTGCGTTGCCAAGCCCCGATTCGAGGACTGGTCGCTGAAAGCCCTGTTCCTCAACGCCGCGCTGGCAATAGTGCTTGCCGTTGTATGGCGCCGACGTCGCCACAACGCAGCGTGCACGGCCTCTTGTTTTGCAGTTACATTGGTTTTCGGTATATTTGCATTCATTCCATTGATAATAATACGTAATTAATAAACAAAGTTAAAAATCTACCATTATGAAGAAAACTGCATTTTTTGCAATTCTCGCCATTGCCTGCATGGCAATGTTCAGCGCCTGCGGCAGCAAGACCAGCACCGAGGCACAGCCCGAAGAAGTAAGCGCCATGAGCGTTGACGAAGTACTCGCCAACGCCGATTCTCTTGTAGGCGATACAGTAACCATCGAGGGCGTATGCTCGCACCTCTGCTCTCACGGTGCGATGAAGGCATTCGTTGCCGGCACCGCCGACTCCATCATGCTACGCTGCGAAGCCAACCCTCATATCGGTCAGGCATTTCCTCTGGAAATGACACGCCACGCCGTGCAGGTCAAAGGTATCCTCGTTGAGGAGCGCGTAGATTCCGCCGTTATCGAACAGATGGTTGCACAGAACGAAGCCCTCAAGGCGCAGGCAGCCGCCAAGGGAGAGGAAGCAAAAGACCACGAGAGCGGCTGCGAGACCGAGCGTACTGCACGCGGCCAGAAGAACGCCGTAACATTCGAGGACCGCATCGCCGACTATCGCCAGAAAATAGCCGCACGTCAGGAAAAAGAAGGCAAGCCCTACCTGTCGTACTACTACCTCCAGGCCATCAGCTACGATATTCTTCCCGAATAACCCAACGCCATACCGCGACCCCGCAGTCCACACCAGTGAACTGCGGGGTTTGTTTTTTCGGTGCTTTTGATTACTTTTGCGCAAAAATAGTATGCTATGTTAACACAGATACGCGATTTTTTCAGCGAAATCATCACATGTTCCGGCTCAGAAACGATTGTCGGCGTCATCCTTCTTGCAATAACCCTTACAGCTGCAATGCTGTTCTACTGGGGCGCAAAGAAACTACTCACAGTACTTGAGCGTCTTGTCATGCGCAGTCCCACCCACTGGGACGACGACATGCTAAACCCTCGCATGCTGAAGGCACTGTCGCAGCTTGCACCGGCAATTTGCGTCCGGTGGATGCTACCGGGTTTCTTCGGCACTCGTCCGGACACGTTCCATCTGCTGTCGTCCATCACGTCGCTATATATCGTAGGCGCGCTGGTGTTGATTATCTGCGTACTTATCGACAACCTCTACAATGCATTCTCGCGCCGACCAAAACTAAAGGTGTACGCAATCAAAGGCGTGTTCCAGATGGTTAAACTTATTGTAATAGGCATAGGGGCTATAATAGGCATCGGCATAATAATAAACCGCTCGCCGGTAGTTATAATCACCGCCTTGGGCGCATCGGCAGCAGTGCTGATGTTAGTGTTCAAGGACACCATACTCGGCCTTGTGGCCTCTATCCAGCTAACAGCCAACAATATGCTGCGCAAAGGCGACTGGATTGTCATGGACAGCCACAATGCCAACGGCACAGTGGAGGATGTGTCGCTCACGACAATAAAGGTTCGCAACTGGGACAATTCGGTAACTACCATCCCCCCTTATTCGTTAGTATCGGAATCGTTCCGCAATTACGAGCCAATGGCACTTTCGAAAGCGCGCCGAGTTGAACGTTCGTTCTTCATCGACGCCAATACCGTCCGTTTCCTCACCCCCGAGGAAATTGAGTCGCTCCGTACCGACGGATTGCTGGACGGCATAGACCTACCGGAAGGCCCCGTGGTTAATTTCGGCCTGCTTCGGCGGTACCTTCTGCAGTATCTTACAAAGCACCCGCTTGTTCGCAAAGACACAACACTGATGGTGCGACAGCTCGATCCCACCAACTCCGGACTGCCTCTTCAGCTGTACTTCTTTACCTCGATAACAGAATGGGTAGCATACGAAGGCATCCAGAGCGATATTTTCGACCACGTCTATGCCACGGTGCAGCGTTTCTCGCTATCCATATTCCAGACACCAGCCGGCACAGACCTCTCCCGGGCAGCCTCGTGCGTTAAATAAACCAGAGCATACAAACACCACCGCAGCGGCGCTTCACAGTGCCGCTGCGGTGGTATAAACCAATCATTATCACATTTCTTGCAATGGAAAAAGTAATCTTGCTATGTACTATTAAAACGCCGGGCGTGAGAAAAGGTTCACGTCCGGCGTAATTTTTTTTCAAAAATTTCTGAGAAGTATCAATCCGGGAGGATTATTTTGTCTCCAAAGTGCAGATGCTCACGCGGTTCCAGGATTCTTCCTCGAACATATCGCCAATACCCTGACCCTCGGCAGAGATACGGTCGGCCTTGATGCCGTAGGACTTAACGAGCATATTCTTTACAGACTCGGCGCGGTTCTTTGCCAACTTGATATTGAAATCGTAGTTACCGTCCTTGGATGCGTAACCCTTGATAACCACTTTTGCATCGGGATGATGTTTCATATAATCCGCAATCATTTCCACATTAGGTTTCTGGTCGGCTGTAATTTTGTCCGAACCAATGCGGAAGAACACGAAACGTACCGAATTGAGTTCGTTTGTAACTTCCTTCACAATCTCGGGTTTGCGGTTCTGGCATGCGGTAAGCTGAGCGGCGAGAGCGTCGGCTTTGCTCTTGTAGCCGGCAGCATCCTGCTGGCTTGCGGCAAGGTCGCTGCGCAGAGCGTTGATCTGGTCGTTAAGCTCGTTCACCTCGGCATAATTATATGGCTGGATGCACTTGAAGCCGGGGCCGAAAGTATAGCTAACGCCTGCAACGATATTGAACGAAGCCTGATTGATGTTGTAGCCTACCAGGCCGTTGTCAAATTCGTCTATCATGTTCCACGATACCGAAGGCTTAACAGCGATTGTAACATGATCGCTAACATTGAAATTGAAGTTAAGACCGGCTTTTGTAACGAAGTAGTTGTAGGGCACGCCGTTGTCCACATCCTGGTTGAAATAGTCGTGTCCCCATCCGGCACCAACAAGAGCCTCGATTGTGAAGGGACGTTTTTCACATTTGTATCCGCCGAACAGGTTGAAAAGATCGGCAGTACCGTAGAGACCTACGTATGAATTATCGAAAGCTGTGCTGGAGTGGATTGCTCCGCGCCAGCTGGAGGTATTTACATTAGCGCTGGCCTCGATGCCGGCACCGAAAACAGGAGTAATCTGCTTGCCGATATTGATACCGGCAGTACCACGCATGTCGCCGAAGAAAGCACCGTGATTCATTGGCGTTGTAACACCGCCATTCACACCGATATAAACATTATCGAATAATTTGGGCTGTTCAATGTCCTGTGCATTGACCGAAAAAGCAGCCAGCGCACCTATCGCTGCAACTGTTAAGATAATCTTTTTCATACTGAAACGTTTTTGTTACCCCGGCGACCGAGAGAGCTGCCGCCTGAATGGAGCAATGTTTTTACTATACTATATTTATAATTTAATCTGTTTAATTTGTTAAATGCATCATGCCTGAGCGGCATATGTGCGCACCGTATCCGACTTCACGTCAACGCCGAAGTGAGCGGCGCAGGCGAGAATAGCGCGAGCGAGACGCGGTTTCAAGTCATCGGGGCAATATCTGAAGTATGCCTCCGCTGCCCGCACATGGGCTGCGTCGGGCATAGGATACTCTCGTCGTTCCGGCAAACCGAAAACAGAATCCGGGAGTTCCTTTTTATCTTCATAGCTAATTCTGTCGTTCATTTTGAAGAGAGATTTTTTATGTGTTGTGAAATAATAACAAATCCTTGGGGCAAGGTGTTCACTTTTCGGGCTTGGCGACAGCGCATAATTTCCATGTTCCGCCGTGCCCTTTTCCGTATTTTAGTTCTTGATATTCGATTATGTCGTGTTTTTTGGCTAATTTTGCAGCGAATAATCAAAAAGAGACATGACAACGACATTCGATATGGTGGCCAAGACCTTCCAGGGCCTGGAGGCGGTACTGGCCGACGAACTGCGAGCACTGGGAGCCGAGGACGTGGCACCCGGAAAACGTATGGTTGCTTTCCGCGGCGATCTGGCACTACTCTACAAAGCGAATATGTGCTGCCGCACGGCGCTGAGAATCCTGAAGCCTTTCTATTCCTTCGAAGCCGGCGACGCCGACGAACTTTATGCAAAGGTCAAGGAATACGACTGGAGCACACTGATGGACGTGAACAAGACCTTCTCCATCGATACAGTTACCAACAGTGCCGAATTCAAACACAGCCAGTTTGTTACATATCGAGTTAAAGATGCCATAGTAGACTGGTTCCGCGACCATGACGAGACGGAACGGCGCCCGAGCGTACGCCTCGAAGGAGCTGACATAATGATTAACGTACATATCTCCGAGCACCATGTTACGCTGTCGCTGGATTCCTCGGGCGAAAGTCTGCACCGCCGCGGCTGGCGCACCGCCCAGACCGAAGCGCCAATTAACGAAGTGCTTGCCGCTGGCATAATACTTATGACCGGGTGGCGCGGCGAAACCCCGTTCGTAGACCCCATGTGCGGCTCCGGCACATTCGCCATCGAGGCCGCCATGATTGCAGCCGGCATCAATCCCGGCGTTTACCGCAAACATTTCGCTTTCGAGAACTGGCCCGACTTCAACGCCGACCTTCTTGAAGAAATATACAACGACGACAGCGGCGAGCGCGAGGTAACATGCCCCATTATCGCCGCCGATATCCAGCCCCGCGCCATAGCCATCGCACGCGACAATGCCAAGAGCGCAGGCGTAGAGCGATTCATCACTTTCGAGACAAAAAGCATAACCACATGGGAGACAGCTCCCCAGCCCGCAGGCGTGCTCGTTACCAATCCACCCTACGGCAAACGTATCGGTGCCGACGACATGAACGCCCTCTACCGAGGCATAGGCAGCGTGCTGAAACGCGTCTTCACAGGCTACCACGCATGGATAATAGGCTACGAAGACGAATATTTCCACGAAATAGGGCTGGCGCCGTCGCAGAAAATAGCCGTTAACAACGGCGGTCTTGAATGCGAGTTGCGCGAGTATCTTCTTTTCGCAGGAAACAAGAAAACATTCCGCGCCGAAGGCGGCAAGCTGAAAGACGAACGCCGGGCAGAGCGCCCCGAACGCAAACCGCGCTTCAACGACCGCGACCGGCGCAAGGACGCCAAGGACAGCCGCAAGGACGCCAAGGGCTCCGACAAACGCCGCGGCGACGACCGCCGCAAACCGATGCGCGACGGCGCTAAGCCGGCGGCAAAATTCGGCGGCAAACGCGCCGAACGGCCACAGGAAAAGGAACAGGAAAGCGGACGCAGACCGTTCCGCATGTCGGCAACGCCGCAGATGCCATCCATCCCTGCCGACAAGGAGATTGTTCTTAACCGTCCGGCATGGCGCACAAGAAAAAAACGCGACGAAAACTCCGAAAACAACGATAAGTAATGCAAGAAGGAAAGATGAATATCCTGCTGCTTGGCAGCGGAGGCCGTGAGTCGGCCATAGCATGGAAACTGAGCCAGAGCCCTATCTTAGGCAAACTGTATATCGCCCCGGGTAACGGCGGCACAGGCGCCTACGGCACGAATTTAGACATCAAGCCTACCGATTTCGCCGCTGTAGACCGTGCCGTAACAGACCTCGGCATCGACATGGTTGTTGCCGGCAACGAAGACCCTCTGGTGGCCGGATTGCGCGACGAACTTGAGCAAAAAGCCGCCGCCCGCGGCTCCAGGCTGCTGATTGTAGGCCCTGGAAAGGACGGCGCCGCTCTGGAAGGCTCCAAAGACTTTGCCAAGCGCTTTATGGGACGCCACGGCATACCAACCGCACGCCATCTCACCGCCACCCCCTCCAACCTCGACGAAGCCCGCGCCTTCCTGGCCTCGCTCAAGGCGCCCTATGTGCTCAAAGCCGACGGCCTTGCAGCCGGAAAAGGCGTGCTTATCATTGACTCCCTTGAGGAAGCATACCGTTCGCTCGACGAGATGCTCGCCGGACAGTTCGGCGCGGCCTCGGCAAGCGTTGTTATCGAGGAATTCCTCAGCGGCATAGAATGTTCCGTATTCGTGCTCACCGACGGCCACGGCGGTTACCGCATTCTGCCAGTAGCAAAGGACTACAAGCGCGTGGGCGAAGGCGACACAGGCCTCAATACCGGCGGCATGGGCTCTGTATCGCCCGTTCCGTTTGCCGATGAAACCTTTATGGCAAAAGTTGTGTCGCGCATCGTGGAACCCACTGTCGCAGGTCTTATCGCCGAAGGCATAGACTACCGCGGCTTCATCTTCTTCGGCCTCATCAACTGCCAGGGCGAGCCCTACGTTATAGAATACAACGTCCGCATGGGCGATCCCGAGACGGAAGTCGTTATGCCCCGCATCGCCTCCGACCTTGTACCGGCCCTGACGGCCGCCGCCGCCGGTAATCTGGGTGAAATAAAACTCGAAGAAGATCCGCGCGCCGCAGTTGCCGTAATGGCAGTTTCCGGCGGCTACCCCGGCTCATATCCCAAAGGGAAAGCAATCTCCGGTCTTGACAAGGCCGAAGGGATAGTGTTCCACGCCGGCACCAAGCGCCTCGACGCCGGTACAGTCCTCACCTCTGGCGGGCGTGTACTCGCAGCCGTAGCCCTCGCCCCGGATATCGCCACAGCCGCAGCCAAGGCCTATAGCGAAATCGGAGCGATAACTTTCGAGGGCATGTACTACCGCCGCGACATCAGCCGCGACGTTGTCGCTGAAAAATGAAGATAGCGCGCATAACACCCGCGCTGCACACGCGAGGGTTCGCACTCGCCGTGGTTCTTGTGGCGTTGCTGTGCGCCATTGTCTTTCACGCCGGCGAGCCGTCGGCGCCCATCACAGGCGACAAAGGCCTTGGGCTGCCGTCGGCAAACCTCTGGCTTCCGCAGGGCATACTTAATTTTACGTGTGCCCTGCTGGGCTCGGCAATCACGACGGTACTGATGATGCTGCTGAACAAAATATACAATGTGTTCCGCGCCATCACCTATATTTTCGTACCGTTCTTCCTTGCGATGCAGCTGGCCACGCCCGAACTTATCACGCAGGTGTATACCGGCACAGTGCTGGCGGTTATTATACCGCTGTGCATGCTGCTCATGTTCAACTGCTACCGTTCACCGGATTCCACTCGTCAGGTATTCCTGATAATGCTGCTGCTGTCGCTGTTCACAGCCACACAGTACTGCTACGCCATCTATATTCCGGCCATGCTGGTGGGATTCGCGCAGATGCGTATTTTTAACCGCCGCACCCATGCAGCGGCTCTTATGGGAATACTCACACCCTGGATAATGCTGTTGGGATTCGGTGCAGTTACGGTAGACGACCTCCACTTTCCGCACCTTACAAGCATATTCTCGGTAATCGCCCTCGACGACACCCTACTGCTTCTTCTTGCCGTAGGCTTCACCGTACTGGCCATGCTTGCATGCTTCACGCTCAACGTTATGCGCACCATCGCGTACAACGCCCGTGCCCGAGCAGTAAACGGCATGTTCACAATCGTGATACTGTTCACCCTGGTGGCTATGTGCGCCGATTTCAACAACATGGTTTCCTATATTCCGCTGCTGAACTTCTGCGCCGCAATGGAGATAACGCACTATTTCTCCACCCACCGCGCAGAGAAATCGTTCATAGCAATAATATCTATCTTGGCCGTATACGCGGCCCTGTTCGCATGCCAAACAATTATATAAGAATAATAATAGAGAAGAACATTCCCTACGTAAAAGGTCTGCTGGACCCCTACGCCAACGTGCGCTACCTTTCCCCGGATGAAATAACGCCTAAGGCCGTCCGGGACGCCGACGCACTGGTGATACGTACGCGCACAAAGTGCGATGCCGCCCTGCTGGACAAATCGGAATGTAAAATAATCGCCACTGCCACTATCGGCACCGACCATATAGACAAGGCCTACTGTGCGTCGCGCGGTATCACGGTTGTAAACGCGCCCGGGTGCAACGCACCGGCGGTGGCGCAGTATGTGTTCGCATCGCTGATGCACGTGATCAACCGCCGTCTAAGCGACCTCACTATCGCTGTAGTAGGCGTAGGACATGTTGGCAGCATTGTATGCCAGTGGGCCGAAAGCCTGGGTATGCGCGTGTTGCGCTACGACCCTCCGCGCCAACGGGCCGAAGGAGGCGACCTGTGGGCCGATCTGGACACTGTAGCCCGTGAGGCCGATATCATTACCTTCCACACCCCGCTGACAAAGGAAGGAGAGGACGCGACATATCATCTGGCCGACGCCGCTTTCTTTGCCAGGCTGCGGCGTGCGCCTATCATAATAAACAGCGCGCGTGGCCCGGTTATCGACACCGCAGCACTGTTAGACGCAAAGAAAAAAGGCTATGTAGGCCCGCTGATCATCGACTGCTGGGAAAACGAGCCCGCAATAAACATGGAACTGCTTGATATCGCCGCCATAGCCACGCCGCACATCGCCGGCTACTCGCAGGAGGGTAAAATACGAGCCTCCCAGGTTGCGATGGATGCCATGACTACCTTCTTTATGCTGCCGCGCGTAACCATTGACATGCCGCTGCCGCCGGCTCCGGCGCAAAACGTCTCTATCCGCGGGGTAATGGACAGTTATGACCCCTCTGCCGACACCGCCGCACTGAAAGCCGCTCCCGAGACTTTCGAGGAGCTGCGTAACAACTACCGCCTGCGCCACGAGGCTCCCGAACGCCGCAAAAGCGACGGAGCAGACTGATTTAACATTAAATAATTAGAGAAATAGTAGCCGAATGGCTATGTTTTACTAATTTTGCCAATTATGCGATTGAAACTCACCATCGACCGAGGGAACACTGCTGTCAAAGCCGCCGTATGGGCGGACGACGGCACGCTTATCGACATTCTGAAGTGCGACGACGACCAGCCGGCCGGCGACCTTGTCGATGAAGTGAGACAGCGATATATGAAGGAGGGCGACACCATCGCCGCGATAGCATGGTGCACCGTCGTGGCTTCCGACCATGCCGAGGACGAGGCATCTCTTGCAGGTCTCGCCGACAAGGTTGTGGAACTGCATTCCACAACGGCCACCGGCATAGAAGTGGCATACCTTACGCCGCATACTCTTGGCGCGGACCGCCTTGCAGCCGCACTCGGCGCGATAGAGGTGGCCGGTCGCAAGCGCCCCATTCTGGTGTCGGACATTGGTACGGCGGTAACATACGACTATGTCGCCCCCGGAGGCCGCTATCTCGGCGGCAACATCGCTCCGGGCATCGACCTTCGCCTTCGAGCCCTTGCGGCATTCACCGACGCCCTGCCCGCCGTATCTGTAGAAGGCGGCGACATTCCGGTGTGGGGACGTACCACCGCCGAAGCCATGCGCAGCGGCGCAGTACGCGGCGTAGCCGCCGAACTGGCCTACTACCATGCAGCCGCCGGCAAAGAAAGCATCGCCGTCCTCACCGGAGGCTCTGCCGAGCTTCTTGTCAACGAAAACATTCTCACATTCGACTATATCCACGACCCCAATCTTGTCCACAAGGGTCTTTTCAGCATTATCAAAAATGAAAAATAGAAGGTTTACAGCCATTTTGGTCCTGATTGCCGCAGCAGTACAGTTCGCTGTTGCCCAGAACGGTATCATGACTCCGTATTCTGCGTACGGCCTCGGCATACTTCGCGACCACGCCACATCCGCCCAGCGCTCTATGGGCGGCATCGGCTACGCCATGAACTCCGGCAGGCAAATCAACGCCATGAACCCAGCGTCGTACGCTTCGATCGACTCACTCACCTTCCTTTTCGATATGGGCATCGACCTTTCGGCCGTATGGCAGAAAGAAGCCCAGAGCGACGGAACCAATGTCAGCGACAAGAATTTCGGCGGCGGTCTCGACTATGTTACCATGCAGGTGCCACTTGGCCGCTATATGGGAGCCTCGGCAGGTCTGCTGCCTTTCTCGTCGGTGGGCTACTCCTTCGGCAATAAGATTGACAACGGCATCGACTCCCGCCAGGGCAACGGTACGCTCAGCGAACTCTACCTCGGCGTTGCCGGCAGGCCCTTGAAAGGCCTCACCATCGGCGCAAACATCTCGTACCTGTTCGGCACACTGCTGAACGAGACATACGCCACCCTCACCACCGGACAGAGCTCGGTGTTCCAGAACCAGTTCGAGGTGCGCGACTACCGCCTGCTCTTCGGCGCACAGTACTCCCTCCCAATCGCCGCCAACCGCCTCACACTGGGCCTCACATACAGCCCGGGCAAGACACTTCTGGGCCATGTGCGCCAGATTCGCTACGACAACGAGAAGGACGCCGTGCCCGAGGTTACATACGAGCACTCCCTCAAAAACAACTACTCTCTGCCCGAGACATGGGGCGCCGGCATAAACTTCGACATCAACCGTCGCTGGATGATGGAGCTTGACTACACCTTCCAGCCCTGGTCCAAGGCGAAATTCGCCGACTTTGCCGGCGAGACACCCCTGCAGAAATACCGCGACCGCACAAAGATAGCCGCCGGTCTGCAGTACACGCCCAACTTCCGCGGCGGATACTTCAAGCGCACATGCTACCGCATCGGCGGCTACTGGAGCAACGATTATCTCGAGCTTCAGGGCAACCGCCTGCGCCAGTATTCGCTCACCGCAGGTGTGGGCTTCCCCGTGCCCACACTCAAAACCACTGTTAACCTCGGTTTCGAATGGGTACGCCGCCAGGCAAACCCCAGTCCGCTTATCAAGGAAGACTACTTCAACATCACGATTGGCATTAACTTCAACGAGATGTGGTTCCGTCAGAGCAAAATCTACTAAACAGTCCTCTGCGCCGGCGCTCACACATGCGCCGTCTGCCACTGTCGGCGCTTATCGCAGCACTGACAGCGGCTGTTTTCGTTTCCTGCCGCGAGGAGGTGAAACGCTATGTGCCGAACGCCGGGCCCGGCGACGTTACACCAACAATGTCCACCACCGACGTAAACACCCTTATCAGCGACTCCGGCTATACCCGCTACCACATGCAGGCTCCCGTGTGGCTGATGTTCGAGGATGCGGAAGACCCCTTCTGGCGCTTCCCTGCCGGCCTTGAGCTGGAACAATACGATCTGGAGATGAACCCCAAGGCAAACGTTCGCTGCGATTCCGCAATATATTTCTCGCGCCGACGCCTGTGGCAGCTCGACGGAAACGTTGTGATGGTAAACACGCAGGCCGACAGCTTCCTCACACACCAGCTGTTCTGGGACCAGAACTCGCGCAAGATATACACCGACTCCTTTATCCACATTGTCCGCACCGACAGGATTATCGAGGGCTACGGCATGGAATCCGACCAAAGCATGCTCTACTACACCGTACACCGTCCCACGGCCATACTTCCCGCCAACAGCCTGCCAGGCGCACGCCGCGATTCATCCGCCGCACCGGCGGCAGAAACAGACGCGCCCGACAACAGGCAATCGGCCCCGAAAAAGCCTGCCGCAGACGCTTTCAAGGCAGTGGATATGGATGCCGACGCGGCAGCTCCAGACCCTCAACAACACCAGACAACCGCCACCGTTAAAAAAACGACAAGATGAATCCCACAAATCCGGACACCTGGATAACCATAACCCTCGTAGCACTTATATTCTCCGCCTTTTTCTCGGGCATAGAGATGGCCTACGTTACCAGCGACCGCGTACGCGTGGAGCTGGATGTTAGCCGCGGAGGCATACTCTCGCGACTTCTCAAGCGCTTCTACTCCAACTCCGAGATTTTTATCTCCACCCTTCTGGTCGGAAACAACATCGTGCTCGTTATATACGGCATGGGGGCGGCTGCACTTATGGAGCCGTGGCTGCACTCCGTGTTCAATTCGGAGGGAATGGTGCTTCTGGTACAGACAATAATATCCACCTGCATAATCCTGCTTGCCGGTGAGTTTCTTCCCAAGACCATATTCGGCATAAACCCCAACAGCTCTTTCAAGTATATGGCGGTACCCCTGTACGTTATCTACATAATCCTCTACCCCATATCCGCATTCTCGTCGTGGCTGTCGCGGGTGCTAATGCGCATGGTCGGATTCAAGGGCGAGACAAAGAAGCTGCACCTAATTTCCATAGGCGACCTAAACGACTACCTCGAGGAATCCATCGACGACCTCGAGGAACAGAAACAGACCGTGGAGCATGAGGTAAAGATTTTCCGCAACGCTCTGGATTTCTCGTCCACACACGTGCGCGACTGCATGATTCCCCGCAACGAGATTGTTGCCGTGAACATAGAAACGGGTACTCGCGAGCAGCTTGTGGAGCTCTTTGTAGGCACCGGCCGCAGCAAGGTGATTGTATACCGCCAGGACATCGACACAATCCTGGGCTATATCCACGTCAGCGAGCTGTTCAACCCCGAAACAGACTGGAAAGAACACATCAAACCCGTTCTCTATACTCCCGAGAACCTCCTTGCCAACGTTATGATGCGCCGCCTGCTTCAGCAGAAACGCTCCATCGCTATTGTCGTGGACGAATTCGGCGGCACTGCCGGAATGCTCACCCTGGAAGACCTTATGGAAGAAATCTGCGGAAACATCGAGGACGAGCACGACAAATCCAAACTGACAATGCGCGAGATAGAACAGGGAATATATGAGTTCTCGGGACGCTGCGAAATCGCCGAGATAAACGAGCGCTTCGGCCTCGAGCTTCCCGAGGACGACAGCTACCAGACCATCGCCGGATATATCCTCCACTTCACGGGCACTATCCCCGCCCAGGGCGAGAGCGTAGAAGCAGAACCTTACCGTTTCGACATACTCAAAAAAGCCGCCAACCGTATCGAGCTTATCCGCGTTTCCCGCACCGCCTCCGACATATTATAAGCCGAGTCCAGTTGGATGCCATAGCTTTGGGGCATCCGAGGATTTTGAGTTTTGGAAATGAAATCCATGATTAGCTCCGGAGACAGAGGAAGTTGCAGGACTGCCGCAGCCCCTTGTAGGGATGTGCCTTTGGCACGTCAGCAACGATACTGAGTATCAACACCTTAGACAACAGATATACCAAAAATCCCCACAGGTATTGGAAAGACTTTAATCATGCACCACGTCAACCGCAAAAACGGCCAGACATCACAAAACTGACAACATCCCAATGTAGGGACGTGCCTTTGGCACGTCAGCAACGACGCTGAGTATCAACGCTTTAGACAGCAGATACACCACAGGTATGTTCTGCAGCATCTCCCTTACATTCGGGGGGCGATTTCCTGATACTTTTCAAGTATTTCGGCACCCCAGACGGAGATGCTGTACTTTTCGATTACCTGGCGGCGGAAGGAGGCGGTCATTGCCTGACGGCGCACGGGGTCCATTGTGAGCATTTCCTCTATTTTCGCACGCAAAGCCTCCACTGTCAAGGGTACAGTGATGGTCTTTTCGCCGTCGAACCCATATACCATCGACTCCAAATCGGATTTTATCAAGGGGCATCCACAATAAAGAGCCTCAAGAACGGCATAACTGAATCCTTCTGTCCTCGAAGCCATCAGAAGGAGCTGTGAATTTCTATAATAATCGCCAATAGTCTCGGTTGTTGGTGTATAATTCACCCATGCTGGTTCGTAGCCGAGAGTTTCTTTAACTTCTGCCCTTGTCTGTTCGCTGTGATGGGTGATGATATTCAGTGCGATATTATATTTTTCGGCAATGGCTTCCAGTGCTTTTAATGCGATATCGCAACCCTTTATTTTAAAATAAGTGCCGAAAATCAGCAGATTCGTTTTGGAGGCGTCAAATGGATGGCTGTCGCTTGAAGCGTCAAGACGCGAAAAAGCGATACGGTTTGTTACAAAAGTACACTTGTCTTTTGGAAATCCTCCATCAACGAGAGAATCCATAGTAGCTTTCGAACATGCGATGAACTTATCTACGGAAGCAAGCTGTACAAAATTCTTGAAAGCGGTCTTTATGCGGCTGGAGTCTTTGTCGTATCTACTGTGTTTATGATATATAGTCTTGATTCTTGTCAAAGCGCCTACAAACATCAGTTCCCCGCAACCGAAAAAGTGGCTGTGTACAATGTCAACTTTTTCATTACGGCAAATTTTATAAACATCCCAAGCTATGGAAAATTTGGATTTGCAGGAGATGAAATATACTTTATGATTACGCTGAATATTCTTTATCCAATCCAAGTCTCTTCTACCGTCAGGAAGTATAAAAATTGATTCATAGGGTATATTATCAGTTGCGGCGGCAGTTTCGATAGAACATAATGAATCAATAAAATTTCCACCGTAATCAGCCAAAAATTACATAGTTGCGCAACTTTGAGCGGTTTCATATAATCAGTATTTATATTAGAGTTTCAATGATTTCGGGACAAAAACTGTTGTCAGTATATAAATATACGTTTTTTTCGTAATAATATCAGCACCCACGTTAAAATAATGGACAAAAGTATAACCGAGTATTTCTCCAGGGCGATTTTGGGACGGCAGGGCAATAAAACGATGTTCGCGGGGTTATATTTGTAGATAAGTATCGAAATATGCTTCTTACTGTCTTTACACCCGTATATAACCGCGCCGACCTTATAAGGCGTACCTATCAGAGTTTGTTACGACAGACCGACAAGGACTTCGAATGGCTTGTTGTGAACGACGGTTCCACCGACGACGGTGCTACTGATGCCGCATTGGACGATATCGTGGCAAATCACGACGGTTCGTTCCCCATTGTGGTAGTGAGGCAGGAAAACGGGGGCAAGCACCGTGCCGTAAACCGAGGCGTACGCATGGCGCGAGCACCTTGGTTCATTATTCTGGACAGCGATGATATTCTTGCCGACGATGCTGTGGCTACAGTGCGCCGTCGAACCGACGAAATCAAGGACCGTCCGGACATGATGGGCTTTGTAGGTCGCAAAATTACTTTCGATGGCAAAGATTCTGGTGAGAAATTTGTCGGAGGAGCTTCAAAACGTCAGTTAGACTGCGACTATCTTGATACAACGGTGGATTATT
Source organism: uncultured Porphyromonadaceae bacterium (assembly GCA_937921035.1). Lineage (GTDB taxonomy): Bacteria > Bacteroidota > Bacteroidia > Bacteroidales > Muribaculaceae > CAG-873. The sequence goes on from CALEUL010000011.1 coordinate 43,702, forward strand.
ACCGCAATACGCTCAAGATTATGGGAGACCGCGCCGAGGTGTATCGTACGGATATTATGCGGCGTTTCCCTTTCCCAGAAATAGAAGGAGAGAAATTTATCAGTGAAGGTGTTGTGTGGATGCCTATGGGGCGCGAGTACAAGGCCCGCTTTACCAACGATCCTATTTATATATGTGAATATCAGCCCGACGGTCTCTCGATGCGCATCCGCAAACTTTTGAATGACAACCCCGTGGGCGCCACCATAGCGGCGGCCATGACGCTGGAATACAGCTCTCTTTCGTCGCGCGACAAGCTGCTGTACGTATGCCGGTGGCTCAAGCGCCGCCGTCGTGCCATAGAAATAGGGCGCACTCTGCCTCCGGAGGCCGCTTTGCCCGGCAGTGCGCGCAAGTGGCTCCTTCCGGCAAAGATGATTATGTTCGTGGCAAAGGTTTTGGGGCGCAAATAGAAATTGAATACATTCACCGGCAAATCTGTCTCCGCACGGCTTGCCGTAGGTAAGCCGAGACGGTCGAAGACCGCTGATAACCCCGAAAAAGCCTTTTGACGTTTGAAGGAATTTTTGTAATTTTGGGGTCAAATGGAAACTGTAAAGAATTTTTTCAAAAAGCCGCAGGTGTGGGGCTTCCTCCTCTCGGTGGCTGTGCTGGCGATAGTGTCGCTGGCTTTCTTCTATCCCGATAATTTCGAAGGCAACAGCCTCCGGCAACCCGACATGCAGCAGGGCGCTGCCAACGGCCAGGAAGGTGCCGCCTACGAGGCCGCCACAGGCGAAAAGGCGTTGTGGACAAACTCGCTGTTCGGCGGCATGCCCACGTTCCAGATTTCGCCGTCGTATCCGTCGAACAGCCTGTTCACATGGCTTAACAGCGTCTACGGCCTCGGGCTGCCTACACCGTCGAACCTGCTGTTTATGATGATGTTCGGCTTCCTTATACTGCTGTTCGTGCTCAAACTGCGATGGTACTATGCCCTTATCGGCTCTATGATGTGGGGTCTGTCGTCGTACTTCATCATTATAATAGGCGCGGGTCATATATGGAAATTCCTTGCGCTTACCTACGTTCCGCCTACAATCGCGGGCCTTATCCTGCTGTACCGGGGCCGCTATGTTGTCGGCTCGGCCATGCTAGCGTTCTTCGCCATGCTTCAGCTCAACGCCAACCACCCGCAGATGACCTACTACTTCGGGTTGGTGATGGGTATGCTTGCGATAGCATATCTTATCGAGGCTATCCGCAAACGTACTGTAAAGCGCTGGCTGGCAGCGAGCGGCCTGGCCCTGTGCGCTGGCGCTCTTGCCCTCGGCGCCAACTCGCCGTCGCTGTACAACACCTATGAATACGCCAAGGAGACGAAGCGCTCGCAGTCGGAACTTACACCCCTTGGCGCGCAGGATTCCCCGGCGTCTGCCGAACGTCCCACCGGAGGCATGCCCAAGGAGCAGATTGTGGGATGGAGCTACGGCCGCAGCGAGATGTTCTCGCTGCTGATTCCCAACATAAAGGGTGGAGCCAGCGCACGGCCCGAGGCAGGGCAGATGTCGCACATGACGCTCGACAAGCTCGACGATGCCGCCGCACTCGCGCCCAACGCACCTGTCCTCCAGTTCCTAACGCAATATTTCAACGATTCCGAGGGGACGAACGGCCCTGTTTACGTGGGCATACTTGTGTTCGCGCTTTTCCTTGTGGGCTGCTTCATCGTGAAAGGACCTCTGAAATGGGCCATGCTTGCGGCGACGGTTCTCTCCGTAGTGCTCGCTCTGGGGCGCAACGCCGAGGGAATCACTGATTTCATGATATACAACTTCCCGCTGTACAACAAGTTCCGTGCCGTAGAAAGCATACTTGTGATAGCGGAATTCACGATACCCCTGCTTGCCATCCTCGCGCTGGCGCAGATTTTCGACAAGGGCCGCGAGGCGTGGAACGAATACCGCACGCCGCTGTATGTGGGCTTCGGTGTTCCGGCGCTTGTGTGCGTGCTTGCGCTTGTGGCGCCGCGCATTTTCGGCAGCCCCGTAACCGACACCGACCGCGCCTCACTGGAAAGCATCCAGAAGCAGTATTATGACTACGGGCGCCAGCAGGGAGCATCCGAGGAACAGATACAGGGGTTGCTCTACCAGCTGTCGCTGTCCAATGCTGCGAATCTCGAGGCCGTCAGCACCCTGCGCCTGGGCATGGTGCGCAACGACGCCCTGCGCTCGCTGTTCTTCCTGCTGTTCGGCATGGGCTTCATAGCCCTGTTCATGGCAGGCAAAATAAAACAGGGAATGGCACTTGCGGGCGTGGGTCTGGTAGTTCTTATCGACCTGTATAACGTCGACAAGCGTTATGTGTCGCACTCGTCGTTCGGCCCCGCCGACGCTCCGGGAGGGCAGATAACATTCACACCGGACGCCATCGACAAGGCCATACTGGCCGACACGGCAGCCCACTACCGTGTGCTCGACATCCCCGGCTTCATGCAGGCCGACCGCTCGTATTTCCACAAAACCCTCGGCGGATACCACGCCGCCAAACTGAACCGCTACGACGATATTATCCAGCGCAAGTTGATGCCTGTAATCCAATACGGATATTTCCCCGGCGATCCGGTGCTCGACGACCCCCAGTACGCGCAGATTGCCTCGATGCTGAACAACGGATATGCCGTGGCCGATATGCTCAACGCCCGCTATGTGATTACGGGCGACCAGCAGACACCCGTCGTGCGCAACGACAACGCACTGGGCAACGCCTGGTTTGTGGACAGCATCGCATGGGTGAACAGCGCCGACGAGGAAATGGCCGCACTCGACACCCGGCGCATCGACCTGCGCCATCAGGCCGTGGCCGACCGACGCTTTGCCGACGCGCTGCCGCAGGAGCCTTCTATGGCGCCGGGCGACACCATCTACCTTACCTCCTACTCGCCCAACCGCCTCACCTACCATGCCGCCACCGCGGCGGGAGGCATAGGCGTGTTCTCCGAGGTATACTTCCCCTGGGGATGGAAGGCCGACATCGACGGCCAACCGGCACAGCTGGCGCGAGTGAACTACCTGCTGCGCGCAATGGCAATTCCCGCCGGACACCACACCATAAGCATGGTGTTCGACCCCGATTCCATCCACACCACATCGGCTGTGGCATACGCCTGCGTTACATTGATCTACCTGCTGCTGTGCGCAGCAATATTCGTTGAACTGCGCCGATGCCACGTTTTCTGAACATCTTCCTGAAATACCGCCGCTGGCGCCACAGCCGCGGTTTCGGCATCCACTCGCCGTTTGCCTTCCGGTTTATCACCGAAGTGCTTTGTCTGCCCGAGATATACGGCTACTACTCCTATCTGGATATTCCGCGCGGCGATAAGCGGACCCTGTTCCGCGTTGTTGTGCGGCTGCAGCCGCGCAAGGTGGCTATGGTTGGCTGCGATAACCGCGACATACGCCGCGCCGTGTTCGACGCCGCCCCGAAGGCCGCTCCGGCCGACCTGAACGGAGCTGATTTCGTAGTATTCGACGCCGCCCGCAACCGCAAGCTGCCCGCCGACGCCATTCCGCCACGCGCGGGCATGTTCATACTGAACTACCGCAAGTGGAAAGAGCTGGAGACCTACCGTGCCGCACTCGGCCACGGCATGATTTTTCTGGGAAACCATGTTGCCGTTGTGGCGGCGCTGCAGCATCTGCCCCGCCAGGACTTCGACGTGCGTTTTTAATTGTCCAGGTCGGCAGGCAGCCTGCGCGATTTAAGGGCGAAGAAAAACGTTATCAGCGCCAGCGCAAGCATAACAGTGGCGAAGCTGTGCATTATGTTGCCCATGCCTACCAGCGGCGCACATATGGCACCGTAGATATATCCCACGATACCAAGGAGTGCCGAAGCGGCGCCGGCTTCGGCACGGCCCTCGTTCATGGACAGCGTGTTCGTTACCGCGAATATCATGCCAAGCGAAAAAACGAGCAATACCAGACCAATCTCGTACAGCCAGAAATTATCGAAAAAGAACAGGACCAGAGCTTCCGCCACCGCAGCTACAAGGAGCACTACCGCGCCGATAAACGCGGCTTTTTTCAGCGGCTTGAATCTGAGCGACAGCATGGAACCCGCAGCCACGAAAATTGCATTGAAGCCAATGAACAGGCCGTACTCTATCTCGCTCCATCCGAAATGGTCCTGGAAGATGAAGGGCGAGGACGATATATATGCGAAAAGCAGACCAAGTGCCGAACCTTTGAAGAGAGCGTGAATCATGAACGGTCTGTTGCGCAGCAGCCGCGGATAGTTGCGGAAATTACTCCACAGGCTGCCCTTGGGGCGATTGGATGCGGGCATCGTCTCCTTCAGGCGCGGCGATATGCAAAGCAGGATGAAAGCGAATCCGGTAAGCACCACAAAGATGGGCTTCCATCCTAAATGTTCCGCCACCAGTCCGCCGACAACCGGCGCGCAAGCCGGCGCAAAACCGTTGATTGCACCCATCACGGCCATGCACTTTGCAAGCTGACGGCCGCCGTACACATCGGCGGGAATAGTCCTGGCAAGGAAGTAACCGCCCGAACCGCCTATGCCCTGGAACAGTCGGCACAACAGAAAAACGTGTATCGTAGGCGAGAAAATACTTGCCACGGCGGCAACGATAAACAACACCACCGAGAACACGAGCACAGGCTTACGCCCGTACTTGAAACTCACCGGGCCGAGTACCAGCTGGCCAATGCCGAGGCCTATCATACCCATAGTAAGGCCCAGCTGCACCACGGGCACGGCACAATGGAAATAGCGGCTCATCTCCGGAAGCGCCGGAGTGAACATATCGTTTACAAACGAGCCGAAAGCACTCAGGCCCGCAAGGTACAGAACTAAGAACGTAAAGTTGATGCCGGCGATCTTCACATTGGAAGCATGCGCGGGGGCTGTATTGTTATCCGTGGTAGACATACCACTCAAACAAACAACCCCCGGCATTGGTTGGCACAGTTTAGAAACTGTAGCTTATTCCGAAGGAAGGGATGAAGGCATGCAGGCGGTAGTCGGCGTTGAAACTGCCTGTGGATTTGAAACCGAATTTGTCAATCATAGCCTGCGGCACACCGGCAGCTGTGAGCTTCTGAATCATCGTTGCACCAAGCAGGTCGGAATACTCGCAGGATGCGTTGTCGATACCCAGACCGGCCACATACATGAAGGCAACGTCTATCGAAAGGGAAGGCAACGGACGGAACGAAATACCTGCCGTAGGCTCTATTTTGGTCATGCCCGGCGTTTCGGGATTGTAATACTTGTCGTTGACCGGCGATGTGTCTATCATCAGACCCAGGCGTGCGTCGAAACGGTCGGTAACGGCATACTGGGCACCAAGCGAATAGCACCACGAATTCCTGTATTTCTTCTGTATGTTCTGGTTGTAAGGCATAAGCTGCTCGGCAAGGAACTCGATATCGAGACGCTTATAAGCGTTCCATCCCGTCAGACGTGCATCTGCCGCCAGTGTAAGGCGATGGGTCGGCTTGTAGGATACGCCGAAGCCAAACACCCAGGGGCAAGGCATCTCGGCCTTGAAATTTGCCTCGTCGATAAGGTCGAGGCTCTCGCCAAGTATTCCCTGAGCTATTGCATTGGCATATCTCACGTGGGCATCGCCGGCTTTAACCTTCATCTTCATCTGAGAACGATACGATGCGCCTACCGTCCATTGGTCGGTGATACTGTACATGGCTCCCACGTTGAATCCGACCACCATGTTTGCCTTACCGGACAGGTTCACCGATGCGGGAGTAGTTGTGCCGAAAGCGGGCGTCTCGGCAGGAAGCTGGCCGATGGCCTTGAGAGCGTCGATTGCTTTGTCGGTGGTTTCGGCCGAAACCAGGCCTTTGTTCAGGTCGACGGTGCCCCAGGAAATCATAGCACCGGCACCAACCGACAATTTCGGGGTAATGGCCCATGCCAATGTTGGCTGGAGTGTGAATACCTTCAGCTGCACATTCTGGTTAAGAACTGCGCCGGGCCAGTTGTCGGTCCAGTTAATAGACGACCCGTAAGGTGTATAGAAAGCGATGCCGCCTTTGAGATTGTCGTAGATCGAGAAAGCGGCGTGCGCGCCAATGGGAGTAGACACGCCGTTGTCGGTCTCATAGTCGACGCCGTTTACAGAGGCAGTGCAAGTAGGTATAATACCGGTCAGGGAAGCGGAGATATCGAAAGACTTTTCCATAAAAGCCATACCTGCGGGATTGAAATACATACTCTCGCCCCCAAGCTTTTGAGCGATACCGGTATGCCCCATACCGATTTGCTTTGCAGATAATGAATTGATTTGATAACCCTCGGCCATAGACGAACCGCATATAGCGGCCAAAGCCAACGCGGAAACAAAGAATTTCTTCATAAATATACAGTTAATATTCGGGAAATAAAAACGTTAAAACAGGACAACAGTCATTCCCGCAAAATAAAATCGACGGCAAAGGTAGCCGTATGCATCGACATACTAAAAAAATACACATTTTTTAACACAGAATCGCGATTCTATCCTCACCCCTGCAAAAAACACACCTTTCCCCACCACCAGGCACTAAAGTTTGCTGTTTGGCACAAAATAGTTATCTTTGCATATTATAAGTATCCCCCCATGAAAAAACAGTTGATAGAATGTGTCCCCAATTTCAGCGAGGGACGGAACCCTGAGATAATCAAACAGATAACCGACGCCATAGAGGCCGTTGAAGGCATTACCCTTCTGGATGTAGACCCTGGCGCCGCCACAAACCGCACAGTCGTTACTTTTGTCGGCGAACCGGCACCGGTACTCGAAGCCGCTTTTCAAGCTGTCAAAAAAGCCGGCGAGGTAATAGACATGCGCAACCACCACGGCGCACATCCGCGCATGGGCGCCACCGACGTACTTCCACTGGTGCCCGTAAGCAATATCACGCTGGAAGAATGCGCGGCTCTCGCCCGTCAGCTGGGCAAGCGCATCGCCGACGAACTTGAAGTGCCCGTCTACTGCTACGAAGCGTCGGCCCTCAAACCAGAACGCAAAAACCTTGCCGTATGCCGCGCCGGCGAATACGAAGGTCTGCCGGAACGTATGGGCAACCCCGAGACCGGACCGGATTACGGCAACCGTCCCTTCGATGAAAAAGCTGCCCGCACAGGCGCCACAGCAGTCGGTGCCCGCGATTTTCTGATTGCCGTAAACTTCAACCTGAACACCACATCCACTCGACGCGCCAACGCCATCGCTTTCGACGTACGCGAGAAAGGACGCCCCGTGCGCGAGGGCGGCAAGATTACCGGCAAACCGCTGAAGGACGAGTTCGGACATCCGCTAATGCAGCCCGGTACCCTCAAAGGCACCAAAGCGATTGGCTGGTACATCGACGAATACGGCATAGCGCAGGTTTCGATGAACATTACCGACCGCAGCCGCACACCCCTGCACAAGGCGTTCGACGAGGTGAGCCGCGCGGCGGCAGCCCGCGGAATACGCGTTACCGGGACCGAGATTGTCGGTCTGGTGCCGAAATCCACACTGCTTGACGCCGGGCGCCACTATCTGCACATGCAGCAGCGCTCGTCGGGCATTCCCGAGGATGAGATTATCCGCATGGCCGTGGTATCTATGGGCCTCGACCAGCTTAAGCCGTTCAACCCGCAGGAAAAAGTGATAGAATACATGCTTGAGGCCGCCGAGGAAAAAGGCAAGCGTCTGGTAGACATGTCGTGCAAGGAATTCGCCTATACCACAGCCTCCGAATCGCCCGCTCCTGGCGGCGGCTCCATATCGGCCTACATGGGCTCCCTTGCTGCCGCACTTGCCACTATGGTGGCCAACCTTTCGGCACACAAGGCCGGCTGGGACGACCGGTGGGAAGAATTCAGCGTAATGGCCGAGGAAGGACAGCAGAGAATCACAGAACTGCTCCATGCCGTTGACGAGGACACCGAAGCCTTCAACCGCATAATGGGCGCCCTGGGTATGCCCAAAGGCACCCAGGAGGAGAAAGCAGCCCGCGCCGAGGCCCTCGAGGCAGCAACGCTGTTTGCCGCCGAGGTGCCCCTGCATACCGCGCGCACGGCCTACAGCCTGTTCCCGCTCCTGGCAAAGGTTGCCACCGAGGGTAATCCGGCATCGGCAAGCGACGCAGGCGTGGGTGCCCTCGCAGCATGTGCCGCCGTCCGTGGCGCTGCGCTGAACGTACGCATCAACGCAGCGGGCCTTGCCGACAGAGAACGTGCCGCCCAACTCACCGACGAGGCCTCTCAGCTGGCCACAAAGGCCATAAGCGGCGAGAAATTAGTTCTGGAAATTGTAAATAAGAATATCGACAGCAAATGACCAACGAAGAATTCCGCCGGGCCATCGTCCGCGGCATACCCGAAGAAATACCGGCCGCGAAGCCATACGACACCGAGGTGAACCATGCTCCGCGCCGCAAAAAAATACTTACGCCGGAACAGGAACGCCTTGCGCTGAAGAACGCCCTTCGATACTTCCCCGCAAGCCAGCACGCAGCACTCGCGCCCGAATTCGCCGACGAACTGCGTCGATACGGCCGCATCTACATGTACCGCTACCGTCCCGATTACCCCATGCACGCACGCAACATCGACGAGTACCCGGCACGCAGCCGACAGGCTGCCGCTATCATGATGATGATACAGAACAATCTGGATCCCGCCGTGGCACAGCATCCCCACGAGCTGATTACCTACGGCGGAAACGGCGCCGTGTTCCAGAACTGGGCACAGTATCTGCTTACCATGCGCTACCTCAGCGAAATGACCGACGAGCAGACCCTTGTGATGTATTCCGGGCATCCGCTGGGCCTGTTCCCATCGCACAAGAACGCTCCGCGCGTAGTGGTTACCAACGGCATGGTCATTCCCAACTACTCCAAACCCGACGACTGGGAGCGCTTCAATGCAATGGGCGTGAGCCAGTACGGCCAGATGACGGCCGGCTCGTACATGTACATCGGTCCGCAGGGCATAGTACACGGCACCACCATAACCGTACTCAACGCCGTACGCCGCCACAGCAAGGACGGCAAACTCGGCGGCATGCTGTTCGTTACTGCCGGCCTGGGAGGCATGAGCGGAGCACAACCCAAGGCAGGCAACATTGCCGGAGTGGTGTCGGTAACCGCCGAAATCAACCCCAAGGCAGTAGAAAAGCGCCATGCTCAGGGATGGGTGGACGAGGTATACACCTCGCTTGACGAGCTTATCGACCGCATTCGCCGCGCCCGCGCCGAGGCCGTGCCGGTATCGCTGGCTTATCAGGGAAATATCGTCGACCTATGGGAGCGCCTGGCAAACGAGGACATTCCCGTTGAACTCGGTTCCGACCAGACTTCGCTGCACAACCCGTGGGCCGGAGGCTACTATCCCGTCGGCATGACTTTCGAGGAATCCAAAGCTATGATGGCCGACAATCCCGCCGAATTCAAAAAGCGCGTGCAGGAGTCGCTGCGGCGTCAGGTTGCGGCAATCAACAGACTTGCAGACCGGGGCATGTACTTCTTTGACTACGGCAACGCTTTCCTGCTTGAATCGTCGCGTGCCGGCGCCGATATCATGACCGCCGACGGCAAATTCCGCTATCCCTCGTATGTACAAGATATCATGGGCCCGCTGTTCTTCGACTACGGCTTCGGCCCCTTCCGTTGGGTTTGTACATCGTGCGATCCCGCCGACCTTGCCAAGACCGACGAAATCGCCGCCCGCGTGCTCGAGGAAATCCGCCGCGACGCACCGGACGATATCAAGGGGCAGCTCGACGACAACATCCACTGGATCAAGGAAGCCGGTCCGAACCACCTTGTTGTTGGCTCGCAGGCCCGTATTCTTTACGCCGATTCAGAAGGACGCACCAAGATAGCTCTCGCCTTCAACGACGCCGTAGCTCGCGGCGAAATCTCGGCTCCCGTTGTTCTCGGCCGCGACCATCATGACGTAAGCGGCACCGATTCACCCTTCCGCGAGACCTCCAACATATACGACGGCTCGCAGTTTACCGCCGACATGGCCGTACAGAACGTGATTGGCGACTCGTTCCGCGGCGCCACCTGGGTATCGCTGCACAACGGCGGCGGCGTAGGATGGGGCGAAGTGATAAACGGCGGCTTCGGCATGGTTGTCGACGGCACCCCCGAGGCAGCCCGCCGCATAAACTCCATGCTGCTGTGGGACGTCAACAACGGCATCGCACGCCGCAGCTGGGCGCGCAACAAAGGCGCTATGGACGCCATAAAGCGCGAAATGGACCGCACACCCGGCCTCACAGTAACGTTCCCCAACATCGCCGACGATTCCTTAATTGATAAAGCTCTTGAAAACCATGATTAAAACTCACAAGATATCTCCGGCACGCATCACGCCTGCCGACGTATGCCGCCTTGTACTCGAAGGCGCCCGCCTGTCGCTGAGCGACGAGGCAATCGCTGCGATAGTCCATTGCCGCGAATACCTCGACAAAAAGATGGAAACCTGCAAGGAACCCATCTACGGTATCACAACGGGCTTCGGCTCGCTGTGCAACATCTCCATCAATGCCGACGACCTCTCGCAACTTCAGAAAAACCTTGTTATGTCGCATGCCTGCGGCGTCGGCGACCGCGTGGACTCGCAAATCGTCAAGACCATGCTTCTGCTGAAAGTGCAGTCGCTCAGCTACGGCAACTCGGGCGTGCAGCTGTCCACCGTACAGCGCATGATAGATTTCTTCAACGAAGATATCATACCTGTAGTATACCAGCAGGGCTCTCTCGGCGCTTCCGGCGACCTTGCCCCGCTTGCAAACATGTGCCTGCCGCTGCTCGGCCTCGGCGAGGTTGAGTACAAAGGCAAGACTGTACCCGCCGACGACGTTCTGGCCGAAAAAGGCTGGGAACCGGTGCGCCTGATGTCGAAAGAGGGTCTGGCGCTGCTCAACGGCACGCAGTTCATGTCGGCTCATGCCGTGTGGGGCGCGTGGCGCGCCAAAACGCTTGTGCAGAAGGCCAACCGCATAGCCGCGATGTCGCTGGACGCCTTCGACGGCCGCATAGAACCATTCGGCAAAGAGGTGAACGAGGTTCGCCATCATGCCGGACAGATTGCCGTGGCCGCCGACATGTCGCGCCTGCTTGCGGGGAGCGAGCTAATCGCGCAGCCCAAAGTGCATGTACAGGACCCATATTCGTTCCGCTGCATCCCGCAGGTACACGGTGCCGTCCTTGACGCCGTAGACTTCGTGTACAATGTCATCACCGACGAGATAAACAGCCCCACCGACAATCCCACCATATTCCCTGACGAGGACATAATAGTTTCCGCCGGCAACTTCCACGGCGAGCCCATCGCCATGCCAATGGACTACCTCGCCCTTGCCATGACAGAGCTGTCCAACATAAGCGAACGCCGCATCTACAAGCTGATAGGCGGTACGCGAGGGCTGCCCTCGTTCCTGGTGGCCAAACCGGGACTCAACAGCGGCTTCATGATCACCCAGTATGCCGCCGCATCCATCCTCAACCAGAGCAAAGGCCTGTGCTGGCCCACAAGCTGCGACTCCATCCCGTCGTCACAGGGCCAGGAAGACCATGTGTCTATGGGTTCCAACTCTGCCACGAAGCTCATCAGGATTGTGGACAACACCACCCGCATCCTGGGCATTGAGCTTATGGCCGCGGCTCAGGCGCTCGAGTTCCGCCGTCCGCTGCGTTCGTCGGCAGAAACAGAGGCTCTGTTTGCCGATTTCCGCGCCTACGTGCCGTTCGTGGATGTCGACACCGTTATGTCGCCGCTGCTGGATAAGTCCATTAAATACGTCGACGAATGTATGTAATCAACATAGGCCGCATTCACGGAATAGTGGATGCGGCCACAGCATATCTGCGCGGCGCCGGCATGCTGTCTGGCGCCGCTACCCTCGATAACGCCTATATCCGCGTCGTTGGCGAGAGCATCGCCGCTTTTGGCCGCATGGACGATTGTCCAGCGCCCGATGCCGGCGAGGATGTGATTGACGCCCGCGGAGGCATAGTGATTCCAGCTTTCTGCGACTCCCATACCCACATTATCTATGCCGGCAGCCGCGAGGGTGAATTTGTGGACAAAATAAAGGGACTGAGCTACGAGGACATTGCTCGCCACGGCGGTGGCATCCTCAATTCCGCCGACAGGCTGCACGACACTCCGGAAGACGAACTTTTCGAGAGTGCCCTGCGTCGCGCCCGCCTTATGATGGAACGCGGCACCGGCGCTTTCGAAGTAAAGACCGGATACGGCCTCAACACCGTCGACGAACTGAAGATGCTGCGGGTGGCCGCACGTCTGCGCGACGCCGTCGACGCTCGGGTAAAGATAACTTTCCTCGGCGCCCACGCCGTCGGACGCGCCTACACCGGGCGCCAGAACGCGTATGTGGACATGCTGATACATGAGATGCTGCCCGCCATAGCCGCGGAAGGCATCGCCGATTATGTGGATGTGTTCTGCGATACAGGTTTCTTCACACCGGAAGAGACAACGCGCATAATCCAGGCGGCCGTCCCGTACGGGATGCTGCCGAAGATCCACGCCAACGAGCTTGGCATATCCGGCGGCGTACAGGCGGGAGTGGCAGGCAACGCCGTGTCGGTAGACCACCTCGAACAGATAGGCGAGGAAGAGATAGCACTGTTGGCCAATGCCGACACCGTAGCCACCATGCTGCCCGGCGCTTCGTTCTTCTCGCGCCTGCCCTACGGCAAAGCGCGGCGCGCAATCGACAGCGGAGCCATTTTAGCACTCGCCAGCGACTACAACCCGGGGTCGTCGCCCTCGGGGGACATGCGTTTTGTAATGACTTTGGGGTGCATACAGATGCGTCTGCTGCCGCAGGAAGCCCTTACGGCATGTACACTCAACGGCGCAGCCGCCATGCAGCTGGGCCACCAATGCGGCGCCATAGGCGCCGGCCGCGACGCCTCGTTTATCGTCGTGCGCCCCGGAATTTCACTCGACTACATACCTTACGCCTATACCGAACCCTTTATAGCGCATACACTGCACATGGGTCATATCGGCTGATGCAGGTGCGTCAGCGTACGGGAAAGCGGAAAGCGCGGAGTGCGGCGTTGAGATCGGCTTCGCGTCCGTTGCAGTATGTATCGCACACCATGTGGAAAGCCCTGGAGTGGTTCATCTCGCTCAGATGCGCCAGTTCATGGAGGATAACGAAGTCCCGCAGATTATCGGGGAGGAAGATAAGACGCGGGCTAAGGGTGATGATGCCTTTGCTGTCGCATGTTCCGAGGCTTCGCTTGCGGTATTTCACATCCCACCCCGCAGGATGGCGCCCGATGATACCGGCAAGCTCGTCAGCACGGGGTATTATATAGCGTCGTACGGCCTTTGTAGCAGCGCTGATAAGCACCCGATTCAGGAACTGCTGTGCGTGCGCAGCCTCTATGCCATTATCGTGCAGGGCGGCCGTAAGACTGATCACGCAATTGGCCCGCTTGCCGCGCAGGGGTGCATCGGAATGAAATTCGAAGTATGCGCCCTTGTCGGAAAGGCGGTACGGCTCGGCTGAAATCTCGAAATCGACCGGATTGCCGTCGATAATCTGCCCTATATGAAATGCCTGATCGGGCTTCAGTTCCAACAGTTGGCGTATGTTGCTGCTTATAAAAGCCTCGTATGCGTCCAGCGGACAATCGCGCGGCACTGTAACGAGAAGTTGCGGCCCTTCCCAGCGGGCGCGGATGCCGCGTGCCGAACCGTGGACCTTGACGTGTATTCTGCCTAACTCCGGGTGAGTATATGTGGATGTGGCTACCGTGTACCTTAGCATGGAGACAAGTTTATTGCTCGCCCCAGTGCAGTTTGTTGCGCAGCGTGTCAGCGAAGCTGTGGTCGGCAATCTGAAGCACTTTCACGCAGAACGGCGCCCGCGATATCACTATCCTGGTATCCATGTCCACTGGGGCAGAACGGCCGTCGACGGCTACGCGCACCTGTCGGCTTCGTCCGCTGGGTACGATGCCAATCTGCGAGCTGCCATCCACTACGAGCGGACGCATCGACAATGAATGCGCGGCAACGGGCGAGATTACATTAACGTCTACCGTAGGCTGCACTATCGGCCCGCCGACAGACATGCTGTATGCCGTACTGCCGGTAGAGGTGCAAACTATCAGCCCGTCGGCACGGTAATCGGCAAGGAATATTCCGTCCAGCGATACGGCGGCGCTGATCATTGACGCCGACTCTTCTTTGGTTATCGAAATGTCGTTCAGGGCATATTTCCCAACGAACTGCGGCATTTCCGGCTGCTCCAGACACAGGAGGCTTCGCCGTTCCAGGCGGAAGCGGTCGTTCTCGATATACTCGGGCAGATGCGGCAGCTCCTCCAGCGATATTGCCGAAAGGAATCCAAGATGGCCGGTATTTACGCCAACGATAGGAATCTCCATATCGCCCACCCATACGGCAGCCCGCAGGAAGGTACCGTCGCCACCGAGGCTCACGACAAGGTCGGCACCGTCGGGAGTTTCCGCTTCGGAAACACCTTCGATAATGTCCGGTGCAATTTCGACAAGGTGTGCCAGCAGCTTCTGGTGCATGGCAATTCCGATACCACGGCTGCGCAACACATCCAGGAAGCGTGCAATGCCTCCGATAGCGGCATGTTGGCGTCGGCTGCCGTAAATTGCTATTTTCATGCTTTATATATCGAGATAGTGGAAAAGATCCTGTATGCGGCGGGCGGTGGTATCGTCGGGGTCGGCGGACGAAGATGTTCCGAGGACCGTGTATCCATATCGCTCGAGGGAGCGACAGATGCTCGATGCCGAACGGTGGTTTACACGGATATCGAAAATCACGGGAAATTTGGCATCGGAACGCTCGTCGACATCAATGTCGGAATAGTCGCCCTTCTCGCCGAAAGAGGTCACGTTAAGATTGAGAATGTGTGCGTTGCAGTCCTCCACGGCGCGGGCAATACGCGATGCGCTGTAGTCCTGCCTGCTGCAGCCCACCAAGAGACGCGAACTCTCCGCTACCGACGGAAAGAGGTAGTCGTTTTCGGGGAATTTTATTTCTTTTGCGCTCAAAATCTTTCGTGGTTTTATTAATTCTGATTATTTTTGCAATCGCAAACCAAGGTACAAGCTCGGAATTTTGCGAAATGCAATTACAAATTTAGGAAAAAATCTACATTAAATGACAAATCTCAGCGTTAATATAAATAAAATAGCCACCCTACGAAATGCCCGAGGCGAAAACAGGCCGGATGTAGAGGCTGTAGCCCTTGATATCGAGAGCTTCGGCGCCGACGGCATTACCGTGCATCCGCGCCCCGATGAAAGGCACATCCGCCGATCGGATGTATACAAACTTCGCCCGTCGCTGCGCTGCGAGTTCAATATTGAAGGCTATCCTTCGCCTGAATTCGTTGATCTGGTGCTAAAGGTACGTCCCACACAGGTTACTCTTGTGCCCGACGCTCCGGATGCAATCACCTCGAGCAGCGGCTGGGATGTATCCGCCAACGCAGAATTCCTCACCTCGCTTGTAGAGCGTTTCAAGGAAGCGGGCATTCGCACCTCAATCTTCATAAACGCCGACCCTCAGGTTGTGCGTGCCGCCGCCGCCACGGGCGCCGACCGTGTTGAGCTGTACACCAAACCGTATGCCGACCTCTACCCGACCAACCCCGAGAAAGCCGTCGCTCCTTTTGTAGAGACAGCACTGGCAGCCCGCAAGGCCGGTCTGGGCGTTAATGCCGGCCACGACCTCAACCTCGACAATCTGGAATTCTTCAGCCGTCAGATACCATTCCTCAGCGAAGTTTCCATTGGCCACGCCCTTATATGCGACGCCCTTTATTTAGGGCTCCGCGAAACCGTGCGCCGCTACAAGGAAGCGCTGCAACACCGTAGTTAAACCAGTCAAAACCTATAAAAAGCTAAGCTTATGAGTCTTTGGGAATTGTGCCTTCAGGGCGGATGGACAATGCTGCCGATAGCGTTGCTGTTCCTGCTGTGCGTGTACGTTTTTATCGAGCGCACGATCGCCATCAGCCGTGCCGGATCCGAGGATGAAAACTTTATGCAGCGCATAAAAGGATATATCCACGAGGGCGAAATCGAAAGCGCCTTAAACCTCTGCCGCAAGGCAAATACACCCTATTCGCGCCTTATCGAAAAAGGCATCTCGCGCATAGGCCGCTCCATGAACGATATCCTTGTTGCCATCGAGAATACCGGCAACCTTGAGATTGCCTCGCTGAGCCGCGGCCTGCCCTGGCTCGCCACTACCGCGGCAGGCGCCCCGATGCTCGGCTTCCTCGGCACGGTAATAGGTATGGTCGAAGCCTTCTACGCCATTGCGCAGTCCGGCAGTTCGGCCACCATCGACTCCTTTGCCGGTGGCATATATTCGGCACTCGTTACAACAGTGGCCGGTCTAATAGTGGGCGTCGTTGCCCTGTTCGCCTACAACTATCTTGTGGCGCGCATAAACAAGATAATGAACCGTATGGAGGCCCGCACTATGGACTTTATGGACCTTCTGAACGAACCCGCGGCGTGATATGGCACTGAAAAGACAGCAGGATATGCTTGCCACATTCTCGATGGCATCTATGACCGACGTTGTGTTCCTTCTGTTGGTGTTCTTCATGGTAACTTCGTCGTTTGTCTTTCCGACGGCGATAGAGGTAAATCTGCCCCAGAGCAGCCAGCAGACACCCGCCAAGCCCACCAACCGCATCTTTGTGGACGCCGAAGGGGCCTATTATGTGGCTGCCGCCGACGCAGACCCCGTGCCCGTGGCCGCCGACTCCCTGGTGTCGTTCTTCGCCGCTCTTGCACCGGCCGACTCTCTCGGCGCCGTGGCCGTATATGCCGACGAGGATGTGAAATACGGCAATATCGTGCAACTGCTGAACCTCGGCGCCGAAAATTCGATAAAGATGGTACTGGCCACGAAGCCCGCCAAAGCTCCGCAGCCAGCAGATGACGCGACAACCAATGACGTCAGATGAGATAAAAGCCCTCGCAGCAACCGTTGCAGCCGGCATTGCGGTAGTGGCGGTACTATTGCTGTGCAAGCTCAGCTTCGATCCGTCGTCGCTGCCGCAGCCCCCGCGCCCGATGACAGAAGTGGTGGAGCAGGACGAGGAATTCGTAGAATTTTTTGAGCAGCCAGTTCCCAAAGGTCCTTCGTCGCAGGCATACGCCCCCGATAATCGTACAGCCGAAGCTCACGGAGCCGACGCCTCGGGCACAGACCTTACGGACGCCGGAGAGATTGCCCCAGCAATACCCGATGTGGTATCGGAACAGCCCGCGCCCATACAGAAACCCAAGAAAGAGCAACCGCAGAAAACCGGTCCAACCCAACAGGAACTCGAGGCTGAAGCACGCAGAAAGGCTCGCAAGGGTATAGCCGACGCCTTCAAGACAAAGCCCGAGGCAAACGACAACACCAACGCCAACGGCAACACCCCCGGCGATGCCGGCAAACCCGAGGCATCGCCCAGCGCTGTGGACGGCACCGGCACCGGAAGCGTGGGCGGAGGATGGATAATGCCGAAATATGCAAAGGTAAAAACCGGACAGACAGGACGTATCGACCTGCTTGCCGTTATCGACGCGTCGGGACATGTGATAAAAATAGAACAGACCGGAGGCAAGGCACCGGCCGGCGCCGACCCGGCCTTAGTGGCCAAATGTATAGCGGAAGTGCGCCGCCACACCTTTACCCGTTCCGACAACAACGCCCCTCCCAGCGCCACTGCCCGCATCTCCTACATATTCAGGTAGGCATACGGAGTGCTTTTCCCGCACAATTATTATGCTTTAACAAACAGATGTTTGCCCAAATTGTTTTATTGTTATATTCTGTAATTTTAAATCAAAGACAAATATGGCAACAACAATTAAAGCAGCCCCTATTCCTACCGGCGATCTGTCTGAAAATTTCAGCATCCGCACCCTACACTCCACACCACCCACCCGATGATTTGATTTGCGGGAACGGCGGTTTTTTCGTATTTTCGCGAAATAATTAAAAATAATCGCTCATGTCCTGTCTACAAGCTATACTCTGCATCATTTTCCCTCCTTTAGCAGTACTCGACAAGGGTTGCGGCTCTATACTCATAGTGGCTATCCTCACTCTCTGCGGATGGATTCCCGGAGTTATCAGCGCCATTCTTATTTGTACCCGTTCCAAGCAATGAAAGTTTTATCCCGTTTTATAGCCTGCATGTTCTGCACTGTATCGCTGACAGCAGCCGCACAGACAGATGTGCGGTTCGGAAACGAGCAGGCCGACACCGCGCGTATCGATGCGCTGCTTACGGAGGGCGCCACACACACATTTGCCACTCCCGAGGCCCGCGTCGCATTCTTCGCCCGTCAATTCCTTGATATACCTTACGCAGCACATACTCTCGAGGGAGAACAAGAGGTCCTTACAGTGCGTATGGACAGCCTTGACTGTACCACATTTGTGGAGACGGCCCTGGCATTGGCGTTCACCAACGGAGAGAGGCGCTCGTCGTGGCGCGACTTCGTGTACAACCTTCGGCGCATGCGCTACCGCAACGGCGAAGTGAACGGCTACCCCTCGCGCCTGCATTATATCTGCGACTGGGCCGTAGACAACATTCACCGCGGCAACATCAAGGACGCGACAAACCTGTTCTCGCGCATTTCCTACGTGATGCGCACAATCGATTTCATGTCGGCCAACCGGGACAAATATCCAGCTCTGGCAGACCAGGCCAACTACGACCGCATACGCATGCTCGAAAACGGATACCGCCGCCACCGCTTCCCCTACATCAAGTCCAACGACCTAAAGCTCAAGGGTGTGAAGGATGGTCTGCACGACGGTGATGCCGTCGCACTGGTTTCCAGCCTGAAGAATCTGGACGTTACCCACATGGGTATTATCGTCAAGGACAGTCCTACGGCCGAGCCATACCTGCTGCATGCATCGTCCACGGACGGCAAAGTGGAGATATCCAAGCATCCCCTCGACGAATTCATGCGCCGCAACAGGCAATGGATCGGCATACGCATTTTCCGGCTTGCCGAATAATTCCATATACCATGCCAGCCGTTGTAGCCTTCGACCTTGACGACACCCTGTTCAGCGAATGGGATTACATCCGCTCGGGCTACCGTGCCGTGGCTAAGACCGTAGCAGACGCCACCGGAGCCGATGCAGACAAACTGGCCCGCATGATGACAACCTACCGTCCTACGGGCTTCGAAGCAGTGCTGCACGAGGTATCAGGACTACCGGACGCCGACCGCTTTACCGTAGACGGCATGATAGAAATGTACCGAGCACACACACCGGAAATAAGCCTCCGTCCCGAGGCCCGCGAGACCTTGGAGGCGCTGAGAGCCGGGGGTGCCACGCTCGTACTGATAACCGACGGTTCCACCAGGCATCAGCGCACAAAACTGAAAGCTCTCGGCCTTGAGGAATTTTTTGCCGGCGACAGGATTCTTGTGAGCGAGGAAACAGGAGGCGACAAAACCACGGACGTACCCTGGAATCTTGTACGCGAGCGTTTCGGCAGTCCTGGCGCCCGATTCTTCTACGTAGGCGACAATCTCTCCAAAGATTTCCGTTTGCCAAACATGGCCGGATGGACAACCATAATGCTGCGCGACACCGAAAACACCAACCTATTCCCGCAGAATGCGTGCGCATGGCCCGCCGAAAACAGGCCACAATACACCATCGACAGTTTAAGCAACTTAAATAATATCTTACTCCCATGCCTACAGCACTCATAACCGGCATCACGGGACAGGACGGCTCCTATTTGGCCGAATTCCTCCTCGAAAAAGGCTACGACGTACACGGAATAATCCGTCGCAGCTCGTCGTTCAACACCGAACGCATAGAACATATGTATCTGGACCAGTGGGTACGCGACCAGCACGAAAAACGCCGGCTGCACCTCCACTACGGCGACATGACCGACTCATCGTCGCTAACACGTATAATCGCACTTGTAAAACCCGACGAAATATACAATCTGGCAGCCCAAAGCCACGTAAAGGTATCGTTCGATGTTCCCGAATACACCGCCGAGACCGATGCACTTGGCACCCTGCGCCTTCTGGAATCGGTTCGCATACTCGGGCGCGAACACTGCACGAGAATATATCAGGCCTCAACATCCGAACTGTTCGGAAAGGTTGAAGAGGTTCCGCAGACCGAGACCACCCCTTTCCATCCGCGCTCGCCCTACGCAGTGGCAAAACTGTACTCCTTCTGGATTATGAAGAACTACCGCGAGAGCTACGGCATGTACACAGCCAACGGCATCCTTTTCAACCACGAGTCGGAGCGCCGAGGCGAAAACTTTGTAACACGCAAAATCACCCTTGCCGCTGCGCATATCGCCGCAGGACTGCAGGATAAGCTGTACTTGGGAAACCTCAACGCAAAACGCGACTGGGGCTACGCTCCGGACTACGTTGAGTGTATGTGGCTAATCCTCCAGCAGCCCCAACCAGACGATTTTGTAATCGCCACCGGCGAATATCACAGCGTGCGCGAGTTCACACAGCTTGCTTTCGAACGCGTTGGGCTGCACCTGCGCTGGGAAGGATCCGGCTTAGACGAGAAAGGTATAGACACCGCCACCGGGCGCGTGCTTGTGGAAGTGGATCCTCGCTTCTTCCGCCCCGCCGATGTCGAGGAGCTCCTGGGCAATCCCGAGAAGGCAAAGACCGTACTCGGCTGGAACCCGCGTCGCACAAGCTTCGAGGAACTGGTGAACCTGATGGTAGATTCCGATGTGGAACTGGTAAAGAAAGGTAAGAAATGCTGAAAACCACCGACAAGATATATGTGGCAGGCCACCGCGGCTTGGTAGGTTCGGCCATAATGGCAAATCTCAAGGCACGCGGCTTCACAAACGTGGTGGGACGCACGCACGCCGAGCTCGACCTGCTGGACGGGGCCGCCGTAAAGCGCTTCTTTGACGAAGAACAGCCTGCTGCGGTGGTGCTTGCCGCCGCTCATGTGGGCGGTATCATGGCAAATTCCATCCATCGCGCCGATTTTATATATCAGAACCTGCAGATTCAGCAGAACGTGATAGGCGAAGCATACCGCCACGGCGTAAAACGTCTGCTTTTTCTCGGCTCCACCTGTATCTATCCCCGCGAGGCTCCGCAACCTATTCCCGAGGACGCGCTGCTTACATCGCCCCTCGAATACACCAACGAGCCTTATGCACTGGCCAAGATTGCCGGAATGAAGATGTGCGAATCGTTCAATCTTCAATACGGTACCGACTATGTTTCCGTAATGCCCACGAATCTGTACGGCCCGAACGACAACTTCCACCTCGAGAACAGCCATGTGCTGCCCGCGATGATACGCAAGGTGCATCTTGCCAAGCTGCTTGGCAACGGTGAGACGGACACCGTGCGCGCCGACCTTGCGGCCCGTCCCGTCAGCGGCCTCGATGCCGATGCTTCCGACGACCGTATTCGCGAGCGGCTGGCCGACTTCGGTATCTTCCCCGGCCGTGTGCGCCTGTGGGGCACCGGCACACCGCTCAGAGAATTCCTATGGAGCGAGGACATGGCCGACGCATGCGTGCATGTGCTGCTCAATGTCAGGTTCGCCGACCTTGCCGCACAATGCAATGGAGATATCCGCAACACCCATATCAACATCGGCACAGGCAAGGAACTCACGATAGCACAACTGGCGCAGAAAGTGGCCGAAACCGCCGGCTTCGACGGCGTCATTGAATGGGACAGCACCAAACCCGACGGCACAATGCGCAAGCTCTGCTCGGTGGAACGCCTCCATTCGCTTGGATGGCACCATACCGTGGAGCTTCCTGATGGAATAGAACGCCTGTACCGCTGGTATCTGGACAACACAGCACCAATCAACAAAAAATAAAACCTTTTTGTTGTAGATTATATCCGCCGCCCGCAAAGGGACGCAATCCATAACTCACATGAAACGTATATTTTACCTGATTCTGCTTGCAGGTGTTTTCGGAATAACACTGGCTTCGCAATCCACCCCTGCGGCCGCCCGGAAAGACCGTTTCGCAAACAAACTGCATACCTTCAGCTCTATTGTCAAGGAGTTGCAGGCCAACTACGTGGACACCCTGAACCCCGACAAGCTGATGGAGCAGACGATACAGTACATGCTCTACCAGATAGACCCGTACACCGAATACTATCCTGCCGACAACCAGGACGAAATCCTGTCAATCTCACAGGGCCAGTATGCCGGCATCGGCTCCGTGATTGTGAAGCGCGGCGACAAGGTGCTCATCCATGAACCGCAGAAAGATTCGCCGTCTATGCGCGCAGGACTGCGAGCCGGCGACCGTATACTAACCCTCGACGGCGACACGCTAAAAAAAGACGTAGCCATCGGCGACGTGAGCAAACGCCTGCGCGGACAGGCCGGTACAGAGGTCAGCCTCACACTGATCCGCCCCTATGTGCAGGATTCGGTTATCAACGTTACCCTTGTGCGCGACAACATTAAGGTCAATCCCTTGCCATACTATGGCATCGACAGCGACGGCATAGGATATATTCGCCTGACAACCTTCAACGAGAGCGCGGCACGCAGCGTACACGATGCCCTCGCACAGATGATGAAAGATCCGGCGCTCAAAGGCGTTGTGCTCGACCTCCGCGAGAACGGCGGCGGCCTGTTGGAAGGCGCAGTACAGATTGCATCCAACTTCGTGCCCAAAGGCACCGAGATTGTCCGTACACGCGGACGCGATACACGCGACGTAAAAATATACAAGACAACCCAGAAGCCCCTCTCGCTGGATATCCCTCTGGCAATTCTCACCGACGGCAACACCGCCTCGGCATCCGAGATTGTCGCCGGCTCCATGCAGGACCTCGACCGCGCAGTCATCATCGGCGAGCGTTCGTTCGGCAAAGGGCTGGTGCAATCCACACGCATGCTGCCCTATAACGACCTTCTCAAAATCACCACAGGCCGCTATTACATCCCGTCCGGGCGCCTTATCCAGGCCCTCGACTACAGCCACCGCGACGCCGACGGCAGCCCCATTCGCACGCCCGACAGCCTCACCACCGTATTCCACACCGCCGCAGGCCGAGAGGTGCGCGACGGAGGAGGCATCACTCCGGACATAACCGTTACCGTGCCGGAAAGCAACCGGCTGCTGTACAATATCGTGTCCGACTACTGGTCGTTCGACTTCGCCAACAAATACTTTTCCGAACATCCCCAGGCACCTTCCGACTCGATCGTTACTGACGCCGTGTTCGAGCAGTTCAAAGGATTCATCGACCCGGCACGCTTCAAATACGACCGTCCGTGGGAATCAGCCCTCGACTATCTGCGTAAGGTAGCCAAGACCGAAGGCGTGCTCACCGATTCCGTAAACGCGCAGTTCGACGTGCTTTCCGGAATGCTGAAACACGACATCACGCACGATCTCGACCTAAACAAAGAATCGATTAAAGAGATTCTAAACGACGAACTGTCGTTGCGCTACTACGGCACAGACGAGATAATCCGCCGCAGCCTCAAGGACGACAGCACATACATAAAGGCCAAGGAAGTGCTCCTCAGCCCCGAGGAGACACGCCGCCTGCTTAGCCCCGAAAAGACCCCCGCAAAGCAATGAAAGACAACAGCGCTGAAATGCTGCCTCTGGTGGACGAGGCCGGAAACATAACAGGCTGCGCCACCCGTGGCGAATGCCACAGCGGAAGCAAGAAACTGCATCCGGTGGTGCATCTGCACGTATTCGACAACGACGGGCGCCTGTATCTTCAGCAGCGTCCGCTGTGGAAGGACATTCAGCCCGGGAAATGGGATACTGCCGTTGGCGGCCACATAGACCTGGGCGAGAACGTGGACATGGCACTGCGACGCGAGGCACGCGAGGAACTCGGTCTCGAGAACTTCGAACCTCACTTCCTGCGTAGCTACGTATTCGAATCGGACCGCGAACGCGAGCTGATAAACGCCTACCGCACCACCGTCGCCGATGAACCATGCCCGTCCGCAGAACTGGCGGGAGGCCGATTCTGGACGCTCGCCGAAATACGCGCATCTATAGGCACCGGCACCTTCACGCCCAACTTCGAATCTGAATTTCTCGCGCTCTTCCCCGCCTGACCGGCACGCAACCCGCCTTTATTTCCGGTGTTCCCTACGCGCCGGCGCTTATTTTGTATCCGCAAGTCAAGCGCAAATGTCAAAAATTTGTTAATACAAAAATAAATACATATCTTTGCGGCATAGAATCCACAAGTTCTCTCAAAGTAACCTCACTATTTATTATAACAGTATTCTTGTTTCATGCAAAAAACGTCCAGCATAGCCATAGGTACGGCATTGCTTTTATGCGGCTGTATGATATATCTGATGTGGAGGAGTGCGGATATAATACTTGTGAAATGGACGTACGCGTTAGGCTTTGGCACCGTCGTAGATATGCTTAAATCCGGTGCCGGGAGCTTCTATCCGGGCGATTTCGTGGTATATACGCTTCCGGACGGGCTATACTGTCTGGCATACGTATTGATTATGGACAGCATATGGCAAAACAGCAGAACAGGAACACGGGTATTCATGAGCCTTCTGTTGCCCGTCATTGTCATTATTCACGAACTGCTACAGCTTACGGGACACCTGCCCGGGACATTCGATATCGCAGACCTTGCATGCTATATCGCTATTATTCTGGCATATATAGGATATCTCTTTTTACCAACACATTATAAACTTAAATTTTAACTCGATGAAAAAACTGTTTTATTCGGCAGCTATTCTGTCATTATTCTTCATCGGACTGGCTTCGTCCGGCGAGGACACTCCGTCGCCCACACCGGACACCCCTCCGACAATCGGCACCAAGGGCATAATAGAAATGACAGAAGGCATAGGCGACTGGACCACGGGCTATGTAACCCCCGTTGGCTATTTCTTCTACGACAACAACGTTGAAGGGAGCGGAGAGACCAACTATCAGTCGCTGTCGTTCATGACCGCCGACGAAAAAGATTTTGCATGTCTTATCGCCAACACTACCGACATGCTTCCCACGCAGCTGCTCACATCACGCGGCAACCTCTATTTCTCGTTCCCGAACGATTCCATTCTGGAACTTCTCTACGACAACGGCACACGAATGGAAATGGTAGACAGCATACCTTACATCAAAGCAAACCTGCCGGGCCTGCAGGATGCTCTCAAGAGCGACGTCCTCAAGGCAGCCCTCGCAAATGCCGCACTTCTGCTCAATGCAAACAAAGGCGTTATCACCAACGCCAGCCTTGGGGAGATTATCAAGTCGCTTGCCGGCTTCTTCGATCAGGTATGCGCCCTGCCATACGTGAAAGACGATGAAACGCTGTCCAAATATCACAAAGATCCCAACGGTAACTTCGACTTTGCCAACGTCGTTCGCGAATGGTTCAACAAGAACGTTACCGTCGCCTATAAAAACGTGCTTTCTTTGTGGACCGGAAATGCAAGCTACAAAGTAGGCGGTTCGTCGTGTACGCTTGCCGCTTCTGTGTTCTGCTCGTCGGATACCTACAATGAATACGGCACTTACGGCATCCTCTGCGACGCGAATCCCGACAATCTGAAAACCGGCGTCGCCGAATACGAGGGCACCGGCTACCAGGGCGCAAAAGATGTAAGCTACTCGGTGGATTTCCGCGGTTTCAAGCCCAACACCACCTACTACTACACCGCTTTCTACAAATTCAATTCCGGCGATCACGGCAACCTTATCGCTAAATACGGCAATCCCAATGCCGACGTTATCTACGATACTACTGTCAAGACCTTCACAACCGGCGACAACCGCCTGTCGGTGGATGTTGTGATGTGTATCGACGTTACAGGCAGTATGAGCGACATCATACGAACCGTAAAAAACAACGCCATCCAGTTCTACGACATCTTCAAGGAAGAATGCGATGCCGAGGGTATCGAGCTTGGCTCGCTCAACGCACAGGTAATCGATTTCCGCGACAAAAACGTTGATGCAAGCTGGCTAAATACAAGCCGCACTTACGCTCTTCCGGACGAGCGGGACAACTATAACGACTGGGTTAACTCGCTCTATGCCGACGGCGGCGGCGACACTGCCGAAAGCGGTCTTGAAGCACTGGACGCAGCCTTCGACAAAACCGACTGGGGCGCAGACGACGGCTACCACCGCCAGGTTGTTATTCTGTGGACAGACGCCCCCTATCTTATCGGCGAAGAATTCACAGCTCTCACTGTAGAAGATCTCGAAGCAAAATGGAACAAGCTGCCTTCGGGGCGCCGTCTGATTCTATTCGCTCCCAACGGAACCGATTACAACGGAGGTTCGTGGAGCGAACTGGACGGGTGGAGAAACCTTATACACGAAACCGATCTCTATTCCGGTTTCAACGACTTCAGATATATTCTCCGTGCTATCATAGGCGAGCTCACAAGCAAGGGAGCTCCCGCAAGAAAAGCACCGGCAGCACCGGGCAAATTCAAGCCCAACTATTGATATACCGACTATCGAATCGAGTAGGAGGTAAACACTAATCGCAGGTGTTTATCTCCTGCTTTCGTGTTT
>CALEUL010000012.1 GCA_937921035.1 uncultured Porphyromonadaceae bacterium
TTTTAGCCAGTTTAGACTATAAAAAGAGACTGTCCAAACTTGTTAGACAGTCTCTAATAATCGTTGATGCTATATGCTAATCGTTAGTAATCACCACTTACTTTCCTAAGCAGAAGTGGGTGAAGATGGTGGAGAGGATTTCGGGGGTGGTGATGGCACCGGTTACGGTGGAGAGGTGGTGGATGGCTTCGCGAAGGTCTTGTGCGACGAGGTCGGCGGGGAGGGCAGTGTTGAGGCCGGAGAGGACGGCGCGTAGAGATTCTGCGGCGGCGGTGAAGGCTTGGGCGTGGCGTGCGTTGGTTACGATGATGTCGTTATCGGTACCGACGTTCATGAGTGTGTCGAGTACGCGTACAATTTCGCGACGCAATTCATCGATGCCGTTGCCGGTGAGGGCCGATACGGTGACGCTGGCAGCGCATGGGATGTCTATTTGGGTTGGTGTGGCGACGTCGCTTTTGTTGGTTACCACAATGAGACGTTCGGGCGCGATCCCCTCAATGTCGGGCTGTGTTGTTGCGTCGGTGGCGTCAAGTACGAGCAGGACGAGGTCGGCGGATGCTGCGGCGCGGCGCGAGCGTTCGATGCCCATATTTTCCACGGGATCGTCGCTGTGGCGGATGCCGGCAGTGTCTTTGAATCGGAGAAGGTATGGTCCGGCCTCGGCGGTGTCTTCTACGATGTCGCGGGTGGTTCCGTGGATGTCGCTGACGATGGCGCGGTCGTCGCCGAGCAGGGCGTTTAGCAGCGATGATTTGCCTACGTTTGTCTTGCCGATTATGGCTACGGGAATACCGTCTTTTATGGCTTTTCCGGCGGCGAAGCTGTCGGCGAGGCTTTGCAGGGAGCGTGCGGATTCGTCGGCGAGGGTGCGCAGTTTGTCTCGAGAGGCAAATTCAACGTCTTCTTCGCTGAAGTCGAGCTCGAGTTCAAGGAGCGATGCGAGTTCCACCAGACGCGCTCGTATGTCGTTGATGTGCTGCGAGAATTTGCCGCGCATCTGGCCGAGAGCCTGGCGGTGTGCAGCTGCTGATGAGGAGGCTATGAGATCGGCGACGGCTTCGGCTTCTGCAAGGTCCATCTTTCCGGATGCGAATGCGCGGCGTGTGAATTCGCCGGGCAGAGCGAGGCGTGCTCCGGCGGCGATGAGGGCGTTTATCATCCGGCGCTGTATCCATCGCGAGCCGTGCATGCTTATTTCGGCCACGTTGTCGCCAGTAAACGAGTGCGGAGCACGGAAGACGGTAAGCACAACCTGATCGAGCGCGCTGCCGTCGTCCGGATTCACGATGGTTCCGAGGTGTGCGGTGTGCGAAGGCATCGTGTCGATGTCTTTGCCGTGCCAGATACGCGCTACGGTGTCGAACGCTTCGCGTCCGCTTACGCGTGCTATTGCCACGCCTCCGGTTCCTTGAGGTGTTGATATGGCGCAGATGGTGTCGTCGGGGTTGTAGTATAATTCGGTGTTCATTTTTGTCGTTTGTTGCGGTTCCACAGTCGCAGGTTCTCGCTGCTTTCTATGCTGTTTTCTATGCTGTCCGGCAGGCTGCTGAAGAAGTCGTAGCCGGTGATTTTCTCTACCTGGTCGACGCTGCAGGCGAGTTGTTCGAGCTGTTCGTCGGTGTAGGAGTTGGGCATTATGAAGCCAATGGCGCGCATTGGAGTTGCGTATGGGGCGAGTATCACTTTGAAGAAGCGCCGGGGCACGCTGACGCCGTTGCCTATGGTCTGTGGCATGTGGTCGGTGAGTACGGGTCCGCATATAATCCATAGTGCGCTGTCGCGTTGTGCCCACTGACGGCATTTCTTTTCGAGGGTCGACCATCTGCCGCTGTTAAGGGCGTGGTCCTGCGGACAGATGTTGGTCATGGCGTGCGAGTCGGTCATTGCCTGTTCGCTCCATTTCATGTCGGCGGCAGGAGCCATATGGCCGCGGTCGAAGCCTGAGTTGCGATAGTCGTCGGGCGTTGCACAACCGTACACGTCGGTGTCCTGAAAGAAGCGCGACGAGCGAGGTAACTGGCCTTCGGCCTCGGTGCCGGTAAGTTCCCATATAACATAATTGGGTATGTGCCTCGCGGGATTGAACGACACTTTGAAGCCGGTATATTCCGCCATGATTTCGGGCTGGTCGTCCGGAATGATTACGTCTGCCAGCCGGGCGTCGGTAATGATTTCTGCCGGGGTGCCTTGGTTGGGGCTGTGGTTGTCGCGGGCGTAGAGCGCGACGTAGAGTGCGAGTATGAAGATGGGCAACAGGCCGATGACTACATGCCGGCGCCGTGCCGACCGGGCTTTGCGGTTAGATGTCTTTTTTTTCATAAATCGGCGTGTTTGAGGATTGCGTCGCAGGCTTTTGCGAAGACGTCAATATCGGCGTCGGTCATTGCGGCGCTGAGGCTCAGGCGCAGACGGTCGGTGCCGGGAGGAACGGTGGGTGTGCGTATGGGCAGCACGTCGATTCCGCGTTCCGCGAATTCTTTCGAGAGTGCCACGGCGCGCATTGGGTTGCCGACGTGCAGAGGCTGTATATGGCTTTCGGGAACGTCGGCGCCGTAGCCGCGCAGTATCCCGGCCATACGGGCGTCGAGATGGCGCAGGTGCGCGCGTTCGCTGTCCATCTCCATTGCTTTGCGGAACACGAATCGCGACCATTCTATGTTGAGAGGGGGTAGGGCGGTGGAGAATATGAAGCTGCGAGCTTTGTTTATGGCGTAGTCGCGCAGGGGCTTATTCATGATTGCGTAGGCGCCCACGGATCCGAGTGCTTTGCCGAGGGTGCCTACTATTATGTCTATGTCGCCGTATGCGGCAGAGGAGTAGCACAGGCCGCGTCCGGCATCTCCCTCCACACCTACGGCGTGGGCCTCGTCTATGTACAGCATCGTTCCGGGAATATTTTTTTTCACTTCCGCGAGGGCTTCTATATCGGCTCTGTCGCCGTCCATGCTGTATACACTTTCGGCGATAATCAACGGTTTCAGTCCCTCGTTGGCGGCTTTGTGTGCAAGGCGGCTCAGGTGGGCGGCGTCGTTGTGGCGGAAGCGCTCGAATGGGGCGCCGGAAAGACGTATGCCGTCGATAATCGATGCGTGTACAAGGCGGTCGGCAAGAATGACGGTTCCTTTGGTGGCAAAAGCCGATACGAGGCCTGTGTTGGCATGGTAGCCGCTGTTCATTACGAGAGCCCGGCGGCCTCCGTATGCTTCGGACAACTCGTTTTCGAAGTCGCTGAACGCTTTCTGCCGTCTGGCAAGCAAGCGCGACGCCGAGGCCGACATAAGCAGATTGCGAGGGTCTGTATCGGCAAAAAATTCTTCCTGAAGATCGGAGCGAGTGGCGATGCCGAGGTAGTCGTTGGAAGTGAAATCAATCTTCTTTGAGTTTTCGCCATCAGCTGGAATGGCGCGGAGATTGCCTTCATCGGCAAGGCGCCCGAGAGTCTGTTCAATAATTGTTTTCATCACTCACAAGCTCTACCAGGCTGCGGCAGAGGAAGCGCAGCTGTTCATCGGATATCACATACGGCGGCATGATATATACATTTCGCCCGAAAGGCCTTATCCACACGCCTTTTGCCACGCATGCTTTCTGGAATTTGCCTACGTCGACAGGCCTGTCTACTTCCGCCACGCCTATCGAGCCGAGCACGCGTACGTCTGTTACATTCGGGAATTCCGATGCCGGGGCAAGCTCCTCGCGCATTATTTTTTCGATGTTGCCGACTATTGCGGCCATGTCCTGCGAACGTAGCAGTCGCAGCGATTCGCACGCGATTGCGCAGCTCAGCGGATTGCCCATGAATGTGGGGCCGTGCATCAGGACGCCTGCTTCGCCGCGAGATATCGAATCGGCTATTTCCGCTGTGGCGCACACGGCGCTCATGGTAAGGTAGCCGGCCGTGAGGCCTTTGCCGATGCACATTATGTCCGGCATCACACCGGCGTGTTCCCATGCAAAGAAACGGCCTGTGCGCCAGAAACCTGTGGCGATTTCGTCGAAGATAAGGATAACGCCATATCGGTCGCACAACGCGCGTGCCTGCCGCAGATATTCGGGGTGATAGAACCACATGCCACCGGCACCTTGTACGATAGGCTCCAGTATTACTGCGGCGATATCGCCCGCGTGCTTTTCAAGAAGGTCTTGCAAAGGCTCTGCTTCTGCCGGATTCCATTCTCCGCCGAAACGCGAGCGTGGCTGCGGAAGAAAGTACCGTTTGGGGAGCGCCGAGCCGAAAGCGGAGTGCATGCCCGTAACGGGGTCGCACACGCTCATGGCATTCCACGTGTCGCCGTGATAGCCGCTGCGTATGGTGGCGAAGTTGGTCTTTTCGTGACTTCCGCTACGCGATATCGCGGCCTGTATAGCCATTTTCATGGCCACTTCCACTGCCACAGAACCGGAATCGGCGTAAAAAATGTGGTTCATATTTGGCGGAAGCACTTCCAATAGCGCTTTGCCGAGCTGCACGGCGGGTTCATGGGTGAGACCACCGAACATCACATGGCTGACGGTGTGCAGCTGTCGCTCGGCGGCGGCGTTGATGTCCGGATGGTTGTAACCGTGGATGGCGCACCACCACGACGACATGCCGTCTACCAATTTTGTACCATCGGCAAGAGTTATTACGGCGCCATTAGCGCCGGCAACTTTGTATGTCGGCAGCGGGTCGATTGTGGATGTGTAAGGATGCCACAGATGTTCGCGGTCCCAGCTGTCGTGAAGAATATTATTATCCATTTCGTATAGTGGCGGCGCATGGCTGCCGGTTGGTTCTTTTCAGAATGCAAAGATACGCATTTTCCTACAAAAACGGGCACCGGCCGCTCCCCGTCGGCAAATAGCAAGCGTCGCTATTCGACTATCAATTTATTGTGCAGGTATTCTTCGATTGATTTTTTTGCCTCGGCGATATTCGGATTAGAGAGTATGGGGAGCAGTCCGTCAATCTCCTCGATGGGCTTGTCCCACCACTGTAGACGCTCCAGAAGAAGTATCATCTCATCGTCAAAACGTCGACGTATAACTCTTGCCGGATTACCTGCGGCTACTGAAAACGGCGGAATATCGGAGGCTACGGTGGCGTTTGCACCGATTATAGCGCCATCGCCGATGTGGACGCCGGGCATAACTGTTACATTTTGTCCGATCCATACATCATTGCCGATGACGGTATCTCCTTTGAGCGGCAACTCTTCCATGACCGGTGCAATCGCGCCACCCCAGGCTCCTCCCATTATGTAGAAAGGATAGGTTGTGGCACAATCCATCCGGTGGTTCGCACCGTTCATTATAAACGTAATCCCTTTGGCGATGGCACAGAAATTGCCGATTATCAGCCGGTCTCCGATAAAATCATAGAAGTGCTTGACATGTTCTTCAAATTTGTCGGCACCATCAGTGTCATCGTAATATGTGTAATCGCCGACAATAATTCTCGGATTCTTTACCACATTCTTTATGTAGCATAGACTTGGGATGGCCGGATTCGGAAATGCCTTGTCTTTGTCCGGATATATTTTCATTGTGCAGATGATATGAATTATGAACTTTTACAAAGTTAACTATAAGGTTTGTCATGGCAAAATTTTGCAACTTTATCACGCTGCTTCCAGTGCCGCACGGAGGATTTGCATAGTTTGACGGAATGTTGTAATTTTGCAGCCCGTCCGGACAGTGCCGGACTATAATATCATAATAAATATGTCGACCAACACAGTAGACAATCAGCGCAAGGTTACAACCTCCAGGCTGATAGAAATGAAGAAACGCGGCGAGAAGATCGCCATGCTCACGGCCTACGACTACTCGATGGCTCAGCTTATCGACGCCGCCGGTATGGACGTGATTCTTGTAGGCGATTCCGCCTCAAATGTTATGGCAGGCAATATGACGACACTGCCTATCACCCTCGACCAGATGATATACCACGCCAAGAGCGTTATAAAAGGCACAAAACGCGCCCTCGTGGTGTGCGATATGCCTTTCGGCACCTATCAGGGCAACCCGATGGAGGCTCTGGCATCGGCGATACGCATAATGAAGGAAAGCCATGCCGAGGCTGTGAAGATGGAGGGCGGAAGCGAGATCCGCGAGTCGATTGAGCGTATTCTCAGTGCCGGTATTCCCGTAATGGGCCACCTTGGCCTTACTCCACAGAGCATCAACAAATTCGGAACATACGCAGTGCGCGCCAAAGAAGAGGCCGAGGCTGAAAAGCTTATCTCGGACGCTCTTATGCTTCAGGAAATCGGTTGCTTTGCGATTGTACTCGAAAAAATTCCGGCCGCACTCGCACGTCGTGTGAGCGAGCAGCTGTCCATACCCACCATCGGCATAGGCGCCGGCGGCGGTACCGACGGCCAGGTGCTGGTGATGCACGATATGCTTGGCATCAACAAGGGCTTTTCGCCAAAGTTCCTGCGTCGCTACGCCGATCTGGCAACCGCCATCAACGAGGCGGTAGGCCGCTACATCGACGATGTGAAGACCGGCGACTTCCCCAACGAGACCGAACAGTATTGATTGCACAGGCAATCAGCTTTGCCCGGTGGCCGGCTTGTCCGGTTCCGCCGGGCTGTTCTTTTTGTCTGTAACAGGTATGGATGTGCTCGAGGCAGAATCATCATTATCGGTAACCACTGTAAGCGAGGAGCTGGAGTAGATGGCCAGACCGGCGAAATCGCTAACTATGGTGGATACATGTTCCAGCAGCGAACTTTGGATGCCCTCGTATTTGTCCCAGTCGGTCGTAGAGGTGAAACAGTATATTTCCAGCGGCAGCCCGTTGGGAGTGGCGTCCATAAGGCGGATAAGAACCTGCTGGTCCTTGGCAAAATCAGGATTCTGCATAATGTACAGGCAGATATATGCACGGAACAGTCCGAGGTTGGTAACAATTGTGCCGTTTATTGGTGTGAGGCCACCGTCGTTCTGCTCCTTGCGGCCCTCCTTGCGCAGGTTGTCAACAAAACCGGCAAGGATAGGGTGCTTGGCCACGATTGCGTCTGTTGTGGCATCGTCGAGGCGTATAACGGTAGTAAGGTCCATCGTCAGGGTCTTTACAATGCGTCTGGCGCCCGATTCCTTCATGCCGCGGTAGTTCTGGAACGACGTGGAGACAAGAGTGTAAGGCGGTACGGTAACAATGGTGTTGTCCCAGTTGCGTATCTTCACGGCTGTTAGTGTAACATCCAGCACAACGCCGTTTGCCGGAGTTCCCGGTATCACAATCCAGTCGCCTACATGCAGCATGTCGTTCTCCGACATCTGGATGCCTGCCACAAATCCGAGAATACTGTCTTTGAACACGAGCATAAGGGCTGCAGCGAAAGCGCCGAGGCCCGTAAGGAGCATGGCTGGCGATTTGTCTAAGATAATGGAGAATGCCAGTATTGTAATGATAATCCACAATATGCCTTTCGCGATATTCACAAGGCCTTTTATTGGCAACTTGCGGGTATTTTCGTGGATGTTGTAATGGTTGAAGGCGAAGTCGAATACGGCAGCGAGACCGATACCTAAAGCCACCAGCGCATATACGCCGGCGCAACGCTCGATTATTATTATCGTTTTATGGTTGCTGACAAATGCGAATGGCGCCATTGCCATTATGAACAGGGGTGCAATGATATAGCAGCAGCGTGAAATCGTTTTCCATTGCAGCAGTTCGCGACCGACGGTGCTGTCGCGCATCTGCACCAGTTTGCGCAGCGCGAGATAAACGGCTTTCTGGATTATCCATCCCAGCAGGAGAGCCATTGCGATTACGATGATAAGGTACAGAATTTCTTCTGTTTCCTGCAAGTGCTTCATTCCTAAGGCATCCAGACATTTGTCGATGAATTTCATAAGCCACGAGGCCGCTGTGCGGCTGGCGGGCGTATCTACGGGTGGTGGTACTGTCATGAGTTTATATTTAACTTTACACGTATAACAACCGAAAACAGGAAAAATTAAAAAAATTCAGATTTTTTAAATAAAAAATACTTGACACACTCCAAAAAATACGCTAATTTTGTGGCGAATAACCAAAGTAGTAAAGGCTGAAGTACCGAAAACGGTATAAACGTTTAATCTGTTAGACTTTAGATGCTGACCTGTCTGGTTATTCAATATCTTGCGGATAATTGAGTTTGTCCGCCGTGTGCTTAAGAAATTTGGATTAAATATAAATAGTTGTTTTATAGATAATTGTGTATTAGGAGCCGGACGTCGTGAGACGTCCGGCTTTGTTTGCGCATGCGTGATGATAATATTAACGCGGTCCGTCAGAAAAATGACGGATCGCGCGTTACAATAGGCATTAGTTACTTGACGATGGGGCAGCTTGTTGCGCCGCGGGATTCGGGGGTAGAGAGAATCTCCGGCGCATACTTTTTGTACATGCGTCTGGCCACTTCTATGCCGTCCAATGGTTCAAGGTATTCAATTTTCTGTTTCGAGGGTTCTATCCACGCGTTTTCGAAGGATCGTGATTTCTCGTAGAAAGCGTCCTGATCGAATGGTTTGCCGGCTTCGAGGGCTGCAAGGGCATCATCCAGGAACATTGTCCAGCGGGGACTGTAGTAGCTGGCATTCAGCTCGGCCCACTGGCGGTTGGCGTAGTCGTTGAGATTCTTTCCCGGCCCCCAGATAGTTATCAGTGTGCGAGCGTTACGCTCGTAATACTCTTTCTGGCTGTCGTTTACACCTTTGGAGCGAGCGTCCTCTATCCATTCTTTGAGCGAGAACGACTGGTGTCCGCGCAGAATTTCGGTAATGTCGGCGGCGAGTTCTTTCATTTTGGCAGCGATGCCTCGTGCCGTTTCGATATCGCCGGCGCGGTACGCTTTTGTAAAGTTGTCGCGTAGGGTAAGGTAGTGGTTGCCCAGGACCTGACGGCCAAAGTTTACAACATCGAAGCGGTAAGCGTCCGTGGTACAGCTGTCGAGTTCAAGCAATTGTCCCCATGCGTCCACAAGGTTGGCGTTGGCGTATTTCACATGCGGTTTAACAGTCCACCATGTAACGCCTTCGAAGCAGGGGCGAGCATTTAGCAGCGGGCCCTGCGTGCAACCGGTGTTCTGGATGAACACGCTGTCGGCAAGCAGACGCCAAGCCTGACGGGCTTTTGGGTCCACACGGCCTGTGCGGCGGTCGGCTATTGCAGCGATGTTGTCGTATGCCGGGAAGTTCCATGCGTTTTCGAACACGAATTCGTACATGTACGGGTTCACGTCGAATCCCTCGAGGGTAGAGCCGAGGCCTGCAAGATTGTTTCCGCCGTTGGCAAGAACATCGTTTATACGCGATTCAACGTTTGCAAACGGACTTGCCAGGAAGGTGTTGCCACCGAAGTTGCCGAGATAGCACCAGATGTAGGGCTGTCCGTAGAATTTATCCAACAGTTTCCATTCCTCCACGCGCTCGCAGTAGTAGTCCAGCAGAATCATCTTGCCCTGCGGTACGCCTGTAAGATATGCCTTCACGCGTTCGGGAGTCCATTTATTGCGTGCGTTGTAGAACAGCCATCCCATTTGCACCCACGTCGCATCCGGGTCGGCGGCAACGAGGGATTCGTAAATGCCATGCGATATAATGGCGAGCGAATCCGCGTTCCATGTAGGAGGTTCCACCTCGTTGAAAGGGTCAACTCCGTAAAGGTGATCGGTGCCGTACAGTTTTGTCTGCTCGGTAAGGTATTCTTTCTGAATCTCGGCGAACAGCGGGTCCTCAGGACTGAGATAGGTGCAGCGGTATTCGGCGGGGAAGCCACCCCATAGAGATACCTCGGTGGTGCGCGCGTCGGGATGCTTCTCTTTCAGCTCGGCAGGTACATGGCCGGCGAAGCCCTGAAGCACCGGACGCATGGACAGGCTGCGTTCGCGGTCTACTATTCGCTTCTGTAGTTCGGACTGTTCGTCCAGCCACTCCGTCGGCAGACTTCCCTGCCAGCGATCGACATTGCACATGCGGTGCCAGGGCAGATGCGACGGTCCGGTGAAGTAGTCGCGTATTTCTTTGTCGCTGAGGCCGAGTTTGCTCCACACCTTGTACCATATGGCTTCCTGGCCGGTGATTGCCAGCGGCATGTTCACACCGTTGAGCGCCATCCAGTCGATAAACCGCTCCCAGTCGGCCCAGTTCCACCACGGCATTGTGTAGCCGAAGGTGCAGTAGTTCAGGAAAAATCGGTCGGGCACGCGGGCGTCCACAGTAATCTCGCCATCGACGCGCGGCAGAGTGTCGGGCACGCTCACAGGCTCGTTCGCATACCATGACACTTCCGTGAGGCAGTATTTCTTTAGATAGTAGTTGAGGCCAACAGCCATAGAACCGGCGTTGTTGCCGTGGATAATGATTTTTCCACCATCTGAGGCCAGTGTGAAGCGGTCGATGCTGTCGTTGTCGCTGTCCTGTACAAATGTGATATGGTTTGCGAGTGATGGAACAATGCGTTCCGCGAGTTCTTGTGCCGCTTTTTCATCGGCGGTAGGTCCGGCGCACTGTACGGTAAGCATTGTGGCCGCTCCCATCATGATTAGTTTGAAGAAACGTTTCATTATTTTATAGAATCGGATTGTCGGGTGTCAAAGATAAGCAAAATATTTCAATGTATGTCAACAATCTATAAATGTTATGTGTTGCGGTATGCGCGGGGTGATAGACCCGTATGGTGTTTGAATACCTTGTCGAAGTACGACAGACTGCTGAAACCGCAATCGTATGCTATTTGTTCGATGTTTGCCGACGTGTACCGCAACATCTCGATAGCGTGCCGTACGCGCTCGTTGTTAACCATTTCTGTAAAGGTTGTGTTGTGCTTGCGCCGCAGCATTGAGCATAGTGCGGTCTTGCTCATACCGGTTTTGCGGGCTGCCATGCCTATGCACGCATTGTTGTTATAATTGCATTCGATATATAGACGCACGGTATCAAAAATCTTGTCGGCGATTTGCGCTTTTGGCAAAGCACCGCAGAGTAGGTTAGGTGAGTGGCCTATGGTTCTTATGATTTCAAGACAAGCTATTGTGCGTGTATCATCTGTTGTCTGGCGCATCGATTTCATAATTCCGATGATACGGTTGCGGGTTTCCCCTGTAAGTTCTACGGCTGTTTCTATCTTCATAATCCTCTCTACAATATTCTTGAATCCTGGCATTATGTCGGCAATCTCGCGGAGAAATGCCGAAGACAGAAACAGGCTTATGCTGCCGATTGTGTTGCCAGTGTTATCAAACTCCCAGCAGTGCTGTACATGGGGAGCTACAAGCACGAGGTCATTTACTGCGAAAGAGCGGTGCGTACCTGCAATTGTGCGTATGCCGCTGCCATTGGTAACAAGGCTCAGTTCCCAGTCCTGTTGCATGTGCGGTCCAATCTGCTCGGCAGGATCAATATCGACATCATCATATCGGTACCTGTTCTTCATATTGCGAATATAGTGCAAATTTTTTGAACAATATCAAAAGTGCGTTACGATTATTTTGTATAATTTCGTGCATTCAAAAACTTTAAAGCACGTTTCAATATAGTATGGCAACCAATCTTATGCAATCCAAGCCGAGGTTCGAGATTCTCGACGGTCTCAGGGGTGTCGCCGCCTTGATTGTGGTGGCATTCCATCTGTTCGAAACCTATTCTCCAGGACCTTGCGGACAGATTCTCAATCACGGCTATCTTGCTGTCGATTTCTTTTTCATTCTTTCCGGCTTCGTTATCGGCTATGCCTACGATGATCGCTGGCCCCGCATGACACAGTGGAACTTTTATCTGCGTCGTCTTATCCGTCTTCAGCCAATGCTCATCATGGGTGTGTTCATAGGTGCTGTATGGTTTTATTTTGGCGACGCTCCATTGTTCGACAAGGTAATGTCCACTCCGTGGTGGATGGTGTTGGGTATCATGCTTCTGTCGTTTATAATGTTCCCTGTGCCCCCTTCTCTTGACATTCGCGGATGGGCAGAGAACAGCCCTCTTAACGGCCCTCAGTGGTCGCTGATGTGGGAATATCTGGCCAATATTCTGTATGCTTCCGTGGTACGTCGTTTCTCGAAGGCGGCGCTGTCGGTATTCGTGGTACTGTCTGGTGTGCTTACTGTGTTTCTTTGCTGCAATATCGATGCTTTCGGGCTGCTTGAAGCACGTAGTTGGGCTGCTTACACTCCAATCGGAGGGTGGGCGGTAACAGCGGACCAGCTGTATGTCGGGATATCGAGGCTTCTGTACCCATTTTTCGGCGGCCTGTTGCTGTATCGTCTTGGCAAACGCATCGTTGTTCCACGCTACGGCTTCTTTTGCTGTAGCCTCGCGCTTGCTGTGTTGCTTGTGTTTCCGCATGTAGGTGGCGATACTCCGAATATATGGAACGGTGTTTACTGCTCTGTAGCAATTCTTCTGTTTTTCCCGATGATAGTGGCCGCTGGTGCGGGCAGCCCTTTGAAAGGCGAAAAGGAAATTAGAATATGCAAATTTCTGGGAGAGATTTCGTATCCGCTTTATATTACACATTATCCGTTGATATATATGCAGATGGGTTGGGCTGCCCGTCATGCCGACGCTCCCTTGTCTACGCATATTTTTGTGTCTGTGGCTACATTTATTGTCTCGGTAGGAGTAGCATACGCATTGCTCAAGCTCTACGATCTTCCCGTGCGCAAATGGCTCACCGATAAATTCCTTTACAGAACTCCGGCAACTCAGCGGAAATAATAATTCAGGCCGGCGTCCGTTATGGATGCCGGCCTGAACTGTGTTTGTCCGTGCCGCAACTTATTTCAGTTTGCCGTATTCTGTGTCGCTGACAGGTTCGAGCCATTCAGTGGAAGCGTTTTCGCCCGGAACGCCGAAGGCAAGGTGTGCGAACCACGGATCGGCGGAAGCGCCGTGCCAGTGCTTGACGTTGGCTGGTATATGTATGACAGTGCCGGGCAGTATTTCAACGGCAGGCTTGCCTTCTTCCTGATACCATCCGCGGCCTGCTACACCTACGAGCATCTGGCCTCCGCCTTTTGCTGCTTTGTGTATGTGCCAGTTGTTACGACAGCCGGGTTCGAAGGTTACGTTGGCGAATGGAATCTGCGAATCGGATACCTGAGCCAGGTAGCTGTTTCCGGTGAAGTACTTGGCGAATGCGTTGTTTGGCTCGCCTATGGGGAAAATCATCTCGCGTTGGAATGTGGCCTTGGCGTCGTCGCCGGCGGTATCGTCGGCCCATACTTCTTTTGCAATACGGAATCCTGCCCATGCGTTGGGCCATCCGGCATAGAAAGCGGCCTGAGTGAGCAGGGCGGCGATTTCGTTTCGTGTGATTCCATGTTTTTTGCCAAGCTCCAGATGTGAGCGGAACGAGGAATCAATCATGCCCTTGCCGAGAAGTATGGATATGGTAATCATACTGTGGTCGTGGAGGCTAAATGTGGTATCGTTCCACACTGCCTCTCCGAAGAGAATGTCATCGTTTAGGGCGGCGAATTTGGGAGCGAAGTCGCCGAGTGCCGTCCGACCCGCCGTCTGAACTATTTTTTGCTGTGCCATAGAACTGAATGTTAGTAGAATTGCTAAGAGTAAACAGTATTTTCGCATGGGAATTGTTTGTTTAGGTATTATTTACTGTGGCAAATTTACATCAATATTAGCAAAGCAATTATATACAAAATACCTGATTTTATACCAATTTTGGATTTTAGAGCATAAAAATACCCGGCACCTGTGCTGGTGTCGGGTAGTATCGGTGTTTTATCTTATATTCAGCGTACCAGCACTTTGGTGGCCTTGCCGCCGAGGGTGTAGATGTATATGCCGCGGGGAAGTACCGAGAAGTCTACAGAACCGTTGCCTGAAACGGTGCGGTTGATTACCGATGCGCCTGTAATGGAGTAAACGGCCAGATTGGCGGGCGCCTGCACGTTGTACGACAGCACATTGTTGTGGTATGTGGCAAGTGGAGCGGCATCAACATTGCCGATTCCGGCGCGTGTGGTGTTTACGTCGATATAGAAACCGAGAACATCCATGCTTGCATCGGTGAGGATAACTTCCATAACACCTTTGAAATCGGGAAGCTCTGGCACGAAGCGGAAGCGTACATGCACAGGAATATCACATTCGCTTTCCTTTATCACGGCAGAGCCGGTGAAGTGGTCGCCGTCGGCTACCAGAGGCACGCAGCCTACCGAAGGAGGGCAGAACTGAATGGTATTCTGGTCGTCGCAGGACAGGTCGACCTTTACGGGTGTAGCGTTGCTCACAACCTTGATGTTGAGTTCGGCTGTATATACATTCATTCCTGCAATGGGTTCGTTGATGAAATCGTCGGCGTTGATTTCCAGGGTTGAGCCGTGCTCGATAGGCTTCCCGTCTACAGTGGCCGTAATGGTTGCCTGTGAGGCGAGGGATCCGAGGAGCAGAGCTGCCGATAGAGTAAAGATTTTATTCATATAAGTTCTGTTTTATGATTGTTCTGTAGTTTCGTCGTCAGTTGTTGCAGATACGGGAACTTCGCAAGCGTTGAGCACACCGCTGCCGTCGTAGAGGAATGCAACGATGGCGAGGTTGTCGGTGTTCCATTTGTCGAGAACGTCGTAGCTGTATTTTTTGTTGCTGTAAATGTTGTCCTGCAGCGAAATAGATTCACCGTTAATGCCGTTGACAACGGCACGGAGCACGTGGTTGTGCACATAGTCGATGTGCATTACACCGTTAAGGTCGTCCTGATAGGAAACGATACCGCTTTCAACAACCCATACCTGCAGCGAGCAGGCAAGATCTTCCAGAGGCAGTACGTTTATGTCGATGTCTATTTTGCCGTTGTTCAGCGCGGCCGTCATCTCAATATTGGCAGGAGCGGGTTTTTGCAAGGCCTTGTCAACAGCGTCGGCCCATTGGGCTATGGACAGCGCACCGGAGTTGCGGTCCACCACGGCGAAAGGCAGCGGTTCGGAGCCTGCGTTGGCATAGTAGGTTTCTCCTTCTGGAATTTTAAGACCTTGGAAAGTGGGGCCTAAATCACCGTCGGCCACAGCCAGATTGCTGGCATGGATTGATACGGGAATTACTGCGTCAGGGTACTGGTTGTGCAGTTTGGCTATTTCGGCGTGTCCACTCGGACAGTTAACACAGAACTGGCCTGTGAATTCCTCGATAAGAACGGCGCGCACCGGCTTTATCTCGTCTACGGTGATAAAGCGGTCCTCTTCTTTGATGTCGTTGCAGGCCACCGTCAGGGCAGCCATGCAGAAAATCGGGAGTATGCGGGATATTTTCACTTTTTCTAAAAATTTAGGAGAGATGGAGAGATTGTTAGAAGTTATAGCTGTATGCGATTTGGAATCCGCGGCTTGCGGGAACATATCGGCAGACACCGCCGGAGCAGTTGTAGCCTGCCTTGGTGCGTCCGTAGCCAAGCATCAGGCGGTTGGAACGGTAGGTGCCGGTTACGGTGCCCATGTAGTAGTGGGTATCGTCGCCGCCGCAGTTCCACATGTCGCTTACAGAGAACATGAGGTAGGGCAGTACGGACAGTTCGAGCAGACCGTAGCACCAGTCCTTGCGGTCCTGTTTGGTGGTGAGATACTGCAGTTCGCCACGCAGGGTAAAGCGTTTGTCGAACTTGTATTTGGCATCGACGACGCCGATGTGGGCGTCTACCATGCCGCCGTGGCCTTCGATAACCTGCTTGTTGTATCGCTGGTACATGTACATGGCATTGAGGTGGAATGCCGAGGTTATTTTCTTTTCCAACTGCAGGTTAAGGTCGGTGTAATATACATCGCCAAATCCGAAGAATTTGGTCTTGCCGCCGTCGGTACCGTATTCCGAGCCGTTTACAAGCACTGGGTTTTCGCGCTTGATGCCGCGAATATAGCTGATATTGGCTTTGAGTTTTGTGCCGTATTTGCCGCCGAGGGCGGTCTTGCGTTTGAAAAGATAGGAGAAAGCACCCTGGAATGCCCATTCGCCGGGAGCAGCCTGTGTTGCGTAGGGGTACATGGCTGCGAGTGCGTAGGTGTGCTGGTAGGCGAAAGCGGGCATGTTGTTGATGAACGCTGCCGTG
Organism: uncultured Porphyromonadaceae bacterium; assembly: GCA_937921035.1. Lineage (GTDB taxonomy): Bacteria > Bacteroidota > Bacteroidia > Bacteroidales > Muribaculaceae > CAG-873. Next base: position 16,040 of record CALEUL010000012.1, read on the forward strand.
AGAATTTGCGAGCGGCGCGAGCGGAACGCCATGTTTTCGCTACGTTTTGCCTGTATGAATGCGCTCAGGCCTTTGCGTGAGTAGGAGCCGGAGAGCATTACGGCGTTGCCTTTTGCGTAAGTGTAGTTGTTGTCGGCCGACGGGTCGGAGCCTTTCCAGGCATATTCGGCCTGCAGATCCCATGCGCCTTTGTTGAAGTGTGTGCGCGCGTCAAAAGCGCTAACGCCGTGAGGCAGGTTGAGACGCAGGTTTGTGCCGGAAATCTTGATGTCCTCGTCGCGCTCGTGCTTGAAAACGTATGAGGCGCCGACGGTCCATATTATGTTGCGGTCGCGGAGACCGCTGAAATATGACTCGAGGTTTGCCTCGGCGTCGCCGCCTGCAATCTTGGAGTGCATGTTCCAGTCCCAGAATACGCGTTGCACGCCTGCAAGCGCGGTAAGACGCAGACCTTTTATGTTGTTAAGTTTCAGTCGGGCGCCTCGCAGGGAGTTGTCGATACCGAGCGAGCGTTCCTCGTAGGTGCGCAGGATAAAACCGTTGCCGAATTGTTCGTAGAAATCGCCAAGGGTTAGTTCCATGTTGCGGAACTTGCCTTTTACGAATATGTTGGCCAGACCCCAGCCCTTGAATTTGTTCTCGAAACCAGGCAGGGGTTGCTGCATATATTCTATGCGGGCGCCGCCGTCTACATATTTGCTGTATATGCCGGCGTTGGCATAGCCGTTGGAGAGGACTTTGTCATCGTATTTTTCCGTACCGATTTTGTAGTCCTCTTCGGGGAAAAGAATGTCGGTCTGCACACTGCCGTGAACGCTGACCCTGTCGGGCTGGCCGTCGTCGGGACTTTGTGCTGAGGCTTGCAGTGCAATCAGGATAGCTGCCGGCAGCAGAAACCTCTTTGATATATTCATAGGAATGTGGGTCGTGTTGGTTTATAAGAGGGAAGCGGTGGCCTTATTCGGCCACTAACTCGCGTATTTTCTCGATAATGTGCTGTTCGCTGCCTTCGGTGTAGCCGCTGCGCGATTCAACAATCTTGCCGTCACCGTCGACAATAAGCACGTGGGGAATCATCTGAATGCCCATAGCACGGAGAAAATCACTGTTGGGATCGAGCAGAATGTCGTATTCCCAGCTGTTTTCGTCCACAAGGGGCTTTACTTTGTTGGCGTTTTGAGCCTGATCGGTGGAGATAGCGATAAGTTTCATGCCAGTCTCGTCCTGCCAGTCGGCATATACTTCGCTGATGGCTTTGAGTTCGCGGTTACAGGGCTTGCACCATGTGGCGAAGAAGCTGATTACAAAAGGCTTACCGTCGTTGGAAAGTTTGGCGGTATCTACGGTTTTGCCGTCCAGAGTCTTTAACTGGACAGATGGAAGCTGTGCGTTGGCAGCAAGGGCGCAAAATGCGATGCAAACAAATGCGAAAATGTGCGATATTTTCATAAATCTGTATCCGGATAATGTTATTTTCACTTTTTGATGTTGCAAAGTTAAAAAGATTTGTCGAAAAAATCATTCTTCTGACAAAAAAATGAAACAAATATTGCAATAATACGGATTTTTATTCCTAATTTTACGCCCAAACAAGCATTTAGGTCTCCCGCTCGCTTTGCAGGAGCACTGATTTTTTCGCTTGGCATCTATTCTAAACCGTGCATTTCTGCTAATATTAATCAAATTCAAATAAATCAGTATTATTTTTTTCTCAATGATGAAAAAGCAATTTAAATTATTTTTCTTGTTCGCGACGGCTGCGGCATTTGCTTTGCATGCGCAGGATAAGCCTCAGATTCAGAAGCTTCCTGTTATTGTCGACAAGATTTCGGACAACGGCCTTTGGGGTGTAAGCCAAAAAGGCAGCGAGGTTGACGGTTCGCTTGTTCCTTCGGGCGGAGTGATTTTCAATCTTAACACGCTTGTCGAGACGGATATTTCCGACCCTTCGGGTGTTTCCGGTGTGGCAGACATTACCGACGACGGTTCTGTGGTCGTTGGCGAATGCCTCGGCAAACCGGCCTACTGGAGCAAAGCAAAGAACGGATGGACAACTCTTCCGATGCCCGAGCCATATAAGCAGGGCCGACTGAACGCTGTTACTCCCGACGGCAAGATTGCCGTGGGATATGTAGTCCCCCCGGATTTCGACTGGGGTGCATATCCTGTGGCTTACGACCTTACCACGGACGAACTCCTTCCACTGGAAGGACTGCCACGGCTGGACATGACCAACCTCGACCAGCGTCAGAACTGCTTCTATGAGATTTCGAGCGACGGACGCTACGTATGCGCTTCTTTGTCGGTAAGTTATATACAGCCGGCATCGCTTTGTTCATATATATATGACATGCAGGAGAAATCGTACCGGATGCTCGGTTTTACCGAAAATTTCTCCGGTGCATGGAAACCCAAATGGGATAATCTGTACTTTGTGGACTCCCCTTCCATGAGCCATAACGGTATGTTCACTACCGGTACTGCTTATATGGTGGAACAGATTCCCGGCAGCGAATTCGGAAACGAATACCGCTCGGCATTCTTATATGATTACGTCAAAGACGACTTCGCCGTGTATAACGCAAAGGGCGAGAATGACATTATCGGAATGTCGGTATTGAATGACGGTACCATTTATGCCATAACACCTGCCCTTAACCCATATTCCAACATGCTGGTGCGCTCCGGCAACTATTTTGTCGCCCTCGACCAGATTTTCAAGCAGGTCTATAATATTGACTTTCAGGAGCAGACCGGCTATGCTGTTACGGGAAAGCCTCTGTCTGTGTCCGACGACGGCCGTACACTAATAATGTTGCCAAACACTTCGGAAACCTATATTCTGCATATGCCCGAACCGCTTAAAGATGCAGCTGCAAAAGTCGACCTGATGGCCAACTATACATCTACTCCCGCCTCCGGCTCGGTGATGGGACAGTTGCGCTCGGTCCGTCTTACTTTTGACCGCGAGGTAGAGACAAACTGCAGCTATAACAAGATTTTCTGCACTTCGGCCGACGGCACTGAAAAATGGAATCCTCTGTCCAGCAACGGCTACATTGCCGACGGTTATAACGTCAACATTACATTCCGCTCGCGCGAACTCCGTCCGGGCGAGGTTTACACTCTTACTCTTCCTGCAGGTGCCGTGCGATTAAAGGGCGACCGACAGGTAACCAACAAGGAAATCCAGATAAAATTCACGGGCCGCTCCGCCGGCGCTGTCAAAATGACCGACTGTTATCCAGCCGATGGAGCTTCGGTGAGCGCTATCGATGCCAGCTCTAATCCCATGATTGTTACTTTCGACGCCACAGTGTCTGTAGCTGACAACGCCAGCGCCGCTCTTTATCGAGTAGGAGAGGACGAACCCTTCGTTTATCTGAGCATCATTTCCGCTGCCAACCGCATTATGCTGTATCCTACAAGCGCGCAGCATCTGTTCAGCGGCACCGATTATAAGGTTGTCATTCCCGCCGGTACCCTTACCGACATTTCCGGCGCAGGCGCAAACGAGGAAATTACTATAAACTATCGTGGCGCTTACGTGCGCGAGATTTCAGCCGACGACAAGTATCTCTTTGCATCGGACTGCAGCGATTACGACAGCTTCATATTCTACGAAGGCGATCACTTCACTCCTTCCGCTACTCCGGCAAGCTGGGGTTTCACCGCAAACAATCCCTGGTACATAGTGCGCAGCAGCAGTGAGGTTAAAGACATGGCTATGGCCGCACATTCAATGTATACCAACGAAGGCAAAGCCGACGACTGGATGGCAACTCCGCAGCTGTTTATCCCCGATGCGGACTGCTACCTAACTTTCGATGCCCAGAGCTACCTAAAGAACAAGCAGGACGTGCTTAAAGTATATGTTTATGCCAGCGGCAACGTATACAACACTTTCACTGCCGATATTGTAAATGATATTCGTTCGAACGGCGACCTTGTGTTCAGCGAACTTCTGTCGCCCGGTGAATCGGAAGAAGGCCTTGAAGAAGACTGGACCAGATACACGGTTTCCCTTGCTGCATATGCCGGCAAGGATATTTATATCGCCTTTGTTAACGAAAACCAGAATCAGAGCGCCATTTTTATGGACAACATCCATGTTGTCCACGATCTTAAATACCTCACTACTTTCGTTAACGAATCGCGTGTGGTAAACCAGGACGAAATCGTTATCCGTGGCAATATTACCGTAGCATCTGAGGTGGCTGAATATTCCGCGCTCAAGATGCAGCTCAAGGATGGCGACGGCACCCTCGTATCCGAAATCAGCGAGGATGGCCTCGCGCTTGCCAAGGACGATGTATATAACTTCGAGTTTCCTCAGCCGCTCAGTCTTGCCAAAGGCAGAGTGAACCGCTACTCCGTAGAGGTTGCCCTCGACGATGCCGTTACAACTATCCTCGGCGAGGTTCGCAACCTCTCGTTCCGTCCCGTCAAGAAGATTGTACTTGAGGAATACTCAGGCGCGACATGCTCCAACTGCCCCCTCGGCATTTTGGCTATGGAGAACCTTGAGCACCTGTATCCCGAAAACGTTGTTCCCGTTGTGCTGCGTGCCTACGGTGGCGACGAGCTCGGTATCGGTATGGGCGGCTATGTGGATTTCCTCGGCCTGCAGGCCGCTCCGTCGGCACGTATCAATCGCGGTGAGGTATCTTTCCCGATGGTAAGCGTCATGGGCGACTATATTTTCTCCGGTGCCGGCCTAAAGGACTCTGAAACCGGCGCTGATATCCTTACATGGCTTGATTTGTTCCGCCTCGAACTGGCCCAGCCCGCCGACATGGACCTTGAAATAGAGTCGTCCTACGACGCCTCCACAGAGACAGTAAATGCCGTTTGCAGCGTGCGCAATGCCCTCGATGTAAAGGATGCCAACATCAATCTGTTTGCCGTAATTACCGAAAACGGCCTGACATCATTCCAGGACAATGGCTTCGCTTCCGTAGAGGATCCCGACCTCGGTGAATGGGGCAAGGGCGGCAGCTATGGATCGCTGGTATATCCTTTCACTGTCAACGATGTGGCCCGAGGCTCGTTCGGCACCACATATAACGGTACCGGCGGTCTTATTCCCTCCGAGATGGAAAACGGCAAATATTACACAACAAACCTTCGGGTTTCGTTACCCAAAACTGTTACCAACGCCGACAACTGCTTCCTCACTGTTATGCTTATCGATGCAGGCAAGGGAACAATCCTCAATGCCAACCGTGTTGCCCTCAACGGCACCACCGGTTCTGTCGACAAAATCGCTGCCGATGGCAACGATGCAATAGCGATTGTAGCTGCCGACGGCAATGTTATTGCCCGCGCAGCCGGCGATTATCTTCGTGTACAGGTTTACGCTGTTGACGGCCGCCTTATTGCTTCTGCTGCCGGTAACGATACAGTGGCTGTCGGCCTCGGCGGATACAACGGTACGGTTATCGTAAAGGCTTACACCGCCAGCGCCAATGCTGTGCGCAAACTTGCTGTTAAATAAACTGATAAAACCTAATATGAACCATCCGATACAGGGACCTGCCTTTGGCGTGCCGGCAATGCAAGACACTGCTGTCAAGTGCATTTGCTGACGATCCGAAGGCCACGTCCCTACTGGATGGAAAACCTTCAGATTTATAGAAAACATTTCATTTAAATCCATTTTTATTAACTAATTCATTTCAGCAATGAGAAAATTCTTTATTTCCGGATTGCGCAGTCTATCGCTGCTTTCTGTACTCGCTGTAATGGTAGCGTTCGGTTCGGGCAAGGCTCTTGCCCTCGAGACATGCGATCTTGGCGATGTAGAGATAGGCGAGAGCTACACATTCCCCGCCTATGCCACTGTTACGGGCGTGCTGACAGCCCCCGCCACAGGTATAATGACGGCTGTTAACTTCGGTGAGTTGGACTTATACACCGACGAGGCACACACGCAGTTGCTCCAGAAAGTGTACAAGGGCTACGTGGAAAATGGCCAGGCCTATGAGTATGAACTGACAGAAGGCACCAAGTATTACCTCTACCGCCAGATGACTATGAACGGCGGTACTTTCGTGTTGTATATGGACGGTGTATCCGCCCAGCCTTTGCAAATTCAGTACATTAACGCCACTCCCAACGAGGTTTTCAATTTCGCTAACTACAAGAACCTTGAAATCCAGTTCAATCAGGAATACACTATGGATGAAAAGGTACAGCTGATGTTCAGCGACATGAAGACCGGCAGCGATGTCTATGTGGATCTTAAGGCTACAATTTACTCGCAGAACCTTATTGTAAGCGTATATAACGAAATCAAACCCTACATTGAGAGCGGCAATCTGCTGCCGGGCTCGCAGATAGCTATTATCCTCAAGAACGTGAAGACCAAGTCTGGCGAGCTGATTGAAGGCGCAGACGAGGAAGGCAATCTCTGGCTTCCCTATGCATGCGGTTCCATTCCCACCGTACGCGTCAGCGAATACGTTCCCTCCAAATTCATGTCGTACTGGAAACCCGGCAATACCGAAGGCATGCTCACCATGACTTTCGACAAGCCCCTTTCCATCGGAGAACATACATGTGTAGAATTCGGCTACGGCAACCTTGAAGGCGAGGACGGCGAGTACTATGCAGAGCGTATTCCGGTAACACTCTCCGATGACGCCCTCACTCTTACCGCCGATTTTACCGGCAAGCTGCGCACTCCCCTTACTATGACTCCCCAGTACGCCTCTACCGTTTACAGCCAGATTTCCCTCAAGCTCTTAGGCGTTGTAGATGCCTATGGCAACCCCGTTCAGAGCGAAGGACAGGGTACTATCGGTTCCTACAGCTGGGCACTTCCGTACGTAGTTGTCGAGAAAAGCGTTATCAGCTCTGAGTTTACTCCCGCCAATGGTGCAAGCCTCGAAGGCGTGGAGGAAATCTCTGTATTCCTCAGCCCCGTGAACACCTTCTCGTTCACAGGCTTCAATATTGCATATACCGACGGTTCTGAAACAAAGAATACCGTTGTTGACAAGAGCAGCTGCACAAATATTGAACTCAGCGCCGACGGCACCGAGGGTACTTACACGTTCGCTGTTCCTGCCGAAGTTAAAGGCAAAAAGAACATTGTTATAACCCTCGCTGGCCTTGAAAGCAACGATGGCTATGACCACACCTCCGACGTATGCGCTTCGTATGATGCGTTCGTAATCACCTTTGCCGATCCTGCAAACGGCGCCGAACTCCCTGGTCTGAAACGAGACGATATCATCTCCATCGAGACAAACTACTCCGCAATGTACCCCGAAATGTACATTGTTTACGAAATCGAGGACATGAACCCCGTAGACCCCGACCAGGCTATAGTAAAGACACAGGCATGGCTTAACAAGCAGGCCGACAGCGACCTTTATACCGCCACCATCTACGGTGATGTCAAGTTCCTTCTGGGCCACGATTATAAGGTAACATTCACGGCATGGGAGAACGAGATGGCCAAGAACTATCGTCAGGATCCCATAGGCGAGGCATACCTTATGTGGAAAGGCACAACTCCCGCTTATGTTTACAGCGACATTCAGTTTGTAAGTATCACTCCGGACGAAGATACTTTGATCTCTGCCGACGACAATGTGTTTACCGTTGTATTCGACGGCCTTGTGATGCTCAATTCCGAAACCACCTTCATCAATGTCGGCCAGAGCGTTACCTGTCCCTTCGAGTCGATTGTCGCCGTGGATCCTCAGGACGGCGGGTATGCCAATACATGGGTTCTGACAGTGCCTAAGAGCTATCTGAAAGGCCTTACCGGCACCCTTGATATCAGCATGAAGGCGACAGATATGAACGGTCGCGCTGTCAAGGGTACACTCGGCACCGAAGAAGACACCTACTTCTATTTTGTATATGACTACGCAGGCCGTTATGCTTCCTACGAAGTAAAAGCTGCCGGCGAAGAACCCTATATTTCTGTTAAGGAATTCATCGCTTCCAGCGATCGCGGTATCAATTATTCCTATGCTGTTGCTGTAAATCAGGCCTATGTGATGAATCAGGGCCGCGAGATAGTAGCAAACGTTAAAGAAGTTGTGGCTACCGAAACCGAACTTGGTCAGAAGTGCCTGTCGCAGACTCTTGTCCTTGACAATGAAATTACCACAGCCGGACACTACATTCTCATAATCCCGCGCAACTATTTCTACATCGACGAAGAATTTGCCAGCCAGAACAGCGACGAGGTAATATATGAATTCGACGTTATAGGCGGTGGCGAGGACAAGTGTGTTGTAGAACTCACTCCTGCCGAAGGCGAAGTTGCCATGCTGCCTGCTTCCATCCAGATGTTCTTCCCCGGCTATAGCGCTATTGGTATAGGTGCCGGAGCTCCCGCACTCACCATCGATGGTGGCGAAGCTATCAAACTTGATGATGTTCAGCTCGACAATGATATCTGGAACCTTGCAACCATCGTCCTGCCCCAGGAATACACAGAACCCGGTACCTATGTGATCAGCTTCCCTGCAGGTTACTTCCTTCTCGGCGACAATGGCATTGATTCGCCCGCACTCAGCTTTACCTACGTTATTCCTGCCGAGGCACCTAAACTCAACATCTCCTGCAATCCCGAAGAAGGTGTTGTTACATCTCTGCCTGCACAGATTGAGCTGACATTCATCGATTACTTCGAAGTTGGTCTTGGTGCCGGTCGCGGTACCCTTACTATCAACGGTGGCGAAGCCATCACACTTCCCGATGCCGAATTCGGTGCGGGTTGGAATCAGATTATAGTTAATCTGCCTCAGGAATACACCGAAGCAGGTACCTACGTGCTCAGCTTCCCCGAAGGTTTCTTCACATTTGAAGCCGCCGGTACGCCTTCGCCTGCTGTTACCCTTACATATACCATCAGCACTGCAACAGGTATCAGCAATGTTATCGTAGCGGTAGACGGAATGTATCATGTCTACACCGTAGCCGGTGTAAAAGTACTTGAAACCGCCGACTACAACGATGTCAAAGCTCTCACTCCCGGCCTCTACATTGTAAACGGTGTAAAGGTACTCGTTAAGTAAAATTCACGTAATTCCCCCAAAAAGCGCGTCCGCAGGGCGCGCTTTTTTGTTCCGGAATTTTTTAGATGGAAACAAATTTGTAGATTTGCAGTAGCGAAACAAATAAAGTGTATAGAACATAAATATGAAGTATAGAAGATGCGGAAACAGCGGGATTGAACTTCCTGTAATTTCTTTGGGTTTATGGCATAATTTCGGCGATGTGGATGACTTTTCCACTGCAAGAGATATGCTGCTTACAGCATTTGATAACGGTATATGCCACTTCGACATTGCTAACAATTACGGTCCGGCGCCTGGAAGTGCAGAAATTACTTTCGGGAAAGTCTTGAAGGGCGATTTGCTTGCGCACCGTGATGAATTGTTCATCTCGTCTAAAGCCGGCCATGAAATGTGGCCAGGCGTATACGGTGGCAATTCCTCTCGTAAAAATCTGATAGCATCCTGTAATGCCAGTCTGAAAAGAACAGGTCTTGAATATTTCGACGTATTCTACAGCCACCGCTACGACGGCGTAACGCCTATAGAGGAAACTATGCAGGCTCTGATTGATATAGTACATAGTGGCAAGGCGCTTTATGCCGGTATATCCAAATATCCGCCCAAAGAGCAGGCATACGCTTACAAACTTCTTGCAGACGCAAAAGTTCCATGTCTTGTGAGCCAGTACCGTTACTCGATATTCGACACCGTATCTGCCGATAACAACTTTGGCATTGCCGCATCCAACGGCAGCGGAATCTGTGTGTTTTCTCCGCTTGCACAAGGGCTGTTGACCGACAAATATCTGCATGGTATACCTGCCGACAGCCGTGCTGCCAAGAGTACCGGCTTCCTTCAACTTTCGCAGGTTACCGACGAAAAGGTGGACAAAGCGCGTCAGTTAAACGAAATCGCAGCCAAACGAGGTCAGTCCTTGGCACAGATGGCCCTGAGCTGGATTCTTACCGACGACAGGGTTACATCCGTGATTATCGGTTCATCGTCTGTTAAACAGCTCACAGATAATCTCCGTACTCTTGACGGTCCCGATTTCTCTGCCGACGAACTTAAAACTATAGATTCAATTTTAAATCGATAGTTGTCCTTTAAAATTTCTATTATTTCGCCTTGCTTACAATGATTTTTGGGCGAAAGCAAATACTTGAAAAGGACAGATTCCATTTACAGGAATCTGTCCTGAATTTATTTTATTTCAAAATTTTGATTGTGCAGCAATAATATTATATAGAAGAAAACTTTAGAAAATATATCCAAATCCGATACTCAAGCATCGTTACATCGGTTTTGTCGTTCCACTTCTTTCGGTCAGATGGTAATACGTTATGGTCAATGACTCAAGCATTGCATAGACCATTGGCTATAAGTATAAGGCTAAAAATTGAATTGGTATCTTATGATTCACAAATCATTTAATCAGAATCTTTTTGCTGGATTGGATGTAGATGTTCCCTTTTTGAGGCGCACTAACCTTTCTCCCGAATAAATCGTAGATATTGTTGTCTTGTTCTTTTCCATCGATTGCGACATAATCAATACCTGCGGACGGGAAATCATCAGTCTCGATAAAATTGGTTATATAATCCCAGCCAGGCGACGTCATATACTGCTGTTTCGTTCCGACGGGTACATAGACAGGGATCGAAGGGTTTACGCTCGCAAAAGGCGTTCCGTCGGATTCATACCCTGATGCCGGGATACATGCGGGTGGAACAGTTGCCTTGCAGTATATTCTTTGCAGACTGCCGCATAAGGCAAATGCCCTGTCGCCGAGGCTTTTGAGCGAGGCAGGCAAGACCACGGCTGTGAGCTTGTTGCAACTCTGAAACGCATTCTGCTCAATTGATTCCAATGTCTCAGGAAAATCTATATCTGACATTTTGACTTGGTCGAATGCAAACTCCGCGATGGCAACGGCTCTGGAGGGAATATTCACTTTTTTCAAAGAAAAACAGCCTGAAAAGACACTGTTCGGAACGAGAGTCGAATTATTCGGCAAATGGGCTTCGGAGAGATTCCAGATGTTGTAGAACTGACCGCCTTCAGAACAAAGCATGCAATTATCAGGCAAAATCGCCTTTTCAAGTGCAGAATTGGCGAACGCCATGCATCCGAGATATTCAAGTGATTGCGGAAAGTTGATCTCAGATATTTTACAACGATAGAACGCGCTGCAGACAATTGCTTTCAGCGACTCTGGTAGTGTTATTTTACCTGTCAGACCACTGCATTGATAAAAAGCCTGTTCGTCAATAACTTCCAGACTTTCGGGAAATACAAGCTGTTCGGTGGTTAAACTTATACAGTCGGTAAAAGCCGCCTTATCTATTTTTCGTAAAGTATTTGGCAATTTAACCTCATTGAGTGAAATCGCATAGGCAACTGCAAATTCTCCTATTTCGGTTACGTTGTCAGGAAAAACAATCTTTTCCAAAGGGATTGTAGTGACTACCCATGTATCCCAGTTCATTTGCGTATCAATGTGAAACAGCGCGCGGTCAGGAATCTTTCCGCCCTCAATCTCGGCGTGCTCAAGGTCGATGATTCTTAGCTGACCGTTGAACGAAGACTCCCACAGGGTGTTGAAATCAGCATCGTTCATCGGACCTTCCACAGAGATGGAGGCTATCTCGTAGATACGCTCACCCAGCAAAGATGCAAGGGTGCCGCTTTCTGTCAGAACCGCGTTGAATGACTCCCCACTATCAGAGTTTCTGACAGAAGAATTGTGTTTGCAAGAAAACTTGAATTCTTTGAAAGGGAGGTTCTTTAACTGGGCATGTTCTGAGACAATAGCGGGAAGTACGATAAGTTCACCATTATCTGATGAGTTCATGATGCCTGTATGTGCGAAACCTATAAACGGCACCGCAATCATCAGACATAGAATTGATTTGAGTATTCGATTTTCCATTTGCTAATTTGTTTTATTGGCAAAGTTCGGCAGAAAAAACGATTGCGGGATAAAACAAGTTTTATTCGTTGGATTTTGTAGCGAGACTTTTTCGTATCCGGCTCAGATATACAGGAGTAACAAGCAGGTACGAAGCTATATCCCGCAAAGAAACAATGTCTAAAATTTGAGGATACAGCGTTATCAAATCAATGTATCTCTCTGCGGGTGTTTTTCTGTATAGTTCAAGATGGCGGGAATAAATTTCACTGAACAGTGCGCCATTGAGTATTGATAGATTTCCTTCAAAAGATACATTAAAAATGTTCCTTGCTTCAGCAGTTCTAATTAGAGATACCGAAGTGTCGGTTCCTGCTTTAATAGTGACTTCAGCGGAAAGCCCATTGAAAGAGTTATAGTAATCGGCTACAATCTCACCCTCGAATGCGAATCCTACAACTGCTTCATTACCAGAAGAGGTAAGTGTCGTATATTTGAAATATCCCGATTCCACAACTCCGAGATACTTGGCTATATATCCCTGCTGGACAAAAACATCATCCTTAGAATAATGGACAGCGCGACCATTATGTCTGCAAAATTCCTTTATAGCCGAGAGGTCGCATACACTGTCATATAAATTAAAGTTAGTCATTACAATTACAAAATTATTGTTTTTTCTCAGAGTTATGCCATTCTAAAGATAGCTTCAGTGGGTTAGGATTGTGCTCAGACTGTCGAAAAGAAGATGATATTCTGTGGATTTGTTTTCGCCCAAGGTTGCGAATATCAGATTCTGTACGGGGTCGCAGAACAAGACCTGGCCGTATAGGCCGATAGCAAAAAAGCGTGGTGTAACAACGTCTGTACCATCGGCTTGGGTAGTTATGTTGTTCCAGCCCAGAGAATATGCCTCGTTTTCCAACGCGGCATGTGTGGTGCGGTATATCCATTCTTTGCTGACGATGCGTTTGCCATCGTAAACGCCGCCGTTGATATACAGCCTGCCGATTTTGGCGAGGTCGCGCACATTGGTAACAAGGCCTCCGTAGGCTTTGGCCTGCCGGTGTTTGTCATCGTCGAGCGAGATGTATGCGTCGCTTTCCATGTCCAGCGGTTTCCATATTTTCTCTTCCAGATATTCGGCGTACGGTTTCCCGACAGCTCTTTCAAGAGCTACGCCGAGGAGGGCTGTTGCCATAGAGTTATAATAATGAGCGGTGCCGGGCTTTTCTTTGAAATGTAATTTTTTAAACTGCCTCACAACGTCTTTCCCGTAATATAGTTTTGCTATTTTCGAGAATGGATTCCAGCCGTATTCTTCTTTGAAGTTCAACCCGGTGCGCATATCAAGAAGATGTTCTATGGAAAGTTGCCCGAAGAGTGGGTCTGCATCGTTTAGTTCGGGGATATAACGGGTTACGGGATCTGTGATGGCAAGTAGGCCTTCGTCGGCTGCGATGCCGCAGAGCAGTGCGGTAACGGCTTTGGTTATAGAGAAAATGTTGGATGGCGAAAGCTGACGGAAGTTGCCATAGTACTGTTCAAGAAGGATGGTATCGTTGCGTACGATAAGAAGAGCCCCGTTACCTCTACTGCGTGAAAAATATTCGCCGACGGTTTCGTGGTTGAAACAACCGCCGGACAGTATTGTGTCTTCAAAAAATCTGTCGTGCCGTTCGTCGGCTAAGAAAACGTTTTTAGCAGTGCGATCTGCCGTTATTGTGTCAAGTGCAAAATTGCGGTAAGTGTCGGTGGACGGGCTTCCGCATCTGAGCGATCGGATGGTTGTGCAACCGGTAGCGGCCAGCGATATAAGGAATAGGACATAATAAAGCTTTCTCATGGCACAAAGGTACATAATTCTACCAATATTATCGTATGATCGGTCTGAAAACAAAACAGCGGGCGCGCACTGCGCGCCCGCTGTTTGTGCGGTGCTGTGATTCAGCAGTTTCCGAGACTGCGGTATACGTAAGAGAAAAGACGTGGACGTATGTTGAGTTTGCTGAAGGCTGCATTGTCGCGCGTGGGGTTTACGCGGTTGGTTAGGAAGATAAATACCAGATTTTCTTCCGGATCGACCCAGAAAACGGTTCCCGTAAAGCCGAGGTGGCCGTATACCGAGGCTCCGGCTTCGTCGCATGTTGGAGAGTTCTCGGGGTTCTCGGTGTCGGGTTTGTCGAAGCCTAAGCCCCGTCGGCATGTGGAGCTTTTGTCGGTTGTGAACAACCGCACTGTTTCCTCGGACAGTACGCGCTGTCCTCCGTAGGTTCCTCCGTTAAGCCACATCTGGCAAATCTTGGCAAGGTCGTCGGCATTGGCGAACAGACCGGCGTTACCCTGGACACCTCCCGAAAAATTCGCCGTTTCGTCATGCACGAATCCGCGCAGCGTCTGGCGGCGCAGGAAGGTGTCGTGCTCGGTAGGCGCGATATCTACAGTGTTGCTCCACAGGGTAGGGCGGTAGCCTGTGCGGTAGGCGCCAAGTGGCTCGAAAATCTCGCTTCCGACAAATTCATCATGGCTGCGTCCTGTGAGGCGCTGCTCTATGTTCATCAGCAGGCAGAAATTCAGGCATGAATAGGTGTAATCCTTGTCGGCCCTCAGGGGAATGTCGTAGATGCGCCCCATAATGGTATCGTAGGCGGCCTGTCCGGTAAAGATGCCGCGTGAGGCCTCTACGGGGAAGGCTTCTGAACGGTGGCGCGACACTATGTCGGTGCGCAGGCGGGCGCTGTTGTGCCCGTATGCCTTGTTCTGAATCTTTATGCCGTGCATGGAGTCGGGCTGGGGGGTAATCATTTTGCCGGTGAACGAGTTGGTGTCTATCATCACCTTGAACATGTTAAGAGCCGGCGGCATGCCAGATTCGTGATACAGCAGCTCTCGCACTGTAATCTCTTTTTTTGCTGAGTCGGTTATTTCGGGGATGAGTGTTCCGAGTTTCGCATCAAGTTTGAGCAGCCCCATGTCGTAGGCCTTCATTATTCCGGGCAGTGTGCCGGTTGCCTTTGATACTGAGGCGAGGTCGTATACGGTCTGCGGGATCACTTTAGTGCCTCCGTTCATTGCGAGATGACCGTATTGCCTGTCGATGACGATATTGCCGTTGCGGGATACCAATACCTGGCATCCGGGGAATGCGCCGGAGCGGAGGCCTGCGTTGACGAGCGAGTCGATGCTGTCGGTGAGCCACGGCGCCATGCCTTCGGCCACAGGCGATGAAAATCCCAGACGCGTTTTCAGCAGTTTGACGCTTGTTCCTACCGGGGCAATGCCTTCGAGGTTGACTGGCAGAACACCGTCTACGTCAATGCCTCCGAAAATAGCTTCGGCAGCGCTGACGCGTTCGGCTGGTATGTCGTCGTAGGCAAGCACGATTGCGGCCATGTCCTTTATCGACGCATGGAATTTCTGCATCTTATATGGATTGACGAGGAAAACGCCGACGAGGTTTTCTGTGGCTCCGGAGAGTTGTTGCATTACTGCGCGCGACGATGCTTTGTCGTTGTACGCCGCTGCAATCACTACGTCGGCATCGCGCACGGCGTTCATTGTCGCTGCTGGCAGCAGAGCGCCGTCGGTGGAGAATATCTGCACGTCGGCATAATGGCGGCAAACACTTGTAAAGTGATTGAGTGCGGGTGCCCCGATGTTGACTGCCACGATTTTTTTTCCTGCGAGCTTGCTCACAGGAAGAATGCCGCCGCGGTTGCGGAGTACGGTTATCGAAGCTGCCGCGAGTTTCTTTATAAGAGCCTCTGCTTCCGGGGTATTAACTGCTTTCTTTAGCAGCGCGTTATCCAATGCGACGGTATCCGCGCAGTTGAAAAGGTACTTGTAGCGTAGGACGCGTTTGCAACGTTCCTCAATGGAGCTTTCCTTGATTTTGCCTTTTTCGATGGCTTTTTCGATGGCGTCGAGCGCTTCCTTGACATCAGGAACGGCCACAAGCATATCGGCACCGGCTTCGAGTGCCGTAACAGCGGCATTCTTGCCCTTTATCAATGCGCCTTTCATACCAAGTGCATCGGTGTATACAAGCCCTTCGAAACCAAGCTGGTTGCGCAGTAATCCAGTGCTTATTTTTGATGACATGGAGGCCGGACGCTTCGATTTGTCGAGCGATGGCACGGCGAGATGTCCTACCATAATGCCGGAGCAACCGGCATCGATGAAACTGCGGAAAGGTACAAGGTCGGTACTGTCCAGCATCCGTTTGCTGTGGTGAACGGTAGGCAGTTCTTTGTGCGAATCTGCGTCGGTGTCGCCATGACCAGGGAAGTGTTTTGCCACGGCTTGTACGCCTCCGTCCTCCAGACCAAGCGAATACGCCACCGTCGCTTTTGCCACGCGCTCCGGGTCTTCGCCGAAGGCACGGTAACCGATAACAGGATTGTTCGGATTGGAGTTTACGTCGGCAACCGGAGCATAGTCAACATCGAAGCCCATCAGACGGCACTCACGGGCAACTTCGCGGCCATAATCATACAGCAGACGTGTGTTGCGTATGGCGCCGAGGGCAACGTTATGCGGGAAGCGCGGAGTGTCGTGCACGCGCATCGACAAGCCCCACTCGCCGTCGAGCGTAACCAGAGGCGGTACCGTGGCGAATTCCTCGCCGTAGCGTATGGCATCGGCGGTAGCTTCTACGGAGCCGCGTTGCAGAATCATGCCGCCGCAGCCGTAGTCGCCCAGCAGCTTTCGAGCGTTTTCGCGTGTACCGTCTTGGCCCGGTATAACCCAGGGAACCATCAGCTGGGCTATCCGCTGGCGGGGCGATAGGGTAGTGTACACCGAATCTGCCCACGCCTGCGCCTGTTCGGTGCGGTTGCGTTCCACGTTGGGGGTTACGGCGCCAGCGGTGAGTGTCGCCGCCATAAGCGACATTGTCAGTATTTTCTTCATGGTATATCTCGTGTTATTCTCTGTTGGCAACGGCGGTCCATCGGTTTTCACCAGATGCCTTAAGCTTCTGTCCTTTGCCCTTGCCGTCGGTGAAATAATATATAAGGTCATCGAAAACGGCATCGGGGCTTTGCCCCACAACTTTGCCGCGGGTGAAGCCGGTCATGTAGTCGCCGCCATTGGCAAGATAATCTATAGTGGCAACTCGATAGGTGCGCGCCGGGTCGAGTTTCCTGCCGTCTATCAGGATTTCTTTGACCTCGGGCTTGTCGCCGTTTTTTTGGTACTTTACACGCACGTTTTCGCTTACGCCGTTGCCGTCCGTCATCGCCATAACATCGAACACGTCGGTAAGATCTTTGCCGCTAAGCTCTACCACACAGATATAGTTGCGGAAGGGTACCATGTTGATTATATGCCCTTTGGAGAAATTACCCTCAGGAATGTCGGCGCGCAGGCCTCCCTTGTTGGTGATTGCAAGATCAACCGTCGGTGCGAGTTCGCGTCCGCGGTCCAGGACATAGTCGCAGAAGAAATTGAGCAACTCTGGATCGGAATTTTTCAGCATCCGGTCGGTGGTGCCGATCCAGTCGTGCATCAGCGAATCTACGCCGGCTGAATATTCGGCCAGCATCTTTGCCATAGCCTGGTCCGAATGGCTGTCGTAGCGGGCGTCTACCGGCAGAAGTTCATAGCGCGGAGTGGCGCCGAGTGCAAGGCTGTCAAGATTAATCTCAATCTTGCCTACACTACGTCCATATTTGCCAGTCTGCGTAACCAAAACAGGTTTGCCGTCGAGGTTTAGAAGGTGTGAGCGGCGCAATCCCTCGGTTGTAGTCGGGTCGATGGTATCATGTGAATGGCCGCCGATAATTACATCGATGCCGCGGGAGTTTACAGCAAGTATCGAATCGCCGACAAGTCCGGCAGGGTTATAGCCGATATGCGAAACGGCAATCACAGCCTCTACCTTGTCCTCTTCCCGCAACTTGCGGGCCATCTCGTTCGCTGTGGCAACGATGGGCAGGAACTCCACACCGTCGTAGTTGCCTTTGGCAACGATGCCGTCAGGATTCAGATTGATACCGATGAAACCTATTTTATGTCCGTTTATTTCCTTTATCTCATAAGGCTTGAACATCCCTTTGAGTGCCGAATTGCCAAGGACATAGTTGGAGGAAAGCTTTGTAGCGTCCGATAATTTCAGTACCGCTGCAAGTGAATCCACGCCATTGTCGAACTCATGGTTGCCGAGAATGCGCATATCCGTGCCGAGCATATTCAGAACCTCCTGTTCTACCTTGCCGCCATATAAATAAAAGTATAGCGAGCCCTGTACGGCATCACCGGCGTCGATGACAAGAACATTGTCCTCGGCACCGCGGATGCTGTCGATAAGCGCCTTGCGTCGCATCACGCCACCAAGGCCATCGCGCCCCGGGTCAATATTCGAGTGCGTGTCGTTGGTGGTGATAATAACTAATTTATTATCCTTACCACCATCGGTGCACGCGCAGAAAAAGGCCGGAGCCGCCAGTGCCATAGCACAGGCGGCTGCCCAGACAATTTTTTTCATTTCTGAACCTCCTCGCATCCGCGTACGGGAATCTTTTCTATGCGACGTTCGTGGCGTCCGCCCTCGAATTCAGTGGCCAAAAACACCTCTACAATGTTTAGAGCGACTTCAGGAGCGATGAAACGGGCAGGCATAACAAGCACGTTGGCATTGTTGTGAGAGCGAGCAAGGCGAGCCAGCTCAGGTTCCCAGCAAAGCGCCGCGCGTACACCCTGATGCTTGTTCAGAGTCATGGCGATACCGTTACCCGAGCCGCACATGGCTATCGCCGGGTATACCTCACCGGCCTCTACAGCCTCGGCGCAAGGATGGGCGAAATCGGGGTAGTCGCAGCTGTCGGTGCTGTAAGTGCCGAAATCCTTAACGGTGATACCCTGGGCCTCAAGGAAGCCGATAACAATGTTTTTCAATTCAAACCCTGCATGGTCGCTGCAAAGGCCAACGGGTAAGCTGGAACGTGAAATGGTCATATCTTTGTGATTATAAGTTCATTAAGCTGGACACCCTGAAAGGTGTCCTATATTTACGGCAAAAGTAGCAAAAAAATTCCGGTAAAAAAATTTGGAGGTTCAGAAAAAACAGCGTAACTTTGCAACGCAAAACGAAAGAAACGCGTTTTGGCACCTTGCCCAGGTGGCGGAATGGTAGACGCGCTCGTTTCAGGTGCGAGTGCTGCGAGGCGTGCAGGTTCGAGTCCTGTTCTGGGCACTATAAACCCCTTTTAACTCATTGAGTTTTAAGGGGTTTATAATTTTCACAAAGCACATACAAAGCACTTTTCGCGCACATATACGAAACGTGCCTGACCTCGCGGCCCGGCACGCTCCACATATTCACTAATTACGGATTGGTTATTTCTTTCTTTTGCGATATAGGAAAAGTAACCACATGAGCGCGGCGATACATACGCCTTGCCCTATCCGGGCAAAGGTCGTTTCATACCACTTTCGCGCCGGGGTCTTTTCCTCGTTGCGTTTTTCGTGTCGGCTTTGGTCGGCTTTCAGTCCGTTGGATTGCTCGCGGTGCGCGGCTGTTTCTTCGGATTTCCGGCTAATGCCGTTGTCCTGTTTGATAGTTCCTTTGCGTCGGCTCTTGATATTCTTCACGCCCTCAAAGGTGACATTTCCGGCGGTGTCGATGCTTACTTTGCCGCCGCTCTCGACAAACTCGATAACCCCGGCACCCTCATAGGCTGCTGCGGTTTTTGTGGTGTCGGTATCGGTTTGCCTGCGCCCTATGGTATCGGCTGCGCTCTTGGTGGTGTCGACATACGACAAGCTGCTACTTTGGTCGGTGTTTGTCACTGCCTTTTGTGTACGACAGGAAAACAGGCACGCCGCCACAGCTGCGGCCGCTATCAGCATTAAACGTTTCATGGCCGGAAAGTGATAGCGTTAAGACGGCGCAGCCAGCCGCGTTTATACTTGTTGTTAGTCGGTTGGCTCGCACAAATGCGGTCGATATATGCTTTGCGCTCTGACACTATCCGGGCAAAGAATTGCGCCGGGTTCTGTCGATTGACCGCCGCCAGTGTCTTAGGCCCTACCACGCCGTCAACGGTAACGCCTAATACTCGCTGGGGTATTGTGATACCGTATTTGCCGGAAGCCCACACCCAATCTACCAGTATTTCGGCGATAGACTGGTTAGCGATTTCGTCGGCTCGCCACCTATCCCAAAACATTGTTCTGAGTATATCGAGCCACTGGGCGTATGTCATGCCGCGCAGACGCTCGACAGTCGGGCACGGATAGCCTTTTTTACGGCAGTATTCCGTGTAGGTCGCTATCGTAACGCCTACCATTGTGGCACCGCCCAAATCGTCGGGGTCATTTGCATACCCGGTTTTACGGGCCTTTTCAAAAAGTTTTTCGCCTGTCAGTCCGGCAGGGTCTATCCCTGCTTCAAACTGAATAATAAAAGGCACAATTTTTTCTACGTTTGCCATAATGCTTTTTGGTTTATTGTTATTAATAGTCGCTCGGCGGCTGTCTGTCGGGGCAGCCTCGTTTGTGGCATTTCTTTGCCTCGGCGTCGGCCAACTTTAGCTCTACCTCGTGGCGGTGAAAAATTTCCTCCAGTCGGGCGTTTTGCTCCGCTCGTAGCTCTTCATATATGCGGTCTATCTTTGCATCGCGCTCGGCCAACCGTTTTTCCAGCCAGTCTACTTGCCGGCGGTCGTTTTCGTTTTCCTTGTCCTCTACGTCGGCTAAGTCCTGGCGGTCTTGTACCTTGCGCCCGCGCCACCATTTTACAAGTTCGATAATGCCCTGTACGCCGCCGATACCGCCTATTATAGTTATTATGTCTGCTGTTTCCATTGCTGTGTCCGGTGCAGTTCTATAATTATCTGTTTTTCTTTTTGCTCGACTATTACGGTGTAGCGGGTCATAAGCAGCCGTAATACGTCCATGTTCAGAGCGTCGGTGCGCAGCACCATGACCGGGCGCTCCCTAATTTTAGTAGTCTCCATTTCTGATACGTTCTAATGTTTTGGCGCGCATGCGATATTGCTTTTTGATAGCGATACTGCGGTAGTCGCCTTTGATGCGCAGATACTCCATTATGGCAGGGTTAATCCGGTTTATTATCCTGCGGCGGGTCTTGTACTCGTCGTAATGCCGGAGCAGCCCCATGTACGAATTAATGCTGCAAACCGCCTTTTCTATTTCCTCGATGCTTTTGGATCTATTGAGCTTTGCCACCGCGGCGGCAAAGTTATTAATGTTTCGGTTACAGGCATAGACGCGGTGTGGCTTCACCACTGCCCCGGTGAGCTCCACGCCCTTTCGATAGTGCTGCAGGTAAAATTTCTTTTCATTCAGACGCAGGTTATACTCGGCCAACTTCGCCCGGATTTTAGGGATGGCCGACAGAAGCACCTTCTTATCGGTGTGAGCCATGTAAAAATCATCGACATAGCGGCCATGATATTTTATGCGCAGTTCTTCTAAAAACCAGTCTAATACATTAAGCAGGAAATTAGCAAAGAGTTGTGCGAACAAATTGCCTATGGCAATACCATATCCACGTTCATTTGTAAACCGGGATTTATTTGCCGGCAGTCCGTCCCACAGACGGGCGGGGCTGTGCCGCTCGCAATCAAGCTCCGGCTTATGCAGGACTACAACCCGGCAGACATACCGCAAATCTTCTTTGTCGGGGCCGTCGTAGTAATCCACTATAAACCGGTCCACCATATCGGCCAACATCTGTTGACAGATGCTCATAAAAAAGCCTTTCAAATCGAGCTTTAATACGTAACAGTCTTTTTTATAGCTATTGCTGCACTCGCGGATGTCGTTCTTTAGCGCCTCCACGCCGTACAATTGCCCTTTACCCTTGCGGCAATTGAATGTGCGGGGGCTGAATATTTTCTCGAACAGCGGCTCTAACTTCTGTGCTATATAGTGGTGAACAATACGGTCGGTAAATGAAGCGGCAAACACCTCGCGATACCGCGGGCGCGTTACGACAAAACATATAGATTTTCCCGGCATGTATGTGCGCGTGTTGATGCGGTCGCGCAAGTCTATAACTCCGCTTTCGTAGTCCATCTCATACACAACTGCACTGGCTGTTCTCCGTTTGTTTTTACGGCAGTCGAAATACGCTTTTAATATGTCGGTTGTTGTTATCAATCTATTTTGGTTTATTATCTTGATAATTTGCTATTGCCAAATCCGTAAAAAGTGCTGATACCGGGCGCACTCGGCCCTTATTGGAAGCCTTAGTGTTCCAGTTGTTGAGGTTGCCGTTGCTGAGGTTCAGATTCCAGGCGTTCGTTGCACTGGCCTCCTAAGGTCGCAAACTTTGCCGCTATGCTTGGCGCCGAGGTGCGCTGCACACTCTTTGTCGCCAACTCCCGGACAGGTGGCCACCTGCCCGGGTCTTAACCGTAAATGACGGTAAGCGGCCCATTTATTACGGAACTTGCACACTTGGTCGGTCGTAACTTTCCAATTCTGGCATTCAGTCTTTAATCTCGGTTTTGCCGACTTCGATTAAAGACTTTTTCCAAGCTGAACTTTGTTTGCCGATAGCGTCCAACAGTTCTACGATACGTGCATGCCGCCCCATACCTTTAAT
This sequence comes from uncultured Porphyromonadaceae bacterium, assembly GCA_937921035.1. Taxonomy (GTDB): domain Bacteria; phylum Bacteroidota; class Bacteroidia; order Bacteroidales; family Muribaculaceae; genus CAG-873. The sequence goes on from CALEUL010000012.1 coordinate 38,550, forward strand.
CCATTTTCTTTCACCTGCCACACGCAATAAAGTTTTTAGCGTTTCAAACTTCACTTGGAAATTGACCAAATATTGTATGCGCGTTTCACGGTCCCGGTTCATATATGCCGCTGCTATTTCCTGAATAAGTTCTATTGCCAGGTCGTGCATCTTTGTGCCGATAGTGTACTTGTAGGCGCGCGGGAAATTGGGCGTGATATCAAGTATATCATCCATCAGCGCACGTGCATCCAAATATATGCGCGTATTCGATACCAATTTAAGTTTGTTTGCCATTGCCTTAGTTGCGTTGTTATGGTGCGGCTTTCGCCGCACCAAAGTTTAAAGATTAACTACTTACTGTTAACCGATAAATGCTGATACCGGGCGCACTCGGCCCTTACCGGAAGCCTTAGTGGTCCAGCCGAGGGCGGTGTTGCTGAGGTACAGACTCCAGGCGCTCGTTGCACTGGCCTCCGTCGATGTCCAGTACCAGTTTTCGAGCAAAGGTGTTGCGCCGGTGATAAGACTGAGGCAATAATTAATCTTTGACATGTTGGCAAACATCATCATAGCCTCGCCTGCCGACGGGAGCCACCACTTTCCGGCCAACAGTCCTTTGCCGTTTGCGTTGGCGCGGCTGTACTTGTTGCAGAAGCCGGGGGCGTAGGCTGCGGTGTTGGTAACCGCTGCCGAGGTGCTTGCCGCAATGATAGCCGCCGTGTTGGCCTTGCCGTCCCAGTCGTTCATCGCCACAAGGCGGTCGGTCGTTGTCGTAGCGCCGCCGCTCAGCTCTGCGGAACTCCACAGAAGGCCTGCGCTGTCGGCTTCGGTAGGCGCCACAACAAGCACCTTGCCGCCTTCTACAACTACAACGCCATCGGCTATCTCGCCGGCATTCTGCAGGGCCGCCCACCTGTGAGGCTTCACCGTGCGCGAGGAGTTATCGCTTTTGGCGTGATACATGATAAACATGCCATCCATGACGGCGTTAAGGTTGACGCCGCCCAACAGGGCGCTTTTGAGGTTTGCCAGGTCTATAAGCGTAACCTTGCCGTTAGCGTCGACTTTCGCAAATTTTTCGTTGGCTGCTACCGTTGTAGTGGAAATCTGACCACTTAATTTTTTTGTCTGTTTTACTGCCATAATTAAGATGTTCTATTATCGGTTAATTTGTTTTTTGTGTTTAATACAGAAGTTTCCCATTTGATATATTCGTATCCGTCCTCGTCTTTTAGCAGGGTGCATGTGAAAACACTGCATTCCCCTGTTGCCAAACTCACGGTTTGCCCGCCAACATCCACGAATATGTTTCCTCTTGACTGGTTGTATATACTGATAGAGTTGCCGAGGAATTTTCTTACGCTGTCCAGTTCCGTTGCGGTGTAGCTGTGGGCGCCGCTCCTTATCACCGGCAAAAACAGATATACGTTTTTGCCGCCGTAATCCGACGGGGGCGTATATTCTATTTCAACCCAGTTTCCGGCCTTTTCCAGTATTATCTCATAACTTGTCGTTGAGGATGCTCTTTTTGAAAAGTATTCCTGCCAGTTGGCTTCGGTTATAACTGTTTTCTCTTTATACACCAACCCGGAAAATGTGCTTTCCCCGGATATGTGGATATTCTCAAAAGTTCCGGTCTGGCATATAACATTGCCGTCCTTTGCCTGAAAAAGAATATTGCCGGCGGCGTCCTTCATGTCGATGCACTCCACACCCAAATTTTTCACAAGCGCGTAAGTCGCTAATAAAATTTTGGTGGCCACAATTTCTATTTCGGCCGCGAGTTGCCAATAACCGTTATTCTCGGCGGTTGCACTTTTTGGGTGGTTCGTGGATGACTTCGTGTGGCTTTTGACGCAGCTGTAATACTTCGATTCGTAGATAACCACGTCCTTCCACTCCTCGCCGTCGGCGCCGCACTGAAAGCGGTAGCCTGTAGCGCAGTCGCTCCACGCCTGGGGGCCACGCAGCGCCGGGCCTCTGTCGCCTTTTTCGCCCTGTTCGCCATCGGCGACATTGCGTACGGTTATTTTCTCGGGATAGGTCTTGCCGTTGTAGGTAACAGTGAAGGGTATCTCCACATCCACATCGGTAGTTCCGGTGTAATAGAAAATGTAGTAAAAACGCCCGTCGTCAAGTCCATAATCCCAAAGCAGGCCGTCGGCCACCAACCCCACGGTATCGTCGGTCAACGGGCTGCACATCATTTGCCCGTGCTCGGCGTCGTTGTAGGGCATCGGGTCCTCTCCTTTGAAGAGATCCACGTACACCTTTACGCCCGTCGTCTCCGCTTTGCCACGTTTCAGCACTATAGTTTGCGGCGAAACTTTTATGCTGATGGCGTCCTTGCCGTCCTGTCCGTCCTGCCCATTCTCTCCGTCCTTTCCGGGTTCTCCGTCGTAGGTTATATTCACCGTGGCCGTGTATATCAGCTGACCGCGGCGATGAAGGTAGAACTCAATAGCGCTGTAATTCGGGGCGGCAGGAACCGCCACACCCGAGCCTGTGTAAGTCTCGGGGGCTGTAACCAGCCTGCCGTGCACAAGACTGTAGGTTATAGACAGCCCGAGGGCGGCGCCGTTGGCAATAGTAGTCGGTGTATCGTCGCCAACCTGCTTTACAAGTCGGCACGATACACTTTCCGGCGTTGGCGACAGGGCGCCGTTTCCGGCGTTGGCGACATGCACCTGCGATACCGACGGAATAAGCCAGTAGCTCACGGCGTCGTCACCTTTATCACCTTTATCGCCCTTATCGCCTTTGCGGATAAACCGGACTACGCGTGTTGCATTTACACCCATGCCTTTAGTCTTGGGAGATTATCGTAACACAGACATCGCCGCCCGCCTGGAGGCACTGAGCGCGGGTGATTGTGCATGTAGCCTTAGCGGTATTCATCTCGCCGGGGTTCAGATAGTTGCCCACGGCGTCCTTCACCACGAAAAAGAACAGGGTGTTGAGCGCTTTTGTATTAGAGCCGCGCTTCACTACTACAGGTGTATAGGTAACTTGCCCATTGCCGCCGGGGTCCTCGCTTATTGTTTCGTCCTCGGGGCTCGGGTGGGGGTCGATGTCGTAGGGGTCGCTCGCATCCATAACGTTCTGAATATCCTTGCCTATCTCGGCACCGTCCCGGAAAACTGTAACGCGGTATTCGCCGGTAGTAGTTATGTCCGTTTCGGCCACGGTCAACGTCTGCGCAGTCTTTCCGGCCAAAACGCTCCAACCTCCGACGCCCATCTTCTCCCACTGGTAAGTAAGATTCTTGGTAAGCTCGACGCCGGACTGATAGGCTAATGCTTTGAGGATAACGCTGCCGCCTTTTTCGGTGATTACGAAATTTTTGGTGTCGCCGGCAGCTATTGTAACGCGATAGCTCGTGCCGGTAGCCTGCTGAACGGGGATTGTGTAATCGGCCTGTATATCGTCGCTCTGCGTGCCGTAGGATATTTTAGCCACCATCTTTATCACCGCTGGGGCGTAGCCGGATGCTGCCGCGATATTGCCCACTATCTGCAGACCGTAGTACAAGTTATCGCCGCTCGGAGCTATTTTCTTGAATAGCCCGGCGAACGTGCCGGTCGAAGTGTCGCCGGTGAACGTAATCTTTGTTCCGTTGAAATAGTAGTCGATGCTGTCGGGCGTGGCCACGCCTTCGGCTACGCGGCTACTGGTGCACACGAAATACAGTGTGGGCTTGGTAACGGCAAAATCGGGGTAGATGTTGGTTACATCGTTTATTGTGCCTTCCCACTCCTGATATAAGTCGCCTGTGGGGCACATGATTATGGCCGTGTAAGTGCCGGCCTTGCCCAAAAAATTGATGGTTCTTACTGCCGTTGCGCTACTCATATTCTTTTAGTTTTTATCGGTTACTGTTTCCTCTTTGTCGGTATCGCTACCAGTCTCGCCGGGCTCATCGTCCTCCGGGGTGTCGGCTGTCTCGTCCTGTGTTTCGGCGGGTGCCTCCGTATCGGCCACTGCGGGCGCGGGGATAATGAAACGGGGGTCGGTAGCCACGGGCAGGGGGCGCAGCATAACGCCGTCCTGTTCCTGGCGTGCCTCATGCGGCATAAGGGAGATAGCGCCGATAGCCGGCAGGGTTTCGGAAAGCCGTGTGAGCGGACCGAATGCAAGCATATCGGCCTGCCATAAAATGTAATTGCCGTCTTTGACCGCCAAACGGTCGTTCTGCAGGTTCAGATACTGCGCCACTTTGGGGTTCACTTTAATGTAGCGTGCCATAAAAAAGAATGTGTTTAAAAAGTTATTTGATTAAGATTATATTGCCGTCGGCATCTTCAAAAATGCTGCCGTCGCTGTCCTCGAATGCGCACAGTGGGCCCGTGTCTTTCACGTCCAGGGCAAGCACCGCGCCGTAGCTTACGCTCAGAGCCTCGGTTGGTATTATCGGATTCATGCCGTGCGCTATCTGCGTGTACGACAGCGTGCCGCTTGCCTTGTTTGTGGCGATATACCATATCGGCAGCAGCTCACGCTCCGGATCCTGAAAAGTGCCTTGCCCGCCCCATATCGCTGCCTCAGGAGCGATGGACAAAAGGCCCGCGGGGATGTTCACCGGTATACCTACTATATCACACTCGAAGTAGGGTATGCGACGGATGAAAGACACTATCTTAGAGGGCGAGGCGTCTGTCAGCGCCACGCTTCCGGGGTTGCCGTCGGCGTCGTATTTGGCACGGCAGCGCAGGTGCAGCTCGTAGCCCATAAGGGTACGGTCTACCGTGCAGCTTGCGCCGTCGGCGGCTACTGTTACTGCATAGTCCAGTACGGTGTCGGTGCCTGCCTGGGTCCATGTGTTGCTGTCGGGGCGAAAGATCTCCCATACAAAAGCACGGTTTGCAGTGGGGCATTCGTCCGAGCCAAGGCGCAGGCTCGCGTGCACCGTCTGCACGTCGGGGTCGACTAACGGATCATATAAGGTTTGGTCGGCGGCGTCCAGTACGAGCTGCGGCGCAAACTTGGTGGCATTGTTGCACACCACCGTAAACGTGCGCAGGATGGAATGCAGCTGCCCGGTTCGGGGGTCGCTGAACTCGGCATGGAACTCCAGCGTGATAGGCACACGGGGCTGCGCGTTCTTCTTGACCTTGATTCGGCCTGCCTGGTCGCCGGTGGCCGTTATCTCGTAATCGGCGTTGGTGCTCTCGATAAGGGTTGAGGCGCCGCCGACTACCTCGTACCACTTCACGTTAGCCAACTGGTGGTTTATTCTGCCCGCGGTGATAAACTCGTCCTTATCCATGCAGCTTATTTGCGGCTGTATGATAAGCGGCGTAATGGTGTAGTCGGGCGTGTACGTAGAAGTGTCCGCGTTGTAGTTCTGTTTGTTGGGCACGGAACCGTCTACCGCAAAACCGACGTTTATCTGCAGCGGTCGAAAATTAAAATCGATTCTTCTTGTTCTCATTTCGTTGCCATATAAGTTAATATTCTATGATTGCTTGCTCCTGCGCCGCGGGATTGCCCATGCCGTCGCGCAGGGTTACAGTGGCTATGATCTTCACGGTTTTGGGTACGTAGCCGTTGAAGTCCATGTCGGCGGCGGTCAGGTGTATGGTTTTGCCCGCGCCGGCTCTCTTTATCGCCCATGCGTTATCGGACGCCGTGCGCGGCACACCCTGGGCGTCCTCGCTGTACCGTGTCCACACTACATCGGTGTCAAGAATATCCTGCGTAATGTCGATGTTGTGCAGCCACGCGATTATTTCGAGGGTAAGGTCGAAATTGTCGGGATCGAACAGATAATCCGTTTCGGCGAACTCCACCGTGAAATCGGGGTTGCCCTCTATCATGGCCCACTCGGTGCTGTTCCATGCCGGGGGATTGTGCGTGCCGGTTTTCATGCAGCGGTACTTGCAGCCGCGGTACCACACATCCGAAGTCTCGTATATCCCGGTGGCCGGGTTGATTGCTTCGCTGTAGTAGTCGGCAGTGGCGCTCCATTGCCCGCGGTCTACGAAGGTGGAAATCGGCTTACCGAAATGGTCGGTCTGTATAAAATCCTGCACCACGATACCGCGTGCGTAAAGATAATCTCGCCCGGGGATAATAGGCAGTGTGGGGTCGCTCAGCAGGAACTCCGGGAGCGTGCCGAAGGTAGCGCCGTAATTGGTTTTGTCGATTATCGGCTTTGTTACACCGGTGAGCTTTACAATGCGCCCCTCGGTGCTCGACAGATACAGGCAGCTTTGGCGCGTCGGGTCGGTCTGATTGCCCCATCGTGCAATTTTCATCAACTCGCACGGCGGGTAATTCTTTCCCGCGGGCGTCTCGTTGTCGGGGTATAGAGTTACTTCTATGTAGTTGAGCGCGGCATTTACGCTGTTCACCCGGAGCCAACAGGTATAATAAACACCGCTTCCGGCAGCGAGGGTGTTAACGATACCCTTCAACACATTGTTTTCGTGCTGCGCCGTATAATACCCGTCCCATTTGCTGTGCAGGTACAGGCCGTAAGTGCCGTCGCCGTTGTCCACTACCCGGTCTATGGTGTCGCCCTCGGTGAGCAGTTGGTCGCCCTCGATGGTTGCCAGGCGGTTGACGATATACTCCATCGCCTCGAAGTAGCTTCGCACGCGCACCGATTCAAATTCGGAGTTGCCGTCCTTATCTATACCCGCACCCTTGCCGGCGTACATCGACTTAACAAAATCGCCAAAGTGCGCGCCGTCCTTGAATACGGCCAGTGCCAGGGCGGCCAGTCCTTCCTTGAATGTGATGCGCCCCTCTGCCACATCGTCGGCTATGCGGCTCAGGAACTGCTTGCGCGCCGGGCTGTCGGAATCGAGGTCGAAGGCCGTTGCGGCGTGGTCGGCCTCTATGGCGTGCTGTGCTTCCTTTGAAGTTCCGGCCACATCGGCGTAACCGGCCACATCGGCGCGCGCCGCATGTGCGGCCTCCTTGGTTACGCCGCCGGTAACGTAGCCGTTGCCGTTGGTGGCGATTCCGCTCTCGCTTGAGGCGCCGTAGTTTTTAGGCTTCTTTATCAGTTTAACGTCAATCATTCCAAACCTCCTTTATCGTTAATTCGGCATAGCCGCCGATAAGATTGCGGCTGATTCCCTGCACATAAAATTCTTTATCAGGCATTGCCGGATGTCTGTAATGATGGAACAGCCCCACGGCGCCGTCGCTGTCTTTGAGTTTGTGCACCATCTGCAGGCGCGGTTTATGGTATTCCGTGTAATAGCTGTCGACATACAGCTGTTCGGCCTTCGCCTGCTGCTGTTTGTTACGGTCGTAGATGGCAAGAAGGCCCGCGCCGGTGCCGAGGTCTAAGGGCGTGGAAAGTTTGACAGTATCGGTTACGCCTAACTGCTGACATTCGGCGGGCGTGAGGGCGCTGTTTATCTCAAATTCGATATCGTCCTTGCGGTTGACATAGGATTCGCGGGTGTCGCTCATATAGAGCAAATCGTTGTCGCCGGTGTTGTTTATAAGCCCGTTGTTGCTGTATATCTTTATTTGGAAAGACTTCATAAAGATACTGCTCACGTGCGCCAACAGGGGCACAGAATTTTCGTCCCATTGCGTATGTCGGAACCATGTGGGATGCCGGCGCGTGATAACGCCCCACATGGTGTTCACCGGGCCTAATATCATGAAGCGCACGGCCCCGCTCACCTTGTCGCTCTTGCGTACCGGTATGGCTATGCCCTCGGCGTCGATTCCGAGGGTGTAGTCTATATTGTTCTGCAGGTCGAATTCCGTACCTATCAGCTTATCGCCTATTTTGGGGTCGAAGCCGATAGTGAAACACTGCTGATAATATTCATCATCGTTGGCGCACTCCTGGCGCGTCTTGTATTTGCGCCACTGAAAATCACTCACACGACCCGCAGTGCCTGTCTCCACTACGCACTTATCGCCGATAATAAGCATGCAGGCAAGAACGGCCACTTTGGAAATTCTGTCCGCGCCATCGCCCACCGCGCTGTAATTGAACTCGTACTGCTGCGGGCCGGTGCCGGTGAACGGCACAAGGCCGCGGGCGGTGCTTTCATCCCATACAGCATCCGCAAAGGGCGTGGCTGCTTTGTAGTATTTCTGCGTGTAGTATCGGCCATCGGCATTGTTGCGGCTCGGCACGGTTTTGTGCCACACCTCTAAGGGCGCGCCGGTGGCGCCGTCGGGGCGCTTCTGTTCGTCCCAGTACTCGGCGTCGTGCAGGGCCTTGTAGTCGCCCGAAAAATCCATAATCGGGTTCAGCGCCACTTTGCCCGATAACACTATATAATTAATGGTGTCGCTGTCCGAGGGCGAGTATATGCCGCCCGTTGTGCTTCCGTTGTACACGGCGCACGGCGCATTGTCCCGCAGGCTGCTTTCGGTCGGATAGGCGCCGGCCATATCGTCGGAGCCGTTGCCGTTCACGCTCACTACAAGATAATCGTCCATGTCTATCTTAGACACCGGGGCGTTGTCTGTTCCGTCAAGCTGATTTTCAACCTTGCCGAACGATACGATGGCCGCGCACGGCGCCTGCTGCATGTGATTCGGCAGCGCCTGCTGGTCGGCGTTGGCCGTGCAGTATTTATCCACCAAGTTCTCGCCGGTGGCGGCGTCCGGGAATGTCCAGTTGGGGTTATTCTTAACCTGCATGTACCAGTCTGTGATAGTGCAGCCGGAAGGATAATCCCTATTTATATCGTGGCACATTCCATAGAATGCGCTGTATGCGGTTTGCCCCTCGCCGTCGGCTGAAAACTCCGTCAGATATTTTTGCCGGTTGGTGTAGGGTGAAGTCAGCGTCTCATCGTCCAAAGGGCTCTCTATAACGCTTTCTATGCTTTCCACGTTGCACGTAAGCAATATCTGATTGAATACCTCGCCTATGCTTATGGAGGTATCGGCGGCAGCGGCATTGCTCATGTCGAACTCGATGCAGCTCTTTGTGGTGGTTTTGGCGGCGCCGGTGGTGAGCTCCTGCCACGAAATGGCATGACCGCTTTTCACGCTCTCCCAGGAAAAGATATAAAACTGCAGGCCATCCTGGACAATATGCAAGTTAAGATATTTCAGCACAGCCTCCAATACACGATCCTGCTGCCACACGCCATCTTCCTCGCCACCCAAAAACAGCAGTTCGGAGATGGACAGCCGCGTGAATATCGCGTGCGGGGCAGCGCCGGCCACCGATTTACTGCCGTCGTAATAGCACTGCACGCCGCCCGCGCCTATTATGTCGATTGCGGCGCACGCACCGCCGAGTATTTCGCCGATAATATCGCTGAACAACCGTTGGTCGGCATTCGCCTTCACCGCGCCGTAGAGCACGCCGGGGGTACTGATATTGCGATATTTCGAGTATTGCAACGCCGAAAGCACGTCGACGCACGACACCTCCAACTCGTCGTAGGCCTCATTATATGCCTGCGAATATGCCTGCGGCTCTATGAATCCGGCGAAAACGCATTTATCGCCTTTGAATATGTTCACTACGGCATCCATGCACGAGGTGCAGAACAGTTCCGGTATGAAATTGCGCGTTAGCAGCCGAATGGTGGCCTGGCTGCGCAGCAGGTGGTCGAAGGTATCATTTACACAGCTTGTAATCTCCACGGGGTTTGTAGTGAAATGGACGTCGCCGCCCGCGGCGCCTATCTCTACCTGCTGCGCGCGGCTGCCGCCTGTAACGATATGCACCGCTACCGTCTCGCCTGCCTGCGTTGAAAAACTTCCATAAAGATACATGGCCGTTAAATATTTATGTTTGTACGTTTCCCCGATTTGCTTGCTATGCGGGTTTCGTTGGCTAACACACAGATAATTTCGCGCCCGGACGCGCGAAGCGTGCCGCCGATAATCACAGGCTCGCCCGCCGGGTTGAGCATGCCGCGCAGCTTATCGAGAGGCGCTATCACTTCCGGGTTGTTCGATGCCCCGGCGTACTCGCCGATAAGACCGACGGTGGGACCGCTCACTATGCCGCCGTCGGCAAACTTCGCCATACCCTTCACCGCTGAGACGGTGGCCGCGAGCTGCGCCAGGCCGGCGGCGCCGAAGCCTATCCACGCCCAGGGGCCCAATGACGCCGCGGCGGCCTGTGCTTGCGAGAAGGCCAGTATCATGTTTGCGATGGCCTGCGCGATGGTGCCGGCCACGTTAAGCTCCGGCAGTTCCAGGGCGTCGGCGAGGCCGGAAAACGCCCCGGCCAATTCGCCTACGGCAGACGCGGCCTCGGCCATGCTCGCCTTGGTTTTCTTACCTACGCTTTCAAGGTATAGGTTTATATTTTCGAGCGCCGGTTTCAGGTCGCCGAGCTCCTCTATGTTGGTTTCAACTTTTAGATCAAACAGACCTTTGGCCGGGTCAACCTTCGGGCGCTCTAAGTGTTCGGGAAACTGGTAGTTGAACTCGATAATGCGTTTCTTGCGCTCCAGCCCCTGCAGCTCCTTGTACAGAGCCACGCGGCTGTTTGCGTCTACCTCAAGCTGTATCTTTGCCTTGATGTCGCTGATGCGCTTGCTGATATCGGCGAGCGAACCGCGCGGCGCTTCCGCCTTGTCGGGCTTACCTTTGACGGCGGGTACGTTTCTCGTGGCCGTTATCACCACGCCCTGCTCCTTCTGCTGCTTTGCCTGCGCCTGCTTTATGGCCTCTTTCAGACGTTTGTTTTGGGCGATAAGGCTGCGGCGTTCGGCGAGTGCCTGCTGGCCCTGCGCCTCGGTTACTATCTTCCCGGAAGCCGCGAGGGCGGCTATCTCTTTAATGCGCGCCGAATTTTTATTCATGGCCTCACGCAGGCGCGCGATGCGGTCCTCGTAGGATTCGCCTTCGCGTACTTCTGTCGTGTCGTAGCCCTCAGAAGCGACAGCCGCGGCGCCCTTGAAGTTGAGGCCCTTCCCGGCGTTGGCAGCTTTCTCCGTGGCCTCGGCGGCGGAGTTGGCCGAATTAGTCAACTTCTCGAAAAGAATCGCCAGGCCCGTGATCACGGCGCCCACGCCGGTAGCCATAGCCAGGCCGCGAAGCGCGATTTTTAATGCCGTGGCACTCACGGCACCAGCCCGCATGGATGAACCGAAAACACGTATTACCGCGGCGGCAGATCTGCCGCGCAGGCCTAATGCTATCATCGCCACGTTGGCTACTTTTGCCCTCGCGGCCACCAAAGCCTGCTGAATGTTGAGCTGCTTGAAGGTGGTGATAAGGATGGCCGCACTCGAACCGGTGCTGAGTAGCCCCGAAGTGAAATTGATATATGGCTGCGCCGCGGACGTAACACCCGCCACCACGTCGATGACGGCGGCCCACTGGTTGCGCAGCATCTGATTCACCGCACCTCCCGTGCTCGCCATTTCTTCGTATGCCGCCGACATGGTGCCGGCGCTGTTTTCCATGTTGGCTACGTTCTCGGCGAACTTGTCGGCCAACTCGCCCTGCAGGGGTATAAGGGCGCGTATGGCACGGGCGCTGCCGAACAGTCGGCCATACACTTCCTGCTCCAGTACGCCAGACGCCGCCGAATATTCCTTAACGCTGCGGTCCAACTGCACGAGGAACTGACGGAAGCCGCCGGCGGCCGTGATTGCGGCGGCGTCGAACTGTATGCCCATTTCGCCGGCCATCTTCGCGGCATCGCTGCTCGGCTTAACCAGGGAACTGAATATAGCGGCCAACTGGGTAGAGACTTCGGCAGTGTTACCGCTTACGCCCGTAAGCGTGGCGAAGGAGCCCATAAGTTCGTTTACCGACACCCCCAACACGGCGGCATTACCGGCCACCGTCGGCAGCGATTCGGCCAACTGCTCGAAGGTCGTAACACCATTTTTGGCCGTAAGCTGTATTTTGTCCTGGATATCGGCGGCGGCGCTCCACTGCAGGCCGTAGTTCTTGATGATGGTAGACGTTACGCCCACCACCTTATTAATATCTGCTAAGCCGCCCACCGCCGAGCGGGCCGAGGTTTTCAGGTACTCTATCCAGTTATCCTCCGGCACGCCGTTGGATATTGTCTGATAGAGGCCGTTAGCCAGCAGGTCGCGGGCGATAGGTATTTCTTTGGCAAGCTCGGCCACCTCGCTTTTGAGCTGCTTGAACCCCGCGGCGTCTTTGCTTGCCATAGTGTTGGCCTCGCGCATGGCCTTGCTGAATCCCAGGCTCTCGCTTGTGATGGCATTCAACTGGCTGCTTATCTGACTGACGGCGCGATCCACGCTCTGCAAACCCTGAACGGCGGCACTCCAATTCACCAGCGACGTTTTTAACGCCTCGGACTGTTCAAGCGTGGAATGCATGATAGTACGCAGGCCGTTGGCGTCGCGCGCTATCGCCTTGAAGCCTTTGCTGTCGCCGTCAAGCTTGAATGTGATTGATATGGTGCCGTTTCCTGCCATGCTGTTAGGAGTTTTGTTCGCCGTCTAAAAGGCGGGCGACTTCTTCAAATCGTTTTTGCTGTTCCTCGGCTGTGAGCTTGGGGGCCTCGCCTCGGCGGATTGTGTTTTTCTTGTCCCAGGGCAGCGGCAAAAGCTGCTGTGGGGTTATCTTCTTATTCACGTGCGGCTGTATAGCTATCGTCGCCACGATTCGGGCGCGCTCCCATGCCTCGCGGTTTTGTCCCTCGTGCATTTGACGCCACGCCCGGCAGATGCCCTCGAACTCGTCGTAGTAGCAATTGCAAAAATCATCGCGCGACATGCCTATACAGCCCACGGCTATGCCTAAAAGGTCGTAGACCCCTAAAGGCTTTTTTTTTCATCGGCATCCTCGGCGCCAGGGGCGGCCGGGGCATCGGCATTGACGGCCTCGTTCCACGCCGCCATATCTTCGGGCGCTATATTGTCGGCGAAGTCCATAAGCGACATGTCGAACGGTTTGCCCTCACGTTTGGCCGCCGAGGCCACGCAGCACCAAAGGAAGGTGCACAGGTCGGTGAAACTTGTTGCTTCAATCTCGGTGATCTCGCGGCCTGTCTGCTCCTTGAAACGCAGCATAGCCCCCATAGTGGGGCTACAGGGGTATGCCGTGCCGTTGATAATTATTTCGAGCTTCTTCATGATGCTTCGCCCTCGGGGGTGGTTTCGGTAATTGCGGTGTCGTCTAAGGTCTCGGGCTCGCCGTCGTTCTCGAAGTTGGCGCTGTAGGTAGCGTTGTCCTGGGCGCCGGCCACTTCCTCAAGCGAGGAGATAACAAACTGGCCCACGAGATAGGGCTCGGTGCTTTTCTCGCGCTCAAGGCATTTGAGCTTCACGGATTTACCCTTAATCCATTCCTTGAACAGACCTTTGAAGCCGGTTTCTGCCTCGTTGTAGAAACGCAGGCCTTCGGTGGCAATGGAGATAGACAGGCCGGTTACCACCTTGCCCTTCCATAATCCGGACGAAACGGGTTTGGACGCCACCGGCTTAACAGCCACGTCCTTTGTCTCGCTGTTAAACGTTGACGTGTGAGTGGTGCAATGGCCGATAGCCTTATCGTTGACATACAGAAGTAAGTCGCTGCCGTTGACGTACCCGGTTTTTGTTGTTGTCGCCATAAAAATTGAAATTTAGATTGTTACATTTTTACGTTGAATATCAGCTGCTGCACAAAGGCGTCATCCTGATAGGCTTCCTCGCTCTCGGCGAGATAGCAGGAACTGAGGCGCATGCCGCCGTGTTCGGCGCTTACATAATCGAGAGCCGCGCGCACTGCCTCGGCAAGTTCGACACCTTCACCGTAGCGCGCCGTGAAGCATAATATCTCTATCTGCACTTCGTCGGCGCCGGGTTGCCCGCTTTTCTGCGGGACGGGGGTAAGCGCCGCACGACGATAGAGAATATAGGGCAGCTCGGCGCTGTCGGCGGCTACCGGAAAAACCTTGTTGGTTCTTTTCGCTACTTCGGCGTCCTCTAACAGTACGGCGCGGATAATCGCCCCGGCGCTGAGTGATGTTTTAGGTACAGCCATATTTTTGTGCAGTTTTTGTTATGCTGTCAATTACTTCCTTATGCAGGCCGTCGGTAACGCTGTCGCGAACCTGGGCAAGTGTCTTTTGCATGAATCCGTAGCGCTTCATGTAGCCCGTAGAATGTCCTATGCGCTTCCGCGTGAAAACACGGGTTTTGGTCTTGGTGCGTCGCCACTTGGTGCCGGCCTCGGCCCAAATCAGTACGGGCTTGGGCTTGGCCCCCGCTTTCTTACGAAGTCTGCGGCTCAGATAGTAGCCGTACCCACTCTTACCGTTTTTATCGGCCTTTTTCGTGCCGATGGTAACGCGGAATCCGGCTTTGCGCTTGAACACTATGGCACGTATGCCGCGGCCCATCTGTTCGTCTCCGGCAATACTTTTGTGCAGATTCCTTACAGCTGTCTCGCGCACCTTGCGGGCCTCGCGGCGGAATGCGCCTTTGATGGCCTTGAGCCGTTTTTCGGGCTCCATCTCGGCGAAAAGCCGCTGTAAATTACCGTCATCGTATTCAATCGTGGCCGCCATAGCTTACTTATTCACGCGTTCGCATACTAAGGTTTTCATGCCCCTGTCGGCATTCGGGATGATGTTTGTTACCGTATACTCGTAGCCGCCCAACTGCCGTACGCGCCAGTTTTCTTTCACCGGATGCGCATCGCGAATATTGAACTCTACGCGGTAGTCGGGAAAATGCTCGCCCGCTTCCTCGCTGCGGCTGCCGCTCGCTTTCACCCGCTCGGCGGCCACTGTCCGGAATTCCTTGAACGTGGGCGTTTCCTCGCCGAAGCCGTCGATATCGCTCACCGGCTCCAGCAAAACCAACTTATATTTCATTCTCCCGGCCTGCATCGCTCACTAATTTTCGGTAGGGTTTAACTAAAGCCTGTAGTGTGTCCGGCACTTCATGCATCTGCACACTGCTCACACTCTCGCGTTGGTTGTACCAGTGTGCGGCGAGCATCATAACAGCGTGCTTCAACGGAGCCGGGAACTTCCCGCCGTTGCCGTCGGTCAATTCCTTTTCGGTTCTGTTGGTAGCTGTTATCACCGACACCTCGGCGACTTCTAACAGATGCTCCAAATACACGTCGTCGTCGGCGAAATCGTCGGCTCTAACGTGCTTTTTGAATAGTGCCAAACTCACTACGGCCATAGCGGGCAGAATTAAGAGTTAGCGACCTTGCCGAGCATGAATGCCTCGTTGCGCAGGGTCTTGGTTGCGTAATCGCAGTTAAGAACGAAATCGACGCTGTCCTTGCGGGCACGGCTGTAGGGGTCTACGATGAAGCGCAGCGAGTTGAACAGGCCCATAGGCTGGTAACGCCAGTCGCCCAAACCGATATACTCGGTAATCTCGGCGATAACATAGATGTCGCCGGACGTATTACCGGTGTTAGGCAACTCGGAAGCCTTCGACACCTGGCCCTTGACGGTATCGTTTTCGACGAGGGTGTAATCGGCCCACGCGGCGCCGCTCCACTTCTTGTACGTCTTTTTCACGTCGCGAATTTCGTTGGTGGTGTACACCGGCAGGCCGCACAGCATGCCGTTCTGCAGCATAGGAATGTAGATGCCCTGCGTGTTGATAGGCTGTCCCTCCAGGATAGCGGCCATGCTCTTTGTCATGATCCAGCAGAGGTGGTCGCCGTCGATGCCGGTTTCAAGGACTTTGGCCTTCATGTTCACGTTAAGCTCCTTGAAAGTAGGAGTGGAGCTGAGGGCAACTGCGGATGCCACTTTGCCGACAAAGGGGCCTACAAGGTTGGTGGCGTTATTAGCCTTCTTGGTGGAGAAAAGGATTTTGTTGAGCAGCTGACGGATGGCCCGGGGCATAATGTCGCGGATGATCATTTCCAAAAGGCCGTCGCTGTTGTTGAGCGACTGGTTCGTGGCGGGGATGGCAATACCGACACGCTCGGGTGCCGCCGTCATTTTGGAGAAGGGAATCTTGGTGTCGGAAAGTTCCACGCCTTCACCGAGAATCTGTGCCTCCACCATCTCGTACATAGGCCACACGAAATCGCCGCTCAGGCCGGTAGGCATAGACAGACCCACCTTTTCGAGGATAAAGCCCTCGGTAAGAGGTTTGATAATATCCTGTACGTTCAGGGGGACAAGACCGCCCGAGGCAATGTCCGACACCATCATCATGTCGCGGACAAAGATAATTTCGGTCTTTTGACCGAGAGCAGCATTCTCGCGGATAATTTTTTCTGCGTCGGCGTGGGCATCGGGATGCTCGCGCAGATGCTCGGCGGTGGCCACCTGCATTTTCATCTGCAGCCACTGGTTTTCGCGTGCCAGGGCGACAAATTCTTTTTCCTCGGCCTCGCTGCGCTCGCGCTTCTCTTTTTCGCAGGCCTCGGAAATTTCGTTGATGCGGTCGCAGTTGACCTGAAACTGGTCTATCAGCTCGCGCACGCTTACCTTCTTTTTGTCTTTTTCTTTCATTACTGAAACTGTTTAAGGTTAAAAACTAAATTATTTTTTGCGCGGCAACGCGGCGCATTTCGCGCACCTGCATCCGCATTTTCTCATTGTCGGCTTCCGGTTCCTCCGAGGCGGGCTGTTCTACCTCGCGCAGCCCGGCGGTGAACTCGCGGGCCTCCACCGACGTATCGGGGTAGGCCGGGTCGGCGGCGAGCGTAAAATCGTACACCCCTGTTACAGCCTTCACCGTGTAGGTTATCTGTGTGTTTCCGTTCACCGCCCGGGCTGTGCGCTCCACAAAAGCGCTGTCCCAGTAGCGGGTGGTGAATGCGAAGCTGCACCCGGTTATGTCGCCGCGGCGCACCAGTTCCAGGGCCTCGTCGCCATTCGGCGATTTGGGCAACTCAAGGTTGAAGCCTACGCCCTTTTCATCCACGAAATATTCAAGCGTGCCGGAGCCCTTGTTGCTGCGCCCCAAAATCAGCTGTCGGTCGTGGTACATGGTGAACTTGATATCGCAGCCATCCAAAAATTCTTTGGTGATGGCCCCGGGCGCAATTACCTCGCGCGCCTCGCTGTCCTCGTCGCTCCATAGCGGCGCCGACGGGACATTGAACAGGATGGCATAGCCGGTAATCGTGCGGCAGGGTTCGCCATCCTTGGCCTCGCGCACGCGCAGCTCGGCACAGTCGGTGCGTAGAGTGCGTTTTACTTCGGTGTCTTTAGTCTTTTTCATTGCCTGCTTTGTTTTTGGTGGCCGCAGACTGCGGCTGCGCCCCAATTTCGTTAATGCCCCGCAGGTTGGCCGACACCAAAACAGTGTCGCCGCCTTCTACGGGCGCCAGATTGTTCATTTGGCGCACCTCGTTTACGGTGGTGCCCAACTGCAGAAGTTTAGTGCCGTAGTTCATCATGCCGTTGAGGTCGCACGCGAACAGCTCGCGGCGGTCGAACTCGAATTTGTATTTGTGGCACAGCGCCGGAGCGATAAGTTTCCGGTGCAATTCTATTTCGATATTGCGCAGTAGCGGATTCAGTGTGTGGCTCAGGAAGTCCACATCGGCCTGCTCTACGGTCTTGTAGTTGTTGCTTGTGTCGGCATACACAAATGTTGGCGGCACGCTGAAAAAGCGGCAGATCTCGATAACGGTAAACTTTCGGCTCTCCAGGAACTGCATATCGGTGGAGCTGAGCGAAATCTGCTTGAAGTCAACCTGACCGGGCAGGCTTACGATTCTTTCGCCATCCTGAAAACGGTTGTCCAGGTTCGCAGCTGTTTTCTCCAGTTGTTGGTCCTGATACTCGCCGAAGCCGCGTACACTGTTGCCGTTCGACACAATGCCGCGGACGTTGCCGCCGTTGGCGAACCTGCTGTGCGTCTCCTGGTCGCCGGTGGCGGCGATGCCCATTGTGAGGCGCGCATACGTGAGCACGCTCACGCCCCGCTTGCTGTTACGCAGGGTCAGGCCCTTGATGTGAATTATCCGGTCCTCGGTGAAGGTCCCGCAAATGCCGTTCTCCTTGTCGTAGACATAGTAACTGTCGTTGGCGGTGTCGTGCGTAACTGTTCCGCGCCCGCACAAAACTAATCGTTCCAGTTTCATGCTCGCGTTATTGTACACCGGCACTATGTAGGCATTACCGTCCAACAGCAACTCCTCCACTAATTGGCGCCTAAAGTCGAAGGCGTTAACGGCGCGGTCCGGCTGCACATTCAGCAGATAATCGAGGCGGGGGTCGCCGGCATCGGCAAATACGCCGTCCCGGCGCTTCACATATCGCAGCGGCAGATTTGCAACACTCTCACTTAACAGTTTGACGCAGCGGAAAACCGTTGCAATGCTCATGGCCGTCTGATAGCCATAAGGAAAAATCGAAGTGGAACCGGCGCGCGGCGATTCTGTACTGCCGCCGTTCGCCGGAGCTTCATGCTTAAAATAGCTTAATATATGCTGCAAAAAATTCATTTACACATTATCGCTAATGCGCAAAGATAGCCAATTTGTTCAAGTGTTAAAAATTTGTTATTCAGGCATTTATTTGCGTTTATTTTCCTTTGTTTAACTTTATTTCCTTTGTTTTCCTATGTTTTCTTTTGTTTGCCGCGATTTAATGTTAATTAATATAGTTTAACGTTCGTAATCAATGAAAAGCCGCAGGCACATAAGCTTTGTTATTACGCCGTCTATCTTTTGCGTCTGCTTCCGTTTGATAGGCTTGCAGTTCTCTAATTTGTCCACGTCCAGGACGGCATTACCGAAGCAGTAGTAGTTAATCGGGTTGTCGTTTATGAAGATGCGCCCTGTCTTGGCGCCGTGCTCGAAACTCTCCACAGGCGCGGTGAAGTTGCCATAGGTCTGCCGCACACCGGTAAGCACACTGTCGGCTCCGGACGCCGCGAGCATATTCACTACTTCCTGACTTTTCCACGGGTCGTAGCCGATACCGAGAATGCGCACCACTTTGTTAAGTAGCAGCACATAATCCACGATGGCGCGGTAGTCGATAACATCGCCCTTTGTCAGATTCAGAAAACCCTTGTCGGCCCACACCCTGTACAGGCGCTCGTTGGGGTGGCCGGCCAAAGCGCCTTCCGGGAAAAAGTAGGCGGTATGGAAGTAAAAACTTTTGCGATCTAAATCGTACATGCCCATAGATATTGCGCTGAAATCGTCGCTTTCCGACAGGTCAATAGCCACCATCGCATCCGGGCGTCCCTTGATAGCGTCGAGTGGCATGTGCCGGGCGATGCTGCGGGCCAGCGTGCTGCTGATCCAACTACGCTGCTGATTCTCGGTATAGACGTTGAGCAGCTTAGTGCGGAAGGCTAACATGGCATCTGCCCCGTTTCGCACAGCATTCTTGTACTCCTGGCGGTAGAAGTCGACACTTACGGTAATGCCCATGTGGGGCTGCACCTTGCGCCAAGTTGCTTCCGCGTCCTCCGGATCATCCAAATCCGGCTCGAAGATATGCGCGAAAACGCTGTCATCCTCGAAGTCGCCGAGCAATAACGATTTGTAGCCCTGCAGCATCTCATAGAAGGGACCGTCGAAAACGTCCGAGGCGGTGGTGATAATCGCTGTCAACGGATTATCGCGCACACCCATAGATGTTGTAAGCACAGTCAGCAGGCTGTTATCGCGCGCCTGGCTGAACTCGTCCATTATCACCGTACTGGCATTCAGGCCGTCCTTGGTTCGGGCGTTTGCCGTAAGGCACTGGGCGAAGGCGCTGCGGTCCTTCCGTTTGCTTTTAATAGTCTGCTCGTTCACCGTGTAACGCCGCTCTTTAGGGTCTAATTTGCGCACACAGCCGCGTATCACGTCGAAACATTTCTTTGCCTGGTCGTTGCTGTTGGCGCCTGTGTAGCTTTCGGCGTTGGCGTCGCCGTAGAGCAAATCATCAACGGCAAGCGAGGCGGTCGACGTGGTTTTGCTGAACTTTCGCGGTACATACAGCACCGCCTCGCGCACCACCCTCCGGCCGCCGCTCCAAAAGCCATATATGCTTGCAAACTGAAAAGTCTGTACCGGCGTCAGCTTGTACTTCTGCAGGCCGGTCTTGCCCGGGAAATGCAAATTTTCGTAGAGCGTGAAAAAGCGCTGAACTTCTGTGGCGTTGATTCCGTACTTGTCGGACAGTCGCAAAAAGCGCATCACGGCCAACTGCTCGTAGAGGTTGTGGCCGTCCGGATTGCCGGCCACTTCCCCAACGTAACACTCTATGCGCGCGTCGACATCTCGCAGCCGGTAATCATATATCGGCGCGGCGGCGAGTTGCGCCGACACCTCGGCTTTGGCATTCCTGAGCCGGTCTTTTTCCTCCTCTGTCATGCCTCGGGCTTGTCGGTTTCGCGTTTTACAATGGCCGGTTTCTTGCGTCCGACGTTCTTAACCTTTTTGGTAAGCTCTATCAGAGGATCGTCCTCGTCGGTGCCGGTCAGCTCCTCGGCGGTGAGCCCTAAAGCTTTCATCTGTCGGGTAACGCTGTCCTGCGCGTCCTTCTGAATTTTGAAAACGGGATGCGGTGCCAAAGTAACATTTCCGTAGCGCGAAGTTGCCGAAATGGTGGTGCACTCCAGGCCGTCTATCTCGTCATTAGCCAAGTCGAGCGTGCGCAGAGCTCCGGCGAGCGATAGAATCTGCGCACCCAAACTCCGGCTGTATTTCCCTGCCGCTTTCAACGCTTTTTCAATATCCTTTTTGTATTCGTTAACTTGTTTCGCCATATTCTGTTAATTTTTCTATATTTGCTTAAATTGAAAAAACCGCTCAAACACACGGAAAGGTGGGCGCGGGGTTTAACCTGCATAGGGGGGCCTCTAAAAAATCCCCCCCGGGGTCATTCCCTGTTAAAAAATTTAACAATTACCGCCGCCACCTGCTCGGCATTTCGCCTTCGGGTCGCTTCCTTGCCGCTGCGCCCCATCTCGGTATGCACCTTCACGTGGCACGCATGGCACAGGGCGCACAGGTTGCCGGGGTCGTACATCAGTCGGCGCTTCTCGTCGTAGTTTATGCCGAGCTCCACAGGCCTGCGGTGGTGAACCTCTGTAGCCGGAGTAACGTAGCCCTCGGCGCTGCATCTCTCGCAAAGAGGATTGGCTGTAAGGACATCTCGGCGCAGGCGCAGCCACCGCGGCGAGTGGATAAGCTTTATATAATCTTTGTCTTTAGCCATCGGCGTATTTTTTAATCAGGTCGTTAAGACTGTCAAGCAAACTCTGCTGCTTCACCTTCTTGCTTTCGAGTGCCGCACTTGCGCGCTCATCCACCGTGTGCGCTCCTATCAGCTTGTATACCGTTACCGGGTGTTTCTGCCCCTGACGGTGAAGGCGGGCGTTGGCCTGCTGAAACAGTTCCAAGTCCCATCCGGTGCCGAACCAAACGATGTAGTGTCCGCCTTGCTGCATGTTCAGACCATAGGCTGTACTTGCAGGGTGGGCCAGCAGCACGTCTATCTTTCCGGCGTTCCAGTCTATCAGCTGCCTCTCGCCCTCGTAGACTTCCACGCGATAGCCCTTGAGTTTTCTCGCTATCCGCGGAATGTCGTGTTTGAACTGGTAGAACACCAGTACGCCGCTGCCGTTGGCCGCCTCCACTATCTCGGCAAGTTTATCCACCTTTTCGCTGTGAATCTCGTGTACGTTCCTTTCCTCGTCGTACACCGCGCCATTGGCGAACTGCGCTAATTTATTCATCAGCGCCGCGGCGGAGTTAGCTAAAATGTTGGTGGATTCGCCCTCGTGCTCGCGCTTGAACTCCAACACCTTTTCGCGCTCGAACTTGTTGTACGCCGTCATGATGGCCGGGGGCAACTCCACCGGAACGGTGTGCATCATCAAATCAGGCAGCTGCAGATAGTCCTTGGCCTGCATGCTCAGGCAGATGTCGGCTATGCTATTGCGGATTATATCCTCATGGCCTTTTTTCACGTCGCAGCGCACCACGATATTGTTCCACTTGTGCGTCTCGAAGTGGCATTCACGGTATTTAGTTACCGAGGTGCCTAAGCGCCGGCCCATGTCGATACAGTACATTTGCCCCCAAAGGTCTATCAGGCCATTAGGCGCCGGTGTACCGGTCAGACCGATAACGCGCTTAACGCTCGGGCGGGCTATGCGCATAGCCTTGAACCTTTGCGACTTTGAATTTTTAAAACTCGTCAGTTCGTCGATAACAAGGACGTCGTAGGGCAGTTGGCCGCCGTACTGTCCCACAAGCCAAACAAAGTTATCACGTCCGATAACGTAGACGTCAGCTTTTTCGGCCAAAGCCATTTTCCGCTTTTTCTCAGACCCCATGACCTTAGCCACTTTCAGGCTCTGCAGGTGGCTCCATTTCGCGGCCTCGGTGGTCCACGTTGTTTCCGCTACTTTCTTCGGGGCCACTACCAAAGTGCGGCTTATCTCGCACTCGTCGATAAGTTCCTGAATAGCTGTAAGCGTAATCACACTTTTGCCAAGGCCCATGTCTAACAGCAGGCCGCATTCGGGATGGTCCAGCACAAACTGTGTAGCTTTGGTTTGATACTCGTAAGGTCGGTAAATCATAACGCAATTCCTTTAATCAGTTCGTCGACGTCGGCTTTGTTGTCTATCACATACACGGCATGCCCCATCTCCGATAACTCGGCCATACGCAGCTGCTGAATCTTTGTGGGCTTCCCGCCTTTGCTTTTCAGCTCTACCCATACCACGCCGCCGCCGGGTATTACCAAAAGCCTGTCGGGGTAACCCACCACGTTAGGGTTTGAATATTTCAGGCAGGGCACGCCATGTTCGGCGGCGCGCTTCACCAAATATTTTTCTATAGCCTTCTCCGATACCTCGGCATGGTTGGCGATGTTGTCGATACTCCTTCTGAGGCTTTGTAAACCTCGCGTGCGCGCGAGACATACGGGGGTATGTGGGTTCGTGCTTTTTTTCTGTATTTTATCACTGTATAACATAATATTTAATTTATCTCACTTTTTTAAGGTTTACAGTTTACAACCGCTATATATATCGAATTATCAATTATTTACAATGTAAACCAAGCTGTAAACCGAAATTTTCCTCTTTGGTTTACACGGATTTTGCCTCCGGCCATGCCGCCCTGTAAACACTATGTAAACGATGTTTGTCAAACACGACTTGGTTTACAATTTATCCTCTGAATCCACGCCCGCGGGCCGGCAATAACTCTTTTGCTTGCCATAGACCACCTCACAGTGCCGCGATACCACAGGCCCGCTCCATCCTATGCGCCGGAGCATCTTCGCTACTTTCTGCGACAGGTATTTGTAATCGGCGCTTTGGGTGTTTTTGCCCAAACTCTCGCTTATAAACTCCAGGGGGCACACCCTGTCTCGCCGCACAACGCCGGACGCATCCAACAGGTCGGGGGCGCTGATATACTGCCGGCGCTCTTTGGCATTGCGGGTATTCCAGTCGGGCGGCAGCCGCACGTCGAGGTAGGCGCGCAGCACGCCCTCCATGTCGGTGTCGTCGTCGGAATAGTCGGCCTGCCTCTGCCGCATTTTCTCGTCGAGATATTTCGGCAGACACAACTTTTCGCCTCGCCTCCAGTATTCGACGGCCTCGGCCCACAGTTGGTCGCGGGCGGCTTCCAACTCGCCGAACCAGTATTCGCCGTGCTTGCGGAGCTGCGGATTGATGGCTATCACCGGAAAACGCCTGTTGCCCGTTTCGTCCTTGAGGAAAAACTGCTCGTTGGTCGTGCCGAAAAACACGCACTGCCTGTACACCTTCTCCTTCCTTGTTCCATAGGCGGGCCGGAACTCGTCGGCCTGGTTTGTTATGAATTGCTTCACCGCGGTTAATTCGCTGCGCCGCATACCGTCGAGCTCGCCTATTTCTATCAAGTGTGCGCCCTGCACCTGCTCGGCGCCTTCCTTGCCCTCCATCGAAGTAAGGCCGTCCTTGTAGAATTCGCCGCCCATGATGCGTATAAGCGACGATTTGCCCGCGCCCTGGGGGCCGGCGAGGATAAGGCAATAATCGTACTTGCAGCCCGGATTCATCACGCGGGCCACTGCGGCGGTAAAATGAATCCGTGTAATCGCTCGGGTCAGTTCGGTATCCTCGGCGCCGGCATAGTCTATTATCAGACGTTCGAGCCGGGGCACACCGTCCCACGTCAGACTGTCGAAATACTCGCGTATCGGGTGGCGCCGGTGCCTGGTGATAACCATGTCCAGTGCGTCGCGGATTTTGTCTTTGCCCGTGATATCGTAGTCGCTTTCGAGCCATCCGCGCAGGTTCGCGTCGTCGCGGTTTCCCCAGGCGGTGGCGGTCTTGTCCCAGGGCAGGCCGCCGTCAACGGAAATATTATTGCGCAGAAGGTCCAGATACAAGTGCCCCTTTAGCCTCGGGTCGTTCTCTATGATCCTGGCGATATTGTTTATCGTGCTTTTGATTGTGCCCTTGCGGTCGCATTCAAGTTCGGCCATCCACCCGGTATCGGGCTGTTCGTCCGTAGTGGTGTCCCCGGTGCACACGTCGGCAAAATCGGCGTCGGCGTCGGCGATTCTTTCTTTCGCCAGTAGCACGCGCACATTCTTGTCGGCGGCGGCAAAGTCCTGCATTCGGGCGAACGACGGCAGGCGCGTAACGTCCGTTACCTTGCTGCCCTCGTCCTGAACGCCGAACAGGTGTATGCGTACAAGGTCGAAGGCGTTGCACAGACGCATGCTCGCCGGGTCGGTCTCGTGGTGCGAGTAGGCATATTTGCCCTCGTAGGTAACGCAGCCACCGGCGACGCTGCCCGCGCGGTAGGTGTAGCGGCCCTCGGTGGCCGTTCGTTCGTACACCTCCGGCAGGAATTTTTCTATTGCTTCTTCAATGGTGTACGCACGGCAAAAAGCGCCTATCAGTCCGGGCTTCTCGGTCGGGTCGCCCGCCTTGCGGATTTCATGCGCGAGCACATCGCCTTCGCGGCTCGCCATAGGCCATTCGCTCACGTCCTGCGGGTTCCGGTACGTCGCCAGTACCTCGTCGACGTCGAAGGCCGGGCCGTCCTGATAGGCGAAAAAGTAGTCGCCGTCGCGGCTCGTACTCGGCCAGTAGAACAGACGCGGCAGCTGATAGGTCGTGTGGTCGAACAGTTCTATGCCTATTCGCGAGGTCCAGTAGCGACACACGGGTTCGTATTCAGCGGGCGCCATCTGCCTGTTAGCCGGAAGCACTAAGCGCAGCCGGGGCTTTTCGGTCGTGTGCTTGTGGGTGCTGTACACCATAGCGGCGCAGTCGAAATTCAGGGTGAAGTCATCCCATATCTCGGCAGTGCCATAATCAATGTCGAGGGTTACAAGCGTGCGGTATATCACGTTTGCCGTTTTACGTACACCGTTGGACAGATAGCCGCCTACAAAGCCGCCCACGTCCTTAACACTGCTTTGCTCCTCGCGGCTCATGCGCATGTACTCGCGCACGCTTTCGCCCGTGCGTTTTGTCTGCGCACACTTTTCTATGATGTCGCTCCATCGCCACGTCTTGTTACGCCATTTTTTCGATAGCCTGCTGTGCGCCGTGGCTATGTCTAAATCGAAGTCGAACTTTATCTTATCCATTATTCGCGTTCTATCTCGGCCCCGAGGACGCCGCGGAAGTACCCGGCGTTTTCCTCGGCTGTTGTTATCTCCAGTTCACGTGCGCCGGTGTCGACTTTCTTACACGCAGCTCGCACAGCGGGGTGCCCTCCGCCTCCATAAGGGCGAATACGCCCGGCAACTTTGTGCGCGGTATTTGAAAATGTAATGTGATTGTTGGCATACTAAAAAAGTGTTGGCTGGATAGCAGACCGGCGGCTCCTCCAAGCATTCGGTCCTGAATCGTAGCTCCTGTTTGTCGAAGTATTCTTTATCAATCTCGCAGCCGACAAAATCGAGGCCCATACGGTAGGCCGCTATTCGGCTGCTGCCGCTGCCTAAGTGTGTAATACACGGCTCTGCGGTGTTTCTTTTTCATTCTTTCTCGTCTTTTGTCGGTTCTCCGATTGACACTGATACTGAAATCTCAATCGCGTCTTTCGGCAGATACTTCTTGCACTTGATAGCCGATTCAATTGATTCAGCCATCAGTTCCGATGCCCATTTCCCTGCAATAGCTTTGAAATCTTCTATTGCTTTTTGGTCGGTCTCAAACAAACCTATTATGGAGGTCTTGAAGCCCTGACTCTTATTTACTTCTATTTTCATATTCGTTCAGTTTACTTCTATTTTCATATTCGTTCAGTTTACTTCTATTTTCATATTCGTTCAGTTTACTTCGGTAGCAAATTCTGTTCGATTACCCAGCAGAGGAGTTCATAGAGGGCGTCTATCAGCTCTTCTGCGCTGAACGGTGCGTCATAAGGATTTCCCATGATGTATTTGCCCACTTGATTCTCGTAGCCTGCAAAATACGGCTCGTCATACCATGAGGTGATGCGCAGTTTGCAAGACAGCCCGTTGTGGATTACGCCTTTCGGGAGCAACTCGCAAATGTCCGCGAGGGTGAAGATTGGCTGCGTTGGAGTCCTTGCTGCGCTCCCTACGGCTGTTGCACATGAATCGAAACTCGCCTTGTCCGCGCTTATGCCTTTGGCTATGAGCGTTGCGGACTCTTGTGGGGTTAGGGTTGGTTTCTGGAAAAGCCACGTGCGATTGACCCCGTGTGACAAAGTGCGATTGACCCCTGAA
>CALEUL010000013.1 GCA_937921035.1 uncultured Porphyromonadaceae bacterium
TTTTATTTACTGCCAGAGCCGCTTAGGCTAGGCTAATTTTTAACGAACTATTGTAAAGAGCAACTGAGGGAGAAGAATCCACATTGTAAAATGAGAAAATTTTCAGATAGTGCCATTTTTGTTAGAAATGTTTGTTTTATAGGATAATAACGCCTAACTTCGCGGCACAATAAAACACATGAAGAACGGAGAATTTGAAAATGAAGTACTTTTGCTGGCTGCCTTGAAGTTAGACAGCCATGAGGCTTTTATACAAATTTTTCGTAAATATTATCCCGATCTTGTCCTTTTCGCGTCGCGTTTCATTCTCGACCCGGAAACGTGTGAAGATATTGTTCAGGAGGCCTTCATCAAGATTTGGTCTAACAGAAAAATTCTTGAGATACGCACTTCGCTTAAAACATATCTCATCTCCTTAGTGCAGCATCTCGCACTGAATGAGATTAAACACCGCAAAGTCAAGACGCTTTATCATGACATGTACCATGAGATGATTATGGCACTCCCTGCCGACGAACATATACTCTATACCGAATTGAATGATGCGGTGGAAAATCTGCTTTCACAACTTGAGCCGGAAGTCCTTGAAACATATATGCTGTCAAGAACACAACATTTGAAATATACGGAAATAGCTCAGAAACTCAACATTTCGGTCAGAACCGTAGAGGCTCGCGTCAGCAAAACCATAAAATTTCTTCAGAATAATCTTAAAGGATATAAGTCCATTGTATATTTGACTCTATTGTTTCAACACTTATTATAAGAGAACGAGATGGATTACACCGAAAATAATCATATAGATATTTTGATAAGCCGTTATCTGATGGGTAATGCTTCATCCCGGGAGATTGAAGAATTATTCAATTGGATTAAACTGAGCGATGAGAATAAACGCTATTTTCATCTTCAGCAGGATATTTGGGCCGTCCTGAACCCGGCTATGGAGATTGATAATGTGAATACAGACGATGCCGAACATAGAGTCCTGCGGAAAACAGGTATTGCAACGAACAAACGCTCATTCTTCAAGCGGTTTGTATTTTTCTGGTCGCGTATTGCTGCCGTTGCGGTATTACCGCTTATTGCGGTAATCGGATTTCTTATATTACGTACAATGGACGGCCCTGCACTCGACGATGTCACCGTTACAACAGCATTTGGAAGTATGAGCACTACAAATCTTCCTGATGGCTCTGCAGTGTGGCTGAACGCCAATAGTTCATTAACATATAGCCCGGATATGAACAGCGGAGCAAGAGACGTATTTCTGCACGGCGAAGCCTACTTCGAGGTCAGATCAGACGCCGCACATCCGTTCAATGTGCACACTCCATATATCACGGTTACTGCCAAAGGCACTGAGTTCAATGTCAACGCCTACGACTCAATAGCTTCTGTAACTCTGGTAAATGGTCGGGTAGATGTTGAAGTGAACGAACAATCGTTGCAACTGAATCCGGGAGAACATCTGGCTATCACTGACGGGAAACCGATAATAAATGACAATATAGATACGGAGAAGTATTGCTGCTGGAGAAACGGCATGTTGATATTTGAAGATGAGTCTCTCTTGAATATATGTAAAAGACTTCAGCAGATGTACGATGTTGAGTTCGATATTGCACCGGAATTGAGAGCCCGCACATTTCGCATGATTCTAAACGGAGAGAATATCAGCGATATTGTTAGATTCTTTGAAATGTCAGCTCCTGTAATATGCGAATTTGTAACTCGGGAAGCGCCGGGTGATACAGCCTGCGCGAAACCGAAAGTACGCATAATGCCTTCATAAAATCTTTATTTTAATTTTAGTTTAGAATAAAAGGTTGAGAGATATAAGATTCGTGCAAAGTAGGGATACAAAAAAAGCCTTCCAAAGAACTATGTCCCGGAAGGCTTGAATTGTATCTCGGCTATCAATGATTTCTGCGATGGTTGCCTTGTCGGGCAGGCATAGGTTTGCCGTCTTCGGTGAGCTTGAGTTCGGAACCGTTTGTCAGTTCAATTTCGAAGCCGCCTCGTTTGCGTGAAATTTCCACGATTTCCTGGCCTTGAAAGTTGTCGGCGACATATTTGGATATTGCCGACGGGATGAGGGCAGAGGGAATGGAATTGCCAGATGCGGCCTTAATGTCTTTCCAGTCTCCGTTGTCGCGGAAGTCGATTTCGGCACCGCTCCTGAGGTCGACTTCGTATTCCGTACCCCGACGACCTTGTTCCTTCTCGGCTTTTCTTATTTCATCACCGGGAAAGTACGTGGTTAGAAATGTCTTTACTGCCTTAGGTAGTTCGGATTGCTTGACGGGTGTTCAGGCGAACACGATGGTAGCTGCTGATGTTACGATGGAGAGTAGCATCAGACTGAGAATTTTCTTCATGACTTGTTAATTTTATTGAGTTTGAATATCTGATACAGTTTATTGAATGTTTCGATGTATTTTCTGCCTACAGGGATGGGGCTGTCGGAATTGAGGACATATATTTTACGGTTCGAGAACCTGGCTATCGCATTGAGAGGCACAATGAATGATCTATGGACACGAATAAACCTGTCGCCGGGTAATATCGCTTCCATCTCCTTCATCGTTATTTGAGACATAACCATCTGTAATCCATGACGGAATACTTTAATATAATTGTCCATAGCCTCGATATATTTTATATCATCAATATCAACAATTACATTTTTATGCTCGACTTTTAGTGTGATTGTGTCGCGTTGCGGTCTGTTATCTTTTTTGCCAAGCCATTTGCTTGCTTTTGCCATCGCCTGTTCAAACCGTGGATAAAAAATCGGTTTATGAAGAAAATCTACAGCATCGACATTGAATCCGTCAAGGGCATATTGCGAAAAAGCTGTTGTAAATATAAGGCAAGTGCCGGGCGGCAGTTCACGAGCAAGCGCAACTCCGTTATGAGAGTTCATCTCTATGTCGAGAAATACAATGTCCGGATTAGTAGAACGGACACGGTCCATCCCGGCTATAGGTGATGTGTATGTCTCCAATTCGACATTTCCAAACCTCTTGCAGTATTCCTGAATTATACTCAGCGCAATCGGTTCGTCATCTATTGCTATACACTTTATCATATTTTTAAATCGATACTCAGTTTTACCGTGAAAAAATAATCCTCTTTCATTATATTCAAATCATGTTTTCCATGATAAAGCAGATTAAGACGTTTACGACAGTTCTCGATTCCCATGTGTTCACCAATGCGTTTTACAGGGAATATACGGTTGCTTGTCATAAATTTCATTTGGCCGTCGTGTCCCTTCAGCGATATTATAATCCGACTTTTTTCAACTGGGGAGACTCCGTGTTTGAAACAGTTTTCAACAAATGTAACAAGCAACATCGGTGGAATCATCAGAGAACTGTCCTCTACATCTACGTCGAGGTCCACAGTTGTCATTTCATTAAGCCGAAGTTTCTGTAATCCTACATATTGATGGATATAGTCCACTTCATCCGACAAAGGAACAAGGTCTCGCATTGAAGATGTGTGTATGTATCTCATCATTGAGATGTATTTCTCCAGTGAAGTAAGGGCGTTTTCATTATTTGTCAGAAATAACCCGTAGAGCGAGTTCAATGTATTGAACATGAAATGGGGCTTTATCTGTGCTTTATAAAGTTCGATTTCCGCTTTGTCTCTTTCTGCTTCAACAGCCCGGCGACGGGAACGTTGTATATTGGTCTGGGTAAGTAGCCCTACGGCAAAGCTGAATGCTTCTACAATCATGAAGAGCGACCATATCGCCTGCTGGTATTGCAGTGTGTATGGGAAAAAACGCTCTATGCCAATATCATGGATGTTGGGTTTTGGGGTATATAAGGTTACGCATGAAAAACCATAAGTGATCATGACAGATAAAAAAATCATGAGTACGCCTATAATAGTTTTCTTATCGCCCTCGAAAAGAAAAGGAACTGTCAGGAGCCTGTTCAGCAAGTAAAGGCAATAGAGCCATATTCCGACAAACAATACATACCATTGAAAATTATGATACCATCGTTCGATAGGGAAAATCATCATCATCAATGGCAAGACGATGATACAAAAAGCGAGGTCTATATACAGAGAAATATTTTTCATCGCTGGAAATATTAAACAGTTGCAAAGTTAGCCAAATTTTGTTTGTTGCAATAGCGTCCGCCCGGTAGTTTGCCACCACTATGCGGCTATTAGTCATTTACTGGTCAGGTCAATACGGCGATGCAAGAGATAATCTCTTAACTTTGCTGAAAAAATTGAATATGACAGTAAAAACATTTATCGACCGGCCTATTCTTGCCGGGGTGATTTCTGTGCTAATAGTCATTCTCGGCATATTAGGATTGCTACAACTGCCAATCGAGCAATTCCCGAATATAGCACCTCCGACGGTACGAGTTTCTGCCACTTATACAGGAGCAAATGCAGAAACGGTATTAAAGAGTGTAATTGTCCCGCTTGAAGAGTCCCTGAACGGAGAGACTGTCTAACAAGTTTGGACAGTCTCTTTTTATAGTCTAAACTGGCTAA
>CALEUL010000014.1 GCA_937921035.1 uncultured Porphyromonadaceae bacterium
CTTTCAAAATTCAAACAAGGCAAGAAATTTTTATTTATTGCCTTTCACAAGACGCTACGGCGGTTTGTCCGGCCCGCGAACTGCTTTATCTATTGAGCTGCTTTTGCAGAATTGACTTGAGTCTTCCGCGCCGGCCGGCTTCCCTTGCGGGGCGGCCGTGCGAATGTGCTCTTGTACTACTCTTAGTCTATTGTAATCGTTTCAATGTTCTCTTTCATTGCTTCAGGTCGTTTTCCTAAAGCGGATGCAAAGTTACGGCGAATAAACGAAACTGACAAATTTTTGTTTAGTGTTTAACAAATTTTATCTTTTCGCCGGCCGCTCTCTTGCTGCCGCCCGGGGTCGTTCCCGAAAGCGAATGCAAAATTACGCCCTTTATCCGAATCCACCAAATTTCTTGGCAAGAAAATGTGTTTTACAACATGGATTTAACATTCATTCACAGAAGTCACACCGTACCACCTCTCCCAAACGGAATATTACACATTATATAATGCACTCTTATTGGTCTTTCACCGATAATACCTAACTTTGCGCAAACATAAATTGAACCATGAAGAAATTTGCATTCTCAATATTTCTGCTCTCCGCGGCAACTTGCGCATGGGCGCAGCATCTGGGCAGCGAATATACACTCAAGGCTGTTATTCCCGTCGAGGGACGTCAAGGAATCGCTATCGATTCTTTATACTATTATGTATCCGACACCCGCGGGCTATACAAATACGACAAGAGCGGAAATCTGATTGCAAAGAATCTCCAGCCCTTCCAGCATCCGGAAATAGCCAACCACTTCGGCGACATAGACGTATGGAACGGCGAGATATACTGCGGTATCGAGAAATTCGAATATGGCCGCGGCTACAACATCGCGGTGTCCATATACGATGCCAACACCCTGCAATGGCTGCGCGACCTGCCCTGGCGCCCCGAATCGGGACAGGTGGAGGTTTCGGGCATAGCTGTGGACCGCGACAAAAACCAGGTGTGGATGTCCGACTGGGTTGACAGCCGATATGCCTACTGCTATGACCTCGCCACAGGCGAGTATCACACAAAAATGCAATGTGCCCCGACTCCATACTGGTGTCAGGGCATATTCGTGGCCGACGGAAAACTGATTTTTTCGTGCGATGACGGCGAGGCGGCATACAATCTGCCCGACAACCTCTACACCGCCGACATAAGCGAGGTTCCTTTCACCGGCCTCAAGGAAGGCACCGAAGTGGTGAAGGACACTCCTTTCTCGGTAAAATTAGACGAGAACGGACGCCCGGAGATGCGCACGGGCCTCGTTGCCGCCGGCGCAATGAAAGGCCGGGTAAGCCATCTGCGCGAGATGAACGACTTCCGGCGCGCAGGCGAGATAGAAGGTCTCGCCATCGACCCCACCAACGACGACCTTGTTGTCCTCAACAACCGCGGCACAACCATTGTGCTTGGCATGAGCCAGGGTCCTATAACCGAAGAGGGCTATACCGCCGAGGTACACGAGCTGTATATTTACCGGCGTTGCAAATAGGAATCAGTCCTTGGTTCCGTAAGCAAGATCTCCGGCATCACCGAGACCGGGCACGATATAGCTGTGGTCGTTGATTTCATCGTCGATAACACCAACCCACAGCTCGCTGTCCTCGGGCATAACCTTCTCCAGATATTCCACAGCCTTGCGGCTGGCAATAACCGAAGCAAGATACACCTTTGCCGGATTACCCTTCGTGAGAAGGGCGCGGTAGCTCATTTCCATAGAGGAGCCCGTGGCAAGCATGGGATCCACCAGCACCAGCGTCTTGCCCTCGATGGAAGGCGAAGCAAGATACTCGATGCAGATATCGAAATGCATACGGTCGGTATACTTTCGGTAGGCCGATACAAAAGCATTCTCGGCATTGTCGAAATATTGAAGGAAGCCCTGATGGAAG
This sequence comes from uncultured Porphyromonadaceae bacterium, assembly GCA_937921035.1. Taxonomy (GTDB): domain Bacteria; phylum Bacteroidota; class Bacteroidia; order Bacteroidales; family Muribaculaceae; genus CAG-873. The sequence continues at coordinate 1,923 of CALEUL010000014.1, forward strand.
GGAACACCTGCGCGGAAAATGGTGGAAAGGACAACTTGTTCGTCAAGGACCTTGCAGTCGGCCTCGACATTGAGTGGTGTAAGGACCTTTTCGTCGCGATACTTTAAATTTTTGCTTATCTCGTATGCAAAAATCTCGCCGAGGCGCTCAAGGTTGCGGCGGAAACGGAGACGGTCTTTCTGAATGTTGATATCGCGCATTTCGCTCAGATACTGGCTCACGAGCGAAGGGTGTTTGTCGAAGTTAAATATTTTCATGATTTCAGATATTACTTGCAAATTAATCCAATGCCGACGCGCAAACGCATCAACAATACAAAATTAGTCAAAAAACATCGACATATCTCACCTCCATATCAAAAAAAAGACTGTGGAGCCGCATGGCTGCATCAAAAATGTTAAAAATGTATATTTACGGAAGCGGCATGCAGTCTTTCGCGATTCGGGCCCAGAGGGCTCTCGGCATCTGTCGGCCAGCGTCGTCGGCATGGTATCATTTATTCCAAACCATCGAGAAGAATAAAAGCGGCCCAAAATTTCGGATTGCTATATGGATATTCAATCTTCGTCGGTTCCGACGCTGAAGAGGGTTCATCTTCATTAATCCGGTTGCGGCGTTTTTGTGCGGCTGTCATTTCTTCGTCGGAATCCGATACTGTTACCGCAAATTCCCGTAGATATTTCTGTGCCGAAATCAAAGATTCATGCTTGGATTTGCCCGACATCAATTCTTCATAAAACTTTGTCATAAGCATTCCGGTAGCCTTGTCATCCACTTTCCACAGGCTCATAATCATAGATTTTACACCGGCTTTCTTGAAACCGCGCTGCAATCCGAATACACCTTCTGCCGTAATATCACCCAGGCCTGTTTCACAGGCCGACAGGACTAACAGGTTCACCTTGTCAAAATCGAGTAAAGCTATCTCTTTGGCCGTAAGCACGCCATCGTCGCATCCTGCCGGAATGGGTTTACCGGATAGCGCATCATTGGCACCGCTGAACAGCAATCCGGAGCGGGACAGTGCAAAATCTTCCTTGTCGCTGCCAACGTCAGGTTTCAGGAACGACAGATTAGTAAGATTTTGAGTTTGATTATCAGTCCAATAGAATCCGTGAGTAGCCACATGTACGTTGGTGTATGACCCCGCCGACAGCTTTTTGAAATTAGATTCGGTTGCATTGTCGCCAGTGATGCAAGAGTATTTTACTTTTGCAGAATCCATGATTTTTGAAATCGAATTCACTTCGTTCAATGTTTCCGGCAGATAATTTACGCCGCCACGAAGACCGGAGGCATCAAGAAAATCATCGGAAAGCGAGCGGGAAGAATCGCCATCAGACACCACAGAAACGGCAGCATCGTATTTCATGCCGCCAAACATCGACATTACCTTTTGCGAATTCCCTTTTCCACGTGCCGACAATTCGCGAGTGGAAGATACTCGGTAGATATTCCAGCGGTCGGTGATAAGTTTGTCGGCCATTTCAAAGTCCGGCATGGATTCTATAGCCACACTATAGAACGGTCCGTCAGGCGCAAAATATATGTTTTTTATTCCGTCGGCAAACTTATTCAATGTTCCCCACACGGCAGTAGTCAGTTGGTTGTCGGTGTACGGGCTTTTGCGTTTAATATCATTCCAAATACCGGAATTCATAACCGGAATTGCCTTTGGGTATTCACTGCTGTTCTTCATAATTAAAGCCAGCATCAGACTGTTGTCCGGAACCCAAACAAATTCAACAGCCATTTCATCGGGCTTCAATGCCTTTTTCACATCCTCAGGACTTGTTACCAGCTTATGCTGCAGCTCGGCACATCGCGGCGACACTTCAGTTACACGGTTAAAGACGTCAAGAAAGTCCTCGTCGGAGAGTGTTCCGCTTTTATTTGCCAACGCTCTTACGTCGTCGGCAAGCCTGTACATTTTTTCCGAAACAGAAGCTTCCGGGTCGCCTTTGGCTAAAATTTCCGCAATACCTATCTCGGCATTCAGCAGCAGCCCTTTGGTTATCAATGCGGCCTGATATGCTGTCTGAATACTTTTTTGAGATGGATTAAACAGCACGGATGCGGGGACATAGTTTGTGAGGAAATGTTTAGTATTATCCCAAAAGGCAGCTCGCTGCGCAGCAGTTAAAAACATAAAATTCCGAGGCAATAATTCACTGCAGATATCAACATATTCAGCGCAAACGTCGGAGAGGACTTTTTTATCATTATCCGACATATCACCTTTCTGAAGTATCGACGTGAATTTAGGTGTCAATGAGGAAAGATACATCAAGCTATGTTTTCCGTAAATCTGTTTTGCGAGGTTGCGGGTCTTCTCTATCAAGGCGTTTGCTTCCGGCCCTTTTTCAATCACTTGGATAATCGTGTGCGCATACAGAATGTCATAATATTTTTGTGATAACGTATCATTTATAGCTTCACATCGTTTAAGCATAATATCAACCCTATTTTTTGCTCCAGCTATATTACCGCTTCTAATGATATCGGACAATGCGGCCATTTCATCAGCATCATTAATAGATGTGCCTGTTTTGTATAGGTCGGCTTTGCGTTTCATCGCTTCGAAATCCTCGTTTTGACCGAAAGACATATGCAGCACGCTCAGGGTTGTATACACATTATACGCATCTTCTCCCGATATATTCTGCTGTTCGGCCAGCGATTCAGCCTTGGCAACATATTCTTTTGCCGTATCTATATCGTTAATGGAAAAATTCAGCAAACTGGCATAGCTCACCAACGCCAAAAGATATTCGGTAGTATTCGTAGCCCTGTTTAATTCCATTGTCGAAATCAAGGTTTTATAAATCTGATTGGCCTCGGTGTATTTAGAAGCGGAAGAAAGAGCTATGGCGAGCTGTAATGTTGCGGTGTAAGTGCGCGGGTCGGTAGCACCAAACATCTCGGAGGCAAGCACTGTGCGGCTTTGGGCAAGAAATATTGCCTGTTCCGCCTGTCCTAAGGCGCGGGCTTCATCGGATGCAAGGCCGAATATCTGAAAAATCAGACCCTTGCACTCCTGGGAATCCGTCTTAGATGTATTCTCTGAATTCAGGATAGTAAAACAGCTCAGCGCCTTATCATGCATAGCTAATGCGGAATATGATTTCATAAGCACATATACGCACAGCAGGAAATTCCTTTGATAAGCAGGATTTAAATCTTTGCCGAAATTTAGGATATACAAATAGGCGGATCCGATGTTTTTCGCTTCCTCGTATCGGTGCAATTCATATGCCAGGTTAGCTGCTTCCAAAAAGAAAGAGGCAGCATCCGGAAAAGAGGACAGATATTGCGATGTATCGAGACGCGCCAGTATCTCGACGGCGCCGCGCTCGCAATTATACGCCTCTTCTGAATTGTTGTTTGCCCACAGTGCCTGCGCCATAATATGCAGACCGATGGCAATATGCAGCGGATTGTCGGATTTTGATTTTTCTACAAATTCCGAAGCCAGAGGGAATGCCGCATCGTGCTGAGCAGACTTTTGTTTTATCAGTGCATCCACAAGCGATTCCGGCAACGGTTCGGCACCGAAATCGCGCAGTGTACCTGCCTGTGATGTTTGAGCATTGATCGGATATCCCGTATAAAACAGGACAGCGATAATTATGACATATACCGCACAACAAACGCTCTTAGTCATCTTATTTCATTTTAGGTGCTGACGACGGTGCTTTGGCAGCAGAGGCAGCAGGAGAAGCAGACGACAAGCCAAGGTCATTGATTATTTCCTTGGATAAAACTCCGGCGGGTGCCGAGATGGTTGTAATAATCCAGGATTTAGTTATCTCGTCCCACTTCTGCGATGATACTGTTTGCCATACGTTAGAGAAAAAGTCTTGCGACGGCACCATTTTCTTACGTTTCTTGCGATCGGCTTTCCACGAAGCACGATATTCCGGAGTAACGTCGCAGGTCTCCGACAAGTCTATTTCGAGTTTGTATTGGCCTGTTCCCCAAATATTTTTATATTTTCCGTTTGCATCGCGGTACCCCATGTAGGAACGGGGAACAATAAAACTCTCGCCTATGATGTGATAACGTGGAGCATCGTCATTCTTACGCACATAACGCAGGAAACCGTTTGCATCGAGGTCTTCACGTGCCACCGGGACGGATATTTTGAATTCGCCGAGTGTTTCATTTGAATGCAACTCAATAGCATCGGTAAACCACGACGACGACAGTTTTATATCCATGTTAAGGTTGTAATCTTTTCTTTCCTCAAAGGAGAAATCCAACGGAAGCCGCGAATTAGGAAGGTTGGAATGTGTAGGACTTAGAATAAGCGTATCTATTACCAGTTCAAACTTGGAATGATTCACAATACGGTTAAGTTTGGAGCGGTCGATATGACAGGAAATAAAGAATACGGTATCGTTTCCTTCCATTCTCATACAACCGATTCCATCGAAATTCATATTCAGCGGGTCGAGCGCACCGGCTGTGGATGGTTTGCTATAGAAATCCTTTACATCCTGAACAGAAGTGATTTTAGTGCTCCATTTATTTTCGGCCTTTACCATATCTTCCCATTCTTGTTTCAGCCGCGAATTCCGTGTTATAAGATTACCCAATGAATTCACGCCCAGGTCTACCAGAGCCGATATGTATCCGGAGCCAATACCTTTAGCAGCGCCTACAGTAGCATTGAGAAGATCTACATCGAAACGTCGTGTATCGTCCTGCGACTCATTTACACGCTGGATATCGTCGGCAAGATCTGGACTGACATATATGAACGTTTTATATTCTACAGTCTGTGCCTCTACCCGGCACATCAAAAGCAAAGCAATAACAGCAATGATAAGTTTAATGGTTGTTTTCATTTACAATTAGTCAATTAGTTTATATTATTGTGAGCAAAGATACTGATTTTCCTGATAATACATAAATTTATTTGTTCAAATAATATTGTTAAAATGACGGCGCCGTCATGGGTACCCACACAACGAAACTTTCCGTACGCTGATCTTTCTGCAACGGAATCGTAAAAACTCTTTGGAATATATTTGCACAATAAAATATACAGCTATGGCAACAGCACTGAATATTAAAAGACCTTCTTTTTGAAACCTTGCAGAAGCCCTCGATTATGGCCATAATCTACTCCGGAAGGCGGATCGGGCGGGAGTGTCGGGGCGCTACTGTGCTGCGGGGCATTGGGGTGATGAGGCGATAGCGGTTGTCGGGGCCGAGTTCGAGTATAACGAGCGCGCAGTTCTGTGGCGCAGCCATGCTTTCGAAATCCTCGACAGTAAGGTGAAAGAAGCGCATAATGAACAGCCTGATGGTGAGGCCGTGGGTAACGAGGACACAGTTTTCGGGAAAATCGGCGTCGGCGAAGTCGCGGCTGAGGCTGCCCAAAAGATCGTTTATCCGGTCGTATACGTCGGTACCGGCCTCGCCGCCGGGTATGCGGTAGTAGAATGTGCCATACTCGCTGCGCTCGAGACAAATCCTGTCGAATTCCTCCCTGCTCCGCAGGTACCCCCATTCCTGCTCGCGCAGGCGCGGTTCTTCATTATATGCGAACTGTCGTCGAGGCAACGACGATACCAGACACTCGAAAGTAGTGCGTGCTCGCCAGAAAGGCGATACATAGAAATACACCGACTCGTCGCCGACAAGCTCCTTGAGGCATTTTCCGGCATCAACGGCTTGCGAACGCCCTCTTTCTGTCAGTTCTATGGTATAGTCGGGGATGCGGCCGAACAGATATCGGTCCACATTCGCTTCGGATTCTCCGTGCCGTATCAGTATTATTCGTTTCGGCTTCATGGCTTACAACCGTATGCGGGTGCGTTTCGGCCCGGAGTTGACGATGTTGGATATGTACACCCGCAGAATCAGCCGCTGGTAGAACGTGAAATTGTCTTTTGCGAAATTAAAATTCAGGGAAGCCTCAAGGTCGACCCAACGGTTGCGGTACACATGGGCGTATACGTCGGTGCGGTTATAGAATTTGGAGGCATAGTATGGTTCTCCCTGATAGAGCAAAGCGCCGCACATTGCGCGCGACGGCTGCTGCACACCGCCTATATACAGGCTGTTGCGCGCACCCAGCCATTTCCACTCGGCCACGGCGTCGAGCCATGCGCCCGCGGGTGTCTTCCAGTGGTCGTAGGCACGGTTGCGCTCTATTGTCATTATGGCGCCTGCGCGGATATACAGGCTGTCGAGCGCGGTGCGCTGCCCCAGGTCTACGCCTACATACGGATTGACAACGAAGTTGTCCACAATATGCTGGTCGGGGCCGCTGTTTTTGGTGAGGGCGAAATGGTTCATCATAACATGGCCACCGGCAAAGAAGTCGCCACCTTTCGGATGCCACTGGCCGTGCAGCACAATATTGAAGGCTTCGCGCTTTCGCTCGGTCTGCATCTGACGCCAGTCGAGGTATAAATCGGCGAAATTACGTCCGCTATGGTACTGGACGAGCGCGCCCCGGATATTTTTCTGGAAATACGTAAGCGAGTCGCACCACAGAAAACCCGGAAGAGGCTCGCGCAGCTGCGTGCGCGGAAACATGCCCATCGAGAACGACCATCGCGCACCGGTGTGGCGATAATATAATGTTGGAGATATACGGTAGCCGTCCCATTCGCGACCTATCGGCTGGTTCCATACCGCTCCGCCGGCAATGCGGTCGGCATCGCCGAAGGCCACGCCTATCTCGGGAGCGAGGTTAGTGAAGAAGTATGTTTCGGTGGGAGTATAAAGATGGTCGCCCTCGCGGTTGTCGAAAACCGATCCGAAATCAACGCTCCATGTAAACTTCTGTGCGGCGGCCGCACAAGGGAACAGCAAAAGGAATACCGCGACGAAGCGCAGAAATTTTTTCACGATTTCTGATAGTCTGTGGGCGACATGCCCGTTATATGTTTAAAATATTTGCCGAATGCGCTCTGGTTGGAAAAATTGAGTGCGTATGCCACCTGCTGCACGTTCTTGCCCGAATAACGCAACAGGTTCTTTGCCTCGGTGATAACGAAAAAGTCGATCCAGCGTGTTGCCGAACGACCTGTGGCCTCCTTTACCAGCAGCGAGAGGTATTTCGGCGAGATGAAGAGCTGGTCGGCATAATATTTCACAGATCGCTCGCGCAGGTAGTTCACATGCACGAGCCGCAGGAAATCCTGTACGTACGAGCTGCGTCTGGGACTGGCGCCGTTGGATTCCTTTATGTTTGTCCGGCGGCAAAGTATGCTCATCAGCTGGTATATCAGAGCACTGGTGATACTGCTGATTATATGCAGGCTCAGCTGTGTCATGTAGTTTTCTTTCATCACCATATTTATCAGTGAGAAATAACGCAGCAGCTGGTTTACCTCGCGGTCGCTGAGGTGAAGCACCGGATCGTCGTGCTCCAGCAGAGCCTCTACCGAAATAGCAGAGAAAGATATGTTGATGTCGCGCAGAAAAAGGGGCGAGAACATCAGGAAATACATATCCACGCCCGAATTATCATCCGCCGGCGACACCTGAATGAGAGAACCGTGGTTAATATTCACGGTTACAGGACCTTCTATCTCGAATTTCTTAGTATTTACCTCTACCGACAGCTTGCCCTTGGCAATCAGCAGCATGACATTGCCCACCACCTTCACGGGTGTCATTACATCTATATGTTTTTCCGTATCGGTGGGTTCGGCGGTTATATGGCCATAGAAACAATTGCCTTCAATTTCGCTGAAATCGACGGCCTGTGATTTGAGCCTTTCAAACTGGCTTGTTTCCATAGCCGTTTGTTTGATAAAGATATCGTCTATTCTATCCATTGCAATGCAAATATACAAAGTTTTTAGCAAACAGAGATATTTCCGCACCTTTTGGAACAATTAATTATCCAAAAAGAATAACGAGCATAATCCCGACAGGAATATTCGACGGATAATACCGGAAAAACGCATATTAATTTCGCGGTATGGAAAACTACGAATTGCTTAACAATCTTAGAGATAATATCCTGCACGAGCGCTACGATCCACTCACCGGTTACGGCGCCTGTGGACCGCGCCGTCGGCTTAAATATTACACGAGGACGTTTTATCTGCCGGTTGCGATGTTGGAGAATCCCGAATGCCAGCATATAAAGGTTGGGTCGCGGAAATGGAAACAGATGCGTTGCCGCTACGATTTTGAATACTGGTGCGCCACATGTGCCTATATCAAGCCAAAACGAGGTTTCAAGCCTGTTCTGTGCGTGCTCAACGAGGGACAGCGTTCCGTCGTTGAGATTCTCGAGAACGACCGCGCCGCAGGAATGCCTCTGCGCGCCGTTATACTGAAGGCCCGCCAGTGGGGCTGCTCAACCCTTATACAGCTGTACATAGCATGGATTCAGACATGCGTGCGCACGGGTGTTAACAGCGTTATCTGCGCGCACCTCAAAAACACGTCGGCCACAATACGCGGCATGTACAGCCGCCTGCTTGCCAACTACCCTGCCGATATGTGGCAGGGCAATGCTGAACCGGCACTGAAGAACTTCGAGGGTTCCACCGACATAAAGAAGATTACCGGCCGCGACTGCACCATGATGCTCTGTTCCAGCGTAAACCCTGACGCCGTGCGCGGCAACGACCTTTCGCTGGCACATCTTACCGAAGTGGCTTTCTGGCGCAATTCGCCGTCTGTTGCTCCCGAGGATGTGGCACAAGCTATATACGGAACCGTAGACATGCAGGAGGGAACAATGGTGGTGATAGAGTCGACGGCAAACGGCGTGGGTAATTTTTTCCACCGCGAATGGCTGCGCAGCAAGACAACAGGCTGTTCGCGCGCAATTTTTGTGCCGTGGTGCGAGCTCAGTGCCAACTCGCGCCGCCCCTCGGACATACACGCGTTCGTCAAGAGTATGGACGACAAGGAAAAGGAACTTTTTGCTTCCGGACTCACCATAGAACAATTGTACTGGCGCCGCTGCAAGCGACTGGAAATGGACAGCGAGGAACGTTTCAACGCCGAGTTCCCGCTGACCGACACCGACGCCTTCATTTCCACAGAATGCAACGTATTCGATTCGGCCTTGGTGGAAGAACTGCGCGCGGATTGCGGCATGGCTTTCGAACGCGGAGGGCTTTGTGGCTTGCCACCACGCTTTACAGCGACGGCGACAGGCAGACTGCGCGTATGGCACCACCCCGAGGCGGGAGAAAGCTATGTGGCGGCAGTGGATGTCGGTGGCCGTTCGGCTACGGCCGACTGGTCGGTGGTGGCGGTGCTTCGCCGCGGTCGTGGCGACGTTCTGCCGGAAGTGGTGGCGCAATGGCGCGGGCACATAGACCACGACCTGCTCGCCACCAAGGCTATGGAAATAGGCCGGTACTACAACAACGCCCTGCTTGTGGTGGAAAGCAACACCTTAGAGACAGAACGCAACGGCGCCGACAGCGCATATGTGCTTGCAGAGATGGCACGGACATATCCGAACATGTATGTGCGCCGCTCCTACGACAAGGTGAGCGGCAACTACACCCGGCGCTACGGCTTCCACACAAACCGCAACACCAAACCTATGCTAATAGGCAACCTGATAGCCGCCGTGCGCGGACACACCTACACGGAGCACGACAACGATGCCTGCAACGAGATGCTGAACTACCGTCAGCATCCCGACGGCTCGTACGGCGCCGACGCGCCCATGCACGACGATATTCTGATGACGCGCGCCATAGCCCTGTTCATCATCGCCACCGAAAGCGATGCCAGGATAGATATTTCCACCCTTCCGACAATACAGAAATGGTAATCAGTGCGCGTCGAGCCAGTTGTCGGCCACGCCCGCCGACACTTCCAGAGGCACGCGGCCGCTGTAGGCGCCTTCCATCTGGCGTACGACAAGTTCCTGCATGGTGCCGAGTTCGTCGGGCCTGACATTGAATATGAGTTCGTCGTGTACCTGAAGTATCATGCGCGAACGCAGTCCGCGGCGGCGTATTTCCTCGTCGATACGCACCATAGCTACCTTGATTATATCGGCCGCCGAACCCTGTATAGGCGCGTTTACGGCGTTTCGCTCGGCATAGCTGCGCACGGTGTTGCTGCGCGAATTAATATCCGGCAGATAACGCCGGCGTCCCATTATTGTACTGACATAGCCGTCGGCACGTGCCTGTTCGACGGCTTTTTCCATATAGCCGTGTACGCCCGGATAGGTTCGCAGATATCCTTCTATAAGTTCTTTTGCCTCGGCACGCGGAATACCGAGCCTTTCGGACAGGCCGAAAGCCGATATGCCGTATATGATTCCGAAGTTGGCCGTTTTTGCATTGCGGCGCTGGTTGTCGGTAACCTCGTCGAGCTCCAGATGGTATATCTTGGCCGCGGTACTACGATGAATATCTTCGCCGCTCAGGAAAGCGTCGATCATATTTTTGTCGCCGCTGAGGTCGGCCATAAGGCGCAGCTCAATCTGCGAATAGTCGGCGGAGAGCAACAGATCGCCGTCATCGGCGATGAAAGCCCTGCGTATCTCGCGTCCGTCGGAAGTGCGGATAGGAATGTTCTGCAGGTTGGGGTTGGTGGACGATATTCGGCCTGTAGCTGTAACAGTCTGGTTATATGTGGTATGTATCTTTCCCGTAGTCGGGTTGATAAGTTTGGGCAGAGCGTCCACGTATGTCGCCAGCAGCTTCTTGATGCCGCGAATGTCTAAAATCAGCTGCACCAGAGGCACGTCCTTGGCGTATTTCTCGAGAACATCCTCGGCAGTGGACCACGAACCGCCTTTTGTCTTGCGTGCCTTGGGGTCGATACTCATTTCGTCGAACAGAATCTGCCCCACCTGCGATGGCGACGATACATTGAACGGCCTTCCGGCAAGGCTGTAAGCCTCTTCCTCCTTTTGATGCAGTCGTTCGCTGAGAGCGGCGGATATACGTTTCAGCTCGCGCGGGTCTATTCGCGCGCCTTCCCATTCCATCGAGGCAAGCACACCCACAAAAGGCTGTTCCACATCCTCCAGCAACTCTGTCTGCCCCTTTTCGGCACACTCCTTCTGCAGCAGTGGCATAAGACGCAGGCATGCAGCTGCCGCCGTTGCATCGCCGCTGTTGCATTCAAGGCCGAGATAGCTCATTGCCAGAGAAGAAACATCGTGTTTCTGGTCGGGATTGCACAGATAGTGCGCCACCGACGTATCGAACCAGCGCGCGCCCTGAAATGTTATGCCCATTCGCCTAAGAATCAGCATATCACGCTTTATATCGCTGCCGCACAACGTTACATGCGGATTGGAGAACACAGGCTGCAGCAGCTCTGCTATTCGCGCGCGGCCCGCGGTATCGGCTGGCAGGGCGATTGTGGCCGCGTTGTAATTATCCGAATTCTCCGGCATGTAGGAAAACGAAATAGATGCAGCACGGGCCGTCATGGCCTCGGCGCCCTCGCTCTGAATCGCCATACCGGCAATTCCCTCTCGCATCAGGCCGCCGAGGTATTCCGCTATTTCTTTCTCCTGCGAGAGCTGTGCGGCTTCTACGGCGAATTGACTGGCTTCCACCGGTTCGACGGTATCGAACAGATTACCCATAGCCGGCACAGGCTTGCCCACGGGTTCGGTGGCCACGGGTTCGGCAGACTTGTATTTTGAAATCAGGGATTTGAATTCGAGAGTGCGGTATATCTCCACCAATGCGTCCACATCAGGCTCGCAGCGTCGCAGACTGTCGGCGTCGAACTCCAGCGGCACATCCGTAACGATGGTAACAAGATGCTTGGACATTCGTATCTTGTCGGCATTCTCCACTATTTTTTTCTGCAGGGCGCCTTTCAGCTTATCTGTGGAGGCAAGCAGATTTTCCACGCTGCCGAACTCGGCAATCAGTTTGGCTGCTGTTTTCTCACCCACTCCCGGGCAACCGGGAACATTGTCGGCGGCATCACCCTCCAGCGCCAGCAGGTCTATCACCTGCGCCGGCGAGCTTATGCCGTAGCGCGCGCACACTTCCTGGGGGCCTCGCACTTCGAAGCCCTGCCCTTTGATTGCAGGACGGTACTGGAACACATGGTCGTTTATAAGCTGACCGTAGTCCTTGTCGGGCGTCATCATATAAGTTGTGAAGCCATTTTCGGTGGCGTGGCGCGAAAGCGTTCCTATCACGTCATCGGCCTCGTAGCCCTCGACCTCTATGACAGGAATCCGCATGGCCGCGAGAATAGATTTGATATACGGTATCGCAACAGTTATGTCCTCGGGCTGCTTGTCGCGTCCGGCCTTGTACTCCGGATACTCGTCGTGGCGGAATGTGCGGCCATGCGCGGGGTCGAAGCACACGGCTATGTAGCCGGGATTCTCCTTGCGCAGAAGATCGTCCAGCGTGATGCAGAAACCGAAAACGGCCGAAGTGTTCACACCCTGCGAGTTCACCCTCGGCGAGCGCATCAGGGCATAGTACGCCCTGTATATCAATGCGTAGGCATCAAGTAAAAATAGCTTCTTTTCTTCCATTATATATAAATCGCAGAAAAATGGTTTCTCTTGTAGGGTGTGCAGAACTGCAGTAGAAAGCCTCACAATGTAGGGACGTGCCAAAGGCACGTCAGCAACTGTCTACTGAGTATCAATGCTTTAGGTAGCAAACTTGCCAAAGGTACGTGCCTACAATATGAATCATTATCTGTTTTTTGTTTTAAATATGAAAATGTTTTGGACATTTTTCAATTAAAGTTCCATAAAATCGGTGCAAGACAGCAGACCGCTCTCTGTCAAAAGATTATCTTTGGTAACCTCAATTGCAGTATCCGACTTGTCCATACCGATCCAGCTGCGGCCAAGAGCGTCGGCGGCTCTCAGAAAGCTACCCGAACCGCAGAAACAGTCCATAACGATAGAATCCGGATTTGAAGATGCGCCCACTATAAACCTGAGCATATCCTGATTCTTTTCTGTGGGGTATGTTGGATAAGCGGGGTCTTTGAACGTCCAGATATCCTGAGCTTTGGTGCTGGTATGTTCGTCGGCATAGTTTATCTTGCGGGGATTGCCTTTCGACGACCATTCGATAAGTCCCTTGCGGTCCAGTTCCTCCAGTTCTTCAACAGAACAGCGCCAATGCCGTCCCTTAGGCGGCAAAAGACCTTTGAACGGCTTTGATGTATTGCCTTTTGTTTCACCCGGAGCATGGATGGGAACGGTGGTATACCGCCGCCCAGCCGCATCCGTTTTAGGATAGCGCTTTATCAGGTCGGCCTCATCGACTTCGAAAACAGGATTGTTCCATATCGCGCTGTCGCTCTTTACATAATATAGAATCATGTCCTTTATGTTGCCGTAGCCGTTTCTGTCGAAATTCTTGGGGTTGCATTTCACGCGGGTAATATCGTTGCGAAAATACTTCATTCCGAAGATACCGTCAAGCATCACTTTCACATAATGTCCTATCTTGTAGTCGATATGCAAGTAAAAAGAGCCGCAGTCCGACAACAGCTCGTATATCAGCGCTACTCTTTGGCGCAGATACTCAAGATATTCTTCGCCCTGTAATTGGTCGGAATACGCCACGGCAGCATCTTCGGCTTTGCTGATGGTTGAGACACGGCCCGAAGGGTCGATCCCGAAAGTGCCGCCGGTGGCGAAGGGTGGGTCGATATACACAAGGTCTATCTTCCCTTTGTAGCCATTGTCCAGAAGCCACCGGAGTCCGTCGATATTGTCGCCTTTTATCAGTATATTCCTATCCATTATGATACAGCGTAGTTAGAAAATCTTTCAAGAACAGTGCGCTGAGTATGTTGTAGTTGCCGGAAGCCGTTGTCTTATATAGTTTTCCCCTGTTGGGAATATAGAGCACACCGTCCATAATGGCGACTTTGACAACATTCGGGTTTGTCTGAGACCGAACCGTTGTCAGCGCGTCGAGAAACTGATCATTTTGATGGCCGCCGAAATCGGTAATGAATTTGGCCTCACCGATAACAAACTTTTCGCCAACTTTGGCTACGAAATCCAGCCCTTTGTCCTCTCGCTGCCAACCGAGATATGTTCTGGCGAAATTGCCAAGAAAATCATCCTGCCCGCTCAGTATTGCGAATCCATCGGAACGGAGGAACTGGTCGATGTCGCGTACCGGTACGACTCCCAACGCTCCAGAATCCACCCATCGGCGGAACAGTGGTCCCATCTGACGGTTTGTTTCCTTGGGCTGGACTACACTGGCCTTGAGTTTTTCAACGCCCAATTCATATATGCGGTTGCATATACGGGAAACAGTTGCCGGATTGTTCCTGATAATTATATCGCGTTGTGCTCCGGCAGGCACCCTTTTAAAGAAGGGTACATAACTGTCCTTTACAGGAAACAAATCCAGTTCAAGCAATGTCTTGAACATTTCCACACAATCGTTTTTGAGGAAATCAGATTCTATCTTTTTCCACAAATCTTCATTTATCTGACGATTTGCCTCGGGATTGAGAGGATACACAACCGACAACCGGTCGAGGTAAACCTCCCGGTTTGCCAGTTCAATGCTTTGCCGTGTGAATTCGTTCATCAGAGAAAATTTACCGGCGGTGTTTGCGCAGTACTATTGCAGTACGGGCAGGCAGATATAGAGGCAGACGCTCTACACCGGCGTCGCTGAACAGCGGGTCGGGAACGGTGAAATGTTCTGTGCCCTCTACCACATTGCCGAAACCGCCGTACTGCGGGTCGTCGGTGCTGAGGATAGTGCTGTAAACACCGCCCGGGGCAAGTATGCCGTAGTCGCTGAAACTCTTGGACGGGTTGAAGTTGAATACGAACACATAGTCGCCGCGCATATAGGCCAGCACCTGGTCGTCGTCCTTGTCCCATAGCTTGCGGATAGCTTTAGCCTGGAAATTCTTGCGGGAGCGCACCAGTTCTATCATGGCGTTGTCGAAAGCGTTGAGATAGCGGTACTGGAGGTCCTGACGGTCAACAAGATCCCACTGACGGCGGGCATACTTGTAGCTCCAGCCGTTGCCTTCGCGCGGAAAATCTATCCATTCCGGATGTCCGAACTCGTTGCCCATGAAGTTGAGGTAGCCGCCGTTGATGGTCGACAACGTAACAAGACGGATCATCTTGTGCAAGGCTATGCCGCGTGTTACGGCAGGGTCTGTATCACCTACCATCATGTGCCAGTACATAGCCGCGTCTATCAAACGGAAAATCACCGTTTTATCACCCACAAGAGCCTGATCGTGGCTCTCTACGTAGCTTATCGTCTTTTCGTCGGCGCGGCGGTTGGTAAGCTCCCAGAAAATGGATGTGGGATGCCAGTCCTCGTCTTTCTTTTCCTTTAGGGTTTTGATCCAGTAGTCGGGAATACCCATAGCCATGCGGTAGTCGAAACCCATGCCGCCGTCCTTGAACGAAAGTGCCAGGCCGGGCATGCCGCTCATTTCCTCGGCTATCGTGATAGCGTGGGGCTTCACCTCGTGGATAAGGATATTGGCGAGAGTAAGATATGTAAGGGCGTCGGTGTCCTGACCGCCGTCATAGTAATCGTCGTAACTGCCGAAGGCTTTGCCCAGACCGTGGTCGTAGTACAGCATGGAGGTAACGCCGTCGAAGCGGAAACCGTCGAAGTGATATTCCTCAAGCCAGTACTTGCAGTTGGAAAGAAGGAAGTGGATAACCTCGTTCTTGCCGTAGTCGAAGCACAGCGAGTCCCATGCCGGATGCTCGCGGCGCGAGGGGTTGGAGTGGAAATACTGGTCGGGGGATCCGTCGAGACGCCCTATGCCCTCGTTCTCGTTCTTCACGGCATGCGAGTGCACGATGTCCATGATTACGGCGATGCCCATGCGGTGGGCGTCGTTGATAAGTTTCTTCAGATCCTCGGGCGTGCCGAAACGGCTGGAAGCGGCAAAGAAGTTGGATACGTGGTAGCCGAAAGAGCCATAGTAGGGATGCTCCTGTATCGCCATAATCTGGATAGCGTTGTAGCCGTCGGCGGCGATACGCGGAAGCACCTTGCGGCGGAATTCATCGTAGGTTCCGACGCCCTCGTTCTCCTGAGCCATGCCTATGTGGCATTCATATATAAGTAGCGGAGCTGTATCGGGCGTGAATTTGCCGTCGCGCCAGGGGAATTTTTTCTCGGGTTCGTAGACCTGCGCCGAGAATATGGAAGTCTTGGCGTCCTGCACCACACGGTTTGCATATGCCGGAATACGTTCGCCGCTGCCGCCGGGCCACTGCACCAGCATCTTGTACAGCTGACCGTTTTTAATGGCGTCGGCAGGGAAA
Source organism: uncultured Porphyromonadaceae bacterium (assembly GCA_937921035.1). Lineage (GTDB taxonomy): Bacteria > Bacteroidota > Bacteroidia > Bacteroidales > Muribaculaceae > CAG-873. The sequence goes on from CALEUL010000014.1 coordinate 18,163, forward strand.
TTACCCTCCCATATACCGGGCACGTCGCCACCGACAGGATAAAGCCGGTATTCTTCGCGTGGTTCCCAATTGGAAAAATCGCCAATCAGTGTAATAGCCGTAGCATTTGGCGCCCACTCACGGAAAGTCCATCCCCCATCGCTGCGGCGATGGAGTCCGAAGTACTTATGGGCGTTGGCAAAATCGCTCAGTGTGCCGCCCGCCGAGGTAAGTTCTTTTTCCTTGCGTATAACATCCTGGTGGCGTCCTTCAATCGCGGCGGCGAAGGGGCGCAGCCATGAATCGTCTTTCAGTATTCTAAGCAATCGTGCCATAGTTTTATATTATTGTTATGTAAGAAGATAATTTTTAATTATGCAAAAATAACCAAAATCCATGATTAGGCAAAAAGATTGACTTCTTTTCACCCTATTCAAGTCTTTTTAGAATAATCCATTCGCCGGATTTTCTCGCGCCCTTTCGGGCGATATAACCGTATTCCTTCAACTCTCTGATAGCTCTGGTTATCGATGATTCCGATACCCCGATATTATCAGCCAGTTCAGTATATCTTATTGTCGGTTTCATGCAGATAGTCTGATACACCGCTTTATGAAGGTCGGTAACGACCGGTCTTTTTATACCATCATTTATACCATCATTTATACCGTAAGCTTTTGACGGTATAACATCAGTAATATGTCTGGAGTTCTCTCTGACAGCATTTTCAGACAGCTTGACGACAACAGGATTTGTAGTTGAAACAGTCCTCTCGACCCTGTCGCTTTCCAGGTCGAGAAGCATTTCCTGTATTTCGTCCTTGCCAATCATTTTATTTTCTTCCGAAGTCGGCGGGAATTTCACCCCATTCGTCGGTTTTCCATTTCAGAATGGGATTGCGTATCGGGCCGTTGGCGGCAAGCCATGCATCGGCACGCTCCAGAAGGTCTAACACTTTGGCCGTTTTCGGAGTTCGCTGCAATGTAGTTTTGGATTTTCCGCGCCGCAGCCATGCAAAAGTGTTGCGGCTGTCGGTGTATATGGGAGTGGTGGTGTCGCCGGCTTTCGCAAGCAATGCCGCAAGATGGATAACGGCAAGATACTCGGCAATATTGTTTGTGCCCGTAAGCGGCTGCGAGGCGCCGATATGAAAAACCTCGGAACCGTCATACAGTCTTACAGCCCTGTATTCCATCGGGCCGGGATTGCCCGAACAGGCACCGTCGGTGGCGATGGCATCGAGGCGGATGCCCGGAATCTGAAAATAGTCGGGACTCACCTGCGCCGGAGCAGTACGCTCGTGCCCGACGATAGACTTCATCAGTGCGAGCTGTTCGGCAGGATCGCCGCGATAGGCCTCTACGGCTTCCTCGCGGGTCTTGAATGCCTTGTATTTGGCGCCGGGATAGTTCACTACCTGTAGCTTGCATTCCTCCCAGCTGTCGTAGACTCCCGGTTCTACGCCAACCCACACAACATAATATTTTCCTGGTCTGTCGCTCACGAAAACTGTACTAAAAGATTTATATCCACATATCTCACGCCGGCAAGCCTGGCTATGCGGCGGTTTACGCACTTGCCCAAAAAGGTAAACGCGGCTGTCTGTAGTCCTTTGTTTATGCGTAGGGCATTTGCCACGCCGTCGCAAACAAGTATATCGTCGAGCATGGTGCCGAAGGTGTTGCTCAGAGCCATAGCCACAGTGCGCAAAACGGCGCTCCCGGCATTGACATAGCACAGGCGCACGGGACCTTCGAAAACGCTGTCGGCAGGCGATGCGAGCGCAAGGTCTATCACCTGCATGCTCGGGAAAGCTTTGCCTGGTTCGGCGGTGAGGTCGAAACAGATAACACCGCGCTTCATTATGCGCACAAGATCGGTGCCTATCGGCACGGGACGGTCGTTGTCGGCAGCAATGACAATGTCGGCGCTGCGGAGGGCGTTCTCGAATACACGCGGGTGCAGCGAAGATACTGTTACACCCGGTCCGAGGAAGCGCTGAGCCTCGCGCAGACGATAAACGTTGTTATCGAACATGCGTACAATAGCGCCGAGCCCTATTGCCGTGAGAGCTGCGGCGCATGCCGCCATATCGGAGCCGATAATCATCACTTCGCAAGGATTGATTCCAGCCACGCCTCCAAGCAGAATGCCTTTGCCGTGGATGGAATCGGCCATAAGCGACGATGCTATCGCCATAGCGGCACGGCCGTCGATTTCGCGCAGTATGTCGGCGAACGGCCGGCGCCCGGATATATCGGTAACCTCGTCGAGCGCCAAAGCTATCACATGCCGCTCCAGAAGAATTTTTATAGTGTCGATATCGGACTGTGTGCTGTGCGCAAACGTCAGCAGCAGGCCGCCCCTTTTCAGACGCCGTGCATCAACCGATGGAAGCGAGGGTAGATACACAACGATATCTGCGGCGAGGGTTTCGGCGCGGTCGGTAATCTCCACACCGCAACGGCTGTAGTCGTTGTCGGTGTAGTGGATGTGTGCTGCTGCGCCGCGTTCCATCTTCACGCGCAACCCCCGCGCCACAAGTGTGCCGGCGCCTTCCGGAGTAAGGGGAAAACGGTGGTCGAGCAAACCGCCCGACGACGGCAGTCCAACCGTTGCCTGACGGCCGGCAGCAGTGGCTTTCAGCACTTCCTCAAGAGGTATCGGAGCATCCATATTCTATTTCAATTGAAACGTTGCTATAAATTTTTCGACACTGCCGTCTATTTCGGCGGCTGTCTCGAGCAGATCGGAGGCGAAAACGGCATGTGCCCTGCTGTAGAATGGTCGGCGGGCATCCTGCATAGCCTCTACCTTGGCCCTGAGCGCATCGGGATGCGCAAGCAGATTATCCACGAGCGGTCTCTTGCCCGGAGCCTCACGCAGCCGGCGCAACGTTGCCTCCATGCTTGCTTTCAACTCCACAACAAGGCCGCGGGCAAGCATAAAGTCCATGTTGTCGGCATGGCAAGGTGTACCTCCGCCACATGCTACCACAGCGCCGTCGGCAACGGCACGCAACAGCGCCTCGCGCTCCATACGTCGGAACGCCTCCTCGCCGTCGGTGTCGAAAATCTGCCTCACGGTCATGCCGACGGCAGCTTCCACGGCAGCGTCGGTATCCACAAACGGGCGTCCGAGGGCAGCAGCCAACGGACGGCCAAGCGTGGTTTTGCCGGCAGCCATGAAGCCGATAAGGAAAATCGGGCGCACATCGCCGTCTGAAGCGGCGCTATCGCACTTATTTTTTCTCAACTTCCTTGCGGAGCAGATCGCGGATTTCCGTAAGCAGTTCTTCCTGTGTAGGGCCGGCAGGAGCGGCAGGCTCCGGAGCGGGAGCAGGCTCCGGCTCACGTTTAAGTTTGTTCATGAACTTGATGGCCACAAATATGCAGAATGCCACGATTACGAAATCGATAACCGTCTGCACAAAAGCGCCCCAGGTTATAGCAACCTCGGGAGTTATAATCTCTTCGCCATTCTTTACAGCCTGCTGGATAATCCACTTGTGATCCGAGAAATTTATTCCGCCCGTAAGCATGCCTATTGCCGGCATGAAAATATCGTTCACAAGAGAAGTTACAATCTTGCCGAAAGCTGCGCCAATAATCACACCGACAGCCATATCGACAACATTGCCTTTCATGGCGAAATCCTTGAACTCTTTAAGGAATTTTTTCATATCACTTAAGTTATTAAAACCTTATGCAGACAGCCCTGAACCGCCTACAGGCAGCCGGCTTGTCCGATGTGCAAATTTATACAAACTTTTTGACAATAAAAAATACAACCAAAAAATTGAAATACCGAAATATTTCATTAATTTTGCGGTGCAAAACGAACACGGTGCGCCCGTCCGACGTTAACCTTTCAGTTTTGCATCCGTAAAAGGATTGACTAACAACACATTTTGAACTCTCTAATATTTAATTGTTATGACTAAAATTGGTATTAATGGCTTCGGCCGCATCGGTCGCTTCGTATTCCGCGCTTCCACAAAGCGTGACGACATCGAAGTAGTTGCAATCAACGACCTTCTCCCTGTCGACTACATGGCTTACATGCTGAAATACGACACAATGCACGGCAAATTCGACGGCACCGTTGAATGCGACGTAGAGAAGAACGAACTCATCGTTAACGGCAAGCACATCCGTGTTACCGCATGCAAGAACCCCGCTGAAATCGACTGGGCTGCTGTAGGTGCTGAATACGTAGTTGAATCCACCGGTCTCTTCCTCACAAAGGAAAAAGCTCAGGCTCATATCGAAGCCGGCGCCAAGTACGTCGTTATGTCCGCTCCTTCCAAGGACGACACCCCCATGTTCGTATGCGGTGTAAACGCCGACACATATGTTAAGGGCACACAGTTCGTTTCCAACGCTTCCTGCACAACTAACTGCCTCGCTCCCATCGCCAAGGTCCTCAACGACAAATTCGGTATCGTTAACGGCCTTATGACAACCGTACACTCCACTACCGCTACCCAGAAGACTGTAGACGGTCCCTCCATGAAGGACTGGCGCGGCGGCCGTGCTGCTTCCGGCAACATCATCCCCTCCAGCACCGGCGCTGCCAAGGCTGTAGGTAAAGTTATCCCCGAACTCAACGGCAAACTCACCGGTATCTCGATGCGCGTCCCCACTCTCGACGTTTCTGTTGTCGACCTCACCGTTAACCTTGCTAAACCCGCTACCAAAGAAGCTATCTGCGCTGCTATGAAAGAAGCTGCTGAAGGCGAACTCAAGGGCGTTCTCGGCTACACCGAAGATGCTGTTGTTTCCAGCGACTTCCTCGGCGACACCCGCACTTCCATCTTCGATGCAAACGCTGGTGTATATCTTACCGAAAACTTCGTTAAAGTTGTTTCCTGGTACGACAACGAGATCGGTTACTCCAACAAAGTTCTCGACCTCATCGCTACTATGGTTCGCATCAACGGCTAATCATACAAACGATTATAAAAAAGCTTCGTCGGCCGACGAAGCTTTTTTTATGCCCGTACATAAACGCGGAAGCATTCTTTTTTCTATGAAATCCTTTTTAACAATTATAGATTAATAAAAACCTTTTAAAACAATGATGTATCGGAAATTTCATTAATTTTGCACGATAAGAGAAATGCTTTTCGCGCCGGCGGTGATATACATAGAATATGGATGTGATTTGGCGATTTATATGGATTATGATATCCCTTTGCTGCGTAATACCAACGCAGGCAACTGTTGTGGCTGATTCTGTTACCCATATTCCTCTGCCTAACGCCTCCGTCTACAGCAATTCCGGAATTGCCATAGGTGTCAGCAACGGCAAAGGGGTATTGCCTCGAATTTCTCAGGAGAACTACCCTATAACAATACGCTACATCGGATTCAAAGACATGATTGTTCTGCATGAAAATCAGGATACTGTTTTTCTTTCCGAGAATATATCCGAATTGCCGGAAGTTGTTGTTAAATCTCGCAGAGAACGTCTGCTGCATATATTGGCTTATGTAAGGGAGTACTCTACCCTGTCCACTTACACTGATACTGTTTTTCTTTTCAGAGAAAAGATGGTAGACTATATGTTGCCGTCCCACGATAAAATGAAATTTAAAGGTTGGACAACCCCGAGGGTACTTACAAGCAAGTCTTATTACAGGTTCACAAACGATATCGGGCTGGACAGCGTAAGCGATGTAAGCCGACATCATTTCTCATGGTCCGACTGGATCGGTATGGTCCCCAGGGCAGCATTGCCTGTCGTATTAAGGAATACACTGATTTGCACGGATACTGTATATGGTAAATACAGCCCCACCGAAATTTGGCTGAGAAAAAACGACTCTGTCTCGGTTAATGTTGATGTACTTGCTGATATCACAAGCCGGAAATGGGTGCCCGTTCTTGCAGGATTTTTCCGTAAAGATCTTGATTTTGAAAGATTCCGGGTGAAATACAACTACGATAATATAGCCGGAGACAGCTTATCGGCTTTAAATCTTACAGGATATTCCTTCAACATCGAATCCAACGGACGCGGACATTCCATGTTCCGATTCAACAGAATAGACGAACCCTTTTTCGTAAGCACCAATGCCGTTGTTTATATTTTAGATAAAGAACATATCACAGTAAAAGAAGCAAAAAAATGGGAAAACCGACGGTTTGATACTGAAGAAACCGGCATTTATGAACCTTTGGAGGCTCCTGCTCTGTCGCCTTCCATATTGGCACTTATCGACAGGGTAAACAATATCGATAAAGAGAGCATAAGACTGGATACCGAACCGGACCACAGAATGATAAAAAAATTCGACGGCCGTCGTAATTTTAAAATAGGCCATAGAGCTCTGTCGCTTCTTAAAGGACTCACTGGAATAACGGCATACAAATCACGCAAAAATTTCAATAACAACTGGAGCAAATTCCGAAAGGAACAGATACAAAAGAATAAAAAGCAGGAGCGTACGCCGACAGATACCGAATAATTAGCCATAAAGGCCAAATTGTTGTACTTTAACGCGTGTAATAGGTCTATTTTCGAAAAAGTATATTATTTTTGCATATAAAATAACGTATACCTCTATGAGAAAAATTGTATTTGCTATCATAAGCATAATAATGTGCGCGTCGGCGTCGCTGCGCGCGCAGGAAGCGCCTGTTTTCGGCCTCCGTCTCGGTCTCGATTTCCGATGCCCTACGGCAATAGATTACGAAGGCACGGATTACAGCGCTTTTAAAAACGGTACAGGATTCGAGCTTACCGGCGTATTCAATATGCCCCTTATGAGCGGCATATATTTCGAACCGGGTTTAGGAGTGTACTACAACACTTTCGGAATCAAGCCCGATTTCCTAAAGGAAGGGCCTGTATCGGATAAAATTGGCGGCTCGGCACGCCAGTTCGGTTTCCGCATGCCTATAATGTTCGGTTACCACTTCGATACCTATCCTGTGAGCTTCAATCTGTTCTTCGGCCCTGTGATAGATATAGGTATCGTTGCCAAATCGCACCACGAAGTGTGGATAAACAACGAAAAATACGGCCACAGCGACAATGCTTTCGGCGACGACGGATTCCTGAACCGCTGCGACGTTGGCGTCCGCATAGGCGGAAGCACTGAGTTCAACAACTTTATTCTGCAATTATACGGTACCATAGGTACCTGCAACCGCATCAGCATCGACCATGCCAAAATGCGCACAAGCAATGTAACATTGGGTATAGGCTATAACTTCTGATTATAGAAAGTCCATATAATTCTCCCCGCAGTTGATTCGCAATTTCAACTACGGGGATTCTTTATGTCCCCGAAAATTATATCTGCTGCCGTGGCGGCTGCATCGGATGTACCCAGAGCTCGACGCATGCGCTGATAACCCTCGAGCTGGGCGGCTCGTTCGGCGCTGTCGAGCCTCAGAAGCGGAGCAAGTTTGTCGGCTACAAGATCCGGAGTGCAATAATGTATAAGCATTTCGGGTATTATGCCTTCGTCGGCTATAAGATTTGGCAATGTTACATATTTTATATCAAGCACCTTGCTCATTATATCGTATGTAATCTTCGCCCCGTTGCTGCGGTAGCATGCCACCTGTGGTACTCCAGAGAGTGCGGTCTCGAGTGTGGCTGTACCGGATGTTACCAGTGCGGCGCGGCAGTGGGCAAGCACATGTTCGGCACATTTCTCGCGTAATATAGGCATATTTATGCCTCCATTGGCATTATAGAATTCGTCCTCGATACCGGGAGCGGCTATGATAACACCCCTGTACTGTGGAAAACGGTCTACCGCAAGACGCATCACGGCCAGATTGCTTCGTATCTCGGCACGGCGGCTACCAGGCATAAGGGCCACGAGAGGACGGTCGCGCAACTTCCATTTTTCAAGAAATTCGGTTCTCGGTAGTGCCGTGGCAAGTCCGGCATCCACTTCTCCTACCGACGGATTGCCAACATAGGTAGCCTCGAAACCGTTTTCCTTATAGTAGGCAGGCTCGAAAGGCAGAATAGACAGCATGCGACGCACGTAACGCTTAATATCCTTTATGCGCCATTTCTTCCATGCCCATATCTTGGGCGATATGTAATAGTACACCGGAATCCCCAATTTTTTCGCTTTTGCGGCGATCTTCAGGTTAAAAGAAGGATAGTCTACAAGAATAAGCGCGTCGGGCCCTGCAAGCTCCAGAGCTTCTTTTGCCTTGCGAAGATTGGATGTTACGGTGCCTATGTTTTTTATAACCTCGGTAAAGCCCATAAAGGCCATTTTACGGTAATGGACAATCGGAGCCTCTCCAGCTGCGGCAGCCATTCGGTCGCCGCCAAGGAAGGTGAATACAGCGTTGCTGTCCTTTTTGCGCAATTCTTCTATCACATGCGCGGCGTGGAGATCGCCGGAGGCTTCGCCGGCTATAAGAAAATAGTGCATAATCAGTTTTTTTCAAAAGATTTGTTGATGTCGCGCCGACGCTTGGCGCTGAAAAAATCCTGGACCAAAGCACGGCATCTGTCCTCTAACACTCCACAGGTAACAATTGCTTTGGGATGGAACGGTGTTGTTCCCGGACGCAGGATTGTGGAATAGCCGCGTTTGGCATCAGAAGCGCCATATACAATGCGCGACAGCTGGCTCCAGCCTATTGCTCCGGCACACATGGGGCAAGGCTCCACGGTTACATACAGGGTGCAGTCTTTAAGATACTTTCCGCCCAGGGTGTGTGCGGCGGCGCTTATGGCGAGCATCTCGGCATGCGCGGTTACATCGCCGAGCATCTCGGTCTGGTTATGGCCACGCCCAAGAACCCGGCCGCCTCCTACAACGACGGCACCTATGGGAATTTCTCCTTTATCGTAGGCCTCGCGTGCTTCGGCAAGAGCAAGCGACATGTAGTATTCGTCGGTAAAGTTGTACATAACTGTCAGTCGAGTATTATTTCCATGCCCTCCTTGGCAGCTGTTACCGGGCAACCCGATTCTTCGGAGGCCTCGCCAACAAGCACACTCTCGTCCTTTATGGTTTTGGAGTAATGACCTATTATAAGTTTACGGGCGTTGGCCAGACGGGCGACGGTGCCGGCCTGGCGTGCCGTTGAATGACCGCGCGGGGCTGCCTTATACTCCCCATCGTCGCCGTAGGTAGCTTCGTGGTACAGCACATCCACTCCTGCTACAGCCTCGGCCACTCGAGGGTCGAAAGCAGTGTCGGAGCAGTAGGCGTAGCTTGCCGAGGGTGATGGATCAGTAGAGAGCCATGCGTTAGGCACAACAGTACCGTCGGGCTTCACAAAATCGGCGCCTGCCTTTATTTCGTTGAACCTGTATACAGGTACCTCATGGAAATCGCAGGCAGGACGGTCTATATGCCGGCTCTTGGGCTTTTCGTCGAAACGGTAGCCCACACAGTGAACACGGTGGAACAACGGAAAAGCTGTTACAACAAGATTATTGTCCTCGTAAACAATTCCGGGATTCGAAGGGTCGATAATATCGAACTTCAAGGCAAAAGAACGGTCGCGGCAAACATAGTCGATAACCTTGCGCAGCAGTTCGGCGCCATCCTTAAAAGTATGGATCGTTACAGCACCTTCTATATTATGTAGCGCGATGGTAGAAAGCAGCCCCGGAATACCCAGAAAATGGTCGCCGTGCAGATGCGAGATAAAGATATGGTCTATGCGCGCCAGATTTCCGCCGTAGCGCATAATCTGCTGCTGGGTGCCCTCGCCACAGTCTATCAGCATCTGATGTTTCTGGTATGTGAGCAGCTGGGCGCTGGGGTTATGGCGAAGCGTCGGGTGTGCCGAACCGCATCCTAAGATTCTTACATTGAAAACCGACATTAGAGAAGATTCATTTCTATTTATATACAAAATTAGTAAAAAAGCGGCCTTATAGTGTAAAAAGAGCATAAAAAAAGGCCTTTGCAAAATTTTACAACAACAAATTGCCCATTTTATACGTATAACATGCAGTAACAGCAGAAAGAAGTAAAGTATTGAATTAGTTTTTTCATAGGATTAGATTTTAAGGTTTAGACAACTTCAGGCGGATCGTGAGATTCGCCTGAAGCATTTTATTACCTCTTGTATTCGTCGGCGCCGGGGCCCCCCTTTGTTTTTCTTATACCTTAATTTTTTGTTTTTCTTTCCGCCTTTTCTCAACAGAACTCGAAGTTATCAACGCTCCTTTTTATTAGTTTTCTCTTTTAAAAGAAAAAATTTTTTTAAGCAAAAAAGAAAGTAGTAATAGTAATGCCCGTTGATAAGTATGATAACTTTTTGCCCTCAGATTTGCTTTTGATGTTATGAAAATGGGATATTGAAGTCTCAACAGTTTATCAACAGTATAAATAGCTTGTTATAAAGTGGTTTGTATGGTTATCAACATACTGTTGATAACGTTGTTTGTTTATAATTTGATAACTTTAAAGCCGTTTTTTCTGATGATAACCTGTGTTTTTAGGTTGATATCCCCTTTCAAAAGTAATTGAAAAATAAGTGGGCGAAAATTTGCATTCCGGCTGTAGACAGCGGCTTAATCAAGTTCCGGTGTTTTTCCAAATTTACTTGTTGAAAAGTTATCTGCATTTTATCAACATGTTTTCAACAGTATTTGTTGATTGTTGAAAACATAAAAAACCCCGCTCGACGTGGGTCGGCGGGGTCTGAATGATAAGCTCTCTATTTTATTTTGCCAGACAATTGTCAAGTTCGGCGGTGATGCGGTCCTTATCGAGATGCTGTCCTATGAAAACAAGTTTTATCATGCGGTCGCCGTATTTTTCGTCCCAGTCGCGGGCAAGGCCCGGTTCGGTACGCATAAACTGTTCAAGTTCTTCCTTGGGTGCAGTGGCAAACCAGTAGCCTGCTTCGGTAAGCTTTTTCTGGCGCCCTGCCTGTTCAAATAGATAACTCATATCGCGGTTATGGCTGAAATACAGAACACCCTTTGTACGGATAACATTGCGGGGCCAGTTGCGGGCAATGAACTCGTCGAGCTTATGAATGCTGAACGGTTGTCGGCGATAGTATACAAATGTCTGAATACCGTATTCCTCTACCTCGCCTTCTCCATCGTGATGGTGATGATGGTGCTCATGATCATGGTCATGATGGTGATGTTCATGGTCATGTTCTTCGTGGTCATGATCATGATGATGGTGATGCTCTGTCTTGCGGGCTTCTTCCTCTTCTTCGGCAGTGGGGGCTGCGTCGAGTTCCTTTACCCATGCGGCAGATGTCGACACCTTGTTGAAATTGAACAGACGGGTGTTGATAAGTCTGTCGAGATTCACATCGCAGTAGTCGCACTCTATAATCTGGGCGTGTGGCTGGATCGCCCGGATGATTGCCTTGAGGTGTTCTGCCTCTTCTGCGCTTACTTCGGAAATCTTGTTCAGCAGAATGATATTGCAGAATTCAATCTGCTCTACAATCAGATTCTCTATATCGTCTTCGTCAAGATTCTTGCGTGTGAGGGCATCGCCGTTGCTGAATTCATCGAGCATACGCAGGGCGTCGACAACTGTAACGATGCAGTCGAGTTCCGGCAAGCCCTTGGTACGGTATTTTTGAGCAAGCTGCGGAATGGAGCATATGGTCTGGGCGATAGGTTCTGGCTCGCATATACCGCTTGCCTCTATCACTATATAGTCGAACTTGTCGGTAGCTACAATCTCGCACAGCTGCTGGATAAGATCCATCTTAAGAGTGCAGCATATACAGCCGTTCTGCAGTGCGACGAGATCCTGCTGGTCTTTCTTGCCTACAATACCCTCCTTTGCAATCAGCGAGGCATCGATGTTCACTTCGCCTATGTCGTTGACGATAACGGCAAACTTGATGCCGCGCTTGTTGGCCAGAATATGATTCAATAAAGTTGTTTTGCCGCTGCCAAGGTATCCCGTCAGCAGAAGCACAGGAACATTCTTTTCCATATCTATTTTATTAAGCATTGCAAATATAGACTTTCTGTTTCTTTAAAACAAAAATCGTTCCAAATTAGATGGCTGTTTTATAAAGTAGCAATATTACCGTAATTCAAGATAAGGTTGAAAAATCATCAAAGTGGTTGAATAATCGTCTTATGTTTGAGGCGGCTATTGCCGCTAATGGATAATGATATAATTTTGCAGGCACACACTGAAAACCTAAAAACATTATCCATAATGAAAACTAAGATTCTTTTTATGGCACTGCTGAGCCTGTTCTTGCTCACAAGCTCGAAATGCTCGGACAGCGACCCTGAGGTGAAACCGCTTCCTCCTGTTGAAACGCCTGACAATCCCGACCAGCCCGGAGACAAGGACGGTGATTCGCTTGTTCTCCCCGAGCGTGAGAAACCGGTGTTCAAGGGAAAGATGGTGGTGGGATATTATCCAACATGGAGCACCTGGTGGGGAGAACCTGACTATGACAAACTGTCAATAATATGTCTTGCTTTCGCCGAGATGCGTGGCGACGGACATCTGTATTATGAAGGTTACGATGCTGTGAAACATGTGATAGCGAACGCACATAAGAAGAACGTGAAGGTGCTTGTATCGTTGCGCGACGCACAGAATGTTTCCAAGGCTCTCGCCGATGAAAAGCTGCGTAAGAATCTTGCCAAGGAGGTTAAATACTGCATTCATAAATACAATCTCGACGGCGTTGATGTGGACTATGAGGAATGGGGCGGCGACGAGAACGCCAAGCGTCAGAATCTTGAAAAGTTCTACACCGACATCCGCGGGCAGATTGGCGAAGGATATCTACTCACGGCAGCGTTGGGTGGTAAAACACATGCCGATTCGTCGATAGATGCGCAGTTGCTCAGTCACCTCGATTATGTTTTCCCTATGATCTACGATGCCTGCGGAGGTTGGGAAGGCGGAGGCTGGGGCGAAGTGGGCCAGCACTCAAGTGTCCAGTATTTCAAGGACGTGATTGCCTTCTACACCGGCACACTCAACGTGCCCAAGGAGAAGCTCTGTGCCGGTATGCCTTTCTACGGCTATGAATTCAAGTTTGAAAATTCTACCAAAGACGCTGTTTCGGTGGCATATCGCGACCTGTTCTCCCGTTTCCCCGACATAGACGTGGCAAACACCGACAATATAGGCCTTATCTGGTACAACGGCATTCCCACAATAAAAGAAAAGTGCCAGTATGTGCTTGACAACGGTATAGGCGGCGTAATGATATGGGAACTCTCGCAGGACACCCGAGAGCCCGCCACCAGCCTTCTCAACGCCATCCACACCACGCTGAATAAGAAATAATCTCTATAACGTACTATAAATCGGAGCCGGCCCGCAACGGGAACCGGCTCCGATTTGTATAGATATTTCCATCAACGAATTATGCCACATCCGAAATATTTATTAAATTTGCGTTATTGACATACTTATCTTTTAACAAACAAAATTTGTTAAATTCACAAAGGACAAAGGATTTGCCATTAATACAAAGAACTTTTCAACGGAGCGCGGAACGCTGAAATAGACAGTTGGACAGATGAAATATTTTTAAACAAAGCCAAGCTGACTAGAAATCCGCCATCACACGAACAACGATTATTCTGCTCGGCAAATCTGAAAGCGACCATTTTCTGAACCCTTCAATCTGTAAGATTCGTTGGTTCCTGAGGGACGAAACAGATAGCAGCAAGGATTTCCGCGTTTTTACCATACCTATGATTCTTGCAATCGAAGAGATTGGTTCATTGATAAGAAACACAACTTATACATATACTATTTCCGGTATGATGTTTCCGGAATCCATGTCGCGTTATGATACTTTTACCTTACGAGAACCTCTAAACAACGCCATTGCACATCAGGATTACTCAAAAGGCTGTCATATCGACGTGATAGAATATGAAGATGAAAAGTTATGCTTTAAGAATGCAGGCCAATTTATTCCCGAATCTGTTGAAGCTGTTGTAACCAATGACTTTCCTGAATCTCATTATCGGAATCCAGCTCTTGTAGAAGCCATGCGTAATGTAAAAATGGTTGAAACCGAAGGCGGTGGAATCAGAAAATTATTTGTACAACAGCGTAGAAGGTTCTTTCCAATGCCAGACTATGATTTACGGGACGATCATGTTGTCTGCACAATTGAAGGTCGTGTATTGGACGAGAATTTTGCAAACATTCTTGTCTCCAATTCTTCTCTTTCATTGTCTGATATTATGCTGTTGGATTCCGTTCAAAAAAGAACCCATATTTCACATGAAGCTGCCAACTATCTTCGGAAAAAAGGCTATGTAGAAGGCAGATTTCCTAATTTATATCTTTCATCAAAAGTAATAGCTCCTACAAGACATGTGGGATTAAAGGCAACATATATAAAAAACAGAAGCTTTGATGACAACTATTTCAAAAAGCTGATAATAGATTATATCAAAGAATATGGAAAGGCTGAAAGAAAGGATTTATTCACTTTGATTGGCAAAATGTTGCCGGAATATATGACAGACCGACAACGCTACGACAAACTTACCAACCTTCTTTCATCTCTAAAGCGTAAAAAAGAACTTAAGTTTGATGGTAAATTCTGGCATCTTGTTAAGTGAAGTCTTTAACAAGAGAAAAGACTATAATTAACAAGACCAACACTATAGCAAGTTGTATGCTAGAAAATTATCATATATATCTTCACACTGCGCTGAACAAGAAATAAACACTATACACGACCTAAAATCGGAACCGGCCCTCATACGAGCGCAATCTGCATATTTCCACAGGTAAGCGACACCGACAGACCGAGTGCTCTAAAAGCTCTTGTGATTGTGTTGATTGTGGGATTATATCCCCTTTCTATACGGCTGACCTGTGCTTTCTTAACGCCCATAAGTTCTGCCAGTTGGTCCTGGGTCATATTTCGTTCCTTACGTGCTTTTTTAATTGCCTCCCCGATATTATAAGCGCGGATTTCCTCTTTTACTGCGGTCTCAAAAGCATCACGGCGCGGGGTTCCGACAGTTCCGAGAAGTTTGTCCTCGAGAGCCTCTATAGTGGTGTATTCCATTTGTGCCATCGCATAAGACTGGTGATAAAACACTCCGCTTCTTTAAGAGTGATAAGATTAAAAAGCGGTTTATCCATATCCAACATTTGTTTTGGTATGCAAAGATATGAATAGATCTACATATATAGAAACACCTGGGCGAATTTTTTGTTCGCTATATTTATTGATTTATGAAGTGAAGAGTGGTGAGGGGTGAAAGCACTAAAAAACCGGCTTCCTGGGTGGGGAGCCGGTTGTATTTTGCGAGGGACGGAATTATTATTCGCCTTCCTCGTCTTCTTCGCGCATGTTGTGGAATACGTTCTGCACGTCTTCGTCGTCTTCGAGCTTCTCAAGGAGCTTGTTGATACCCTCGCGCTGTTCGGGTGTTACGTCCTTGAGGTCGTTGGGGATGCGCACGAATTCCGAGCTGATGATTTCGAATCCGTTTTCCTCAAGGTATTTCTGAATCTGGGCGTACGATTCGAATTCACCATAGAGAACAATCTGTTCGTTGCCTTCCTCGTCTTCGTCGTGGCCGAGTTCGTCAACACCGTAGTCGATAAGCTCGAGTTCGAGGTCATCGAGGCTCACGCCTTCCTTAGGCTTGATTTTGAAAAGGCTCTTGTGGTCGAAAAGGAACGAGAGCGAGCCCTGTGTGCCCAGGCTGCCGCCGTGTTTGGTAAAGTAGGAGCGTACGTTGGCAACAGTGCGGGTGTTGTTGTCGGTGGCTGCCTCAACGAAGATTGCAATGCCGTGGGGGCCGTATCCTTCGTATGTTATTTCCTTGTAGTCGCCGGCATCCTTATCGGTGGCTTTCTTTATGGCGCGTTCAACGGTATCTTTGGGCATGTTGGCAGCCTTGGCGTTCTGCATCAGAGCGCGAAGGCGAGGGTTGGTGTCGGGGTCGGGACCGCCAGCCTTTGCGGCGATTGTTATTTCCTTACCTATACGCGTGAAAGTGCGCGACATATTGCCCCAGCGTTTGAGTTTGCGGGCTTTGCGGTATTCAAATGCTCTTCCCATTGGTTTGTATCTTTATGGTTTAATTTTTAATGAATTATCGTAGTTCGGCACCGAGCTGCTTCTGCAGAGTCTCGATGACTTTGTTCATAATCTTGTCGATATACTTGTCCTGGAGCGTCTTTTCGGGGTCCTGGATGGTAATGGAGATGGCGTACGATTTTTTGCCTGCGGGCAGTTTATCGCCCTCGTAAACGTCGAACAGCTCTACACCGGTAAGCAACTTGCGTTCTGCCTGGCGAACGGCGGCTTCTATGTCGGCCATTGTAACCTTGCTGTCGATAAGCAGCGACAGGTCGCGCTTAACCGGCTGGGTCTTCGGCAGAGGTGTGTAGAGGGCGTTTCGCTTCAGCGCTGTGGCTGCGATGGCTGTCCAGTCCAGTTCGGCGTAGTAAACGGCACCTTTTACGTCGGCAAGACGGCATACTGCCGGTGCCACAACGCCCATTGTGCCCAGCTGACGGCCTTTGAGTGTGGAAACTGACAGTGCCTGTGCGAAGATGTCGCCCTCGGCGCACGGCACGTTGGCGAGCGTTATGTCTGTTATGCCGAGGCGGGCGAGTACGTTGGCCACTGCGGCCTTGAGGTCGTAGAATTCTACGTTTTCGGTTGCGCGGAGCCAGTTACCCTGGCGGGTAGCGCCTGCCATCCACATGCCCAGGCGTGTTTTCTCGGAATATGGTGCCAGTGTTGCCTCGGGAGTGCTTTCCTTTGCGGGATCGAGGAAGTATACGTTACCGAATTCGTAGAATGCTGCGTCCGGACAGCGGCGGTTGGTATTGTGGGCTATGGTTTCAAGACCTCCGAACAGAAGGGTCTGGCGCAGCACGCTCAGATCCTGGCTCAGGGGGTTGAGCAGGTGTATGCAGTGGGCGGCGGGATATTCCTTAAGCGCGGCGTAGTAGCTTTCGGCGCTCAGAGAGTTGTTTAGAATCTCGGCCCATCCGGCACCGGTGAGCTGGTCGGAGATGGTGCGGCGGAAATCGTCGGCTGCATCCACAGGTGTCTTGTACGACAGGCTGGCGTGCAGTTCTGTCTTCATGGGTATGCTGTTGTAGCCGTAGATACGCAGGAAATCCTCGATAACGTCGCACGGACGGCGTACATCCACGCGGTATGTTGGAACGTCGAGCGACAGTTCGTCGCCTTCTGCTTTTTCGGAAATCTCAAGGGCACCGAGGATACGGTCGATGGTCTCGTGGTCGAATTCCTCGCCAATAAGACGTCCGAAGTCGCTGTATTTCATGTCCACGTGATAGGGTGCCACGGGCTGTGGATAGTAGTCGAGAGGTTTGCCGACGGTCTGTGCGCCGGTGAGCTCGCAGATAAGTGCTGCGGCAAACTCGAGGGCTGCCATACATCCGTTTGGATCCACGCCGCGTTCGAAGCGGAACGAGGAATCGGTGCTGATGCCGTGGCGGCGTGCCGTGCGGCGCACCGATGTGGCGTTGAAGCAGGCGCTTTCAAGGAATATGGTTGTTGTGGAGTCTTTGACGCCCGAGTTGAGGCCACCGAAAACGCCGGCGATGCAGCGAGGCTCTGTGGCGTCGCATATCATAAGGTCGGCGCCGTCGAGGGTATGCTCTACCTCGTCGAGCGTAACGAATTTGAAGCCGGGGTCGGCGCGGCGCACCACAACCTTGTCTCCTTTCAGGGTGGAGGCATCGAAAGCGTGCAGGGGCTGCCCTATAGCGTGCAGGATAAAGTTGGTGATGTCCACCACATTGTTGATGGGATGCATGCCTATGGTGCGCAGTTTGTTTGCAAGCCATTCGGGGCTGGGACCGATTTTAGCGTTCTTGAGCGTTATGCCGCAGTAACGCACGACGCCGTCGGCAGCCTGAACGTCAACCTCTACGCCCTGGGCGTCGGGATTGTCGAGTACCAGTTTTTTCTCGGGACGACGTGCCTTTGTCGGTGCTATGCAGCGTCCTGTGAGGGCGGCGGCAATGTCGCGGGCGACGCCATAGTGCGATGCTGCGTCGATGCGGTTGGGTGTCAGGTCTACCTCAAGAACATAATCGTCCTCGATGCCGAAATATTCGGCTGCGGGATGGCCCACCATCTCCTCGGCGGATGCCGGAAGAACGATAATGCCGTCGTGCGAGTTGCCTATGCCTATTTCGTCCTCGGCGCATATCATGCCGAACGATTCAACGCCGCGGATTTTAGATTTCTTGATTTTGAATTCGGCGCCGTCGGGTGCATAAAGCGTGGTGCCTACAGTGGCAACCACAACGCACTGTCCGGCGTCGACATTCGGTGCGCCGCACACAATCTGGGTCGGCGTTCCCTTGCCGTCGAGATCTACTGTGGTGATATGCAGGTGATCGCTGTCGGGATGCGGAATGCAGGTAAGCACTTTGCCGATGACTATGCCGGCGAGACCGCCTTTGATTGATTCAACTTTTTCGATGGTCCCAGTTTCGAGACCGATAGAAGTCAAAAGGTCGCCGAGTTCTTCCGGTGTAAGGTTGAAATCGACATACTCCTTAAGCCATTTATAGGATATATTCATCGCTATGCAGTTATTTTCCTTTGAATGTGCAAAGTTAATGATTTTTGCGCAAAAACTCCGCACAAACCTCAATATTGTAAGTATTTTCAGTATTCCCGATGCATCGCGCAGGCCTTTCTCAGGCCCTCCGCCGCCGAAATTTCACTTATGTCGATATAAAGCCGTATCTTTGCAGCGAAAAACATATATAGATATGGGAAAGATACGAAACCTCGACAGAGACAGACTTGATTTCGGTAAGGGCAAAATAGGACGTCTGTTCCGAGCACTGTTCTTCCCCACACTCACTGCTATGATTTTTAATTCGGTGCTGACATTTGTCGACGGCATCTTTGTCGGTCAGGGTGTTGGCCCGGACGGACTTGCTGCGGTAAATATAATTGCGCCTATTTTCATGATAGCCACTGGTATAGGGCTGATGTTCGGCATCGGTGCGTCGGTTATCGCAAGCATTCGCCTGTCGGAGAACAACGACAAGGCGGCCCGCATTATAATGACGCAGGCTTTTCTTGTCGGAACACTGATAGTTCTGCTTATTGCCCTTACGGCCTTTCTGCTGCCCGAGGGCGTGGCTTCGTTTTTCGGCGCTACATCCCGGCTTATGCCCAACGCCAGGGATTATCTTCTGTACCTTGTACCCGGTCTGCTATTCATGATGGTGGAATGCGTGGGTATGATGCTGATTCGCCTCGACGGTTCTCCGAAATATGCCATGTGGTGTCAGGTTGTGCCGGCCACATTCAATATAGTCCTGGACTATATCATGGTATTCCCTCTCGGAATGGGGGTTGCCGGCGCCGCGATCGCAACTTCGGTAAGTTGCGTGTTGGGCGGTCTTATGGTTCTTGCTTATTTCATCCGCTTTTCGGACAGGCTGAAATTCTATCGCCTCAAGATGTCGCTTACAAGTCTTGTTCTAACGCTTCGCAATACCTGGTATATCGTCAAAATCGGCTTTGCCGCGTTTCTTACCGAGTGTGCCATGAGCGTTATGATGTTCACAGGCAACTATGTGTTCCTGAGTCTGATGCACGAGGGCGGCGTGGCGGCATTCTCTGTAGCATGCTATTTCTTTCCTGTTGTGTTCTCCATCAGCAACGCCGTGGCGCAGTCGGCGCAGCCCATCATCAGCTACAACTACGGCGCACACCAGCAAAGCCGCATCATGCGTACGCTCAAAGTGGCTCTGTTCACGGCCGTAATATGTGGCCTTACGTTAACGGCCATTCTGTCGTTCGTCGCACCTTACATCGTGGCCGCCTTTATATCGCCGGACGAAGCCGCGTTCGCTATCGCCGCCGCAGGCATGCCGCTGTTCGCCGTATGCGCTGTATTCTTCGCGCTAAACATCACATTCATCGGATATTACCAGAGCATAGAAGCCGCTGGGCTCTCCACGCTGTTTACCATGCTGCGAGGCATAATATTTCTTGTGCCGGCATTTCTGCTGCTGCCGCGCGTATTGGGCGATGCCGGCGCATGGCTGGCAATTCCCGCCGCCGAAATCCTTACCTGCGCCGTAATCATCGCCACCTTCCTTCTCAGCCGAAAGCGCAAAAGCCAAAACTGAGGCACATTTTTTGCACCTCAAAAAACGCGCCCGCGGAAATGTCGGCTGAAAGGTGTATCTTTGCAGCCGGAATAATTTTTTGAGACTAAAATTCAACTGCATCATGTACTACGTGGCAAAACGAATGGAAATAGCCGGATCGCATCGGCTTGATTTATCCTATCAGAGCAAATGCACAAATATTCACGGCCATAACTGGATTATTACAGTGCATTGCGCTACCGAAAATCTCAATGCCGACGGCATGGTGTGCGATTTCACTCATATCAAAGACCGAATTCACGGCGCACTCGACCATAAGTATCTTAATGATGTGCTTCCTTTCAATCCTACTGCGGAGAACATCGCACGATGGATTGTAGACCAGATACCGGAATGCTACAAAGCTACCGTCCAGGAGAGCGAAGGCAATATAGCCATGTATGTAGATGATACTTTCCCGCATCCTGAACTATGAAAGTGAACGAGATATTCTATTCCCTCCAGGGCGAGGGGCGATACACCGGTACGCCGGCGGTTTTCGTGCGCTTCTCGGGTTGCAACCTCAGATGTGATTTCTGCGACACAGACCATCAGAAGGGCACCGATATGACTGAGGCCGAAATTATCGACGACGTACTCCGATATCCGGCCGAACACATTGTTATCACCGGCGGTGAGCCCGCTCTGCAGATAACAGCATCGCTGCTGGCTGCACTGAAGCGCGCTGGCAAGACAATTCATATGGAAACGAACGGTACATGTCGTCTCGATGCTGCCGTGGAACGGCTTGTCGACTGGATTACGGTTTCCCCGAAGTTCGGCATGATGCCGGCAATCCAGCGTATCGACGAACTGAAAGTTGTGTTCGACGTGGACCATCCCGAGTATATCGAAAAAATGTCCGATGTGTGCCTGACCGACGGAGAGTGCCGCTATTTGCAGCCATGCGACCGTAACGACTCTGCATTCAACGCACGCAACATGAAAGCCTGCATCGAATACATCAAGAATAATCCCAAATGGAAACTTTCGTTGCAGACGCATAAACTGCTCGGCATACGGTAAGGATGTTTTTTCCCTTGCGACAGGGGCGCATGGACTAATGTACGGGTTTTCTGGATAATTGTACCCGTCGCAACGTGGATTTTTGCATACTTTTGCAAGTGTATAAACATCCTTAGATTTAATCATTATGAACAATAAACTGTGTATAGCCGTGTCGGCGGCTGTAGCATTGGGCTTTTCTGCCGCCGCGCAGAATATTCCGAATCCTTTGCTCAGGAATGTGGCCGACATTGGCGTGATGAACTACAACGGCAAATACTATCTTGGCGGTTGCCGTACCGACGGAGATTTCTACATATCTTCCGATTTGATTAATTGGGAAGGCCCGGTTCATGTAATAGACATGAACAACGACTGGAGCCGGAACAGCGGATGCGGCAACAATCAGATTCATGCCAACGATATGCTCTACGACAACGGTACGGTACATGCCTATTGGTCTGTGAACTACTGGGGCAACGACCTCCATGCCGTCCATGTAGTACATTCCGAAGCCGACAACCCTATGGGGCCGTACGCCGAGCCGGTGAAAGACCGCTGGATGGACAACCGTATCGACCCTAAGGTTTTTCGCGACGACGACGGAAAGTTGTACATGTACATGGTGCGTTTCACCGACGGAAATACCATCTGGGCCCGAAAAATGAAGAACTGGAGGGAATTCGAGGAAGGAGACGGCTCGATATTATGCCAGTTCTCGTCCAATCCGAACACGTGGGAACGTATGGACAATGCCGTGGCGGAAGGTCCGTGGGTAATGAAGTACCACAACAAGTATTATATGATGTACAACGCCAACCACACCGGTGGCGAATGGGGTAACTATCAGCTTGGCGTCGCTGTTGCCGATTCCCCTATGGGTTTCAACAACGGTAATAAATATCCTCATCCTGTGGTGCTGTCCAACCAGAAAGAGCTGGAGGACAACAATGTGGACCTTCTGCGTTTCTACAAGGGAGCTTTCACTCCGGATTTCAGATATTCGACGTCCTCCGTGGCCGGGGACTGGTATCGGCCGGAGTTCGACGACAGTTCGTGGGCTGCCGGTGCGGGAGGCTTTGCCCCCGGAAGTGAGCGCGGCTCAACAACATACAGGTGCCTCACAAAATGGAATACCGACACTATACGCCTGCGCAAGACATTCCACATCGACAATCTGTCGGACAATCTTGCCCTGCGCCTAACCAGCAAAGGTCCGTCTACGGTATATATAAACGGCAAGAAAATAGCCGATTACGACAAGGGAGTATACAAGATAGTAAATCTCACTCCCGAGATGAAGAAAGCCTTGCAAACCGGCGATAATGTCATTGCCGTAGAAAGCTCAAAAGGCCACCGGCACCAGGCATATATCAATGCCGAACTGTTCGATACTGGCAATACTGGAGCAGCTCCCGAAATTGTATGGACGCCCGGACAGCCGAATATTCTCCGTGGTCCTAACGGCCTTGAGTGGTGGCTCATATATATGGCCAACGACAACGCGCTTTCCCGAAGCCAGTATGCCGACCGTGTGCATTTTTATGGCGACAAGCTCACTGTGGACGGTGGAAAAGGCGCGTGCGTTTGACCCCTTCGGGCACGCGGGATTTGACCCCTCGGG
>CALEUL010000015.1 GCA_937921035.1 uncultured Porphyromonadaceae bacterium
CAACTACGCCCCGCGTGGACTTTCACCACAGATGTATGACATGCCCGTCATACCATCATAAAAGAAACCGGAACCCGTCGGGCTCCGGTTTCTTTTATTTTCGGCCAATACCGACCTGGCCTCTTCTTTCGCTATTATATTTGTCGAATATTTTTCGTATATTTGCCGCCGGAAAGAAAAACACTATGAAACGTACTAAAATATCGGATATATTCGACCCCGCGCTCATTGGCGGCGAGGTTGATGTAATGGGCTGGGTGCGCACCCGCCGCGGTAACAAAAACGTGCAGTTCGTCGCGCTCAACGACGGATCCACAATCCGCAACCTTCAGATCGTGTTCGACCTCGCCAAGTTCAACGAAGAAGAACTGAAGGCCGTAACGACAGGTTCGTCGATTCATGTCCACGGCAAGCTCGTGGAATCGATGGGCAAAGGCCAGACATGCGAGGTACAGGCCGAGACACTCGAAATTTTCGGCAGCGCCGACCCCGAAGCATATCCCCTCCAGAAAAAAGGCCACACAATGGAGTATCTGCGAGAGAAAGCACACCTGCGTCCCCGTACGGCAACATTCGGTGCTATCCTGCGTGTACGCAGCGCTCTGGCTTTCGCAATTCACAAATTCTTCCAGGAAAAAGGCTTCTTCTATCTTAATACTCCTCTTATCACCGAGAGCGACTGCGAAGGCGCTGGTGCAATGTTCCAGGTTACCACTCTCGACCTTGAGAAGCTCCCCCGAAACGAGGAAGGCAAGGTAGACTACACCAAGGACTTCTTCGGCAAGCCTACGGCGCTCACAGTCAGCGGTCAGCTCGAAGGCGAACTCGGCGCTACTGCCCTCGGTGCAATATATACTTTCGGTCCTACATTCCGTGCCGAAAACTCCAACACACCGCGCCACCTCTCCGAATTCTGGATGGTAGAACCGGAAGTCGCATTCTTCGACATCGACGACAATATGGCTCTTGCCGAGGATTTCGTGAAATACTGTATCCGCTATGCACTCGACCACTGCCGTGAGGACATCGAATTCCTTGCCGAACACTTCGACAAAGACCTTATCAACCGTCTGGAATTCGTTCTCAACAACGATTTTGTTCGTCTCACCTACACCGAGGGCGTGGAAATCCTGAAAGCATGCGGCCGCAAGTTCGAATTCCCTGTAGAATGGGGCATAGACCTGCAGAGCGAGCACGAACGCTATCTTGTTGAGCAGCACTTCAAACGTCCCGTTATTCTAACCGACTATCCGCGCGACATCAAGGCTTTCTACATGAAGCAGAACGACGACGGCAAGACCGTCCGCGCAATGGACGTGCTTTTCCCGCAGATTGGCGAGATTATCGGCGGCAGCGAGCGCGAGGCAAACTACGACAAGCTGCTGCAGAGAATCGAGGAGTTGCACATACCTATGAAGGACATGTGGTGGTACCTCGACACACGTCGCTTCGGCACTGTGCCTCACAGCGGATTCGGACTTGGCTTTGAACGCCTTGTGCTGTTCGTTACGGGCATGACCAACATCCGCGACGTCATCCCCTTCCCGCGCACTCCCAACAACGCAGAATTTTAATTTCCCCCTCGGCGTACCATGCTAACGCCGCTGGAATGTATAGCACTCCGCACTGTGCGCCTGACCGACAGCAAGAATCTGCTGTCGGTATGGAGCCGGGAAGCGGGGCGCTTGACTTTTGCAATACCCGCTGGTTCCAGCCGGGAGGCCAGAAGACGACGTGCCCTAACGGCTCCGCTTGGCACATTCTGTGGCGTAAGCGACATACGTCCCGACCGAGAGATTCTGTCCGTGCGCGACATCATGCCTCTGCCCGGATCACCGGCAATGAATCCGTCGCCGGCTCAAAGCATGTCGGCAATGTTTTTAGCAGAAGTGCTCGATTCGCTGCTGCGCAGGCAGGAGCCCGACGACAGTCTGTCGGATTTCCTTTTCAGCAGCGTGGACATCCTATCGGCAGCCACGGGCGCAGCAGCCGCAAACTTTCACATCGTATTCATGTATACCTTCGCCCACTATGCCGGCATAGCGCCAGACACCGGCGAATACAGCCGCAACGCAGTTTTCGATATGCGCGAAGGTCGTTTCAGACCGTCGGCACCGCTGCACGACGACCATATCGAAGGCGACGAGGCACGAATGATGATGCTTATATCGCGCACACCGCTCGCAAGGGCCGCACGCCTGCCGCTGACGCGTGCTACGCGCAACCGCGCCCTCGACATTATCCTGCGCTACTTCTCCCTGCATCTGGCACCCCTCAGCTCCCTGAAATCGCCGGAGATTCTGCGGATGCTGTAACTATTTCATTCCAACAAGTCGCACGGCAACCGTCGGTGCCGACGGCGAATTTGTTATAAGCGTGGCGCGGGCATTGAGGATATCGCCCTTCACTCGGCCGGGGTCAACCACAACCGTTATTGTGGCCGATTTGCCGGGAGCGATTGTCTTTTTGTCTATAGACAGCGAAACGCCCTCGTCGGCAGTATAGAGGCGCCGAACAATCATCTTGCTGCCACCCGTATTGCGCACCGTACAGGTGCGTTTTATTTTTTTGTCGCCCTTGATATCTCCGAAATCTATAGACTGCATCTCCAGCGACGGCACAGGAGCTTTGTCGAGCTGTTCGGGCGTCATACTCCCGAAGTCCTCGTTCACTACCGCCATTACCGGCATCTGATACAGGAAGCTGCTTAGCGGATCGGCCGAAATGAGGACGGTGTCGGAAACCAGGCCATATTCCTTTTCGCGTCCGGCGTCGAAAGTAAACATGACAGTGCCCTGCTCTCCCGGCGCGACTGTGGCTGGCTCGAATATCGCTGAGATATACCGCGGGCACGAGGCCGTGGGGCGCAGTGGTCTCTCGCTCCGGTTATAGATATTCAGCGACACTGCTCGCGTATGCCCTTTCGCTATCTGCCCGAACATTACCGACGGATGCGTCATGCTCAGACCCATGCCAAGGTCGACAGGATAGTTCTTTGCCACCGACGGCGCGCTCCCGATTACCGAACCTTTCACGTACAGTTTCGTTTTCTGGCCGTTGGACATCTCCACACCCACATACTTGGAAAAACGGCCCGGACGCCCCGCTGGATTGTAAAAAAGCGCTATGGCCCCGGTATCGCCGGGCTCAACAGCCTGGCGGGAGAACTCGGGTGCGGTACAGCCGCAGGATGGTCGCGCGGCAACTATAGTTACTGGAGTGGCGTCGGTGTTGACAAAGTGGAATATATGTCGTACTTTGCCCATATCCTCGCCGAAGGCGCCGAAATCGTGTTCGGTCTCCAGCCATTGTACCTCGGCAGCACCGGATACAGAAGCGAGCGACAAGGCGGCCAGAAGTATTTTATGCAGTTTCATAGTGTTGCAAATTTAACTATTTCCTTTCGAAGAAGTATTATCGCGGGTGGTGTATTTCTTCACCGTATCGGTAAGATATACCGTGAACAGAGGAAACAGAAGCAGCCCCATCACGGAAATTATCATTGCAACCGCTTTTCCGGCTGTGGTAACGGCATAGAAGGATGCCCCTAATGTCGTTGTCTGAAGCATGCACCAGTACAGCGAGTCCCAGTAGTTATTTACTGCCGGATTCACGCCCCCTTCCCAGATATAGAATACCAGCGACGCGAAATAAACGGTCATGACAAGTATTATGAGATACGACGCGAATATACCCACCATGCGGTTGGAGGAGACAAAGCGCGTCAGCACGGCAATGGCAAGAACTGCGCGCATTGTCGGCATATAGTGTATCACATACCCCGGAAATCCGCCCGGATGTACACCGAGTGTCTGCAGAATGGCGGCATACGGAATACAGATAAGCAGGGTAAGTATATTTTGTACGAAATACTTCCGGCGGGAGGTGCTTATCCACAGTTCATAGAAATAATCGGCAAGATAAACCATGCAGGCAGGCAGCTGCGCGCGGTTGTAGACATGTGGATCCAGAGGTATGAAGTCCGGACGGAAAACATTGATGGAAATAATCACTATCAGCAGCAGCGACACAATGACAACAGCGGCACGGAGGATGTTCCGCACCCGCAGAAGGATGGTCTTGTCTTTTCCGCGCTGCATAACACGATGGTATATGAATTTTTAACGCCATGCTGCCGGTATTGTTCATTAATAAACCCTCATTCTGCGTGCATCTTTCCCTCGCGGGAAACACACCGGACAGAAGCTGCTGCCGCGCCGGTAACTTTGCGTCGTCAACAAAAAAAACAAAACAATGGACAACGAGAACCCAGCCTGCCGCCCTGCCGAAGAAACAGGCGACAAACCAAAGAACTACGAACCGGACCCTCCCGAAGAAAGCATACCCGTTGCAAGCACTATTTTCTTCGGCGACCCTCGGCCCGATTTCTGGGACGAAAACTTTTTCTAAATCATAAACCTGCAAACAGAAAAAAACATGTCAACACACATTTCCGGACAGCCCGTAACAGTAGAGAACCTTAAAGAAGCATCGCCTTCGCTGATGCGAAACGCCATAGACCAGCAAATTGTAAAAATAAGGCCTATGTCTACACCGGTAGACCAGCTCTCGCGCTGCGGAAGCTGCCGGCACGCCGACGCCATGACAATCGACTATTTCTCGGTCGACACAAAGCCTACCGAAACACAGCTGAAATCGCGCAGCACCTCGGGCTATGGCAACAAATACTCCCCGGAACTATTTACTTTCGACCTTTATCCCTACGACGATACAATCTTCGAGGTGTCCGAGACCATTCTTGTGCCGGATGTGCTCGACGGCAACCCTCTCGTGCTGTACTGCGTGGCAAAAGACGGCAAAGGAACCGTTACCGTGGCGCCTGTAAACATTCCATTCACTGGCAACGACGGTCCCGAGATGCCGGAGTTGCCGGCGGGTACAAAACTTATCCGTATGGGGCGTGCAGCATCCGAGCTCGACGTGCAGACGGCCCAGTTCTCGGCCATTCCGCAAAAGGCCTCCAACAATTGTCAGATTTTCAAAATGCAGGTGGAACAGAGCACTTTCGTAAAAATCGCCGACAAAGAGATTGGATGGAACTTCAGCGACCAGGAGGAGGCCGCAATAATCGACATGCGCCTGGGTATGGAAAAAAGTTTTCTGTTCGGCGCACGGGCCAAGATTTTCGATACCGCCAAGCGTGAGTATCTGTACCTTACCGGAGGCATTTGGAACCAGACCGACCGCGAGTTCTCTTTAGACTCCGCGGCGCTTACCGAGGACACACTCATAGACCTTTGCAGCGCGGCATTCACGGGAAACAACGGCAGCAAAAGAAAAATTCTGATTGCCGGAACCGGTCTGTTGGAGGCTATCAGCAAGCTGTCGGTAACGAGAATCCTCCGAGGCACCGAAACACGCACCAAATGGGGCCTCGAGTTCAAGGAATTAGTATCCAACTTCGGCACCCTGTACCTCCTCCATTCAGAAATTTTCGACCAGTGCGGCCACCGCAACGACGGTTTTATAATCGACCCGAACTACATGACAAAGTATGTGCACGTCCCATTCCGCGCCGAACAGCTCGACCTCCGAAGCTCTGGACAGCGCAACACCGATGCCGTTGTACTCACCGAGGCTTCGTGCCTTGTACTACGCTATCCCAACGCTCACCTTAAAGTGAAAGGCGCGGCCTGACAAACCTGTAAGGATGTTGCAGAACTTTGGTTCTGCAACATCCCCTATATACCTATTTTTATATGAAGATTACAAAAAGCGCTGCAGAACTCCGCGAATATGTGCGCACCCTGGCCGGACTGACGCCCATGCGGGCCGACTGTGTGATTGAATACACCGACGGTATCGACGTAGACGCTATGATAGACTTTCGTCTGCGCCAGTGGTACATTAAACTGCTTGCCGAAGGCCCACGCGAACTTCTTGCCGTACACGACATGGCCGCCGGCGCCACTGTAACCGACGCAGGTGCGCCTGCGTCGGGATCTGTCGTGAGGCTCCCGCCAACTTGCGTGCGCGCGTTCGAGCTTATGCTGGCGTCCTGGCAACATCCTGTGCTAATCCTTGGCGCAGAAGCTCTCGGCAAGATGGCGGAATGCCAGAGGAATCCCTTTACACGTGCCACTCCGCACGCTCCGGTTGCTGTTATGGCTCCTGATGGAATGTCGGTGTTTGCCTGGCCTCCCGGCTCTACCGTAGCTGCTCTCTCGGGTGTTTCCGATACCGCCGACGGAACATTTTCTATGGACGAGGCGGCTCTGCTCCTGCTCGAAAATTTTGCAAAAACACTCGAATACTAAAATCCATGCCAAAAGAAATCATCACACAAGCCTACAACGCCTGGAGCCGATGCGCCGACATGCGTAACAGACGTCTGCGCTGCAAGCGATACACCTACGGCGACCAATGGAGCGACATCGTTCGCGACAACCTCGGAAGGCTGAACGTCGAGAGCGAAATAATACGCGCATCGGGAAACCGGCCTGTCATAAACAATCTTATACGCCAGCTCGTAAAGACTATAATTGGACGTTTCCGTGCCGAACAGGCCGAAAACGGAACATATTCTGCTGACGGCCTGAGGGCGGTGGCCGAAAACAACGCTCTGCCCGAAATAGACAGCCGCATGTTCGAGGAATTTCTTATATCTGGATGTGCCGTGCAGCGAATCGCCGCCGACGGCGCATGCGGTCGCAGCGGCCTTTGCGTCCACAATGTGGATTTCCGCAAATTCTTCGTGAACGCATTCTCCGACCCGCGCGGATGGGACATAAACCTTATCGGACAGCTCCACGACATGACATTCCCGGAACTGGTAAGCCGGTTCGCGCGTGGCTCGCGGGCGCGTGCCGAAGGTCTGCGGGATCTATACGCCGGCAAAGCGGCTCCCGACGAGGCCGGAAACTCAATAGTTGGTGCTGGGGCCGACGTGGATTTCTTCAACCCGAACGCCGCAGGACAGTGCCGAGTCGCAGAAGTCTGGACACTGGATGCAACTGGCCGGCGCAAGGGCGACAGTCTTAATTACACTTTCCGCTGGCACTGCCGATGGCTGACGCCCGACGGTACGCTGCTCATGGAATACGACTCGCCTTTCGCCCACGGATCGCATCCGTACGCCATAAAATTCTATCCCCTCACCGACGGCGAAGTCCATTCTTTTGTCGAGGACATACTGGACCAGCAAAGAGGCATAAACCGCATGCTGGTACTGATAGACAGAATGATAGCATCTTCCGCAAAAGGTGTGCTCCTTTTCCCATGCGACCAGCTCGTGCAGGGCATGACATGGTCCGACATATGCCAGCGCTGGGCGCAGACCGACGGAGTGATTCCCGTAACAGGACGAGGCGAGCATCTGCCACAGCAGGTGATGAACAATCCCGGCGACACAGGCGCATACCAGTACCTGCAGATGCAGATGAAGCTGTTCGACAACATCTCCGGCGTGAGCGAATCGCTAACCGGACACGCTACCGGCAGCGTTCGGGGCGCCGAGCTATACGAGAGCCAGGTGCGCAACGCCACTATAGCACTCGGCGACATCTTCGAGACTTTCGGAGCTTTCCTCGAAGCCCGCAACGCCAAAATCATTGCTACTGTTAAGTAGCGCTAACTTCCCCCTCCTCCGATTCTCCGGCGATTGTTTTCGAGAACTTTGGAGCCGGGAAGATGTTGTACTATTGACAAAATGGCAGTCTCTGTCATATTTCATGCGTTTGGCGCACTTTTTGTATTTTAACTTTACAGACGGCGCAACGGGTCTTCACCCCCGCTTTCGAGGGTTTCCGTTCGACGCTTAATGTGATTATTTTAACTTAAAAATATACTACAATGAAACTCAAACCATTAGCCGACCGCGTTATCATCCAGCCCACAGCTGCTGAAGAGGTAACCGCATCCGGCATCATCATCCCCGATTCCGCTAAAGAGAAACCCCTCAAAGGCACCGTTCTTGCCGTTGGAAACGGCACCAAAGACGAGGAAATGGTCCTTAAGGCAGGCGACAACGTTCTTTACGGCAAATATGCCGGTACTGAAATCGATCTCGACGGCGACAAGGTGTTAGTGATGCGTCAGAGCGAGGTTTTGGCTGTAATCGAGTAAAAACAGAATATCATGGCAAAAGAAATCAAATTCAATATCGAGGCTCGCGAAGAGCTTAAGAAAGGTGTCGACGCTCTTGCCGACGCAGTAAAGGTAACTCTCGGCCCCAAAGGCCGCAACGTAATCATCGGAAAGCAGTTCGGCGCTCCCCACATCACTAAGGACGGCGTTACTGTGGCCCGTGAGGTAGAGCTGGCAGAACCCATGCAGAACATGGGCGCTCAGCTCGTGAAGGAAGTAGCCTCCAAGACTGGCGACGACGCTGGCGACGGTACTACTACCGCAACTGTGCTCGCTCAGGCAATTATCGGCGTAGGTCTCAAGAACGTTACCGCTGGCGCTAATCCTATGGACCTGAAGCGTGGCATCGACAAGGCCGTCGCTGAAGTCGTTAAAGGTATCAGCGAAATGTCCCAGGAAGTTGGAGACGACTTCAAGAAAATCGAAGATGTTGCCCGCGTTAGCGCAAACAACGACGAAAACATCGGCCGTCTAATCGCCGAGGCTATGGAGAAGGTGAAGAAAGAAGGCGTTATCACCGTCGACGAAGCAAAGGGCACCGAAACAACAATCGAAGTGGTTGAAGGCATGCAGTTCGACCGCGGCTACATCTCGCCCTACTTCGTTACCGACACCGAGAAGATGGAATGCGTGATGGACTCGCCTTTCGTCCTCCTATACGACAAAAAGGTCTCAAACCTCAAGGATATCCTCCCCGTTCTGGAACAGACCGCTCAGAGCGGACGTCCTCTGCTAATAATCGCCGAAGACGTCGACCAGGACGCTCTGGCTGCATTGGTACTCAACCGTCTGCGCGGATCCCTGAAGATATGCGCCGTCAAGGCTCCCGGATTCGGAGACCGTCGTAAGGAAATGCTCGAGGATATCGCTATCCTCACCGGTGGCACCGTTATCTCCGAAGAAAAAGGTATGCTCCTTGCCAACGCTACCATGCAGGACCTCGGCCACGCTAACAACATCACCGTAAACAAGGAAAGCACCACAATCGTAAACCGCGACAGCGACAAGGAACGCATCGCTGCTCGTGTCGCTCAGATAAAGGCTCAGATTGCCCAGACTACCAGCGACTACGACCGCGACAAACTCAAAGAGCGTCTCGCCAAGCTCGCCGGTGGCGTAGCTGTGCTTCACGTAGGAGCTCCCTCCGAGGTTGAGATGAAAGAAAAGAAAGACCGCGTAGACGACGCCCTCAGCGCTACTCGCGCAGCTGTTGCCGAAGGTATCGTGCCCGGCGGCGGCGTGGCATACATCCGCTGTCTCGACCGTCTCCACAACCTCAAGGGCGCAAACGACGACGAAACCACCGGTATCGCTATCGTAGAGCGTGCTATCGAGGAACCGCTCCGACAGATTGCCGCTAACGCCGGCGTGGAAGGTGCTGTTGTTGTTCAGAAAGTCCGCGAAGGCAATGGCGACTTCGGCTACAACGCTCGCACTGATACATACGAGAACCTGCTCGAAACCGGCGTTATCGATCCCGCTAAGGTTACCCGTGTGGCTCTCGAGAACGCTGCTTCTATCGCAGGAATGTTCCTTACCACCGAATGCGTGATCGCAGAAAAGAAGGAAGAGAATCCCGCTCCCGCAGCTCCTGCTATGGGAGGAATGGGCGGAATGATGTAATTCTAATTCCCATACACCAATAATATAATCGCCTCCGCACCCCGGGGGCGATTTTTTTGTATTACCCTGCTTTTATCCTGCCGCTTATATTTTCACCATACGAATTATAGAAAGTTATTTTGCAATATGTCGATTATTTGTGTATTTTTGCGTCAGAATAATAAATTTAATTAAATTATCACAGCAAAATGAACACTAAACTACTGAATCTTATCTGTGCCTTGCTGATTGCAGCCTTTGCGCCTGCCGTTTTTGCCCAGGACGATCCGGCTCCTCGCGACATAATTAAGATGGTTACTCAGGCTCCTGCAGGGACAACCCTGCGAATCTATTCTATGCCGTATAACGACGCTACGGTAACTGGAGCCGACGAAAGCAAATTCTTCGGCGAATATATTTCTAAAGGGCCTGGATCGGAAATCACTATAGCTGGAAACATCGAACAGCTTGAGGTATACAATTGCCAGCTCTCATCAATGTCAGTGGAAAATGCTCCTGAGCTTTTCATCCTACGCTGCCACTCCAACATCCTCCAGTCTCTCGATCTTCGGAACTGCCCGAAGCTATCTGTCGTCGACTGCCACAGCAATTTGCTCTCTTCGCTCGATGTCAGCGCAAACAATCTTCTTGAGGAACTTAACGCGTCCGATAACAAGCTCGAGAATATCGTATTCGGCCACCAGCCAGCGCTCGCAAAACTCAATATCGCTTCTAACAAAGTTTCCGCGCTAAACATCTCTGGCCTGCCGCTCCTCGAAGAACTCCACGCCGAGAAAAACTCCCTCGAGGCTCTCGATCTTAGCGCCAACACCAACGTGAAGTGGCTCCACTTGTACGCAAACCGTATCGCCGGACCTCACATGACCAGCTTCATGGAAAATCTCCCGGAAGCAACTCAGGCTCCTTCGCTGCTTTATATCGTAGACACTTTCAACAGTGCCGAAGCAAACGTTTGCCTGATGGACGATGTCGAGGCGGCCTCTCGCAAAGGATGGGTTACTATGGACTACGCTGCAGGTGTCGACAACGCCGGTATTACAGGTCAGATATACTATGGCGCCGACTACGTCCCATCTATTTCGGACAACGGCATAAAGTTTACAACATCGCGTGCTCCCGGCCAGACTGTTAAGCTCTACATCCAGGCCCCCGGCGACTTCTCCATCGAAGGTGTTGCTGAGAAAAATTTCGCAAGCGGCACCGCTACATACACTCTCGCTGCTCCCGAAGTTTTCGTTAAAGGCGACATCTCCGTCTTCGAATGCCCCGGTAACGACATCACCTCCATTGATTTCGTCGGATCTGCGGCTACACTAACTTCCCTCGATTGCAGCGACAACAGGATTGAATCGCTGCGGATAAACAATGCCCCGGCCCTCGCGCAGATTCACGCTCAGAAAAATAACATCGCAAGCCTCGACATTACCGGTTGCTCGGGCGTTGTACGCCTGGATTGCTACGACAACAACCTCCGAGGCAACGCGATGAATGCTTTCATGAATTCGCTCCCCGACGGAACCAGGAACAATCCATACCTCTTCGTTATCGACACAAAGAGCGAAACCGAAAAGAACATTGCAACAACAGTCGACGTAAAGATTGCCAAAGACAAGAACTGGGTCGTTTTCGACTTCATCGGCGGCGACAGATTCGGTATGGGTACTCGATACGACGGGTCCGAACCTGTAGAACCCGAAGTTCCCGAACAATTCTTCACATTCTCTGCCCAAGTATCTGAAGTGCTGATAAACCTTGTATTCTCTCAGCCCGACTTTTATCCCGTTGTCGAGGACGCCGAAATCCTCGGATGGGGAAGCGGGGCCCTGACCCTTCGCGTTACTCCGGGTAAAACCGTCAAAGTCTTCGGCGACGCTACTTTCATCAGCTCTAACATCGCTTATATCGACACATTCGACGCTTCTGAATGCCCCAACCTCAAGGAGCTTAACCTTATGGCTAACGAGCTCAAATCTCTCGACGTCTCTAAAAACACTCGCCTGCAGACTCTCCTCGTTTTCGGAAACTCGCTCGAAAGCCTGGATGTCTCCGGATGCCCGGACCTCAAACTCATCAGCTGCTACGGAAACCGTCTCGCTGGCGACGCTATGACACGGCTTATGTCTTCGCTACCGGTCCGCAGCCTCTCTGAGCAAGGTCGAATCGTGATTTACGACGGCAATTACGAGCGCGAGCACAATGTTTGCTCCGAATACGACGTCGCTGCTGCCTTCGACCGTTTCTGGATAACTTACGAGCTCAATGCCGAGGGGCAGCTCGTTCAGTACTACGGAATTTCTGGTGTGGAAAATGTCGAAGCTAACGACTGCGATGCTCCGGTCGAGTACTTCAACCTGCAGGGCGTCTGCGTAAAGCAGCCTTCTTCCGGTTTGTATATCAGGCGCCAGGGAAGCAAAGTTGAAAAAGTTCGCATTCCTTAACCGGTCATAAATTATGCTGCGGAATTGTCCCTCGGGGCAATTCCGCTTTTTGTATGCCCGCGCGATTTGGCATTCTTGCAAATAAATCGTTATTTTGCATCCGCTTTAACTATTAATTCAACGCCATTATGATAGATCAGATTCTGAATTACAACAAAGAGTTTGTCGCATCCAGGGAATACTCGCGCTTCGAGACTTCCAAATATCCCGACAAAAAGATTGCAATCGTTACCTGCATGGACACCCGACTGGTGGAGCTGCTCCCTGCGGCTCTCGGCATCAAAAACGGCGACGTTAAAATGATCAAGAACGCTGGCGGAACCATTACGAATCCTTTCGATTCCACCGTTCGTTCGCTGCTCGTGGCTGTATACGAGCTGGGCGTAAACGAAATCATGATTATCGGACACACTAACTGCGGCGTGCAGGGTATGAACGCCGAAGAAATGCTCGCGCTAATGCGTAAGCGTGGCGTAAGCGACGAGCACATCTCTCTGATGCGACACTGCGGCATCGACCTCAACAGCTGGCTGCATGGTTTCGACGATACTTCCGACGCCGTCCGAGAGACCGTGGAGCTGGTGCGCAATCACCCCCTGATGGCTCCCGACGTAAAAGTTGGCGGCTACATAATGGACACCGCCACCGGTCAGCTAACCGTTGTATGCCGCGACGCTACGCACGGTTAAACAGCGCTTCGCCGATTTGCGTATGTCGCGCAATTTGCGTAACTTTGAATTAAATAACTGTACTATGGAACATCCCGAAAACGATTCGCAATATACCGGCCTCTCCGTCAACAACGGCGTGGCTCAGCCGCCAAGTGTAAACCCTTATCTCAAGAAGCGCCGCCGCAGGCCCCTCCCTACGGCTTCCGAACTCGTCGATGGTATTCTCGCCGGTAACGTTACTACGCTAAGCCGTGCCGTTACAATGGTCGAGAGCCTCGCCCCTGAGCACTACGCAATCGCTCAGGAAGTGATTGAGAAGTGCCTCCCATACTCCGGAAACTCGCGACGCATTGGTATTACGGGTGTTCCGGGTGCCGGTAAAAGTACTTCCATCGACGTTTTCGGCCTTCATGTTCTCCGCGACGGCGGTAAGCTGGCTGTTCTCGCTATCGACCCGTCAAGCGAGCGTACTAAGGGCTCTATCCTCGGCGACAAAACACGCATGGAAAAGCTCGCGCTGCACCCTAATGCCTTCATCCGGCCTTCCCCTTCCGCCGGTTCCCTCGGTGGTGTCGCTCGAAAAACACGCGAGACCATTGTGCTCTGCGAGGCCGCTGGCTATGACAACGTTTTTGTCGAAACCGTTGGCGTTGGCCAGAGCGAGACCGCCGTACACTCGATGGTAGACTTCTTCCTCCTTCTCCAGATTGCCGGCGCCGGCGACGAGCTACAGGGAATTAAGCGTGGAATAATGGAGATGGCAGACGCTATCGTTATTAACAAGGCCGACGGCGACAACATCGGCCCCGCTCAGCTCGCCCAGGCTCAGTACCGCTCTGCCCTTCACCTTTTCCCGCCTACGGCTTCGGGTTGGACTCCGGAGGTGCTCACTTATTCGGCTTATTACGAAACCGGCATACCCGAAATTTGGGAAATGATAGACCGTTACTTCAAAATGGTGAAGGATAACGGTTATTTCGACGAAAAACGACGCGAGCAGGCCCGCTGGTGGATGTACGAGACCATCGACGAACACCTCCGCAAGAATTTCTACGGAAACGCCGACATTCGCACACGCCTGGAGCACTGCGAGGCCGACGTTCTCAACAACCGACGATCCAGCTTCGCCGCCGCTGGCGACGTCCTCGATCTGTATTTCAAAAACTTCAGACAATGAAAAATACTCTCCGAATATTTCTCCTCGCTGCCGCAGTCCTCATAGGCATCGCTGCAGGAGCTCGATCCACAAAAGGTCAGAAAGTGGGTGTCGATTTCGAAACAACTGTATACGAATTCGGAAACGTGAGCGAAGAAGGCGAACCCGTTCGGCACACTTTCTCCTACACAAACACCGGAAACTCGCCCCTGGCAATCCTGTGGGCAAAGGCAAGCTGCGGGTGCACCACCCCGGAATATCAGCGCAAACCACTGAAACCCGGCGAGAAAGCCGACATTAAGGTTACTTTCAATCCCAAAGGGCAGGCTGGCGAAGTAAACAAGGATATCCGCATTCGCTTCCGCAACGGAAACGGGAAATCCGAAGAAATTGTGCTGCACCTCAAAGGTGCCGTTGTTCCAAAAGGCAAGAATGCAGCTAAATAACCCGAATATCCCATAAATTTAACCCGTGTTCACACAGGTGTGCGGCATATCAGCACACCCCGGTCGTTAAATTTGCATCAGAAAACAATTAAAACAGAATAATACAATGGCACCAAAAGCTAAAAAGACTGCTGCTGCGGCAGAGCCGAAGGACGCACGCGCCGAAGCTCTCGAACAAGCCCTCAGCCGCATTGAAAAAGCATACGGTCGTGGCGCTATCATGAAGATGGGCGACGACGTTATAGAAGACGTCGAAGTTATTCCCTCCGGTTCTATCAGCCTTAACTACGCTCTCGGCGTCGGTGGATACCCAAAAGGCCGTATAATCGAAATCTACGGCCCCGAATCTTCCGGTAAGACTACTCTTGCGATACATGCCATAGCCGAGTCCCAGAAACGCGGTGGTATCGCCGCTATAATCGACGCCGAACATGCTTTCGACAGATTCTATGCCCAGCGCCTCGGCGTCGACGTTAACAACCTCCTCATTGCCCAGCCCGACAACGGAGAGCAGGCTCTCGAAATCGCCGAACAGCTCATTCGTTCCTCTGCGGTCGATATTGTCGTTGTCGACTCCGTCGCTGCCCTGACGCCAAAGAGCGAAATCGAAGGTGAGATGGGAGACCGAAACATGGGCCTGCAGGCTCGCCTCATGTCCCAGGCTATGCGAAAACTCACCGGCACTATCTCGCGGACAAACACCACCTGCATATTCATCAACCAGCTGCGCGAGAAAATTGGGCAGATGTTCGGGCCTACCGAGACCACCACAGGCGGAAACGCGCTCAAATTCTACGCTTCCGTGCGTCTCGACATTCGCTCCCGAAACCCAATCAAGGACGGCGAAGATGTGCTTGGTCGACGAGCATACATTAAGGTCGTAAAAAACAAAGTAGCGCCACCGTTCAAGCGTGCCGAGTTCGACATCATGTTTGGCGAAGGCATCTCTCGATCCGGCGAGATTATTGACCTGGGCGTCGAATACGGCATAATTACAAAGAGCGGCTCTTGGTTCAGCTACAACGGACAGAAACTCGCTCAGGGACGCGATGCCGCTAAGCGCATGATACAGGAGAACCCCGACCTTGCCGACGAGCTTGAGACACTAATTATGAATGCAATGCGCGAAGCCGACGCCCGGAACGGAAACGGACGTGCTGTCGCTCCCGCCGCAAAAGAAGACGCCGGGCAACAGCCGCAAGCCCCCGTAGAGAAAGACGAAATGGACGACCTCCCCGACGAATTCTCCATCGAAGAAGACATATAAAATCCGATTAACCATCTATAATCATCAATATCCAGGCGCCCGCAAATCGCGGGCGTTTTTTATCCCCGCGCCCCCCACAAAAAACCAACACCTGCACGGACGATAACAAACACCTGTACGAACGAAACAAACACCTGTACGAACGAAACAAACACCTGTACGAACGTACGCAAATACCTGTAGGGACGTGCCTTTGGCACGTCAGCAACGAAAACAACATCTAACGAAACAAACATCATCCGGCAAAAAATCCCCTATACGGACGATGTCGCATAACCAACCCCCCCCCCCAACAACACGAAAAAAAATAGCCGCCCTCGGCCGAGGGCGGCTGTTTTTAATTTATCCGAGTTGTGGATTATTTGATGATAACCTTTGTGGCAACACCACCCTGACGGCGAACGTATACGCCGGGTGTGAGGTTTTCAGCCTTAACGCTGATGCCCTGGAGGTTGAAGTATTCAACTTCTGCCTGTGCGTCGATGTTGATATCTTCTACACCGGTAGAAATGCCCTTGATAACACCGTTACCAGGTGTCGAAGCAACGGGATTGTCGTTAGCGATAGCATAGATGCTGTAGCCGACGCCACGGCCATAGTAGTGCAGGTTGTTAGCGGCGTCGAAACGCATTGTGGCCCAGTCGGTAGTTGTAACGTCGATAGCCGAGCGGTAATTCAGAACGGGTTCGTCATATTCATCGAAGCTGAGGTCGAAGATACGGATACCGGTTTTGCCGGATATTGCGAGCAGATTACCTTCCTTGTTGATAGCAAGACCGGAGTTGCAGTCAGCAATCATGTCTTCGGGCCAGTCTTCCTTGTTGATAGATGTCCAGATACGTTCACCATCATTAGTGATAAACTCGAGAGAGAACGAGCCGGTATCCATGAAGTTAGCACGTACCTGTGTAGCGAAGATACCGCTTTCTACAGTCTGAATCTCAACGTTGGTGTTGTTAAGAGACATAAGACCCCAAGAGGTGGGTGCGGTGGTGATTGTACGCGAGGTACCGATGTTGTAAACTGCGATGGCGTTGCCAAGAACGTCTTCGTCGAAGGTGTACATGCGGGCGTTTTCACCCTTGCCCTGGATTGCAACACAAGGTGTGCCGCTGCCGATGCCGACACCGTTGTACGAGATAAGACCGGAAGAGGCCATCTCGCCTTCGAATACAGAGTAGAGAGCTTCTTCGGGATCAAGAGGATTGAATGCTGTTACACCGTGGGCATCGTCGCCCCAGGCTGCTACGAGAGCGTGGCCCATGTGTTCTGCGCCACGGAGCGGGTTCGACTGGTTGCCGTCGCTGCCAAGCAGCGGGTCATTCTTGTGAACCTCGGTTGCAACGAGTTCGCCTGCGGGGTTATAGATGTCGAAGCCGGTGCCTACGTTATGGCCTACAACGGTGTAGCCGTAGGTTTCATATTCGGGATCGGTGAAAGTGATTACAGAACCACGCTTGGTAACGGGAGCTTCTGCAAAGAATACTTCGCCGCCTGCTGCGTTGGGTTCCGAAACAACTTTTACTTCCCAGTTATATTCGGCTGCGGACAGCTGAGACATATCAACTGTAGCGGTGTGTTCGCCCTTGGTAGCTTCGAGAGGAACAGCTACGACGTCGCCTTCTTCAGATGTCAGAACAAGTTCTGCCGAAACAGCGTCGGTAGTCAGTGCATAGTTGACAGTGTAACCGTTTTCTGTAGCTTCTGCGCTAAGGCCGTAAGCAAATGCTGACTTGTGAACGGGAGCTGCAATCGGGTCGCATTCAACCTTCAGGGTGGCTTCCTTGCTTACGCTCATGGGATAGGTAAGGGTCAGCTTAACGTTAGTCATTTCGGCTACTTTGATGTTGCCGGCGCCGGACTGACGGCCCAGTACGTATGTACCTTCTCCTTCGATGTCACTCTCTGCCTTGCCTAAGGAAATTCCCCAGTTGGCATCAGCTATCTTAACTTCGCCTGCAAGAGCGTCAAGTGCAAGAGTATAGATTACTTCGTCATTTTCGTTAACAGTGTAGTCCGATGCGAACTTGCTTGCGTCGTCATAGCCCCAGCTGTTGAACTCGCCGCGGAGGTAGAGTTCGGGAGCTGTCTTGTATGCTTCGCCCTCAGCGATGATGGTCGCGAGGTCGGTGGAAACAGTGATGGTGTACTTGCCGGCGGGCAGTGTGTTGTCGCCGTCCTGACCTGCTACAAGTTTGGTGAGTACGTTAGGTTCAAGCATACCGCCTGCAACACCCAGAAGCTGGGAATTGAAAGTATCCCAATCGCCCTTGGCAGTGGATAGCTTGAAGTTTACATTGGACTCACTTTCGATATCCATTGCGTAGCCTTCGGGAGTTGTTCTGAATTCAACCGGGTTAACGGGATCCCAGCCCTGGAAGCTACCGGCGGCGTAGAGCGCGGGAAGTTCGGGCTGATCACCGGCAATCGAGAATCTGTACATTGCGCAAACACCATCGGTGTAAGCGTCGTTTGCAAATACCATGTAAACGTTAGCTGCGGTTTCGCTGATCTTCTCAACTATCAGACCGCCACCGTTGCCGGTTTTATTGTATTTGCCCCAGCCTGCTTCGGGATCGTACATGTGTGTGTAAGCCACTACATTGCCTTCTTCGTCGTTAACGAGGAATTCGGGACCCCAGTGCTGGCCTTTGTATTCGGTGTAATGACGGAAATAGTAGTTCTTGCCGCCCAGATTTACAACGTCGAAACCGTTCTGGCTTGTGGGATACATTGCTATGCCGTCTACAACTACAGCGCCGTCTTCGTTAAGCTCGGGTGCGGGAACCGTGTAAGCTTCGCCGTCTTCGTTGAAACCGCGGATGTTCCAGCTCTGGATAGCTGTGGAGTTGTGGTAGTACTGGGTGAAGTACATGTCCTCGTCCATCTCGTCCATGCTGCTGAATGCGGGAACTGCACTGCCCATAGTGTTAGAAGCAGTCTCGCTGATAGCTTCGGAGGTATATTCGGGAACAACAAGTTCGCCATTCTTGATAAGAATAGGCAGAGCATTTGTAGCGCCGTTAGCAGTAAGGTAGCAGATACCGCCCTGCTCGCTGAAGAAGTCGCCTACTACACGACCGCACATATCGGCACGGTTGCCTACGAAAAGAGAGCCGTCGGGAACCTCAAGTGTGAGTTCCTTAACGGTGGCTCCGTCGGCGCTGATAAGGGTGTACTGGTTCCAGTTTGTTGCACCGGTAGGCCAGTTGCGGTTAACAAGCATGTTGCCGGCGCGGTCTACGAACAGACCCTTGTTCATAGCCTTGTCGCTTACAAAGACAGTATCAACATTGTCTTTCTCTACTGTTGTGATGTAATTGCCATCGGTAATGTAAATCTTTCCGTTAGCTGCATTACCGCCGCGTACCGCAGCGTTTGCACTACCGAAACCGGCATGTGTGCGCCACATCTCTGTTAATGTTGGCGTCTGGGCATTTGCCATGAATGCGCTTGCAGTCAGTGCAAAAATTCCAAACGTAGCCTTGAGTAATGAAATGTTCATTTTGCTGATTTTAAGGTTAATATTGGTATTAAAAACGTATATTCGCTATTTTATGTCTTTCTACGGTACTGAAATGCTTCCTTATAAGCACTATTCAGCGCCAAAAATAAATATTATTATTAAGAAGACCAAAAATTCTCAAAATAATTTAATTGTTTTAACCTTTGATAACACCAATTCAACAGATTTAATACCCCTGACAACCCTCAAGAATGTATGCCCGCGCCAAAAAAAAGTCGGGGCATGTCAAAAAATGTAGGAAGTGCAAAAAAATGTAGGGACGTGCCTTTGGCACGTCAGCATCGCCCAACCGCATCAAAACCGCCAACCAAAAAATCCCCAACCCACGCAAAAAAAACCACGAAAAAAAAAGCTGCGCTTTCGCGCAGCTTTTTCATATAAAATGGGAACGATTTATCAGAGACGGGGACCAGCGGCTACCAGAGCCTTGCCGGACTCATGGTTTTCGTACTTCGCAAAGTTCTTGATGAAGCGGGCTGCCAGATCTTCGGCCTTCTTTGTCCACTCCTCGGGGTTAGCGTAAGTATCGCGCGGGTCGAGGATCTTGGGATCAACACCGGGAAGTTCGGTAGGAATCTCGAAGTTGAAGATGGGGAGCTTCTTGGTAGGAGCTGTAAGGATGTCGCCACCCAGGATAGCGTCGATAATGCCGCGGGTATCCTTGATGGAGATACGTTTGCCTGTGCCGTTCCAGCCGGTGTTTACAAGGAATGCCTTGGCGCCCGATTTTTCCATACGCTTAACAAGTTCTTCTGCGTATTTTGTGGGGTGCAGTTCAAGGAATGCCTGGCCGAAGCAAGCGGAGAAAGTAGGTGTAGGCTCGGTGATACCGCGTTCGGTACCGGCAAGCTTAGCGGTGAAGCCGCTCAGGAAGTAGTACTTCGTCTGCTCGCTGTCGAGGATAGAAACGGGAGGAAGAACACCGAATGCGTCCGCGCTGAGGAAGATAACGTTCTTTGCAGCGGGTCCGTGGCTGATAGGCTTAACGATGTTCTTGATAAAGTAGATAGGATAGCTTACGCGGGTATTCTCGGTAACGCTCTTGTCGGAGAAGTCGATTTTGCCGTCCTTGTCAACGGTAACGTTCTCCAGAAGTGCGTCGCGACGGATAGCGTTGTAGATGTCGGGTTCGCTTTCCTTGTCAAGGTTGATAACCTTGGCATAGCAGCCGCCCTCGAAGTTGAACACGCCGTTGTCGTCCCAGCCGTGTTCGTCGTCGCCGATAAGGAGACGCTTGGGATCGGTGGAAAGAGTGGTCTTGCCGGTGCCGGAGAGGCCGAAGAAGATAGCGGTGTTCTCGCCGTTCATGTCGGTGTTTGCCGAGCAGTGCATCGAAGCGATGCCCTGGAGGGGGAGGAAGTAGTTCATCATGGAGAACATACCTTTCTTCATTTCACCGCCGTACCAGGTGTTGATGATTACCTGCTCGCGGGAAGTGATGTTGAATACCACGGCGGTTTCGCTGTTGAGGCCAAGTTCTGCGTAGTTGGTCAGTTTTGCCTTCGATGCGTTGTATACTACGAAGTCAGGGGTAAAGTCCTTCAGTTCCTCGTCGGTAGGACGGATGAACATGTTCTTTACAAAGTGTGCCTGCCATGCTACCTCTACAATGAAACGTACTGCCATGCGGGTGTCCTTGTTGGCACCGCAGAAGCCGTCTACTACATAGAGCTTCTTGTTGGAGAGTTCCTTAAGAGCGA
Organism: uncultured Porphyromonadaceae bacterium; assembly: GCA_937921035.1. Taxonomy (GTDB): domain Bacteria; phylum Bacteroidota; class Bacteroidia; order Bacteroidales; family Muribaculaceae; genus CAG-873. The sequence continues at coordinate 20,934 of CALEUL010000015.1, forward strand.
GTTCCTTGCAAGCTTTCCAAGCTTCCTGGGATGCGGGCTTGTTGTCGTTCTTGTATTCGGGAGTAGTCCACCATACAGTGTCCTTGGATTTCTCGTCAAGAACGATGAATTTGTCTTTGGGAGAACGGCCGGTGTATACGCCTGTGAAAACGTCTACTGCGCCGAGTTCGGTAACATAACCTTTCTCGTAGCCGGTGAGGCTGGGATCGGTCTCATCCTTGAACAGTTCTTCGTAAGTGGGGTTGTAAATCACTTCGGTTGTGCCTTCGATGCCATATTTGGCGAGGTCGGCTTTCACTTCGGCCGCGCGGGCCTTTCTGATGTCTTCGCTCATATTGCTTGAGTATATAAGTAGTTATGTATGTTAATTTCTATCTGAATTTTTGCATAGGTCAACCCCTTGTTAACCGAGTGCAAAGGTAGGAAATTTTTTGTTGATTTCTTCGATTATGGAAATTTTTCTTTATTAATTTTGCTTAATTAAGGGTAGGAAGTGGGGGTGGAGTGCGGAGAGCGGAGGGTGTAGAGGCATTTTGACTGAGGGCATTTGATATGGAGAGTGGAGAGAAAATTTCAATGGGCTTGAAAAGCAAAAGAATAACGGTTGGTAACTTCTCAGGTTCGATATAATAATAAGGATTTAAACTTTTTGCAAGAAGTTTCAGAGATATTTACTAACTTTGAATATGGAAGAATTTACATTTGAAAAAAATTACAGGTTTGGCATAAAGCGAGAACGCTTGTCAAAGAGGTGTATGCTCTTATTGACAAGCTCCCTTCAAATGAAAAATACGGCTTATGCAACCAATTAAGCCGCGCCATTATTTCTGTGCCGTCGAATATTGCAGAGGGATGTGGCAGACCGTCCCTTAAAGAACGGCTGCATTTCTATGAAATCGCTTATGGTTCATTAATGGAATCTTATGCACAAATAGTGATTGCATGCGACCTCGGGATGGTCAGTGAATCAGATTTTGCTGAAATCAAACCTATGTTCGTAGAAATATCAAGAATGATAAGCGGCCTAAGAAAATCCCTCCAGACGAAACTAAAACAAACTACCTAATTACTAAAACTCCTCTCCACTCTTCACACTCCACTCTCCACTTTTTACAATATGCTTAATTTGCCACATCACCATTGCAAAGGTAGCCACCGTCGCCATTGCATCAGAGGCCGGAAAAGCCCACCAGACCCCGCGCAGACCAAGCGCCGCCGGCAAAATAAACAGAAGCGGTATCAGAAACACCACCTGACGCATAAGGCTCACTACTATCGACTTCATGGCCATGCCGATACTCTGGAACAGCGTTGTGGATATTATCTGAAAGCCAACCATCGGGAAAGCAAGCAGACAGCACGAGAAAGCCGTCTCCGTTGCGTCGAGCAGAGCTGTGTCGGTGCTGAATGCCATACCAACCTCGCGCGGGAACAGCAGTCCAAGCACTCCGCCGACGGCCGTTACCACTGTCGCCGCTCCGACAGCCAGCCAGAACGTCCGCCGGAGACGGTGCATGTGCCCGGCGCCGTAGTTGTAGCCTAAGATTGGCTGAAGACCCTGGCACACTCCAAGCACGACAGACGTCAGCAGCGACGTATACGTTATCATGATACCGGCTGCCGCGATATCGCGGTCTGTGCCGTAGCGAAGCAGACTGTTGTTGATAATCGCATTGATTACGCAGCCGGCGGCATTGACAAGCGTGGGAGCAGCACCCAGCGGCACGACGGCGGCAACGATGCGCCACCGAAGCCGGAAGGTGCCGCGATGGAACCGCAGCGTAACATCCTTGCGCATGAAGTGAGCCATAACAAAGGCCGCAGACGTCAGCATGGCAATGTCGGTGGCATAAGCAGCCCCACGTATACCCCACCCGAATACATATATAAATAAAGGATCGAGAGCGGTATTGACTATCGCGCCTAAAAACATTGTGTACATGGCACGCCGCGGGTAGCCGGAGGCGCGCATAAGATTGTTGAAACTGTATGTTATGTTTGCCAGCAGCAGACCCGGCAGCAGAGGCATCATATACATGCGCGCATACGGAAGCGTCGCATCGCTGGCGCCGAACAGGTGCAGCATCGGATCCATAAAGATAGCGAACAACGCTATGTACACCACCGCGTTGATAATTGTGAGCGTGAGGGCGTTCCCAAGAATCTCCCTTGCCCGGGCTACATTTTTCTCCCCAAGGACAATCGACAGCCGCGCCGTCGACCCTACGCCTACAAGGATTCCCACCGCCGCCGAAAGGTTCATCAGCGGAAATGTGATTGTCAGACCCGCTATAGCATCGGGGCCCACCCACTGCCCTATGAAGATTCGGTCCACTACATTGTAGAGCGACATCACTAACATGCCCACCACTGCTGGTAGGCTATATTGCCACAACAGACGCCCGACAGGACGGGTGGCTAAGTCGGTAAGACGTTTATCCTGGTTCATTGCTTGATATACATAAGGCCGTCGGAAATATGCGACGGCCTTACAAATTGGTTATGGCTTGGTGTGTCCGCCCGACAGAAGGCCGTGCGGACGAACCTGTATTTTTTTATTCTGCCTGCGCAAGTGCGCGCTCGTAGAACTTGCGGATGTCTGTGCGGGTTGTGGCCACATAGGAGGGATATTCGTCTATTATCTCCTTGTATGCGGCGGCCTCGGCCTTATAGTTCTTCTGTTCGCGGTAAACGTTGGCTTCCTTTATAAGAATGAAGGGAACGATTTCGGGGTTCTCGTCGGCTACGCTGATAGCTTTCTTATAGGCGGCCAGACCTTTGTCGAGCTGACCCAGGTTTACGTAGCAGTCGCCGGTAAGGGAGTATACGCCCGGTTCGGCAACCTCGTCGTCAAGCGAGCAGTCCTCCAGATATTCTAGAGCTTCCTGATATTTTTCCTCGTTGTAAAGACGGATACCCATTTCTGCCTTTGCACGGTTGCCGCTCTTGTAGCCCATGCCGGCCACCTCCTTGTAGAGGGCGGTTGCAACGCTGTCGTTGGCTGCTGCGTCGGCTTTGGCGATAGCTTCGTCGGCCTTGCGGCTGCCTGCCTGTGCGATGAGGATCCATGCCAGTGCTGCTACAACTGCCGCGATAACGACTACTGAGCATGCCATTAAGGTCTTTTTGTTAGCTTTTGCCTTTGCTACGATGTCCTCTGCAACTTCGGGCGTCTGCTGTTCCTTTTCTTTGTTTTCCATTGCTATGTCAAGTGTTTATTTATTCGGAAATTCATGCGAAGCGCTACATGCCCGGGGCATATCTGCGTTTCAAAGTGCAAAAATAGCGTTTATTTTTAATATCCGAAAATTTCAGGACCTGTTTTTAATTATTATTGCGATAGATTTATATCCCGATTTATATCCACATGCCTTAACTACCTTGCATAAAGCACTCAGAAGTTGTGTCATTTTAATTGCGCCTGCCACTCAACACTGTGCACAAGGTCTATGCTGTTATCATCTTCAAGTCGTAGAACATGACACGACTTCTCAGAACATCGTCCGCTGATATTCCGAAAGCATCTTTTTCGCTCTGTTCCGACTTATAGAGAGGCTTAAATCCATTTTTAAGATAATAATGGATAGTCGGGTCAGTGTTGTAGGCATCCACAAGCATATAACGACAAGCCGCCTTATTATTCTCATCCACAAACCAGTATTTTAGGGCATTCATTAGCTGCGTGCCTATGTTCAATCCACGCCCCTGAAATGCCTTGTTGATACCAAGACGGCCAATCAGCACCGCAGGATAGCTCCGATGCCGTTTAGGCTGAGGAATTTTGCGCTGAAAAGCATTCCGGGACGGATTATCAAGTGCATAGGTCTTTATGCCGTCGTACGAGAGTGTGGCAATCGCCACAATCTCTCGCTGGTTATATCTATTTATCCAGCAATACGTTTTGCCAAGCAACTCTCCCTCGTAGAGAAACACATCATGACTGAAAAAATCGTCAAGGTCGTCATCACCACAAGAAAAAGGGTCGCAGTAATCTGCGACCTCCTTGGTATAAGGCACCATAAAGGTGTTATCTACGAATATATATTCTGCCATTGTCAGTCCTCGCGGGGAGGGAAGATTATATTCTTGGCACTGTCCAACATCGTGGAAAGCACCTTTCGCTGGGAGTCCGAGAGCTTTGGCGTGGGCAATTTACCATTACGGTCCGCTTCCTCGGTGAAGATTCTTGCATCTTCACCCCAAAGCTCGGGGGATGTTTTAATTGTCATTGCCATCGTTTTATCTCTTTGTTTCTAATTCAGTACAAAGATACAACAAATTTCTCACAAAATCAGCTCAATAGACAAAAAAAATCTTTATCTATTCCGGGGCTTTTGCGAGGCTATCGAGGCATAAATTGCGTCCAGGTCGGCGGCGATCGCATCCGGATAGTACGCCTGCGCTCGCCGGGCAGCTTCGCGCCCCTCCCTCTCCACATTGGCGGGATTATCCAGATAGCGGCTGATGGCGGAGGCCATAGCGGCGGTGTCGCGAGGCGGCACAAGGGTGCCGCTCACGCCGTCGGCGATAAGTTCGGGTATACTGCCCACGCTGGTCGCTATCGACGGCAACGCGTAGGTTCCGGCCTCGAGGAGTACCACCGGCAGCCCCTCAAAGTGCGAGGGAAGTATCACGGCGTCGGCGCGACGCAGCTCTCGGTCCTTGTCAGCTCCATAGAGGGTGCCTACGTATTGCACCATTTCCGACAGATTATGATCTCGTATGTAGCTCTCGAGTTCTGCGGTGTCGCCGGGCCCTGCAAGTTTCAGATGCACGCGGCCGGCAAAGCGGTCGCGGTTCTCCTCAAGGGTTTTCAGCAGGTCGTAGATGCCTTTCTCGGCGCATATCTTGCCTATGAACAGCAAGTTAAGCCGACCCTGTTCGGGCGTGTGAGCCGACACGGGGCATTCGGGAGGAACAACCATGTTGTGAAGTATGTGCACGTCCGGGCACCCGAGGTCTTCCGAAAAATATTTTTTCCAAACCTCGCCCAGCACCACAACCGAGTCGCATTTGTGCAGAAAAGCCTTGATATCGGCCTTGTTATGGCTCTCCACGAAATCGCGGAAACCGCCCGCATGGCAGTGGAAGATGGTGCGGAACCCGAGAAAACGCGCCCATTCAAGAACTATGCGCTTGCGGTAGAACGATTTGCCCATTGCCGAATGCGCATGCACGGCATTATAGCCCGCAAGACGGTAAAACGGCATAAGCGCTAAGGTTGCACCCAAAACAAATGCCCCGGCTAATGAACCGCGGCGGCTGTTGGTGGGCAGAAAATGGAAATCGGAAAGGGTCCGGCTATAGGATTTCAGAACAGACGAAATTCCCCCCGTGGCCTTCAGCGACGGACCGGTCATAAGTACGCGCAGTTTCTTTTCCATGACTTATTAACGCATATAAACACGTTAAATTGTGTAAAGAGACCGTATTTGGTATTTTTTCGCTAACTTTGCAAAAAGAAAGCATCCGCTATGAAAGATATCGAGTTAATTACCCGCCTGCAATCGGCGAGCTACTCCGAACTCTCGGACTCCGACCGCTCCCTTGTCGACGCGGCTCGTGCAATGACGGCAAAATCATACGCCCCTTACAGCAACTTCCACGTCGGCGCTGCAATCCTGCTGGACAACGGCGAAATTGCCACTGGTGCTAACCAGGAAAACGCCGCATATCCTTCGGGCACTTGCGCCGAGCGTTCGGCTTGCTACTGGGCCGGCGCAAACTTCCCCCTGGCGAAGTTCGAGAAGATTGCCATCGCTGCCGTCGGAACCGACGGAAAGGAAGTGGCCGAACCTTGCGCACCCTGCGGTGCTTGCCGCCAGGCGTTGCTCGAATACGAGAAGCGTGCCGGACACCCGGTACAGCTACTCCTTGTCGGTAGCGATTATATTTATATCCTCCCGTCCGTGCAGTCTACTCTGCCTCTCGCTTTCAGTGAATTTTAATTTTAAACACATCAGTATATACCCCTATGGATTTTATTGAAGAACTTACATGGCGCGGCATGGTGCACAACGTGATGCCCGGCACTGCCGAGGAAATGCGCAAGGGCATGACCACCGGTTATCTCGGTATCGACCCCACCGCCGACAGCCTCCACATAGGCCACCTTGTGGGCGTCATGATGCTTAAGCATCTCCAGCGCTGCGGCCACAAACCGATCGCACTCGTAGGCGGCGCCACCGGAATGATTGGCGACCCCTCAATGAAGAGCCAGGAACGAAAGCTCCTCGACGAGGAAACTCTGCGCCACAACCAGGATGCTATAAAGAAACAGCTCGCTAAATTCCTCGACTTCGATTCCGACGCCCCCAACGCAGCCGTGCTCGTAAACAACTACGACTGGATGAAGAACTTCTCATTCCTCGAATTCATCCGCGACGTTGGCAAACTCATCACCGTGAACTACATGATGGCCAAGGACTCCGTCAAGAAGCGTCTGCAGGGCACCGAGACGGGACAGCAGGGAATGTCATTCACCGAATTCAGCTACCAGCTCGTCCAGGGATACGACTTCCTGCACCTGTATCAGGATATGGGATGCCGTCTGCAGATCGGCGGTTCCGACCAGTGGGGAAACATCACCACCGGAACAGAACTTATCCGGCGCACACTCGGCGGAGAGGCTTTCGCACTCACCTGCCCTCTCATCACAAAAGCCGACGGTACCAAATTCGGCAAGACCGAGAGCGGTAACGTCTGGCTCGACCCCAAGCGCACTTCTCCCTACAAATTCTACCAGTTCTGGCTCAACGTGGCCGACGACGACGCCGAGCGCTACATAAAAATCTTCACCACACTCTCGAAAGAGGAAATCGACGCCCTGATTGAAGAACACCGCGCCGATCCCGGACGCCGCGTGCTCCAGCGCCGCCTCGCTCAGGAGCTTACCACTATGGTACACAGCGCCGACGATCTAAAGGCCGCCGAGGAAGCTTCCCAGATTCTGTTCAGCAACAAGGCTGCCGAAACGCTCCACAACATCGACGAGGCTACTCTGCTCGACGTTTTCGAAGGCGTGCCCCAGTTCGAGGTGAGCCGTGCCGACATCGAGGCCGGTATCCGTCTGGCTGACCTGCTTGTTGAAAAGGCTCCGGTATTCCCGTCCAAGGCCGAAATGCGCAAACTCGTCCAGCAGGGTGGATTCTCTGTCAACAAAGAGAAAATATCCGATCCTATGGCCGTAGCAACCACAGATATGCTCCTGAACGACAAATACATTATCGTCCAGCGTGGCAAAAAACAGTACTACCTCCTCATCGTACGCTGATATGGCAAACGATTTTGTTACCGCGGCCGAGTTCTCTAACGAACAGGAGGCTTCTATCGCCGCTGGAATGCTGAAAAACAACGGCGTCGATGCTGTTGTGGACGGAAGCTATATCTCAACGCTTTATGGGGCCGGAAGCACTTGGGCGCCTGTCCGCCTCCTTGTGCCGTCCGACAAGCTGGCAGATGCTATCGCGCTCCTCAAAAATCACCTGGACTGACCGGAAAACGCTGTTGCTGACGGGCTTTACGCACTTCAGCAACAGCATCATTTAATATTTTTTACTATGGCAGAAAACGACATTGCCGAAACTAAAAAGAGTTTCTCTCAAGATTTTATACATAGAATAAAAGCCACAAAGAAAACACGGTGGATCCGTTTCGGAATCGTGCTTGCCCTCTTTTTGGCATGGTGCGTGTGGATGCGCACTTGGTGGCTCGCGCTGTTCGCTTTCCTGCTGTTCGACATCTATATTACCGGATACATTCCTTTCACTTGGTGGAAAAAAAGCAGGAACAAGACCGTACGTACGGTCATGAGCTGGGTAGACGCCATCGTTTATGCCCTGATTCTTGTGTTCTTCATATTCCCCTTTGTGGGACAGAACTACCAGATTCCGTCAAGCTCGCTTGAAAAAACACTCCTCACCGGCGACTATCTCTGGGTCAACAAATTCGTCTATGGCCCGCGCGTGCCTATGACTCCCGTGCATTTCCCTCTCGTTCACAACAACTTTATGGGTGTAAAGAGCTATCTCGACTCGCCTTCCGTTCCATACCGCCGCCTGGCAGGACTGCGTAATGTGGAAGAAGGCGACATCGTGGTGTTCAACTTCCCGGCTGGCGATACCGTGGCAACAAATTTCGAAGAATCTCCGCGATACTACGAGACTCTCGTCCGCGAATATGGCCGCGACGCTATAAAGGCTAACAAGGATGTGTTCGGCGATGTTATATACCGCCCTGTCGACCGACGCACCCACTTCGTGAAACGCGCCGTCGGGCTCCCTGGTCAGCGGTTGCGCATTGTCAACGATACCCTGTACATCGACGGCGTTGCTCGCGAATTCCCGGAAAACGTTCAGTTCAACTACATATTCACTTCACCGGCACCTCTCACCGCGGAACGTCTGCGTCAGCTCGGTATCACCGAAAGCGACGTTTCTGAATACGCTCCCGGAACACAGTCCCACGCAAATCTGCTTTCGTTCTTCCCCGCTGCATCGCCTTCATCGTCGGTATACGTGGCTCCTCTGACATCCGCAATGATCGACGAGATGAAAGCCGCCGGCGAAATCACCGGCATTCTAAAGTTCCGCGAGGTGCTCAAGTATTTCACCGACGGAAACGCTAACGCCGAAATCTTCCCCTTCGGAAGCGACGCCGACTGGACGCTTGCCGACTACGGTGGTAAGGACGGACTCTACATCCCGCGAAAAGGCTCTACTATTACCCTGAATCCGTACAGCTGGAAAATATACAACCGCGTCATTCGCAACTACGAAGGACACGCCGACGCTTATCTGGACCAGAACTCCGGTAAGGTGATTATCGACGGAAAGCCCGCCGACTACTACACCTTCGCGATGGACTACTACTTTATGATGGGCGATAACCGCGACCTCTCTCAGGACTCCCGTTTCTGGGGATTCGTTCCCGAAGATCATATTGTGGGCACTCCTATGATTGTGCTGATATCTTTCGACCGCGACCGCGGTCTATTCGACGGCAAGATACGCTTCAACCGCATCCTGCGCGATGCCAATCCCGACAAAAAGTGAGCGGTGCTCCCTTGGCTGTGCTGCCCCCGCGTCTGTTCGCGGCTGCGGAGTACTACGACCTCATGTCGCGATATCAGGCCGTGTACATCGACTATGGCATGCGATATAACAAACGCGACAAGGCCGTACACCGCTACGACATTGCCGACACTCGCGGACGTCTGGCGCTTACGGTGCCTGTAAGTCGCCCCGAAGGCTTCTCTTCGGGATGCCTTACGTGGGCCGACGTTACTGTCTCGGCTCATGGCAGATGGTGGGAGGTACAGCCGGTGGCCCTCGAATCAGCCTATGGCGGTACACCTTTCTTCGAATATTACATCGACCGCCTGATGTCCCTATTTGCCCCGCGTACGCCCGGAAGCGACGAAACGATAACTTCCTTGTGCCGTCGCGCCGACGCAGCCATACGCGCGATTCTGGGCCTTAAAACTTATATTCTCGCCGAACTCCCCGCCGGTGTCCCCTTCGATGATTACCGTAATGCCCCTATGCCAGCTTCCGCACCCTACAGGCAGCTGCGGCAGTCCGAACTTGGATTCATTCCGGGGCTGTCGGTACTCGACCGCATTTTCAACACGGGCCGCTGACGACTCCGAAAAAACATAAGCGATGCAGAACAAAACTATCTTCATTACCGGCGGCGCCACTGGTATTGGTGCCGCTACAGTCCGCAAATTCATTGCCGAAGGATGGAACGTTGGATTCATGGACTTCAACAGCGCCGCAAGCGAGCGCCTTGCAGAAGAAATCGGCGTGTCCGACCGCCTGCTGTTCTCCGCCGGCGACACGCGACGCCGCGAGCACATCCATGCCGCCGTACAGGCAACGGTAGAACGTTTCGGCGCGTTGGATTCTGTCTTTGCTAACGCCGGAATTCACCGTCGCAACACTATTCTGGACATTTCCGACGATGAACTCAAACAGGTTATCGACACAAACATATACGGCACCGTAAACACCCTCCGCGAGGCCGTACCCCACATAATCCGCGCCGGCGGCGGCTCCGTGGTAATCAACGCCTCCGACCAGTGGTTTGTAGGCAAGGCCCACAGCTTCGCATACGGCCTTACCAAAGGTGCGCTGGGACAGATTACGCGCAGCCTGTCCATTGACCTCGGCCCCTACAACATCCGCGTGAACGCCGTTTGTCCCGGCACGATACACACGCCCCTTGTCGACGCCCTTTTCGAGAAATTCTCCAAGACCGACGGCAAAACAATCGAGGAATACTGGCAGGAGGAGAACGCCCTCTACGCCCGCGGGCGCGTGGGCGAGCCTGAGGAAGTGGCCGAGATGGTGTTCTTCCTCGCCGGCGACAAGGCATCGTTCTGCACCGGCGGCCATTACCTTGTGGACGGCGGCCTGGTGGCACAATAGACAATTCGCACTCTGACACTAAAACATAACCAATCATGAAAAAATTCATCGCCACCCTCGCTGCCGCCGCCGTCGGCCTCTGCGCCTTCGCCCAGGACCGCGCCGACCGCCAACAGCTCGACAATCCCGAATCGTTCAGCATGATATTGCTCGGCGACCCCCAGGGATACATCAAATACGACATCAACCAGCCGCTGTTCGAGCTACAGACCGCATGGATTGCCGACAACATCGACAACCTGAACATCAAGGCCGTGCTCTGCACCGGCGACCTCGTGGAACAGAACGACAACCTTGTGCGCAACCGCAACATGCTCAACCAGACCTCCCGCGAGATGTGGCAGGAGGTGTCGCGCGCCTTCGGCCGCCTGGACAACAAAGTGCCCTACATCATCTCCACCGGCAACCACGAGTACGGCTACCGCGCCTCCGAGAACGGCAACACCCACTTCCCTGAATATTTCCCCATCGAGCGCAACAAGGCGTGGTACGACTGCGCCGTGGCCGTCTATCCCAACCGCAGCGGCGTGGAGTCGCTCGAGAATGCCGCATTCGAGTTCGAGGCGCCGGCATGGGGAAAGATATTGGTGGTGTGCAACGAGTTCGCCCCGCGCGACGAGGTGCTTGCATGGACGGCATCGCTGATAGACAGCGACCGCTACAAGGGCCACAAGGTGATATACCTCACCCACTCGCTGCTTGAGGAGCGCACCGCAAACTACACCGACAACGAGCCCTACGCCATCAGCCCGCGCAACTGGGGCAAGCAGGTGTGGGAGAAGCTGTTGAAATCCTCCAAAAACATAGTGTTGGCTATCAGCGGCCACATGGGACGCCTCGGCGACTTCGAGGACTCCGTGGCCTATCGCGTGGACGACAACGCTGCCGGCAAGGACCTGCATCAGATGATGTTCAATGTTCAGGTCCTCGGAGGTGGATGGGAGGGAAACGGAGGCGACGGCTGGCTCCGTATTCTCGAATTCAAACCGGACGGAAAGACAATATCCGTAAAAACATATTCGCCTCTTTTCGGTATCTCAAGCGCTACAAAACACCTGGCACACCGGACCGGTGCTTGCGACCGCTTCGACATCGTTGTGGAATAGGAACATAGGATATTATTAACACGCATGGCCACTGTCAGTCAAGACAGTGGCCATGCGGCTATGTAACCGGAGAGAACAATGGTTATAATGGCAGTAAAGGCTTCAGATAAGCTCGGGTATATTAAGAGACTTTAGGTTATAATGTCGTAGAGACTACAGGACCGGGCTATCTTAGGCTGCGAAACAACGCTTCGGCCTCCTGTCGGTGGTCGCCTTCGATAGTTCTGAACTGTTCGAGGTATTCGAGGGCCGTCGTGCTGTCCCCTCTTGCGATTAGTACCTGTATGCGGTACCACCCAAGGTTGTAGAGATCCATTTCGGCTATCTGTTTCTTATATTCTTCGCGTTCCGTAGGACACTCCAACGCATCTATCGCTGCTATCTCGGCGCTACACTCCTCTATCAGCATCTCAATGCGTTCAGAGGCGCCTTTTAGGTCGCCGCTGGCAACACAGCTGTCAGGACCGGCGAAGCCGGATGCCGAACGGAACACTGCTGTAGCGCCGGCACTCGCCCGGGGCATACTTTCTTCCTGATTGTATTTATGTGGTATTCCCACAAGAACGCACGCAAGGATACTGGCTGCGGCAGCAGAGCCTATCCAAATCCTGCGACGCCGCGTGCGTCGGTATTCGGCACTCCAAAGAGACATCTGGCCGTACTTGCTGCGGCGGCGTTTCAGCGAATCGGCAATCGAAATAGTCAGTTCATAATCTCTGCGCAGCCTTTCGTCGGTACGCAAAGCCTCTTCGAAACGGACCCTTTCTTCGGAATCCATTTCGTTACGCACATATCGGTCGATTCTGTCCTGATTTGTCATAGTTTCGGTTACTCTATCCTTAATGACAAAATACCCGAAAAGTAACCATTAAAACATGTTAAAAATACGACAATAGTATCTCTTCCCCGTGTGTGAGGAAATAAGATAACGTACGCCGTGCGTACACAATTGGTGGACATATTTACGCCAGAGCGCTCAGAACAAGCTGTTTAAGGCGTCCTATACACTTCGATTTACTGGATTTCAGACCGTTGACGGTCTGGCGTATTCCGCGTATCCGTATAATCTCGGAAAGGCTACGCCCATCCACATAGAAAAGCGTAAGTATCTGCTTGCAGGCCGGAGGCAACCGGTCTATACACATGTCAACAACCTGACGCCGGTGGCTGTCGTCGGTAACGTCTTCGGCAACGCCCGCAACGATTTCGAGAGGCACTTTCCGCTTCACTGGCCCTTCCCTGCGACATTGCTCGAGGCTTTTGTTGCGTGCAACCGCGACTATATATGTCGCCAGCGTCGATCGCAACGGACCGCGGTAACCGTCGCGGTCCTCACACCATACATCACCTCCGTTCAGAAAAATACGGCCGTTCTCAACATTTGTCCAAAGCACATACAATGCGTCATGGAACAAATCCTCCGGCTGCTCGGCACTCTCCTCCGACACTGAAATAACCCCAACGCACTTTTTCATGAAATATGCGCGCACCTGGCCGTAGAAATTTTTGATTACCTTCTTGTCTTCGGCAAGGAACGCTTCAATAGCTTCCCGGTCAGTGATTTTCTTTGCCATGTGTCAGTCTACCATAACGAACGGCGCCCAATAGTACGGGTCCGGATATTTCTTACGCAACTCGCGGCGTGCGTGAGCAAACGCCTTGCGCCGGTCCATGCCGTTCTTCATTAGCTCGCGATGGAAAGCTATCATAAAATCGCCCGTGGCTACATCGCTGACATTCCACAGACTCAGCACCAGTGTTCCGACTCCGGCCTTCTTGAAGGCGCGTTGCAGTCCGTAGACGCCCTCGTGCGACGTCGTATGTCCCAGTGCCGTACCGCACGCCGAGAGTACAACCAGCCGCGTTCCGGAAAGGTCCAGTCCGGCGATATCGGCCGATTTCAGCAGGCCCTTGCTGTCGCTCTCGGGAACTGAACCGCGCGTCATTCCGGCATTCCCGCCGGCCATTACAAGACCGGTAAGATACATGGCATTGTCAAAACCGTTAAGCGTCGACCACGCCGGAACATTGTCAGGCGAATAATAGAAACTGTGGGTGGAAAGCAGCAGCAGTTCCGGAGAACGGCCGCCAAGGGCCATGAATGCCTCCCCGGTACCTTCGGCGCCCATATATTTGTCTACGCTTACATCCTTTCCGGCAAGTATTCCGGCTATGGCGTTCACCTCGCCCTCGGAATAAGGCAGAGAATTAAAGAGCGGTTCGCCGCGCACGCCTTCGTCGGAATCGCCTGTTCCATCATGCGTGTCATACGCGAGACCCCCGAAGAGGGCCGCCGTACGCAAACCGTCCATGCGGCTCCGTTCATGAAATCCGATAACCTCGCGCGCCGATGTAAGACGGTATATGTCCCGGACATCGCCGAGAACCTTTCCAGACGGTAGTACAATGCTCTCCACGGCAATCTGGTTCAGAATACCGGACGGAACAAAGAATATCCGGCGCACGTCGGCAAGCTCTCTTTTCAGATTTCCGAAAAGGGTACCGAAAAGTTCTGAGGTGCGTGTGCCAAGGCGCGAATAATCGCCGCCGGCTGCCGCTACAAGGCTATCCGCCTGCGCCTGCGTGAACAATTGTATAAGCCTGGGATATTTCCGGCCATGTTTAAGTACAAACGCTACATATACGTGCCCGTGTGTTTCGGTGTCGTAGTCAAAGAAATCAACTATAGCGTCTTTCTTGTGGAGCGCCGCAACAAGCTCGGATGTGCGCGTATAGGGAATCGTAGGCTTTATCCCGGCTTCAAGCATTCGCAACGACAGCTCGCGGTCAAGCGAATCCATGCGCGCATACACTGCCATAATCTCCTTTCCGTCCCCCTCCCGGCGAAGCTCCTCAACACGGTTGCGCAACGCGGCGATTTCCTTGTTGCGAGCTATAAGCGCTGAATCGCCTGCTGCTCGCAGTGCCGCCGAGGTATTGCGCTCAACGGCAAGCATCATTCCCTTGGAGAACATCATCGCCTCGTAGGTTGCCGCTGTAAACTCCGATGACGTCTCGTCGGCGCCGAATGCATAGGGAATCATGTCGAACATCAGTTTATTGCAGTCCTCCCAGTATTCCTTCCGGGCTCCTACGGGCAACATCTGGAGGTCCTGCACCGTAACGTCGCGCATTATGTCCCAGGCCTGCGAGTAGTGTTCGCAGCCATCCACAAGATTTCCTGCAAGACCCTCGGCATTTGCAAGAATTCGCAGGGCTCGGGCATAGTCCATAGACTTCCGCCCGTATTCATCCTCCATAAGGCCGGCATACTTCCTGTACGATTTTATGGCGCCTTGATAATCGCCGGTCCACGTAAGCGCGCCGGCATAATAAGCGGTAACAGATTTCTGCAGATGGCTCGGTGCCGACGACGGGTCGGAGGCAAGGATGCTGTCGCTGCGTCCGAAATAGACTACCGCATCGCCATATTTCTTTTGTCCGAGGCTGGCGCTTCCGCGTAGAAAATTAACATAGCAGAGGTCCTGGCCTTTGGCCGCCGGTCCTACGGAATCCTCCCAGCAATCGAGCGTACGGAGGGTGCCTTCGCAATCACCGGCATCCCATTGCAATGCCGCATGCGTGATAAGAACGCGGTATCTCACCGAAGGTATTTCATTGCGGTTGTTCCGCAGCCAGGCCCGGCAGCATTTGTCGCTGTACTCCAATATCTTGTCTGGCTTATCCCACTGGATATACAATTGGCGCAGACGAGCGTCGGCAAGATACGAATTGCTGTAGTCTTTCTCTGCCTCGGCCTTCTCTGCCGCCGAAATATAAAATGTCTCCGCGGTGGAATAATCCCCGTTTCCGTAGGCGGCATCGCCCTGTCCTATCGCATAGCGTATCTCCATTCCCGGAACCTTACCCGTAACGATTAGGCTGTCGCGGCGCAACGACCATTTTGTAACGGCGTCGGCTCGGTGCATGGCGCCGTTGATTTTCAATGCCGTATCTATGATATCGCCGCGGAGTATGTCCGACTGCTCGTCGGAGATACCGTCAAGAAGCGCATAGGCATCCTCGCAACGCTTTAGGCCCTGCTCGTGGTACCCGCTGAAGTCATAATCTATAAAACCGGCGTATGCCATGCACTTGGCTATGCCGTATCTGTTGCCTGAGCTTCGGAAATAATCGGCACCCCGCAGATATTCTTCCCGGGCAAGCGCATATTCGCCCGTTCCTTCGGCTCGAACGGCCTTTCTGACGCATTCAACGCCCAAGGAGTCGGCATCGATATGCGCGGCGCCGCAAATTAATGAAAAAAATTGTGTAAGTACAAGGAATAGATATAAACGATGCATAGCTTTAACGGCAGCTGAAAAAGTGTGAGATTCGGATACGCGGATTGCCGCTTATTGTTGGATTCTGCGGTAGATGCGTGCGGTGGTCATCGACAAAATTCTGTATACGGCGCAGTATGTCGCCGTTGGCCGCGCTCAGCCCCTTCCTGTCGAGCGTCGACAGGGCATATGTAAGCATCCCGCAGTAGGTTCCGTTGTCAAGGCGAAGCTCGCAGTTAACCTGATAGTCCCGGCATGCTGTCAGCATAAGCCATTTTTCCGTCTTTTTGGCGATTCTTTCGGGCTTCCTCTCCTGCGGAATAATGAAATCCTTGTCTGTGCCTCGCAAGCACACCCCGGCAACGTCGCCTCGCGTACTGTCGCCGCTGTGGCATGCGTCGGCAACTACGAGCAACTTGCCCGAAGAACCTATGCGCCGGCAGATTCGTTCCAGCCAGTAGCCTATCTCGTCGTCGGTAAGATGATTCTCGCCTTTATACGTCTCGGAATAGCTCATCCCGGCATCATATGGAATCCAGGCCTCGTCAAAGCCGGTGGAAAAGGCGCGTGCGTTTGACCCCTTCGGGCACGCGGGATTTGACCCCTC
>CALEUL010000016.1 GCA_937921035.1 uncultured Porphyromonadaceae bacterium
AGAGCCTGTTCAAAGTAGGAATCTGCCTCCCCGCCGGACCGTGGGTAACCGACGACCACATCCGCTACATCGTCTCCAAAATCAAAGAAGCAATAGCATAAATTTTTTCAACACCATTCATAAAAGGCCGGGGGCTTGTCAAAGCAACCGGCCTCTTTCTATTGTTAAAGAATGTCCCGACAGATAAGCTTCATACCCTCGATAAATAGAACGGTATTGCAGTTCATCCTCAAAATGCTCAACTACTCGGCCAAATAACCGTCAATTTTACGCCAATTCAAAGAATCGGCGCGCCCAGACAACACCCGAGGGCCTGTATTAACAATGTATTATCAGAGCTTGATACTTACGGATTTGCCGTTGTATTTCACTGTTTTCCCTTTGGCTGTATATGCATCCTTAATGGGGTTGACAGAATCAATCACGACAATATTGAAATCACGGGATTTTTTCATGCCCTCAAATGAACCTTTACGGTCTCCGATGGTCAATGTGCGCGTCTTGTCGTTGTATGTCAGAGGAATATCTGAATACTTGCCTTTCTCGTAGTTGTAATTTGTGCCTTCATCCTCATAGAGATTGAAACTACCGTCTTTTCCGGCATAAACAAGTATTGTAACCGGCTCATCCGAAATCTGTGAGGCATACTGTATTTCTCCACCCATCGGCACTATCGATCCGGCACGAACAAAAAGAGGAATTCGCTCGTAAGGCGCATCGACATTTATAGTCTGGCCGCCGTTGATTGCTTTTCCGGAATAGAAGTCATACCAGACCTCGTTTTCGGGGAAATAGACATCACGAGTTCTTGCACCATATTTGTATACCGGTGCTACAAGGAATGCAGTACCAAACATATACTGGTCTTTAAGATTACGCGTGTTGATATCTTCGGTAAAATCCATCACCATAGGGCGCATGATTGTATAATCATCGAAATAGGTTTTACCTGCGAGAGAATATACATAGGGCATCATGCGGTAACGCAACTTTGTATAATCCACAATGGATTTATACGCAGGATGGTCTTCGGGGGCGATGTTATAGACTTCGCGGAAAGGCCACTGGCCATGCGCCCGGAACAGTGGAGCGAATGCTCCGAACTGATACCACCGTGTGTTGAGTTCACGCCACTCTTTAAGGTCCTCGTTTTCTTCGGCGGTTTCTTCGTATTTCTTTTGTGCATCGACATACCTGTCCTCAACGCAGAAACCACCAATATCCATTGTCCAGTAAGGGATACCGCTGACCGCAAAGTTAAGGCCTGCTGCAATCTGAGCCTCCATATCCTCCCATCGGGTAGCGATGTCTCCGCTCCAGGTTGCTGTGGAATATCTCTGAAGACCCGAGAATCCGGACCGGGTAAGCAGGAACACGCGCTTATCGGGGTCAACCCCGCGCTGGCCGTCATATATAGCCTCTGCGTTCATAAGTGCGTAGGCATTGAAATACTTTGTCGATGGGCCGAGTGCGGTAGGAGTGGTAAGATCCTTGCGATATTGTATATCGGTGCAGTCACGGATGTTCGGTTCGCTTGCATCCATCCACCAGGCATCAATGCCGAGAGGCATATAATGGTCGTTCATCTGGCTCCAGAACAGCTTGCGTGCGTCAGGGTCATAGGCATCATAGAACGAACCGAGGTATCCCGGACCAACCCAGTCCTTGATGCTGTCACGAATTGCGCCCTGATACATCCAGCCGTTTCGGTCAAATTCCTTGTAGTGCTCGGTAGTAGTATAGAATTTAGGCCATACCGACACCATTACATGTGCGTTCATGTCATGGATAGAATCAACCATCTGTTTGGGTTGCGGGAATCGTACAGGATCAAACTCATGGCAGCCCCATGCGTTTTCGGGCCAATGGAGCCAGTCTATGACGATATTGTCGAGAGGAATATTGCGGCGGCGGAACTCTGCTACGGTTGAAAGGACTTCGTCCTGCGTATTGTATTTCTCGCGGCTCTGCCAATAGCCCATTGCCCACTTGGGCATAATGGGTGATTTACCTGTGAGGGTGCGGTAGCCCGAAATGACATCATCCATGTTCTCGCCATAGATGAAATAATAGTCAATCATATCCTGCATCTCACCCCACCACGACATCTGCTTTTTCGTAGAAGGATCGGCAGGCGCATAAACGCGCAAACCGCAGTAGGCAACACTGCCGTTAGGTTCCCATTCGATTTTTACCGGAACCTTTTCCCCTTTCTTGAAATTCACCGAGAACTTATAGCTGTTGGGGTTCCATGCTGTACGCCACCGCGTGTCAACAATCTTTTTACCACCAACATAAACCGTCTGATAACCCGAATAATAAAGTATAAATTCGAATTCACCCGCTTCCCTGGCTTCGATTTCACCCTCAAAAGTTACATGAGAGTTCCAGAAATTGAAGTCTTGTGGAAGATTTATCACATGGCTCAAATCGCCACGGATAAGGTGCTCGAAATAGATAAGGGGTTCCTCGCGTACCAGCTCAGTGCCGTCGGCAGCAAGATATGTCCCGGTGAGCGCCCCCGGCTTGCCGCTTTTGTCATACAGCTTGAAAACATCGCCAAGCTGCTTGTAGTCGTCGGGACGTCCCCAGCGGCAGAGAGAATAGCTGTCCCAGAGAAGGCCGTAGTTATCGGTTGATACAATGAAAGGAACTGAAACTTTTGTATTGTACTGAAACAGCTCTTCGTTTTTACCTTTGTAGTTGAACTCGTTTGCCTGATGCTGACCAAGTCCGTATAGGCCCTCGTTGTCATTTAACGATTCAAACGTCTGCTGAACACTATAGCCAGAGGTGCCTTCAACCGTGATGGGTGTAAAGGTTCTACCCTTCGGATTCTCCTGAAGAATCTTTTTCCCTTGCTTATCGAAGAAAGAAACAGCTCCAGTCTTTTCTGATACCACTGCTTTGATTTCAGAGGTAACGATATTCACATTACCGTTTGTCTCTGTAACGGTGTACTGTGGCGTTCCGCCAACAGGCAGAACTACAAGACTCGCATCCTTCGGGAAAGTGTCGTCGGGCGTTGCCGATACACGGATAATCTTTTCGTTGATTACTTTCAGTCGCACATCGCCGTTTGGCGTACTCACAATAACCCCGTCTTTCAGCTGGGTATATTCGGCCGCGAATGCTCCTCGCGCAGACATCGCCGCAAGCAGTAATAAAGTTAAATATTTCGATTTCATTGGCTGATTAAAGGTTATTTATCAAATTTACGATATGGTAGCATCAAAGCTACCCTACTTTATCGCAAAGGTAGCGATAAATCCGCAAATAATACAACAAAGCCCCGGTTTGTAAAAACCAGAGCTTTGTTTATAAATTGTCATAGAAAATCTGCGTAACATTTTCCGCAGCTTCTCGCGGCAGGATGGAATCATTTCGAAGACATTTTGTCGGCGAGACCGTGAGCCTTGGCGGCAAGACCTTCCAGGAGGTCTCCACTCTTGTCGAGCAGATTGCCGGTTGTGTCCTTCACTTTGCCAGCGATGTCGCCGGCCTTGTCTTTGGCCTGATTCATAACGGAATCAGGATCAGCCTGCTGCTGGGCATATTTCTCCTTAAGAGAGTCTACTGTATCGGAAATTTTGTCTTTTACAGTCTGTGCTGCTGTTTTGGCATTCTCTTCCACTGCTATTTTGGCGGCCTGAGCAGATACCTGTGCGGCGTCTTTCGATATTTCTTCGGCAGCTTTTGCTTTTGCATCCATAGTTCTTTTAATTAATAGGTTAAAACATTAATCAGACATTTTTCGTCTGCGTAATGTAATAACGCGCTACCGAGCAGAAAGTTCACTCACACTTTCTGCGGAAGAAACATGCGTCGCCGTAGCTCAGAAAACGATACCCATTGTCCAGAGCATGACTATAAACATCACGCCACGCATCGCCGATGAAAGCGGATACAAGCAAAAGGAGGGTTGACTGTGGCTGATGGAAATTTGTTATCATGGCATCTACAACGCGGTATTGATAGCCAGGTGCAATAATTATGCGTGTATGGGCGAGCAGAGTGTCATCGCCCCGCTTGTCCAGGTAATCAACAATCGCTTCCAATGCCTGCGAGGCTGTCGGCAAAGTTTTTCCGACAACTATGTTTTCGTAGGCGGTCCATTGCGGAACCTCTCCTGTCCAGTTTCCATTGATAATCAGCCGTCCGATATGCCACAGGCTTTCCAGGGTGCGAACACTCGTTGTCCCCACGGCAACCACTGGACGTTTGCCCGCCGCCACGGCAAGGTCGGCAATCACATTCCTTGGCACGGCAATAAGCTCGCTGTGCATGTCGTGGTCGCCTATTCGCTCACTCTTTACAGGACGGAATGTTCCTGCGCCGACATGCAGTGTAACCTCTCGGATATCCACTCCCCTGCCCTTAATCTCGTCCAACAGTCCGGGAGTAAAATGCAATCCTGCGGTAGGGGCAGCAACAGAGCCATCGATATGGCTGTATACAGTCTGATAATCGTCTTTGTCCGTTTCCTCAGAGCGACGGTTAAGATAGGGGGGAATCGGTATCTCGCCAATTGCAGAGATAATGTCGGAGAATGTTACAGCCTCGTTGTCCCATTCAAAAACGATGGTGCGCGAATTGTCGGGCGCAGGAGCTTCGCCTGTTTGCGCAGCGGTAAGGTGCGTACGCCCGGCGGAGGTATCCACATCCATTTCCAACGCACCATCTTTCCATTTCTTGGCGTTGCCTACCAGACAATGCCAGGAACACTTGCGCCGACAGGCGAAAGCCTGTGCATAATCGGCCGGGACAGCAGGTTCCAAACAGAATATTTCTATCAGCGCACCTGTCGATTTGTTGAAACGCAGGCGCGCGTTAATAACGCGCGTGTTGTTGCAAACCATCACAGCCCCGGCGGGCATAAGCGAAGGTAAATCTCTGAATATATGGTCGGAAATCACATTGCCATCGAATTCGAGCAGTTTGCAGGAATCACGGACGGCGAGCGGATGCTGTGCAATCCGCTCGCCGGGCAATGGGTAATTATAGTCTTCTATCCTGATATCGCGTGGGTTCATACAATTGTGATATTTTCCGCAAAATTAGCGAAAAAATCCCGAACCGCCGCAAATCAGAACCGGAAGCCTGTGGAGATAACGATATTATTATGCGTATCGGTAACAGAAGCCGAAGGTGCCACGTTGTTACCCATAGTGGTAAATGCGTAGTATGTGCTCTTCTGGCGGGTGAACTGATATGCGGCGTCTATATACCATCCGCCATAA
This sequence comes from uncultured Porphyromonadaceae bacterium, assembly GCA_937921035.1. GTDB lineage: Bacteria > Bacteroidota > Bacteroidia > Bacteroidales > Muribaculaceae > CAG-873. Next base: position 5,241 of record CALEUL010000016.1, read on the forward strand.
CGGTAGCCAAGACCAAGGCAGATGTTGTTTGTGTCGTGGTTGAAGCTAAAGCTTGGGTCGGTACCGGCGGTGGGAACTTCATAAACACCGTCCTGAGCGCGAGTAGTGATTGCCGACGACTGATAGTTATAACCTAACCGGGCGCTGAAATTACGGCTGAGGCGGTATTCGAGGCCTACGCGGAAAATATTGGCAGCACGGCACATGGCTTTTACATCACTGTTTACAACCTTGTCGGTCTGGAAACTGTTGCCGAAAAAGTCGCTCGACTGACTTTTTACACGCATATCGTTGTATGCCACTCTTTCGTAGTCGGCACTAAGAATTGCATTGTTTCCAAGGATTGCCGAAGCGCCAATCATAAATCGCCACGGGGTATTCAGACGCGAGCGATAAGAATAGTCGGGCGTCGAGAAATTGCCGGAAGTCGTTTTCGCGACCCCGCTTCCTGCATCTGGAGTATAATTATAATTTGTTTCGGCATAGCCGCTGTGGTTCACATGCAGCCATGTGGGTGTATGTATTGCCAGACCTATTCGAAGCATCTCTACGGGACGTACGATAACACCGAACTTCAGATTTGCACCCGAGCCACTGATATATTTATTATTGTAAAGATTATAACCGGCATTGCCCAACATGAGCATATCGGTATCCACATCGTAGACCGTAGCATTGGCCATACTCTCGGAATAAAGGACATTGCGGTTGTATTGCATGTCCACAATACCAACACCAAGACCCCAGAAGAATATATCGGACACATTTCCGGCGAAGTTGATGTTATATTCGTCCACATATCCGCTTTCTCGGACACGCGAGAGTGCATCGCCTGTAGTTTTATCGTTACGCAGACCGGTATACTGATCGTCGGCGCCGGTCTGGGATATCATCATGGAATTGTAGCTTAGAATCGACAACCAGTCTGCGGGACCGTCGAAGTAAGGATCGAAATCGTCGGTCTCAAGCAGATCGCCGGAGGGAATACCATTCGATAAACCGGCCACATAGTTGGTAAGCGAGCCTCCGGCCGGATTGGAATATGCGTTTATCATACGGTCGAACGAGGCAAGGCGGTTGTAACCGAAACCCCACTGGAAAGCCTTCAGTGCCGAGTTGTTTATCATCGTTACGCCGGCATAACCGAAATTGTCGAAATATGCCTTGGTCTGGTTCTCGGTTCTCTTGCCTGTATTGGAATCTGTAGCGTAGTTCCGTATGCTTATATCGAATGTGAAACCTATGTCGCTTGTACGGTAAAGACCGAGGCCGGCAGGATTCTGCCGCATACAGGTGAGATCGCCGCCAAGCGATGTGAATGCGCCGCCCATAGCGACAAAACGTGCCGAACCACGCAACTGGGTAGGTGATATAGTATATGCGTCGATTGCCGTCTGTGCGGTTGCACCTATAGCGGCCATAGAGGAGATGCCTAATGCCAGAATGAAACCTTTATTCATAATCAAATAGTTGAGCTTTTATATTTATACTTTTAGAACAATCGGCATGTTCCGCAAGTTTTTTGAAACAGGCGTTATGCAATATAAATTCCTGCAAAAGCCTGTGTTAACGTGATTATATTTCTTTGTAGTTGGGTAAAAAGGTGATAACGGCTCAATCTTTAAGCGAGAATAGAGCCGTTATCATAGTATCTGTCAGCGTCGACGTCCATGCGAGGCACCGCCACCACCGGAAGAACCTCTGCCAGAACCATAGCTTGAGCCACGGCCTGATCCGTAGCTCGAACCGCTGTTGTAGCTGCCTCGGTTCGATCCGCTGTTATAGTTGCCGCTGTTGTTGTAGCCGCTGCTACTGCTGCGGCGGGGAGTGCTGTTGTAACTGCCACTATTGCTGCCCGGTGCAGTCGACGAGCTACCGTAACGACTGCTGCCGCTGCCTCGGCGGCTGTTGTTGGAGGGCGTATAACCCCCTGCAGGATGATTTGTTCCTCCGTTCTGCGAAGGACGATAGCCGCTGTTGTTAGGACGGCCCTGCCCCATAGCTCCTGGACGGTTCTGGTCGAACGAATTGGTATGGCTGCTCGAACCCTGATAGGTAGGACGGCGCGGAGTACTTGCACCGGGAGGATTGACAGCCCATCCGCCTCCGCCTGGACGACCGGGGTTCCAGCCGGGTCCGTGACCGTGCCCGGGATGCCATCCGTGACCAGGATGCCATCCGTGACCAGGATGCCATCCGTGGCCCCAACCCCACGACGGTCCCCAGCCCCATGCAGGACCCCAACCGGGCCCCCAGGGATAACCCCATGCAGGACCGTACCAGGGAGAATTCCATCCGATACTGAACCAAGGGTCGAAACCGAAGCTAAAGCTAAAGCCGGGATACCAGTACGAACGGTACCAGCTGTTCCAGTAATAGGGATTATTCCACGAGTATGTGGGCCAGAAACTGTTCCACATATAGGGATCTATGTTGTTGATAACGTACACGTTCACATCCGACTCGGAAGGAGTGCTGTAATAGTACTGTTTGAGCTCCTCGTCGCTGGACGAAGAAACAACGTCGGGGTTATGATAACGCTCGATACGTCGGGTGTACGAAAATTCGGAATCGTCAGTGGCCTTGCGCACGGTCTTGACGGTATCGACTGTGCGGCGGTTATAAGCGTCCACATCCACCGACAAAGGTTTGTCGGCGGTTACCGTATATGTATCGGCAGGCTTGTATTCCCGCGCTATACGCTGCTGTTCGCGTAGTTTTGCAAGAGCAGCCTCTTTCTCTTTGCGCTCTTTTGCGGCCTTGGATGGCGAATAGTAGAGGTCATCTTCGTAATCTTGGGCGAAGACACCCTGCGGTACGGCCAACATGGCTGCTGCAGCCAGTAAGGCAAACTTGATGGTGACCTTTTTCATTTCTGTTATCTGTAAATGTTTCTTTTTTGTATTTAGACGCCCCACCCGCAAGGTGGTTTAATGCTTATTATGCAAAGATACGCTTTTTGACAAGGAAAAACGGAGTATTCCTGCCGTTTTAAGCATTTTTATATTAATCTGCGCCCAAAATGCCACCAATCAGAAAGGATAGCCTATCGCAAGATGGAAGGCCAGCGAATTGCCGAAAGACGTCATGTTGTAATAGCCGCGCTTGCCTGTATCGTACGGTGCGTGGATACCAATTCCAAGGTCGCCGCGGATTACGAGCATACTGATGTCGAAACGCAATCCGACGCCCGTACCTACTGCAAGGTCTTTAAAGAATGTGCTTCCACGAAGTTTGCCGCCGGGGCGCATGGAATCTGCCTTAAGCAGCCACACATTACCGGAATCAATAAACAAGGCGCCATGCAATGGTCCCACTATGGGAAAACGATACTCAACGTTGGCCTCGAACTTGAAAGTACCCGTACGGTCGAAGTAATCGGCCGGCTGGCCATCCGGAGCCTTGTAGCTACCAGGACCGATAGACCGTACTGTAAAGGCGCGCACAGAATTGGCACCGCCGACATAGAACTGCTCGGCATAGGGCACCTGCGACGAGTTTCCGTAGGCGTGCGCGGCGCCTACGGCCACACGACTCACAATCCACTGGTTGGTATGACCGATACGCGCGTTCCACACAAATTGTGTCTGCGCCTTTATGAACTGCGAGAACGGTGTACCGAAAAGCCGTTTCTCTCCTTTGTTGCCAAAAGCCCTGTAAATGCTCCAGAAAACGTTGCCGGCTTCCTGTATGGTAAACTGCCAGTTTATGTTGTTGAACCGGTCTACGGCGCGGTCGTAGACATAGGTATACATAATCTGTGGGATAAACTGGCTCTTGAAACTCTGCGCAACCGCCGGATTTGCCGTCATTATGGAATCGAAATCGGCTGTAGTGTGCATCAGGTTAGTGTATGTGAGTTTGAACAGCGTCAGCGTGTTGCTCACATACCTGCGCAGACGCCAGTCGTAGTTTATAGAAGCGTTGAACTGAGCCATCTTGAAGTAATGCGGACGGTTGAGCAGATCGGCGTTAAGTTGGAAACGCGTCCAATTAAGCTGATAGCGGCTGCGTGGAATAAACTTGGGCGCCAGCAGACGCGGAAAAGCCAGCGACCCGGTAAGCCCCACTTCGTAGGAATTAAAAATACTCCGGCGGTTACGGCCTGTCTGCCATTCGTAGGAACCTGTAAGTTTCACCGAAAGCTGTTCGCCGCCTCCAAAAAGATTCTTGTTCGTTACGCCGAACGACATTCCCGGACCGATATAGCTGTTGGACTTCGACGAGGCATTGACTTCCAAGGCTGTTTCCAACGGTGTATCAAAGGTACAATAAATTTCCACATTCAGAAGCCGCTGCTGCGATGTGGTATCGGGCATCGCCTCTATGTTGATTGTACGGAATATGCCCAGACGCGACAGATTGGTCTGCGTACTGTTCATGCTCCGCACCGAGAACACCCGGCCGGGACGGAACGTGATACATTCTTCCATCGACTTGTGGCGCAGTTTGCTCGGCATCATCTGTATGAGAGTAGCTCGGCTGAGAGCCACGGTATCAGGCACTCCTCCGCCCTCGTTGCGGTCCACGTGCAGGGTTATCTTGCCGGTGCGGTACGGCTGTATGGCAAAATGTGGCACTTTGGAATCCAGAGTAAGCCTGAGTACAATTTCTCCCGGATATGCGATGCTGTCGGCAAGATATTCTATATATTCAGGCCGAAAGAAATAATAACCACGGTTACGCAGGCTGTTGGTTATACGCGTACGCGCCACGCTGAGCGAATCTGTGCAATAGCGGGGATTCTTCAGCGACAGATAGCGGTCCTGCTTCGCCAGCGAGTCTATCATACGGTGCAGCGGCGTATTCTCGGGTAACAGTTCAATGTCGCGTATCGGATATGCCGGTCCGGGAGTGATATCATATGCTATTGAGGCCTTCTTTTTGTTGCGGCCCTGTACAAGACTGTATGTCGCCGTTCCACGGAAATAACCATTGTTGTCCAACAGCTGTTCAATCATGTGCGTACGCACCTCGGGACGTACATCAGAAACCAGCACTGGTTGTTCCACAAGGCGATCGTAGATCCATTTTCCAACTCCACCATTCGGTTCTTTCCAGTGATTGTACACCCAAAGACCGTAAGGGAAAGGATATCGCCAACCAAGCATTTTTATATAATTGTTTGGAGCGACATCCACCGCTTCCTTCAGTACCGTCGACACGTTAGAAGGTATCTTCACACTGTCCGATTTGGCGATAGCCACCTTCTTGACACCGGTATACAGTATCTCATCGTCCGGAATACGCGAGGTAGTGGAACACGACACAATCAATGCCGCGAACAGTACGCATACAAGGGTTGGTATGTATCTACGCATCATCATTGCTGTTCTTCCTGTGGCTTAAGTTTTTCGTTCTGTTTCTCAATACGCCTTTTAACAAGTTTGGCCGGCAGGAACATATCGCCGAGGCGGCGCAACTTGCGGCTGTATACAAAACCGACACCTGTCTGGGTTATTTCGCCCTCGAGAATACTCTCATAGCCGGTGTGGCGGAACAGACGCACATACATGGTGTGCGCATCGTTAAGGAAATACTCGAAGGATATGTCGTTTATAAGATTTTGCGAGAAGTTTTCGTCGGCATCGGCATCCGAACTGTAACTGCCACCTACTGCAATCTTGAAGCGGTCGTTGAACAGGCTCTTGGAAACCTGATAAGAGTAGTTCATTGTCTGTGATGTGGTGCCGTTCACTGTGCGGTTGTACTGGTCTATGCCGAACGAGAGGTCTACGCCGCGAATTGTGTTGGCCGCCCATGTATTAATGCGGGATTCCAGGAACGAGAACAGCGGGTTGCCGGAGAGCGAGGCGTTGGCTTTTGCGCCTGGTCCCGTATAAACGTTATACAGCAACATATTCATCGCCTGATTCGCGCGCTGCTGCGGTGTCATGGATTCGAGTTCGTTAGCCACAGTCATATCGTCGTTAGTGGCAAGGTCGAACTGAGCGTCCATACGGTCAAGCGAGCCGGTAACATTCAGAAGCACCCGGAAATTTACAAGACGCGAGTTCTGCCCATCGCCCGTAACATTGGCCTTCAGAACGTCGACTGCGTGGATATTAAGCGCAGGATTCAGAATGTCGCCGCTGAAAGATACCCAACTGTTATCCTCAAATGTAAAAAGTTTCTCGCTCATGAATGGCGGCGTGTAGCGCACGAAACCGTTGCTCAGATTCAGGCGACCCGTAAGGCGACCTTCAGTATCGAGAGGTGTCATCGTATATGTCAGTGTTCCGTTGGCCTGTATCTGCGCCCTATTGCTGCCGTCAGGCGAGAGATATACATTCACGGTGGAGCCTTCTTCGATAGTGAGCACCGCATCCAGCATCATGGCCATGCCTGTCTGCTGAATCGAATCTACTTCGGCAACAGCTGCCGAATCGGTAAAATTGACAAACCTTACCATATCGCCGGACGACTTGTCGGTAAGAGAACTTGCAGCGCTTGTCTGTATATACGTTATGTTCGTGCCGGAGTTTACCGACAGGTTGGCATTCACCTGCAGGAATCTCATGGATCCGTGAGCGTTGGCATCCAGCGAAATATATCCTTTACCGAAGATATCGGCTCCGCGGGCCGCCCGATTGCTGTTCACAATCATCATATTGTCGGCCTTTAAAGACAGATTCATCTTCATGTTTGCCATGTCTCCTATATCCACGGTACCGTTCACCCGCAGCGGATTGTCATTACAGCCAGAAATACTGAAATCGCGAAAATCAACGATATTGTCGGTAACGGTTACAGGAGCCTCGCTGAAACGGTATGGTGTTCCAGTCATGGCCAGATATACGGCAGTGGAATCGAAATCGAGTGTGCCGTTCATTATAGGCGCCTCTTTCGTTCCCGAAATTTTCAGGTTTCCGTTTAGCATACCCGACAGCCTGCCCACTGTGGACGGCAGGAATGGATTCGCTGTGGCAAGAGGCAAATGGATTACAGACAGATCGAGGGCCAGGGGCGACATCGCCGTGCTGTCGTTGAGCGCGCCGGCAAGCTTCATTGTGCGCACACCATTGACAAATACATCTGCGTCGGCGTTTATCTGCCCTCCCAAAGTAGCGGCCACATTGAAATCGAGTTTAAGATCGGCCACATTCTGCTTGCCATACAGGAATTTCGAGATTCCAGCGCTGCCGTTGCCCACAAGCTGGCCATCGTGGCGGTTCAGGCGCATGTCGGCATTGATATCGCCGCTCATGGCCGGCATGAACGGATTTACGGCAATCCAGTCCTGCAAATGTATGTTGGACAACCGAACAACAAGGTCTTCCTGTACTTCACCGTGCTGATGGCCTTCTTCCTCTGCTTCTGTGTATATCGCCAAAGAGCTGTTATCGCCTTTCATGTGCAGATTGGCGTCGATATGCCCCGAAGGAAAAGTATAGCTTATATAGTTGTCTTCGTTAACAGTCCAGTTCTTATATCCGATAACCGGACTATAGGGTTTAACATGCACTGTTATGGTACTGTCGGCCGCGGATGCCTCGCTCACCAGACCGATGTCGAAGCCCGTCTTTCCCTTTATATTCTCCTGATGCAGCCGCACGCCCGTACCGCTACCCTCGGCAGCGGCGGTAAGTGTAACCTTGTGCCATTCGTCAAGATTGCCAGGGCGGTTAGCAAAGCCTGCGCTGAGGTGGAAATGACGATGGTGCTCGCGTCCGTCGATGAATATCGTGTCGAGTACCATACTCCCAGTGTTGAAACGGTGCACATAGCCCTCGAGGCTAACCAGACTGTCGTTGCCTACACGGACACCGAAGGACCGCAACGACATTTTCGACGGTGCTAAAATATTATTCACCAAATTGTTCGAGCCTCCGCGCATGTCAAGGTCGAAACGGGGCATCAGCTTATGCAGTGTATCCACATTCAGGCTATAGTGCTTCATATCCTCGGCAAGTACCTGCCCGACCCGTCCGAAACGCGTAGCAAGGCTGTCGACACTCTCGGGAGAAGTAAAATTCGCAGTCATGTCGCCGTTAATCACCGATGCGACCGTTGCCGAGTCTGTAGCATTGATATGAGCCTCGGTATCACCTACTGCTATCGTTCCGGCCACATCGCGGTAAAACAGGTCAACAAGATGCACATGGGCCGCCATATCGTTCTTGCCGGGGCCTATTGTTGCGTCGGCGGTCATGTTCACTTCGAGCGACGCCGGTTCGGTTACCACTTTCAGCGCATACAAGTCAATGTAACGGCCATCAAGGGAACATGTCCAGTTGTAAGTGTCGCCGTCGAGGTTGCCATTAGCCTCAAGCGACAGATCTGCGGATTCGGAATCGCTTTCCAGTTTTACAGACGCCAGCCCTTCGTGAAGCTGAGCCTCGGCCTTGATATCGGTATAGGAGGTTTTCTCGTATACAACTTTCGCGATATCCGCAGAGGCATTGATAGAAGTACTTTTCCTGAATGGCGAATAGCCACGACCATCCACGCTGATAGTGGCGGTAACGTCCTGCACTCCAAGCAGGGGCATAAAGGCATCTACAGGGAATGTAGAAATTTTCATAGAAGCTTTGTATGCTTCGCCTTTGCTGTTCCAGCGTCCGTCCATACCTATTCTGCCGCCCTTTGTCGCAGCGGAGAGCCGACCGTTGACAACGCCGGCTCGCATCTGCACGCGTCCGTTCACGCTCATAGGAGGCACTCGCAGGGTTTTGGCCGCTGCCGGCTCCAGAAGAGCGTTCTTGAATGAATTTACATCCAAAATCCGGCCCGAGATAGCAACATCCCCGCCAAGACGGTCGGGATTCATAAAGTTCTCCACATATCCGTCGGCTCCAAGACTTATGCAGTGGTTAAGATCGAGGGCCAGCGTGGCGATATCCAGATGCCCGGTAGTACCATCGGCATCGACTTGCACACGGATATCCTCGGCACGCGGAATAGCCGCGAAATACGGTTTGAATGCAGGAAACATTTTCCCCATGTCGGAAGGAGAGAACTGGCCGTCCAGATTCAGACGCAGGGGAAGCGTTGTATCCGTAACCATATCTCCCATACCCAACAGTCCGCTGAATACAGCTGCCGTACCTTCCGGCGTGCGAAGATTCACGCTATCGAAAGTAAGGGCCACGGAATCTATATCGAGTGTTCCGGTAATATTAAGATCAACGCCGCAACGCTCGCGTCCCGAAATTTCCAATGGCACTTTAACTACCGTCTGTCGGTTGTAAAAATCGTTTATCCGCAAATCGAGACTGTCTACATATATATAGCCGAAATCCAGACCAGGCAAAGGTTTGATACCGGCAGTTGCATACAATGCGTCCGACTCGCTGAAGACAAGACTGTCTATCACCACTGTCCACGGCGGCGACACAAGGCTGTCTGGCACTGCCTGCGACACGGGAACAGGACCAAAAGCTGCGACAGAGGCGCTGTCTGGAGCTATGTAGCGTGCCGAAAGTCGGTTGCCTTGAAAAATGTCGAGATGTATTGTCTGATTCAACATATCCACCATGCCGCCGTTCAGCTCAGAATGGGCGATATGGGCGGATAGTGTGTCGATAGCGGGCATCATACGCATGGCATACGTGAAATCATCGAGGTTGATATGCTTTATGGCGATGCTCATTTGCTGTGGCGGAGCGGGCTTTGTCGGCGGTGTCGTATCTGGATTCATCTGCATCGACAGACGACCTCCACGAATAAATCCGTCGTGTACCGTTATCGCCATATCGGATAGTTTTACAGTCGCTGGCTCCACGGCTATGCTGTCGGCAGCAATGCGCATCCACATGGCCGAATCCGGGGCACCCATATTGTAGCGTGCGTTGCTGGCGATAATCCTGTCGACATAGGCTTCGCCTCCCAGAAAAGGAAGCAGCGAAACATCGGCACGCACCGACGAGGCAGACATGACAGTGTCGCCCGATGCAACAAGGGCAACTCCGCCAGCCTCGACGGAAAGAGGGAACCGAAGGCTGAAGCTGTCCAAACGCAGATTAAGTTCCGGTGTGCTCAGTTTATTAACCAAAGCTAAGCGCAGCCCTTCCTGGGCCCACGGGGAATATAACATCACTATCACTCCTATTACGAGCAACACAAAGGCTAACAACGTAAACGCTACTAACCTCAATAACTTGGCTGCTGTCTTACCTATGCTCACGGTGATATACGATGAATTAATTAAGCGATGAATTTATAATTTAAAGAACCGCAGTCTGCCTACTTTTGTTCAACGGTATTTCAGTTTTTAAGTTGCGTTACGCGCACCTTTGTATTTTTGATTTTAAACGGAGCCACCGCCACCACAGTCTCTCGGGCTTTGGAAGCCGGAACCGCCACATAGGCGCAATGATCCTTCACATCTATTTTGCCTACTTCATCGGCTACAAGCCCTCCCTTCTGTATAAGGAATCCGGCGATATCGCCACGCGATATTTTTTCTTTGCGCCCGGCATTAAAATATAGCGTAGCTGTTCTGGAGCGTACCGGGCCAGGCACAGCCGCATTCAGCGTCATTTGCGAGAGATTTTGCAAATAAGGCTCGCTCTTGTCATGCTCCGAGATAATAGCATACGCACTACCCTGCTTTCCCATTCGGGCCGTACGCCCATTGCGGTGAGTCCATGCCTCAGCACTGCCCGGCAGATGATAATGCACTACTGCACCTACCCCGTCTATGTCCAGACCGCGAGCAGCAAGGTCTGTACAGACCATAACCGGCAATGTACCGTTCTCAAAAAGAATAAGCGCTCGCTCACGGTACTGCTGCTCCAGACCACCGTGATACATCACTACCGGAATTTGTCGTTTGTTCAGAAAGTTGAAAACACGCTCGGCTGCATCGCGGTGATTCACAAAAACCATAACCTTATCATTGCCGAGGGTGCGCAGCAGACGGTCGAGAGTCTCTAATTTATCAGGATTTGGGCTGTCTACGCGGAACACCTCCACATCGGGCCTGGGAGTTTCTGCAGAAGCATTGCTGTAATCCATACGGTTTTCCACAGAACCGACAAATGCGGGAATATCGCCATCGGTGGCCGAAGTAAGCACAAGACTGGCAACTTTTTTCATCCGTCCGCAAATACGACGCATATCGTCGGCAAAACCGAGTTCCAAAGATTTGTCATATTCGTCGATAACCAAAACGGGAGTATCTCCGAGTTCAAGTCTGCCGCGGTTTATGTGGTCGAGAATACGTCCGGGAGTGCCTGCGACAATATCGGGATTAGCCTCGAGGCTCTTGGCTTCGGCAGCGAAAGAATGACCGCCGTATACAGATACTGTTTTGTATTCGGGAGCGGCAAGCACACGTACAGTATCGAAAATCTGAAGCACCAGTTCACGCGTTGGCGCTATCACAAGAGCTTTTACCCCTGGCGTGCCTTTGGGCGGGAGAGAGCGCAACATCGCTATAACGAAAGCAAGTGTTTTGCCGCTGCCGGTGGGCGCGCAAAGCAGCGAGCGTACGGGCAGAGATATATCAGCCATTTCCTCCTGCATCGGCAGAAGACGGTCTATATTAAGGCGCGATTGGATTCTTGAGCGTATTTCCTGAACGGTCATGAGGTATATTGTTTGAAATAGAATCGGGAGCGGCGATATTCTTCCGCTGCTCCCGACAAAATGTTATTGATATTAAAGGTTGCTCTGGATCAGCTTATCCAGCTTTTCCGCCGGCAACAGCTGATCGGTACCGACGTAATAAGTAGAAGTGCCGTCCGGTTTCAGGAACAATACAACGGGGATAGAATTTCCGAGGTGATAGGTTTCCATCAGCTCGCCGAACTTATCCACGTCAACCGAAATAAAATCGGCCTTTCCGGCATATTTCTTTGCCATCTCCTCCATTACCGGAGCGAGCATGCGGCAGGGTCCGCACCACACGGCGTTGAAATCTACAACGGTGAGCCTGTCTACTTTCGTTCCGGGGGCAAGGCTGGCGGCATCTGTCAGTTCTACAACTTCGCCGGGTGCGGCAGCTACTGTCGCGGGCTGTTCGGTCGCGGATTCCTCGCCCGCGGCATCGGAAACTTTATCCTGCTTGCCCGAGCACGCGCCCAACGCAATGGCGGCGAACGCTACAATAAATAATTTCAGATATTTCATACTCATATAAACAATTTAGTTTCGCAAGGGTTTAACGAAGCACCACTTTCGTGCTATGCTCGCCGTTGCGGCGGATATAAAGACCCGGTACCAGGTCGGCGGGAGCTACGCGGATACCCTGCAGGTTATACCACTCAACATTGCCGGCAACGGTAGCCTCTCCAACTGGAAGTTCTTCGATACCAGAGCCACCCTTTTTATAGAGAGCGTCGATATTGGTAAAGTCAAAGAATCCTGTAGCCTTGGCTCCCTCGGAAGGCTCTATAGCTATCTGGCTGAAATAAATAGGATAGATACCGTCGTCCGTGAGGTCGAGATATTCACCGAAGTCAATAGTCCAGTCGGTTGATTCAGCACCTATTTCGGGACAGCTTACGCTGACAGGGCTTTTGCTGTTAGCTGCTCGGAAGTTTATTGTAATAGACTTAGGAGCGGCACCATAGGCCGAGGCATTTATACGCATACCAACGGGACGAGAGTAAATATCGTCCTTGTACGACAGCCATATCTTGGCGTTGCGCACACTGGAACCCATTGTATAGTCCACACGCATACCGCTGCCAAGAGGCGAAGCGGAGACTGTAGAAACAGAGCTCTTTGTAATTTTCCAGTCATCGACGCTCTGAGCCACACCTGCGGCTTCACCGGGGGTAAGCTGTACAAGGGCGTTCAAAGTAATGGTCTGATCTTTGTATTTGCCGGTGAGTGTGGCTGTGCCGTTTGCAATACCCATTGCATTGCCTTCGGCATCCACAGTAACAATCTCGGTATCGCTGCTTTCCCAGTCGAAACTTGCAGAGCGTACACGCACATAGTTGTCGCCTACCTTAGCCTGCAGACGGATGTTGTAAGGCTGCACGCCATCAAGAATAACGGTGGTATCGACAGGCTCAATTGCACTCTCGGAGATATATACGGGCAGCTGTGCCTTTGCACTGCCGTAGCTGACAGTGAGCACGCCCTTGCCGCTTTCTGCCGAATAGAGCGACTTGCCATCTTCGGAAATAGTTCCGATTTCGGAACCGCAGCTTAGGGTGTAATCCTTAAAATCTGTGTCAATCATAACACCTGCGGCATTGAAAGCAAAAATCCGCGGGGTGTAGATGCCCATCGGAGGACAATCAAAACGCCAGTCGGCGAACGCAATCTCGGCTACCTCCTTGCTGTTCACATCGCCTTCCTTAACGGCAAAGATACCGTTGGAAACAGAGCGTTCCGAACCGTCGGAGCAGCGGTTGCGTACACCCAGGGCACCTGCGTAAAGAGTCGAGGAACCACCGCCGTCAAGGTTGACACCTTCGGCAGCACCGGCATAGATAAGCATATCGCCAAGCATACCGGTTGTAACACCGGCCGAAACACCGCGACCGTCGATAACCATCATGACAATCTTGTTACCGTCGGCGCTGACACCAATACCGGTGCGGGGATGGCGGTCTTTGGCATCGCCGCGCTCGCCTTCGCTGTTAAGGTTCTCTCCGCCTCCGACGTTCTTGGGATTGCCGCTTACACACTGCAGGGGATAAATCTGTGTGCCGTCGCTAAGCACGGGAGCATGCATCTCCACAATATCACCGATGTGCAGCCCCTGGACAAATGCTTTGGCTGAGCCGCGGCCGTTGATAACGAATCCACCCTCGGGAATGGTTGCGTCTCCAGTGAAAGTAGGCTCGCCTGTTACACGCAGCTTATAGTCGTGGCCGGCACGGAATGTCTCGCCATCGGCAAGCACTGCTGTTACCTCGGCGCTGTTAGAAGCATAATCCTGCTGGTTGGAGGAACCCCAGAAACGAGAGGTATACAGGCTAACGGCATTGTCGGCCGATGTATTGTTTACTACTTTGAACGGTGCCGACGCTCCGTTGCAGCTTGCAGTACCTTCCTTGAAATTAAGACGGCCGATACGCGCTACGGCATTCTCGTCGACGGTGAACTGGTAGCTGCCATCCGATGTACGGTATATCTCGCCGTCTACGATTGTGGCGTTTGTGGGAGTACCGACAATACTGCTGCCGTCGGTAGCCCTGCCACTGGTGAAGTAGAAGTCGCCGTTAACACCCGAGAAATAATTCGTTGTCGCGTTGCTGTACTGAGCGGCCATCTGGGACACGCGCATATTGCCGGCCAGCTTGGGGCCGTTGACAACACGGAGGCTTACGCCGGGAGTACTCTTGTCGATGGTAAGATAGAAAATATTCAATGCATGGGGACCGGAAAGATGCAACGCGGTCTGCGTTGTTCCCGGGCCAACCTTAGCATGGAAAGTTGTGTCGATTGTCATGGTTTCACCGCCGAGGATGATTGTCGGTTTTTCGGCAAACGCCACAGAAGGCAATACAGCCACGGCCAATGCGGTAAGTGCTAAATTTTTCATAGAATTAATTATGGATTTTTGATATTAAACGTGTGGAACGTAACCCCAACATCGCAACAGCCGCGCCGATACGGTTTTTGCCGCGGCAATGGCGGTCGCCGAGAATGGCTGCCCGCATCTTGCGCAACTCTTTCCAGCATCGTATGGCAATTTCGGGCCTATCGTTTGCGACTGCGAGGTTGAAAATATTGAAATATGCGCTGAAACGACGATTCTGCACCGCTCCGGGATATCTGGCGCCGTGTTTGGCGGCAATATTGTCCACTGCCCAAAGTGCGTCGGCACGTGCATCGCTCCACGTATTGATGAAACTGTCCGGATTATTCACATATCGGTAAACGATCTTTCCGGTAAAGGCGATTTCCGATGCTCTGGCATAGATGTCAGGACAGAATTCCAGGTCCTCGTATCTTCTGCCGTGTTCAAAGCGCACGGTGCCGTCGAACAGACTGCGACGATACAGCTTGGCGCATGCCGATTCATGGAAACCTGGATACTGGTACAGAGTGGCTTTGATTGCCGTGGACGACGCTATGCACACTGGATGCCTGAGGATACTGTTGTCCTTGAACTGCCCTACGGCTATGTCGGCCTTGGGGAAGCGTTCGAAAAGGCCGAGCAGTTCCTTCAATCCACCATGTACAAGCTCGTCGTCGGAATCCAGAAAAGCGATATAATCGCCCGTGGCGGCGCCCATACCCGTATTCCGTGCATCGCTCACACCTGTCCCGGTACTTCTGAGACACTTTATCTCCATTTCAGGATATCGGGATACATAGTCCTCCATACGGGCATAACTGCCGTCTGTGGAGTTATCGTCAACAAGGACAAGTTCCACAGCACAGCCTGTCTGCGCCGCTACGGAAAGGACACAAGCGTCGAGGTAGCGTTCGGAATTGTGAACCGGCACAACCACAGATACTTTAGCCATAGCTATTTAACCAATACGGGATTGGACGGCTCCGATTCGTTGTTTACACGGTCGAGTGCGGTTATCACGTACACGCCGGGGGCTGTAGTCGTGAACGAAGGCTTGCCAACGACCTCCAAAAGAGCTTCTGAATTATTTGTATCTATATTATCTGCATCGTCAAAACGGTAGACGGCATAGCGAACAACGTCTGTAGCAGCATTTTTTGTCTTTGGAGCCTTCCAGCTGATAACACCGTCTTTAAGGCTTACCCCCGACACTGTCGCAGGTGCAGCATCGCTTATCCAAGTGTACGCTGGCACTATTGCGGGAGTACTTTGGAATTTAGTGCGCAAGGAATCGGCCACACCTCCTGTATTAGACGTAACGGAATAGCCTGGCCACCAGCAGTTGCCCTTTATGTTCTCACCTTTGCGGGCCAGTTCGATCTTGTGGCGGAGCTGGGTTTTCTCGGTAGAGGGAGCAAGGTCGGCCATTTTCATTGTTCGGCCGACATCCTGACCTATATACAAGTGCCTGCTCTTGCCGGCGTTGTCGTTCCACCAGTCCACAAGAACCATATACGATGCAGCCTTATGTGCGAGATCCCAGTACAACTGCGGAAGCAGGTAATCGATCCATCCTTTTTCTTCCCACAGCAAAACGTCGGCATAGAGTGCATCGTAGTTCTGAAGACCGTTTGTATCGCTGCCGCGCGGATCACTCTTCTTGTTGCGCCAGATGCCAAAAGGACTGATACCGAAGCGAACCCAGGGCTTTATGGCATAAATACGCTTATGCAGATCCTCTATCAGCAAGTCTACATTCTTGCGCCTCCAGTCTCCGCGGTCCATTCCTTTGCCGTACTTGGCAAAAGAAGCGTCGTCTCCAAACTTCTTGCCTTCTACAGGATAAGGGTAGAAATAATCATCGAAATGGATACCGTCTACATCGTACCGCGATACTATATCCTCCACAACCGACCCGATAAACTCGCGGTTCTCGGGCATACCGGGGTCAAAATAGAGTTTTCCGTCGTAACGGATAAAGCGTTCGGGGTGCTTATGATATATATGCCCCTTCGGCAGAGTTTGCTTGGCCGAGGTGGTAACACGGTAGGGATTGAGCCACGCATGCAGTTCCATGCCGCGGGAATGGCATTCCTGCACCATAAATTCCAAGGGATCCCAGAAAGGTTGAGGAGCATTGCCATTGTCGGTAAGGAAACGGCTCCAAGGCTCAAGTTCACTCTTATAAAAAGCATCGGCCTGCGGACGTACCTGGAACAACACAGCATTGACGCCGGAGGCTTTCAGCTTGTCGAGCTGATTGCGCAGATACTTTATATTTTCGTCGGTAGACTGACGATGATACTGATCCTGAAACACTGTGTGGAGCCATGCTCCGCGAAATTCACGTTTAGGGTTCCCGGCATTTGCGGTAAGGCTGCCTAAAAGAAGTGCGATTGCAAAATAATTTCTAATCTTCATGATATTGTCTTTATCACGCGAAGATAATGATATATTTCCATATGGTTTGCATAATAACCACAAAATTTTACTTTTATTTACCATTATCGTGAGGGAATTCGCGTTCTGAGGGCGTTATACCCGTACACAAAGAAGGATTTGGCATAACATCCCTCTTCCTATATATCGAGTAGTGATACTGGATATATCGGTTCTCATAAATAAATAGTTGAAACGTGGGAAGGTCCCGACAGAGAGCTGCCGGGACCTTCTTTTTTTATTCGTTGTCTGAAAAAACTTATTTCAAGGCTTCGAGAGATGCACGGAGTGTAGCGAGCTTAGCATCTGCATCTGATAATTTTTTACGTTCGCCGGCAACGACAGCCTCGGGAGCATGTGCCACGAATCGTTCGTTGGACAGCTTCTTCTCAACAGAGGCGCGAAAACCTGTGAGATATTCGATTTCCTTGTTTATACGTTCTATCTCGGCCTCGGTATCTACATTGGAACTGCGGGGAACATTGAATTCCACGGAACCTACCATGAAGGCCGTTGCGGCTGCGTCCTTGGCGGCATTCTGCTCTATGCTTTCCACACCTGCGAGCTTGGAAACAACAGGGCAGATTTCAGAGTCCACCGTGCCGATAACGCGAAGGACAAGTTTCTCGCGCTGCGGAATGTTCTTGCGGGCACGCACGCTACGCACACCGTTTACAATTTCCTGGGCCTGCGCCATCTGTGCAAGCACTTTCTCGTCAACTTCGCCACCTACAGGCATGCTTGCATACATAATGGACTCACCGGCGGCGCGGCTTGCAAGATTTTGCCACAGTTCCTCGGTAATGAACGGCATGAAAGGATGGAGCATGCGCAGCAGATCGTCGAAGAAAGTCTCAACTTCCTTAAAACTGCGTGCGTCGATAGGTTCGCCGTAGGCCGGCTTAATCATTTCAAGATACCAGGACGAGAAATCGTCGCGGAACAGACGGTAAACAGCCATCAGAGCCTCGCTGATGCGGAACTTGCCGAAGAGGTCCTCAACCTCGGCCAGTGTGGCGTTAAGACGGCTGCGGAACCAGCGGAATGCGTAGGCATTGATTTCTGGCTGCGTCAGACTGGCGTCTACTGTCCAGCCACGATACAGACGGAACGCGTTCCATATCTTGTTACAGAAATTTCGACCCTGTTCGACAAGTTTGTCATCGTACATGATATCGTTGCCGGCGGGAGCTGCCAGCATAAGACCCATACGCACGCCGTCGGCACCGTAATTGGCGATAAGTTCCAGAGGGTCGGGAGAGTTGCCGAGACTCTTGCTCATCTTTCGGCCTATGGCGTCGCGCACGATACCGGTAAAGTAAACGTTGTTGAAAGGCTGCTTGCCAACATATTCGTAACCTGCCATAATCATACGGGCAACCCAGAAGAAGATAATATCGGGGCCTGTTACGAGCGTGGCTGTAGGATAGTAGTAATTTATTTCCTCGTTGCCGGGATTATTGATACCGTCGAAGTTAGTAATAGGCCACAGCCAGGAGGAGAACCAGGTATCGAGGGCGTCGGGATCCTGACGGAGGTCGGAAGCCTGCAAATCGGGGTTGCCGCTCTCCTTGCGCGCTTTTTCAAGTGCCTGCTCAGCATTGATAGCTACAACAAACTTCTCGGGCTCGTCTTCCTTGTTGTAGAAATATACTGGAATACGGTGGCCCCACCACAACTGACGGCTGATACACCAGTCCTTGATATTCTCGAGCCACAGGCGGTATGTAGTTTTATATTTTTCGGGTACAAAGCGGATTATATCGTCCATAACGGGCGCAAGGCTCTGCTTTGCAAAGTGCTCCATGCGCACAAACCATTGTAGCGACAGACGCGGCTCGATGGGCACCTTGGTGCGTTCGGACAGACCTACGTTGTTCACGTAGTCCTCTACTTTCTCCATCAGTGCTGCTTCCTGCAGATCTTTGGCAATCTGCTTGCGCACATCAAAACGGTCCATGCCTACATACATTCCGGCAACCTCGGCAACCGTGCCGTCCTCATTGAAGATGTCGATAATCTCCAGTTTGTGCGTCTGGCCGAGCATGTAGTCGTTCTTGTCGTGGGCCGGAGTAACCTTGAGGCAACCGGTACCGAATTCGATGTCTACATAGCGGTCCTCGATAACCGGAACGACACGGTTAACCAGCGGGACGCATACTTTGTGGCCCTTGAGCCAGGTATTCTTAATATCCTTGGGGTTGATACACATGGCGGTATCACCCATAATAGTCTCGGGACGCGTCGTAGCCACAACGGCATAGTAGCGACCGTTCTCATCCTTATGTACAACGTTGCCCTCCTCGATAATTACCGGAGCTTCGTCGGCAACATAATATCTCAGGTAATAGAGTTTCGACTGTTCTTCCTCAAAGAAAACCTCGTCGTCGCTGATGGCAGTGCGGTTCTGGGGATCCCAGTTCACCATACGCAGGTCGCGATAGATAAGCCCTTTGTCATAAAGGTCTACAAACACTTTCAGCACACTCTCGCTGCGCAGCGGGTCCATTGTAAAGGCCGTGCGCGACCAGTCGCATGAGGCTCCGAGCTTGCGCAGCTGCTGCAGGATTATGCCGCCATGCTCGCGTGTCCAGTCCCAGGCATGCTCGAGAAACTGCTCGCGAGTAAGATCGGTTTTCTTTATGCCGTCCTTAGCTAATTTGGCGATAACCTTTGTTTCGGTAGAAATTGAAGCATGATCGGTGCCGGGTACCCACAGAGCGTTCTTACCCTGCATACGGGCACGACGCACAAGGATATCCTGAATTGTATTGTTGAGCATGTGTCCCATATGGAGGACACCGGTAACATTTGGCGGGGGGATAACCACCGTATAGGCCTCGCGGGCATCGGGGTGCGATTCAAACAGTTTGTTCTCAAGCCAGTAGGCGTACCATTTGTCCTCTACTTCGGCGGGATTGTATTTCTGCGGTAGTTCGTTCATTGCTGTTGTGTTTTTTCAAAGTGCAAAGGTACGACAAATCCACAAAATATCACCACACGGCCCCATTTTTTTCTGACGAAGCGGTTTTATGGCATGGCGGATTCATTTTTCCGCAGAAAAAAAATGAGACTATAAAAAACTGAACAAGGTGTTGCTGTGTTCTACATTTATTAATAATACGGTTATCTTGAACCGAAGCAAAAATAACATAATTCATTACAAACCGCCGTTTATGTCCGAACGCTGTCTACGCCCGTTGCAAAACTTCGTCATCTTTATGCTGGCGGCTTTCTCCGCGCTCAATATCTACGGGCAGAAAAAGGATTCTCCGTATAGCGTATGCGATGATTGTCTTTTTGTTATTAAGAGCAATCTTCTCTACGACGCTATCCTAACCCCTGATATCGGTGTTGAAATATCGGTTTCACCAAAAGTATCCGTAGGTATCGAGGGCGTGTGTGCATGGTGGAGCAAGAACAGCGCCCACCGATACTGGCGCATACGCGGCGGTTGGCTCGATGCTTCATGGTGGTTCGGAGACGCCTCGCGGCAGTACCGGCTAACAGGCCATCATGCAGGAATTTATGCATCGATTCATGATTACGATTTCGAATTCGGCGACAAGGGATGGCAATCGTCTCGACCCACATTTGGTGTCGGCCTCACCTACGGTTACTCTTTTCGTCTTAACAGACATCTGAACCTCGACCTGTGCGTACGCGCCGGATATGCTGGCGGACGCGTAACGGAATATAGGCCCATGTGCGGCACATATACCGCAATACGAGAGCGAAGCAATAATTATTTTGGCATTACGGGCCTTGGCATAAACCTGGTATGGTTTACCGGGCTGTGTAAATCCTGCAAACAATCCCGTTAAAAAATGAGTGATAAATTTTCTCTTTCCGCCATAATAGCCCTGGCCATTCTCGCAACCGCAACATCTTGCGGGCATAAGGAGATTGTATGCCCGGCTCCGGAGGAAATAAATATCGTTTTCGAATGGGACAATGCGCCACATGCAGATATCGCCGGCATGGCACTACTTTTTTATCCCTTGGACGGCAATGAACGTATATGGCGTTTCGATATCGCAGGAAAAGAGGGCGGACAGATAAAACTTCCGTCAGGCACATATGAACTGATATCCTGCAACAACGACTTGCCGGGAATCATACTCGGGAATACCGAAAGTCCATCAACCCTGAGTGCTTCTGCCCGATGTATGGAAACAGACAAGGAAACCGGTGTATATGCAAGCTCCGGGATGCTTTACTGTGGCGAAATCAGCAGACTCGAAGTAACTCCGTGCGGTATAAGATATACTACAGCCAATGGTACTATAAAAGAATGCAGCCGCAGAATAATGCGCTGCAAGCCCGACTCGGTAGCTACGGTATACACCGTGGAGTTCACCCATGTCGACGGCATAGAACGAATACGCTCTGCGGTTGTCGAACTCGAAGGTGTAAGGTCCTCAATATTACTGGAGACAGACCGTTCTTCCGACATACCGGCAACACTGGCTATCGAAATGGACACAGACTCCGGCAATGGCACAATATGCGGCAGCGGATGTGCATTCGCCCCAAACAATATCTTGGAAGCCAAATACCTGGTAAAATTGCAGATACTGCTGACAAACGGCAAGACTGTTGCCCGGGAGATAGATATAAAGCCTGAAAATCTGAACATTATAACTCCACACAATGTTTTAATTACAATAGACGGAATCGTCATTCCGGAAGGCGATCCTTCCGGAGATATCGGCGGCATCGGCGCCATTGTTGACGGCTGGGAAGTCATTAAAATCGACCTCGGTCCCACGATTCAATAACATCAAATTTTCATTAATATGACATCAAAATCGATCCCTCTCCAAACAATCGCTTCATCATTGTTGGTGTCTACTCTTGCAGTATCCTGCTCGAACGAGGAAGAACCTGTCGATCCTCAGTACGACAGAGACGCCATCCACTTTGCCGCTGTAACAGAATTCTCAAGAACAGGCGACATAACCACCAATAATCTTACCTCGTTCAACGTATACGCATACACCGGTCCAGCCACCTCCCCGGTAACATTCATGGACAATGTTACTGTAACCAAGACATCCGCCAATACATGGACGTATTCTCCGCTGGAATACTGGCCGGCCAAACAAAGCGTAGATTTCTATGCTTTCGCACCTGCCGGATGGGTGGGCACGGAAGGTCCATTGAATCCTGTTGCGTATGATGCTGTCGCTGGAACAGAGGACATTATATACGCCGTAAGCCCCGACCAGACCGGCAGTTCCGGCATGGTGAATGCCCAGGTGGTGTTCAACTTCCGCCATGCGCTATCCAAACTCACTGTAAAATTGAGCTCTTCCAACACCGATCTCAAGGTTGTGGTAACTAACGTGGCCATGTCGAACATTATGACTAAAGGCAACTTCAGATTTCCGTCTGCTTCCACAGCGGAAGCTCCAACAGAAGAGAATATAGGCCACTGGACCGACCAGAACACCCCGCAGACATATATGCTTCTATGGTCGCAGTCGCTTAGCGAACAACTGACTCTTACATCCACACCAACAGTAATCGCCGCTTCAGGCTTAGGCCGCGGCGGAGAGATGTTCGTTCTCCCACAGGCTCTGAACAACCATAACCCTGGAGCCGAAAACGATACTTTCATTGCCGTACAATGCTCCATCTATGATGTGGAGAGCGGTGTCCGTCTGTGGCCTAACGAACAGACCCCACCAGAGAATCTGGTCAACGGCAGCACCTCAGGCGACGGTTTGCTCAAGTTCCCTCTGTATACCGACCGATATTCACAGTGGATGCCAGGTGTACACTATATATACAATCTTGTAATCAACTCAAACTCGGAGATGGGAGCAATTGAATTCGGAAATCCGACAGTTGACACTTTCATCGAAGTAGAACAAACCTACAAATAAGCAAAGGGTACATATAAATACCACAGAGGCTGTCTAACAACCAAAGTTAGGCAGTCTCTATTTTATACACAAAATCAGA
>CALEUL010000017.1 GCA_937921035.1 uncultured Porphyromonadaceae bacterium
TGATTTTGTGTATAAAATAGAGACTGCCTAACTTTGGTTGTTAGACAGCCTCTTTTTGTGGGGTATGGTGAGCTTAGCGGCCGCCGCCGAGGGACTGGTAGAGGTTGATTACGGCGCGGGAACGGGCGAGGTCGGTGTTGATCTGGCTTATCTGCGCTGCAAGGAGGCTCTGCTGTGCGGTGAGCACTTCAAGGTAGTTGGTGTTGCCGGTGGAGTAGAGCATGAGGTCTTTAGTGTACTCGACGGATTTCTCGAGGTTGGCAACCTGGTCGACGAGATAGGTTGATTTCTCGATGCTTTTGTCGTACACTTTCAGGGCGTCGCTCACTTCGGCGGCGGCGTTTAGCAGGGCGTACTCGAAGCTGTTGAGGGCCTGCTGCTGCTGTGCCTTGGATGCTTTGAGGCGGGCGATGTTCTGTCCGCGCATGAACAGGGGTGCGGTGAGGGAGCCGGCGAGGTTATAGAACCATTCGCCGGGGTTCTTTATCACGGAGCCGAGGAGGTTTGTGAATCCGCCGGATGCTGTGATGGTGAGGCCGGGGTAGAATGCCGCGCGTGCGCTGTTTGTGGCGTAGAATGCTGCGGCAAGGCTCTGCTCGGCGGCCTGCACGTCGGGACGGCATGCGAGCTCGGCCATAGGCACGCCGGCGCGGAGCACCTGGGGCACGTAGAGCGATGCGCTCTCGGGGATGTCCCACTCGGAGGGCATCTGGTTGAGGAGCAGGCTCATGGTGTTGTTAAGCTGGTTGAGGGTAGCCTCGAGGTCGGTGATGGAGGCCAGGATGCTGTAGTAGTTGGCGTCGGACTGTACCACAGCAGCTTCGGTAACACCGCGGCCGGCTTCCTTGAGGTCGCGCATGGTGTTGACGGTTTCTTTCCAGAGTTTGGATGTCTCGCGCGAGAGGTTGAGCTGACGGCGCACGGCGGCGATGGAGTAGTATGTGTTGGCCACGGCGGAGATAATCTGGCTGCGGGCGGCCTGGGCGTATGCCTCGGTCTGGTAGAGGGCTGCCTGGGCGCCGCGTTTGCTGTTGAGTATCTTGCCGAAGATGTCCACTTCCCAGCTCACCTGCAGGGGCAGGGTGTAGCTCCAGGAGAGGTCGCTGCCGGCCATAGATGCTCCGGCGCCGTTGGGGGCGAGGACGGCTGATGGGAGGTAGCTGAGCTTGGCGCCGAGGACGTTAGCCTGGGCCACCTGTACGTTGAGCTGAGCGTTGCGCAGGTTGGTGTTGTTCTCCAGAGCCTTGCGGATGATGTCTGCAAGGAATGGGTCGGTGAAAACGTCCTCCCACAGCAGGTTGCCGAAGGCGGCGGAGTCTACGGGAGCCTTGCGGGCTTCGGCGTAGTCCTTTGTGAGAGCCGTTGATGTGGGCGTCTCGTATTTTTTGTATATGTGGCAGCCGGAGAGCGACACAGCGAGTGCTGCGGCGATTGCCAGGCGGCTTATTTCGGATATTTTCATAGTTCTGAAACTTATTGGGCGTATTGTTCGATTTCTTTGGCGATTGTGCCGCCGCGTTCTTCGTTCTGCCAGTTGATAGGCTTGAATTTTTCCTGTATTTTCTGGAATATCACGAACAGAGCGGGTACGACGAATATCTGGCATATCATGCCAAGGAGCATGCCGCCTACAGAACCTGCGCCGAGGGCATGGTTGCCGTTGGCGCCGACGCCGTTGGAGAACATCATGGGCAGCAGGCCGATGACCATAGCGAGCGACGTCATAAGGATAGGACGCAGACGGGCTACGGCGCCGGCGATGGCGGAGTTGAAGATGCTCATGCCTGTCATGCGGCGCTCGAGGGCGAACTCGACAATCAGGATGGCGTTCTTGGCAAGGAGGCCGATAAGCATGATAAGTGCGATCTGCAGATATATGTTGTTGGCGATGCCGAAGATGCGTGCGAAGATGAAGGAGCCGGCGAGGCCGAAGGGTATGGAGAGGATTACGGCGAAGGGCAGCATGTAGCTTTCGTACTGCGCGGAGAGCAGCAGGTAGACGAACAGGAGGCAGAGGCCGAAGATTGCGGCTGTTGCCGTTCCGGCGCCTGTTCCGGCTTCCTCGCGTGTCATGCCGGCGTACTCGTAGCCGTAGCCCTGGGGCAGCGATTCGGCGGCCACGCGCTCGATGGCGGCGATGGCGTCGCCGCTGGAGAAGCCCGGGTTAGGCGTACCCGACACGGATATGGAGGTGAACATGTTGAATCGGTTCATAAGGTCGGGACCGTAAACGCGGGTGAGCTTTACGAAGTTCGAGATGGGAGCCATCTCGGAACCGTTGCGAATCTTCACGCTGTTGAGCGTTTCGGGGTTGATACGCGATTCGGGAGCTGCTTGCATCATTACGCGGTAGATTTTACCGAAGCGGTTGAAGTTGGACACATACATGCCGCCGTAGTAGCCCTGGAGGGTCTGGAGGATAGTGGCGGGGCTGATGCCAGCCTTCTTTGCCTTGGCAGCGTCGATATCAATCATATACTGCGGGAAGGAGGGGTTGAAGGTAGTGTATGCGGCCTGTATTTCGGGACACTGGTTGAGTTTTGCTAGGAATGTCTGCACAACGCCGAAGAACTGGTTGATGTCGCCGCCGGTGCGGTCCTGCATCTGTAGCTCGAAACCGTTGGTGGCGGAGTAGCCGGAAATCATGGGTGGTGCGAAAATCATCACGCGGCCGTCCTTTATATACTTCGATGTCATATAGTACAGCTTCTGGATGATTGAGTCGGAACGCTGGCTCTTGTCGCGTTCGCTCCAGTCTTTCAGCTTCATGATGAACGCGCCATATGTCGGGCCCTGGCCTGCGATAAAGCTGTAGCCGTTGATCATCATTCGTGTCTTGATGCCGGGAATCTTGGCAGCGAGAGTATCGATCTGGTCGAGCACCTGTCCGGTGCGTTCCTGCGATGTGCCGGCGGGCATGTCCACCATCGCGAACACAACGCCGGTATCTTCGTTAGGCACAAGGCCGGAAGGAGTGGTGCTCATGAGCCATACCAGCAGGGCGACTGCGGCGGCTACAGAACCGAACGACAGGTATTTGTGCTTTGCACACCACGAGGCGCCCTTGCGGTAACTTTCAGTGAGGGTCGTGAAGTTCTTCTCGAACCATACGTGGAACTTTTTGCCGAAGAGGCCGAGAACGGCCACGATGGCCACGGCGTAAGCTATGCACGACAGCAAGACGTTGTGGAAGGAGTACCAGCCGAGTACCATGAAGGTTACGGCGGCGATGATGAGCACGAAAGTGATTACCGGATTGATGTCGAACAGGAATACTTTCTTCGCGCGCTTAGCGGCGACCTGGCCTGCGGCCTTATAGGCTTCGCCCATGCGCTCGCCTATGCCGGGAACGGTACCGTCCTCCTTGGGATGCGGTTTAAGGAACAGTGCGCACAGTGCCGGCGACAGTGTGAGGGCGTTCACAGCCGAGAAGGCGATGGCGATTGCCATTGTGAGACCGAACTGGCGGTAGAATATACCGGAGGTGCCGGGCATGAACGACACGGGAATGAACACCAGCATCATTACCAGAGTGATGGAGATAAGAGCGCCGGCGATTTCGCCCATAGCGTCGATAGAGGCGCGGCGCGCCGAGGTGTATCCCTGGTCGAGCTTGGCGTGGACGGCTTCGACAACCACAATGGCGTCGTCCACCACAATGGCGATGGCAAGTACGAGGGCCGACAGTGTGATAAGGTTAATGGAGAAGCCGATAAGGTACATCATAAAGAAAGTACCGATAAGGGCCACGGGGATGGCGATTGCAGGAATAAGGGTGGAACGGATGTCCTGGAGGAATACAAACACAACGAGGAACACGAGTATGAAAGCCTCGATGAGCGTGTGGATAACGTTGTTGATGGAGGCGAAGAGGAACTCGTTGTTGTTCATAGGAATCTCGTATACACAGCCGTCGGGGGCGTCGGCCTTGAGCTTGTCCACAAGGGCGAGACAGTCCTTGATAATCTTTGTGGCGTTGGAGCCGGGGGTCTGGAACACGATAGCCTGCGACGACGTGTGGCCGTTGGCCTTGTTGGCGAAGCCGTAGGTTACACGGCCAAGCTCGATATCAGCCACGTCCTTGAGGTAGAGCACTTCGCCGTTGCTGCCTGTGCGCACTACGATATCGCCGAATTCCTCGGGTGTGGAAAGACGTCCGCGATAGCGCATGGTGTACTGGAACGACTGGTTGCCCTGCTCGCCGAAGGAACCTGGCGCTGCCTCGATGTTCTGCTCGGCAAGAGCGGCGGAAACGTCGGAAGGCATCATGTGGTATTGGGCCATTACTTCCGGCTTGAGC
Organism: uncultured Porphyromonadaceae bacterium; assembly: GCA_937921035.1. Taxonomy (GTDB): domain Bacteria; phylum Bacteroidota; class Bacteroidia; order Bacteroidales; family Muribaculaceae; genus CAG-873. The sequence continues at coordinate 4,301 of CALEUL010000017.1, forward strand.
CATATACGCATGGAGTAGTCGGCGCCGAAGGCCATCACATCACCCACGCCCTGCACACGCTGCAGTTCGGGAATGACGTTGATTTTCATGTAGTTGTCGAGGAATTCGGCCGAATATTTGGCTTCGGCGGTAGTATCCACGAGAGCGACACTCAGAAGCATGGACGTCTGGCGCTTGCGCGTCTGTACGCCCACCTGGTTAACTTCGGAGGGAAGGAGGTTGGCGGCAGCCGACACGCGGTTCTGCACGTCCACGGCGGCCATATTGGGGTCGAAACCCTGTTCGAAGTAAACGTTGATAGTTGCCGAACCGGTATTTGTTGCCGTTGACGACATGTAGGTCATGCCTTCGGCACCGTTGATGGATTCCTCGAGGGGGGCAATCACAGAGTTGAGCACGGCGGATGCATTGGCGCCGCTATATGTTGTGCTAACCGAGATTGTAGGCGGCGCAATGTCCGGATATTGAGTTACGGGCAGTGCCACGAGGCCGATAAGGCCGAGCAGAACGATGAAAATAGAAATCACCGTCGACAGCACAGGCCTGTTTATAAATCTGTCAAGTTTCATTGTACTGAATTGACTATTCTATTTTATAATGTGAATCTCACTTTGTTTTGGGTGTAACGGGCATGTTGGCGCGTACGGCTGTGCCAACGCCTTCGGTAACGATGCGGTCGCCGGGTTTGAGGCCGGAGGTAACAACGAATGTCTGACCGTCGTTATAGGGAGCCACGGTAATGTGGGTGGGCACGGTGATGTTGCTGTCGTTTAGGGTGTAAACGTAGCGGAGGTCCTGCAGCTCGTAGGTCGATTTCTGCGGGATGACGATAACATTCTCGCTTACGCGCGGAATGATTACCTGTCCAGTGTTGCCGCTGCGGAGCATGCCGGAGGGGTTGTCGAACAGAGCGCGTGCCGAAGCTGCGCCTGTGGAATTGTCTATGACGCCGGAAACGGTAACCACGGTTCCTTCGAGGGGATATGTGGATCCGTCGGCAAGTTCGAGCTTCACTTTGGGGAGAGCCTTCATGCCGGCGTCGACAGAACTTGCACCGCCTTCGGTAAGCTCAAGCAGGTCTTTCTCGGACAGCGAGAAATATGCGTATACCTGCGAGTTGTCGCTGATGGTGGTGAGAGGCTGCTGCGACGAGGGCGACGCAAGTGAGCCTTCGCGGTTGGGAATTGTGCCTACAACGCCGTCGCTCGGAGCTGTAACAACGGTGTATGCCAGATTCTTTTTTGCTGTTACGAGAGCTGCTTCTGCCTGTGCGAGAGCCGCTTCGGACTGATTAAGTTGGTTTGCGGCAAGCTGCCACTCTGTCTGGCTGATGATGTGTTTGTCCAGAAGCATTTTCTTGTTCTGCTCTGTAATCTTGGCGTTGGAAACAGCGCTCTTGGCGGAGTTTACATTGGCAGCTGCCTGGTCTACGGCAGCCTGGAACTGAACCTGATCGAGGATGAAGAGAGTCTGTCCTTTGTGAACTTTCTCGCCTTCGTCGACGCAAACTTTCGTAATGAAACCGGTAACTTGAGGCCGGATGGCAATGTCCGTCTTTCCTTTTACGGTAGCTGGATAAGAATTCTGGTAATTGGCATTGGCCGGTTCTATAGTTATAACCGCTATTTCAGGAGCTTGTGCTCCCTGTTGCCCTTGATCTTTTTTACCGCATGAGCATACGAGACTGCAAATAACGAGTCCGATGCCCGAAATTGTGAGCAATTGTCTTTTCATTTTGTGGAATATATGTGTTTCATTTTTTTAATCGAAATAGAATAATTCAAAATTATGTTGCACAACATAATTTTGGCGCAAAGTTACAAAATAATTGGCCAATGCGTACAATAGAAAGGAGAAGATGTTGGCATATTTGGCTTATCCCGGGTTAAAAAGTGCAAAAGGCGGTTTGCGATTCAGCTTTGAGTAAATTTGGGCGGAGTATTCTCTTTTTTATCTTTTTAGGAATGTAAAAATCTTATGTTTTAAAAAGTTCAATTCCTTAACATTATTTAACGGAAAATTTAAACAATACTAAACCGATATTCAAAATTTGTTTATAACTTTGCGACAGAAACAGCCAGGGGCAATACACACCCCGACTAATTCCCAAATTTTTGATAACGTTTTGTTAGACTCACAATATACTTGAATTTTGGTTATGAGGGAGGTGCGTTACTGTGAAGTAGCGCACTTTCGTTTTGTAAGGAGTTGCTTGTCAAACGAAAATTGTTGGATTGCGCTTTTGTGGTTTCGCGATGCAGGATGCTGTAGGATTATTTTTCTTTCAGTTATTTATTGTGTGTGAACTGTAGATTGAATATATTGTTGTACTTTTGTAAACTGTTACATAACGAACATTCAAAAACAAGATATATGACATTTGAGGAATTAGGCGTACGCGACGATCTTCTTCGCGGCATTGCTGACATGGGATTCGAGAATCCTATGCCTGTACAGGAAAAAGTTATACCGGTATTGCTCAACGGCGACCACGACCTTGTAGCCCTTGCGCAGACGGGTACGGGCAAGACGGCGGCTTTCGGCCTTCCGTTGCTTCAGCGTATCGATGCCGATAATCATTCGCCGCAGGCGCTGGTATTGGCGCCCACACGCGAGCTGTGCCTCCAGATTGCCGGCGACCTCGCCGATTTTTCGAAATACATGCCCGATGTCGTGGTGTTGCCCGTGTACGGCGGCAGCAGCATCGAAAGCCAGATACGCGCCTTGCGACAGGGCGTGCAGATTATCGTGGCGACGCCCGGACGTCTTATCGACCTTATCAACCGCGGGGTGGTAAAACTTGAGGGCGTGCATACTGTTGTCCTCGACGAAGCCGACGAAATGCTGAACATGGGTTTTGTTGATTCCATAAACGATATCCTCAGCCATGTTCCCGAGAACCGCACCATGCTGATGTTCTCGGCCACTATGCCCGACGAAGTAGCCCGTATAGCTAAGCGGTTTATGAAGAATCCCGAGGAGATTGTTGTGGGCACCCGAAACACCGGAGCCGAGAATGTGCGGCATATATATTATATGGTAAACGCTCGCGACAAGTACCTTGCCCTCAAGCGTATCGCCGACGATACACCGAATATCTACGCGATAATCTTCTGTCGTACGCGGCGCGATACTCAGGAGATTGCCGACAATCTTATCGCCGATGGCTATAACGCCGACGCACTGCACGGCGACCTGTCGCAGCAGCAGCGCGACATGGTGATGAAGAAGTTCCGCGACCGTGTGCTGCCGCTGCTTGTGGCCACCGACGTGGCCGCCCGCGGCCTTGATGTGGACGACCTTACCCATGTTATCAATTACGGTCTGCCCGACGATACCGCCGTGTATACACATCGCTCGGGCCGAACGGGCCGCGCCGGCAAAACGGGTGTGTCCATCGCCATTATCCACTCTCGCGAGAAAGGCAAACTGCGCGAAATTGAGAAGATAATCGGCAAGAAATTCGAGCGAAAGGAAGTGCCTACACCCCAGCATATCATTGAGAAGCAGCTTTATAATCTTGCTGACCGCCTGGAGCGGGTGAGCGTGAACGAAGACGAAATAAACCGCTATCTTCCGGGCGTGTTGCGCAAGCTTTCGTGGCTTTCGACCGAGGATCTGCTCAAACGTGTGCTGTCGCTGGAGTTCAACCGTCTGTTAGAGTACTACAAGGACGCGCCCAATATCGATTTCATCGATGAGAAGCCCCGCAAGGACAAGAAAGACAAGAAGGAATTCAAGGAGCGCACCGACAAAGAAAAAGACCGCCGCACAGCCGAGAAAGGCATGGCGCGCATATATATAAATATGGGCAAGGCTGACGGTTTCTTCGCCGGCAACCTGATTGACATGCTCAACAAGAACGTGAGCGGCCCGCGTGTGGATGTGGGACGTATCGACCTGCTGCCGGGTTATTCGCTGTTCGATGTAAAGAAAGCGGATGCAGCACGTGTCGTTGGTGCGCTCAAAGGACTTGAGTTCTTTGGCAAGCGTGTATTCAGCGAGGTTGCCGACCCCGAACGCGACTATTCGCAGCTGTCGGCCAAGCGGACAAAGGAAGGTCGTGCCAAAAGGGACGACGAGCCCCGCAAAGGCCGGAAACCCGCATCGCGCTATTCAAAGAAAAAATAAGCATCTATAGATTCAGACCGTATGAAACAGTGTTTGCGTATATTTGCAGTTGTGGCGGCGCTCGCTGCGGCATGTGTTGCCGGCGCGCGTGATATCCGCGATTTTTTTATTGCGGCGCCTGCGCAGGAGACCGGGGTGGTGCTTTCAAAATCGGCCAGGCTGGATATGCTCGACTATTTCAACAGCAATCTTGCCACGCCCACGTCTAACGAACTGGGGGGCCGCTCGCGTATCACCGCACTGTCGCCCGGCAGCATAGAAGTGGACATATCCGACAATACGAAGCTCCAGATGGCTCTTGTGCCGCTGAAGAAGGACACGCTGATTGCCATTGTCGAGACCGTGAACACCCCCGTACCCGACAGCAACGTGCGTATCTACACAAAAGACTGGAAGGCGATACCCGTACAGATGCCCGTGTGGACCGATTTTGTTCCTAAAAATCAGCGTGCCCAGGCCGAGGCAGCCGATGAGCCCGACTTCACTTTTACCACCGCCGCTTTCGATACCGGACGCAAAGTGTTTGTCTTTACCGATCGCTCGCGCGAATATTATCCGGCAAGCGATGTGCCTGCTGTGCTGTCGCTGATGAGGCCCGAGATAAGAATGACGTTTGACGGACGCAAGCTTGTGCCTGCCAAATGAAAGAGAACGCAATATCACTACTGGAGCTTAACCGCCGCATAGGCGCAGCCCTCAGTATTGCTCCGGGGCTTGACAATGTGTGGGTTACGGCCGAAACCTCCGACGTGCGCTCCACCGGCGGACACTGCTACATGGAACTGATTCAGAAGGACGGTTCTGGAGCGCCTGTGGCCCGATGCCGTGCCGTTATATGGGCATCGGCATTCAGCCGCCTGTCGGCCAAGTTCGCCGAGGCAATGGGCACTCGCCTGCGCAGCGACATGAAGATTATGGCGCGAGTATGCGTCAGCTTTCATGCCGTGTACGGATTCAGCCTGGTCATAAATGATATAAATCCCGAGTATACTGTCGGCGACCTTGCCCGCAGACGCATGGAGATTGTGGCGCGTCTGCAGGCGGAGGGTGTGTACGACCTCAACCGCGAGCTGCCAATGCCGCGTGTTCCGTCGCGTGTGGCGATAGTATCGGCCCGCGGAGCAGCGGGATACGGCGACTTTGTTCGTCAGTTGCACAACAACAGTATGCGTCTTCGCTTCACCACAACGCTGTTCGAGGCAGTGCTGCAGGGCGAACGTACCGCTCCGAGTGTCATAGCTGCGCTCGACAAGATTATGGCGCGGGTAGACGATTTCGATTGTGTCGTCATTATCCGTGGCGGGGGTGCCGTTGCCGATCTTGCGTCATTTGACGATTACGATCTTGCCTCTAACGTGGCGCAGTTCCCGCTGCCGGTAGTGGTTGGCATAGGGCACGACCGCGATGTTACCGTGCTGGACTATGTGGCGCATACCCGAGTGAAAACACCCACAGCTGCCGCCGAGTTGCTTGTAAGTATTGCAGGAGAGGCGTATCAGACCGTTTTGGAGACCGGTTCGGCCATTCTTGCAGCAGTGAGGGCGTCGGTAGCCGGACAGCGGCAGCAGTTAGCCTATTTTCAGGGCCTGTTGCCGGCGTTGGCAATGAATGTTGTGGAACGCAACCGCCGTACGACAGGGCGACAGACCGACGAGCTGATAGCGACGTCTGTGCGCAACCGTCTGCGCTCTGCCCGTCAGCGCATAGATGCGCTTGCCGATCTTCTCGATGCCATCTCGCCCGAGGCGACATTGCGCCGCGGCTATTCTATTACCCGTGCCGGCGGCCATGCCGTGCTCGACGGTAGTACCGTGGCTGCGGGCACTGTACTCACCACAACTTTTGCCTGCGGGCGCGAAGTGCAGTCGGTGGCAAAATAGGCAATAATCTGTCATATTTCCGTAATTTGCCCGATTTTGGGGTTGTTTGCATTATTTATGCTCAGTTTTTGCGCCTTTTGCAAAATTTTTGTAACTTTGCGCATCAAAACCAAAGAGCTACACAGCTATGGAAAAAATTGACAATCTTGACCGACGAATTCTTCAGATAGCTATCAATAATGCCCGCATACCTTCGAAAGATATCGCCTTGGAATGCGGCGTATCGCGCGCAGCAATTCACCAGCGCCTGCAGCGCCTAATAGAACTAAATGTCATCACAGGCTCCGGTTATCATGTGAATCCCAAAATTCTGGGCTATGCCACATGCACATATATCGGCGTTAACCTTGAGCGCGGTGCTATGTACCGCGATGTGGTGCCTGAACTGGAAAAAATTCCCGAAATCGTAGAGTGTCATTTCACCACCGGCCCGTATACTATGCTGATTAAGCTCTATGCTCGCGACAACGAACATCTTATGGAGTTGCTGAACAAGAAAATACAGATGATTCCCGGTGTTACCGGCACCGAGACGCTCATTTCCCTCGACCAGTCCATAGCCCGCGAGATTCCTATCCGCCTTAGCGGCGACGAACAGTAAATCCACTCCTTCCGCTGTTTCCGATGACCAAAGAAGTTGAAAGATGGGCAGAGATAGAGCACCTTCCCGAATGGGACGAGGAGTTCTATGATATCTATACCGCCAAAAAGTTCGGTAAATGGGTGATGATAAAGACCCTCAAGCCCGAGTATGCCGACGATCCAGTCTATCAGAAAATGATGGAGCAGGAGTTTGATGTGCGGTACAGCCTGGCGCATCCCAACATAATAATGATAAACGATTTCGAGGATATCCCCGGAATCGGCCGCTGCATCGTTACCGACGATGTGTACGGCGACAGCCTACGCAAGCTAATCGACGAGCGTCGCGTGCGTCCCGAACATGTGGAGCAACTAAGACATCAGCTTGTGAACGCTTTGGAGTATATACAGAGCAAACACATTGTGCACCCGCCGCTTCGCCCCGAAAACATTGTGTTTACCGAAGGTATCGGTAACCTTAAACTTATCGACGTCGGCTTTGAGCAGCGCCCGTCGCTGTCGCACCAGTCTACGGCCGACGATATATATAACTACGGCAAAGTGCTGGAAGAGGCCTTGTCTGCTTCCGACAACATGGACGCCACCCTGGAGCGGGTAGTACGCAAATGCACCGATCCGGACCCCCGGCGCCGCTTCAGGGATATGCAGCAGGTGCATCTTGCTCTCGAAAACCGCAGGAGCAGTGTCATATACATAATTATAATCGCATTCCTTGCGGTTATGGTAATTATCCTGCTGTGGCTGCAGTCGCCTTTCGCGCCCGCACCGCAACACGCCTGACCCATACGGCTCCGGGCATCCTTAGTTTTTCCTTACAACCATGACTGTACACGTTCATCCTATCTCCACCGACAGCGACCAGCTGCGCCAGTACATCCAGTTTCAAATAGACCTATACGACGGCAATCCCTGTTATGTGCCGCCGCTGTTCTCCGAGCAGATGGGTACGCTTAAGCCTGAATCCAACCCCGCTTTCGATTTTTGCGAGGCACAATCTTTCATGGCTTTCCGCAACGGAGATCCTGTAGGCTGCATCACGGCAATAGAGAACAAAGCCGCCAACGAGAAAACGGGACGCCGGCAGGTGCGTTTCGGATATATGGATTTTATAGACGACGCCGAGGTTGTCGACGCCCTGATTGAGGCCGTAGCCGAGTGGGGACGCGCACGCGGCCTCGAAGAGATGGTTGGCCCCGTGGGATTCACCGACATGGACCCCGAGGGAATGCTTATCGAGGGCTTCGATGAAATGGGCACACAAGCCACGATATACAACTATCCGTACTACATGAAGCACATGGAGCGTCTCGGCTTTCGCAAGGACGCAGACTGGATAGAGTACCGTATCGCCGTGCCCGATGCCGTGCCCGAGAAGCACGAGCGCATTGCCGAGATTGTGAGACGCAAATATCAGCTGTCCGTAAAAAAATATACTTCGCGCAAGAAAATAGCCGCCGACTACGGCAAGGCAATTTTCGAACTCGTGAACGAGGCATACAGCGACCTCTACGGTTTTGTGCCTCTCACCGAACGCCAGATAAACCACTATATAGACCTTTATCTCGGTGTCTTGCGTCTGGAGGATGTGTGCCTTATCGTCGACAAGGACGAAAAACTTGTTGCCCTCGGCATATCCATGCCGTCTCTGTCTCAGGCGCTGCGTAAAGGCAAAGGCAAGCTCCTGCCTTTTGGATGGTATCATCTGTTGCGGGCCATATCCGGCCATACCGACGTGGTTGACCTTCTGCTTATCGCCGTCAAGCCCGAATATCAGGGCAAGGGCGTTAACGCCCTGCTGTTCTGTGATCTTATAAAGTCCTACTGCAAAAACGGCTACAAATTTGCCGAAAGCAATGTAGAGCTTGAGAGCAACGACAACGTGCAGAAGCAGTGGGAGTATTTTGAACGCCGCCAGCATCGCCGTCGTCGTGCCTGGGTAAAGGAAATTCCTGCCGTATGACGCCCGCTGCAAGCCGCCTTATAGAGAAACTGCGCCGCCAGCCGGTGGTGCGTGTGCTTTTCATATGTCTGGGCAATATATGCCGCTCTCCGGCCGCCGAAGGCGTTTTCCGGGCAGTGGTGGAGAGCAGGGGTCTGGAGCATGCTTTCGAGATAGATTCCGCCGGCATAGGCGACTGGCATATAGGCGATCTTCCCGATCCGCGTATGCGTCGCCACGCCGCCGCGCGCGGCTACGGCCTCACGCACCATGCCCGCCAGGTGAAGCCATACGATTTCGAGCGCTTCGATATAGTAATAGCTATGGACGATAACAATCGTTCCGATCTGCGACGCCTGGCACCCACGCCCGACGACGAGGCCAAAATCGTGATGATGTCGGAGTTTTTTTCACCGGGCACGCACAGTACATATGTGCCGGACCCATACTATGAGGGCGCCGAAGGCTTCGAACTTGTGCTGGACCTGCTTGAGGATTCCTGTTCGAGGCTCTGCGACGCCTTGCAATAAAACGAGGATTTTACGTCAGTTCATGTTTTCCTGCCGCCTGTAGGCCACGGGCGACAGACCTGTTATGCGCTTGAACATGCGCGAGAAGTGTGCCGGGTACTCGAAACCGAGCGAGTAGGCTATTTCGGCCACGTCGTCATCGCCCGAACGCAGACGGTGTTTTGCAACGTCGATAAGGCGCAGGGCGATTAGATCTTTGGGAGACGAACCAGTTTCCTTGCGGATGAGGTCGCCGAAATAGCCCGGCGAGAGGTTCGCTTTCTCGGCAAAATAGGCTACGCCGGGAATTGGGCCGGCGGAACGGCTCTCGTTGAAATATTCTTTGAGGCGTTTTTCGAACTCTGCCACAACCTGCGAGTTCACTTTGTGGCGCGTGGTGAACTGGCGGTCGTAGAACCGTTCCATATATTCCAGCAGCACCTGAATGTTCACGCATATGATGTCGGCCGAGTGGCTGTCTACGGCATGATTCAGCTCCTGGTCTATTTTCTCGAGACAGTCGGTGAATTTGGCGCGTTCCTCCTCGGAAAGATGCACAGCCTCACTTTCGGCGTAGCTGAAGAAACTGTATTTGTTCAGTCTCTCGGCCAAAGGAGTGCCGTATACAAGATCGGGATGGAACAGAATTCCCAGAACGTTGCGCGAAGCGGGGTCTTCGGGCTGTTTTACGTCCACATCCACCTTTTGGCCCGGAGCAAAGCTCACAACGGTGCCTTCCTGATAGTCGTAGCTGCGTCGGCCGTAGCGCACCGTGCACGCTGCCGAGTTCTTCAGGAACAGGGCGTACAGGCCGTATGTTGCCGTGAAGTGCGTCAAATTCCTTTCGGCGTTCATTAGATTCACCACCGTAACAAACGGGTGCCGGGTGGTGAAGCCGTAAAGCTTGTTGTAGTTGTCTACAGTGTCGAGATTGATTATTGCTCTTTCCATGCTGCAAATATAGCAGAAAAACGGCACAGGGTACAGGAGGGAGGTAAAAATGGTAACTATTGCCGCAAAAGCGGCAAATTGTCAGGCTTTGCGGGAGAAATCGGTGTTTTCGTATTCTCCGATAAGTTTGCGCCAGTTATTGTCTACCGTTTCGGGGACGCCGGTTTTCATGTTGATGTTTACCATAGTTGTGCGTGCGCGGCATTTCACGTGGCCGTCGGTGTCGGCTATCTCCTGCTCGAGTACCAGCGATGTGTCGGCTATTTTGGTTATAGCCGTGGCGACAGTAAGACTATCGTCGATGTGGGCGGGTGCGAGATAGTCCACGTTTATGTTTACAATCACCGGTGCTGTGGGCGTGCTTCCGAAGGTGCCTTCCATAAACTGGCGGAAATATGCGTATTTGCCCTGGTCGAGAAACTGCACGTACACGGTGTTGTTGAGGTGGCCGAACATATCTACGTCGTTGAAACGTATCTGCACGGGCATGCGGTGGCGGTATTGTTTTTTGTTGTTGTTTTCCTGCATGGGTCAATGAAAAATTATGTTGTCGATGGCGTTTTCTCCGGCGGCATTGTTGAATTGCCTCACCAAAGCCTCGCGCATGTATCCGAGCTGTTCTTTCAGCGAAGCTGACTGCAGGTATACATGCATCTGGCGCCCTTCGATGCGCAGCGACGTGGTGTAAGAACTTATGTGCCGTCCCACCACCTCGGGCCATAGCGATGCAAGGTACTGGCGGCGTGTTTCCGGGTCGGCGGCCACGCGCTGGCGCATCATGTCTATGATGGATCCGAGGCGGAGAGGTTCCGAGCGTTTCATGCCTGTATGGATGTAAACACACCGCGTTCCACGCCCCAGATTCCGTAGCTGTCGGACTGCCGGAGGTTTGCGACGGTTTCGTCGAGGTGGCGGCGATTGGTATCGGTTATGAAAATCTGGCCGAAGGATTCCGAGGAGCTTACCAGGCCGATAATCCGTTCCACGCGGCCTGCGTCGAGTTTATCGAAAATATCGTCGAGCAGCAGAAGCGGCCGTATGCCGAGCGATTTGCGCAGCAGGTCGTACTGGGCGAAGCGCAGAGCTGTTGTAAACGTTTTGCTCTGTCCCTGGGAAGCGCTTCGGCGCACGGGCATATCGTTTACGGTAAAAACTATGTCGTCGCGGTGTGGTCCGGAGGCTGTATGGCCCAGGGCGGTGTCGCGCCGCCGCATAGCGGCCAGATGTCCTGCCAGGCCGCCGCGGTCGGTGTAGTCGGTGGAGGAATATGTCATCGCGGCATGGTCTTCTCCGCCGGCGATGGTGTTGAAGTACGGCGTAAAAATTTCCAGCAATTCGCCGACGGTGGCTTTGCGGCAGGCGGCGATATAGCTGCCGTTCATTTCCATCTGTATTTCCAGAGCCTCGAACAGCCCGGTGTCGTTGCTTTCGTCTCGCAGCAGACGGTTCCGCTGCTCCAGAGCGGCGTTGTAGCGTACGAGGGCATCGAAATAACGTGCGTCGCGCTGCGCTATAATCTGGTCTATGAAGCGGCGGCGGTCGGCGGGTTCTCCGGCGGTGAGGTCCATGTCGGACGGCGACAGAAGCACTACCGGGAACACGCCGAGATGTTCGGCCAGGCGCTGATATGCTTTGCCGGAACGTTTGAAAACCTTGCGCTGACCGGGCCTGAGCACCACGCTGACTTCCTCGTCGAGGCCGCGGCGGAAGTATTTGCCGCGCATTGTGGCGAACTGTGCGCCGCGGCGCACCATCATGCTGTCGGTGGCGCCGGTAAAACTACGGCACAGGCTCATGAAATAGAGAGCGTCCAGCAGATTGCTTTTTCCCATGCCGTTGTTGCCTAAGAAGCAATTTATTTTGGGCGACAGGTCCAGCCGGGCGCTTTCTATGTTTTTGAAATCGGTTAGCTCGAGGTTTTTAAGTATCATTTTTTGTTGAAAGCTTCGTTGAAGAAAAGAAGCTGGTATATTATTGCGTTTTTCCAGTAAGCGAAGGAGTGGCCGCCGGGGCGCGAGGTATAGTCGTGGGGCACTTTTTCGGCAAGGAGCGCTTTGTGTAGGTTTTCGTTTACAACGGCAAAGAAATCGTCGGAACCGCAGTCGAGGCTTATGTTCAGGTTGCCTTCCTTAAGCTGAGGCACCAGATTAGCCACGGTGTGGCTCTCCCAACGCTGCGGGTATTTGTCCTTGTCGCCGAGCCAAGTGCTCATTTTCCATTTGCCGGGGAAGGGGCGCACGTCTACGCCGCCGCTGATGGCAGATGCAGAACCGAACATGTCGGGATGGTTTCCGGCGAGCCACATCGCTCCGTGTCCGCCCATGCTGAGACCTGCCACGGCGCGTTTGTCGCGGTTGGCTATTGTGGGGTAATTTTTGTCTATGTACGGTACCAGTGTTTTGGTGATGAAGCTCTCCATTTGCATTCCGGGGACTTCGGGTGAATCCCAGTACCAGGAATCCATGCCAGATGGCAAAATAAGTACCATGCCGTAGAGGTCGGCGTACTTGCCCAGGTCGGGACGTATGCGGAGCCACTGGCTGTAGTCGCCTCCGAATCCGTTGAGCAAATAAACAGACGGGCATTTCTGAGTAGTGGCAGCGTCGGGCACAATAACGACAACGCTGTCGGGCTGGGGTAGATATGACGATTTTACGGCTATGGTGTCGGTGCTGAATGCCGAAGCTCCTATGGCGGCGATTCCGGCGATGAAAGCGGTGATGATTTTTTTCATGATTATCGTATGGTTGTTTGTGTTATTCGATTCTGGCATCGTAGCCTATATCCGACGGATTGTCGAATGCGCTCATGTATTTGCGACGGCCCTCATTTATCCATTTCAGGCACTCGTCGGGGTCGGCGCCGCGTGCCTCGGCGTATGCCTTGGCAAGAATGCGGAAGAAATCCTGCTGTCCCCACAGACGTGCGAAGTTGAGGCACCCGCGGTGTACGTCCACTGTGCGGAACTGCAGGCGGTTTATGTCGATAAGAGAGAAGCACCACTTGCCGTCGCGCATGTCGTAGAGCACGTTGCCCGGCGAAAGGTCCTTATGGAGTATTCCGGCCTGGTGCACCGTTGCCATGTATCTGCCGAACGCTTCGATGAATTCCCGGTTGTTTTCGGCATCCTCCTCGCCGAAGTGGTACATCATGTGCGGGTAGGCGCACTGGGTGCTTATGAAGTACGAATCGGTTATCATGCCGAATCGGTTTTCCTGAATGTAGGCAATAGGCTCTGGCGTTTCGATACCGTGCTGCAGCAACCGTGCCGCATAGAGATAGGCCCTCAGGCCCTTTGGCTTGCGGATAAAACTATAGATAAAGCGGTTTATGGGTATGGGGCGTCTGTATCTTTTTACGTTTATCTCGGTGCCACCTACATTGAAAACCTTTATTTTGTTGCGTCCGTTGTGAATCATCCTCCCTTCGTCGGCGAAGTGTGCCGGAAGCTCCTCAATGAAGCTTCTGAGATGCTCGAAACGGGGACTGATGATAATTTTCATGATTGCGCGTGTGGTATGCCACCACAAAATTACGCAATTTTTTGTTCATTGCCTTGTCCCCGGGCAAAAGATTGTCAGCTAAGGCCGATTTTGAGCACGATAAGATAGGCCGACACAACCACGATAAGTACCAGCGCGGCGATTATTGCTGTGATTGCCAGGCGTTTTGTAGAAATTTTGGTATGAGGGATAGATACAAAACCGGACACTACAGCAAGCAGGGCGACAGTGAGCGCCGCATAGCCGTTGAACCACAACAGGGCTGCCCATGCCGTTAGGGTGAGCACAAGAGCCACCCATGCCATCGCGGAACTGCGCCGAGGCGTTGTCTGCTGCGCTTCTGCATGTTCCGGTGTGTCGGTAATGCCTTTATTCTTAGTGATGTTGTCCATCTTCTTTTCTGATTATAAACAAATTGGATGCTGCAAAGTTAAGCATTTGCAACGATATATTGTATAAATATGACAAATAATGTAAAGAAAAGTTTAACACTTTATTGCTTCTGTTCAAAAAAAATGGAGCCAATGTCGGAACGAGAGCCTGTTTAACAATTTTTGGCATAATAGTAAAATTGGATTAAATGGCTGATACTTAGTGTTATAAATTAAAAATGCCCCCGAAGGTATAACTCTAATAAAAGAAAAATTTCCGTATCTGCGAGAAAATTGCTTACTTTGCAGACTGAAATTTGAAATTTATTAATCTCACAAATATTACAATCATGTCAGAAATTGCAGACCGCGTAAAAGACATCGTAGTTGAGAAGCTCGGTGTAGATCCTGAAAAAGTAACTCCCGAAGCAGCATTTACCACCGACCTCGCCGCTGATTCGCTTGATACAGTAGAACTTATCATGGACTTCGAAAAGGAATTCGGTATCACAATCCCCGACGAAGAAGCAGAAAAGATCAAAACTGTAGGCGACGCTATCGCTTTCGTTGAAGCCAACGCTTAAAAGATTTTTTCGCGTCAGCACAATACAGCCGCCGCAAGTTCCGCAAGGAATGCCAGCGGCGGTTTTTAATATTTTCGCCCCGGGGATTTTTCCCCACTCTGAAACAGTTTAGCCACATTTGTATATATGGAACTTAAAAGAGTAGTAGTGACCGGTCTGGGTACGATCAATCCGTTAGGTAACGACGTGGACACCACATGGAAAAACGCCGTAGCAGGTGTCAGTGGTGCCGGACCTATCACACACTTCGACGCAAGTCTGTTCAAAACAAAATTTGCCTGCGAAGTTAAAGGCTATAATGCCGAAGACCACTTTGACCGCCGCAAGGCCCGTCAGCTCGACTTGTATGCACAATATGCCCTTGTGGCTGCCCGTCAGGCTGTTGCCGACTCCGGTCTGGAAACAGCACCCGAAGGCACGGTAAATAAAGACCGTGTAGGCGTAATAGTGGCTGCCGGTATCGGCGGTCTCCACACATTCGAGGAGGAAGCCGGTTACTACGCAATGAACGCCGACAAGGGACCCAAATACAATCCCTTCTTCATTCCCAAGATGATTGCCGATATCGCTTCGGGCCACATCTCGATGGAATACGGTTATCACGGCCCCAACTATGGTGTAGTTTCGGCCTGCGCGTCGTCGAACAATGCAATTATCGACGCATTCAACTTTATCCGTCTCGGCAAAGCCGACGCAATTCTTACCGGTGGTGCCGAAGCCGCTATCTTCCCTGCCGGTGTGGGAGGTTTCAATTCCATGCATGCTCTTTCCACCCGTAACGACAGCCCCCAGACAGCATCGCGCCCCTTCAGCGGCAGCCGCGACGGCTTTGTTATGGGCGAGGGTTCGGCAGTGCTCGTGCTCGAGGAACTTGAACACGCACTTGCCCGCGGAGCAAAAATCTACTGCGAGGTGGCAGGCGGCGGTCTCAGCGCCGACGCATACCATATCACAGCTACACATCCCGAAGGTCTGGGCGCGATTCTTGCTATGCAGGGCGCTCTCGACGATGCCGGCATGAAGCCCGAAGATATCGACTATATCAACGTTCACGGCACATCCACTCCCGTGGGCGACGTTTCCGAGGTTAAGGCTATCGTGAAGCTCTTCGGTGATCACGCCAAGGAACTCAACATTTCGTCCACCAAGTCCATGACCGGCCACCTGCTTGGCGCTACCGGTGCTATGGAAGCCCTGTTCAGTGTTCTGGCAGTGCGCGACGATATCGTTCCTCCCACAATCAACCACGATGAAGAGGATCTGGACGAGAACATCGATTACTCGCTTAACTTTACATTCAACAAGGCTCAAAAGCGCACTGTAAATGTAGCGCTCAGCAACGCCTTCGGTTTCGGCGGCCACAATGCCACCGTGATTGTAAAGAAATATCAGAAGTAAGTCTTCCCGATTCTTTGAACTTTTACAGGAGTTGCATGCGCATGCGCAAGGCAGCTCCTGTTTTTTAATTTTACATCTATGAAAACCGGCATCATAGTGGCTATGGACAAGGAGATGCGTCTTCTCCTGCCCCTGTTGGCCAACTGTTCTACTGTAACTCTTAATAATTTTGAATTCCATACCGGCACAATAGGCGGACACGAGGTTGTGGCCGTAAAGTGCGGTATAGGCAAGGTGAATGCGGCGATAGGCGCGCTCACGCTTATCGAGAATTTCCATCCTTCGCTGGTGCTGAATTCCGGTGTGGCCGGAGGTACCGGCGCCGGCACACCGCGTGCCGAGATTTTAGATGTCGTTTTGGCATCCCGTATAGCTTACCATGATGTGTGGTGCGGTCCGGGTACGGAGCCTGGCGTTGCCGCCGGATGTCCGCAGTTTTTCGAATGTCCATTGCCGGTCGACATACGCGCTGCCCTCGGCGCCAAGGAAGGCCTCCTTGCCTCCGGCGATATATTTGTGGACAGCGAGGAGGATCTGCGTCGTATTCTGGCTCTCTATCCCGATGCCATAGCCGTTGACATGGAATCGGCGGCTATCGCCCAGACATGCTACACAAAGGGCGTTCCTTTCGTATGCCTGCGTGTGGTTAGCGACACTCCAGGCGGAGATGGCAACATGGCTGCGTACAACAATTTCTGGACTATTGCTCCCGAGCGTACTTTCGAAGCTGTGGAGCGGTTGCTTCAGCTCCTCTGATGAAGGATCTGAGACCTGCGCGGGGCAGCCGCAAGGTGCGCGAGATGATTGCCGAAGGCGAACACGAGACCCAGGATTTCAAGTTCGCCATTAGCGACGCCCGCAAGATTGCCCGCTCCATATCGGCATTCGCCAACAACCGTGGCGGGCGTCTGCTTATAGGCGTGAAGGATAACGGCGCCATCGCCGGGGTTCGCAACGAGGAGGATGTGTTTGTTGTAGAACAGGCCGCCGAGCGTTATTGTCGCCCGTCGCAGACTGTAGATTTCAAGGCTTACCGCATCGACGGTACGCTGTGCATTATCGTAGCCGAGGTAGAGGCTTCCGCAGACCGTCCTGTGTTTGCAGGAGAGCCCGACGGAACATGGAAGGCATACTATCGAGTGGCCGACGAGAATATTGCCGCGCATCCGCTGATGGTGCGTGCGTGGCAGATGAGCGCGTCGGCTGCCGGAGGCATATTCTCGCCGGAAGGATCGTACTCGCGCCTTTTGGATCTGCTTGGACGCAGGGATGCCGTGTCGGACAGCCGCGAGGTTGCTCTGGAGTTGCATATTTCACAGGCTGCCGCCGACGAGGCTGTGGCGCGTCTGGCCTCTATGGACCTTATTGAGTTTTTCTTTGAATCGCCTTCGTTCAGGATACGCCTGAAGCGGAATCAGTAGACCATACCGACATTATCCACCCACATGGTCATTCCCAGCGTGCCGGTGTAGGGTTCGCCGCTGCCGGAGGAGAACATCACTATCATGTGCGTGGGTGTGGCGCCGGCATCGTCCCAGCCTTCCTCTATAACAGGTACCATCTCGCCCTTGCTGTTGTGCGAGTAGTAGCTCTTGTCCTTTGGAATGAGGCCCATGTAGGTCTTGTAATAGGGTTCGCGGGATATGTCGCCGTAGTGAATCTTGCATTGATGTCCGTTTATCCAGCCGTCGGTGGATTTGTTGAAGCGTTCGCGTCCTGTTCCCACACGTTTTGCATGCAGGTTGCCGTCGGCGTCCTCCCACCGGCGCTGCAGGAATACAAGCGCTTCGGCATTGTCGACGCCGGGGATGGATTTCTTACTTCCGAAGCCACTGCTGTATGTCATCTCTCCGGTGGGCGGAACCTCGAGTTTGTAATCGAAGCACATAGCCTTCGGGCGCTTTGTAAAAGGTATGCCGTTCTCCATTTTTGAGTAGGGGCTTGTGGTGGAGCGGATAGGTTCTATTATCTGGCCCAGAAAAATGGTGCCGGCTACCATTACATCTATGTTTATAAGACCGATAGCCTTGCAGTGCTCCATCATTGTTGTGAGTTTGGCGCATTTGTCGCCAGGACCGCGGTCGTCGGGAAAGACGGCATTGCTCACTTTTGTGATTCCGACAACCTTTGCCATGATGTTTGAAGACCCCCAGGGCGTACCCCCGAGTCGCTTGTATGGTTCAGATCCTTTTATGGTGCGCGTCGGACCGATGGCATAGCATTTACGCCATTTTCCGCCTATTACGGCAGATTCCTTTATATCGCGCGTAACCCACTGGTTGAAGTCGCCGAAAGGTAGAAGCTCGGAATTCTGGCCGGCGGCGAGCGCAGCTCCGAGGAATATTGCGCATAGTGTTGATGAAGTTCTCATTGATTGTAGTGTTGTGCACGTGAAAGTCAGTAGCGTTCGCTGTATTTTGCAAGATCCTCGTTATATCGGTCGAGGTCGTGGTATTCTTTGGCGTTATTTTTGTCGAGCAGTCCGGCGTTGTCCGCGCGGTAGAGCGTCGAGCCGATAGTGAACATATAACCGAATTTCTCGAGGTATTCGGGTGTTGCCGTAAGCAGTCGCCACCGATGGTTTCGGACGCTGTCGGGCAATTCAGATATTTCCTTGGTGCTGTTTACAAGATATTGGAGTATCGCTTTGTTCTGAGCAATCATTTCCGCATAGTCGCTCTGCGACAGGCTGTCGCGGTTTTCTATTTTAACAGAGAGGTCGCGGCATAGGTTTCCATCGTAGTCCGAAGCAATCTGTCCGGAGCCGGAGCACGATGGAAAGATAGGAATAAGTGCAGTCAGGATTATGTAGAATAAGTGTTTCATGTCAGTTTAATCCGGAGGCATGGATGCTTCCATGCCTCCGTGTGAAGAAGTCTTATTTATTTAACCCACTTCAGCGCGATAATGTTCGCTCCTGAAATGTGGATAATGTAGCAACCGCTTTCGCGGGCATTCAGCGGTACCAGTCCATCGGCATCGGGCTGAGCTGACTGTACGAGGCGTCCGGTGGTGTCGTAGACGTTTACAAGGCGCGTTCCTGCCGGTGTGTGTAGGATGTCGTCGGCAATATAGGTGCCGTCGGCAGCGCTCGCATCTGTAATGCCGGCAGTGGACGAGTAAACGAAGGTGCGTACAGGGCAGTAGTCGGTGTTCACCGCCGACGAGCTCGTTGACAGGTTGTAGGTACCGCGGGCGCGAACGTAGTACGTCTGGCCGTCGGCAAGTGCTTTGCCACCGACTTTTATGTCGCCGAGGGCACGGCTGGCGGTTTCGAAATCTTTCAGAGTGCCTTTGTATATCGAGCGAGCGGGGAAAGAGGTGGTGGCGGAAATCTCGATGTTTACAAGAGCCATGCCGGGCCACGGTGCAACCCGGATGCACTCGTTGGAGTGGAGAACCTGGCCGTCGGAGGCAGGATTTATCAGTACGGGTGCGTCGTATACGATGTCTTCGGTGCGGAACGATACCGGGGCGGATATCGATGTTGATCCGTTGCGTGCGGCGCTGACGCGGGCATAATATTCTGTTCCGGTTTTAAGGACGTTCTCCGGTACGGTTACTTCTGCAGAGCTGACTTCGGCGGTGTAGTCGATAGTACGGAACGATTTGACGGATGAAATCTCGAGAGTGTACGCAGCTCCTTCGCCGGCGGCTGTCCATTTCACTGTAGGGCAGATGGAAGCGGCGCTCTCGCCCTCTACGGGAGTTGTTATGACGATGCGCGACGCTGTGAGCGAGCTGACGGCACTGACGGCTTCGGCTCCGTTGGCACGCAGAACGCGCACGCGCCAGAAGATGGTGTCGCCGTCGGCATAGTCGGCCACAAAACGCGAGGGTAGCGTCTGTGAGGTACATTCCGCGCAGTATTTGACATTGGTAAACGAGGCGTCGGACGCAGTCTCCACCATATATCGGCCTGGTTCGGCTTTCCATTGGAAGTCGAATAGGTCGCTTGCGGCGGTTCCGTCGGCGGGGTATATTAATACGGGTGTTTCGGCAGTGCCGGCTTCGGTGTTCTCGAACAGCGGTGCGTGTTCGTAGCCGTAACGGTCATAAACGGCCACGGCGAAGTGCATGTCGGCCAAGTCGTCGGGGATGGTGTAGCTGTCGGTGTACCGTACGGCGGCAAGTCGGTTGCGGTCGCATGCGAAATCAGGTGTTGCCTCGTCGGCCGGAACGGCATATACGGTGTAGCGTTGGAAAACTTTGTCGATCGGGCCCTCCCACCGCAGTTGATTGCCTTCGCGGCGCACGTTGCTTACGGCAGCTGGTCTATAGCTTCCGCGCCACGGTTGCAGCGGCTGCAGGGTCTGTGTCTGGAAGCGTTCGGCGGCAAGGATTTTGCCCCACGATGTGAGCGGTCCTCCCTCGAAGCGTTCGGAGTAGTTTACGTAGGCGCCGTAGTCGAAGAACACCACGCCATTCTCGTTGGGGCGCAGATGCGAGCGCATGTACGAAATCTCGTGCAGGTATTCTGCGGCTTTGTTCGTTCTGAGGCGCGAGAGGTCTACGGAGGTGTAAAGATGTCGCCCGAAGTGGGGTACGGCGGTGCTATACCAGTCGGTGAGGCTCTCGAACATGTCGGCCCAATATACTTGTGGCGAGAGGAAATCCAGGAGGCCGTCGTTAAGCCATTTTATGGGATCGGCGTGCAGGCTGTCGTACTGCATGTCGCCGTGCGGGGCGGGCTCGAGGCCGTAATCAGCGATGTCGGGAGGCGATATGCGTCCTGCAGGCCCGATGCTGAATACCGCGTATGGGCGTGCTGCTTTGACGGCATCGCGCGATCGGCGCACTGTCTCGTTCACGTTTTCGCGGCGCCATGCGTCCTGAAGCAGTTTTCCGCCGGAGGCTTTGTAGGCATTGTACTGTGCAGAATCGAGCTTTGTTGGGGTGTTGCTTGTGTAGAAATAGTCGTCGAAGATCATGCCGTCGATGTCGTATTTGGTGGCTATTTCGCTTACGACGGCCTCGATGCGGTTCTGAACTTCGGGAATGCCCGGGTTGAGGATTATCTGGGATTTCTGGCGGATGAGCCACTCCGGGTGAGAGTTCTCATAGTTCAGTTCTCCGGCACCGTAAGTTCCCCCTGAGGAGTAGCGGTATGGATTGACCCATGCGTATACTTCCATGCCACGTTCGTGGCATGCTTCAACAAGGTACTCGAAGGGGTCGAAGGCGGGTGTACCGCCTCGGCTGCCGGCAATCTGAGTTGCGTATGGCTCGTAGCTGGACTGGTAAGTGGCGTCGCAGTTTGCGCGGGCATGGTAGTAGATTGTGTTAACGCCCTGCGATCTTAGTCTGTCCAGATCTTTGCCGAGATTTGTGCGTTTAGCCGCAGCGTTGGCTTCGGTTATTGCTCCGCCGGGCCATGTAGAGTTTAGAAATGGCGATGTCCAGACTGCGCGGTGCTCGCGTGTAGGCGCGTCGCGGTCCGGGATGGCCTGAGTCTGAGCCTGAAATGTGATAGCGGCGCAGACAAAGAGAACGAAAGTGTTTTTCATAGCCGGTGTGTTTTATAATGAAAGCAGGTCCAGTCGATCGCCGAACCTGCTTTCTTACAGTTATAAAATCTTTTCTTAGAAGAGCTGGGTCTTGCGCGGGTTGATTACAATACCTGTGCCAAGGTCCTTGTCTTCTCCGTATTTATGGATTTTCTTGTCGGTGGGATCATAGTAGTTCACACCTGCTGCAGCGCCGGATGTATCTCCGGTTTCGGGACGGAAGCAGAAGTATACGCGACCCGAGTTCTTGTCGAGGGCGAACTGGGTTGTGTGCAGACCTTCGTCGGCTGTGGTGTTTACGGGGTCGGCATACATTGCGATGTATGTGTTGGGTTTAGCATCGCTCGCGAGAGACTCTGTGATGGAGGGCAGATCGAAAACCAGGAAGCCGGAATCGGGGGCACGGCGCCATACATAGAGCTGTTTGTTGGTTTCGTCGATGGTGAAGGTTGTAATCTTCATGCCCGAGAGCAGGAAGGGTGCGGGCACGGGTACAGCCTCGGCTTCTTTCTGTGTCTTGTACACGTCGGAATCGCGGTAGCGGAATATGCCTTCGCCGTTGTACTTCTTGCTCATCCACCACCAGCCGGCTTTGTCGTAGTAGAGGCCGGAAGTGATGGAACCGTAGCTTATGCCGCGGCCGTAGTAAGGCACGAAGTTGTTGCGCATGGTGTACTCTGCGCGTTCGGTGCTGGATACGTTGCTCTGAACGGCACCGCGTGTGCTGATGTCGACAGCCGAAACACCGGTGTTACGGTCGGTATAGTACAGCATGTTGTCGCGGATAACGCCGATGAAAGGATCCAGGAATGCGGCACCGCCCACGTTGGTGATAACGGTGTTCACGTCGGTACCGTCGGCACGGAGAGCTGTGATAAGGCCGTCGCCGAGTACGCCGTCGGTGTCGTTGATGTAGTAGTACTGCTTGCCGGCGTCGAGGATGTAGATCCAGTCGTTGGTCTTGCCGTCCTCTTCAGGTTCGGCGTTGGACAGCAGAAGGTTGAATACTGTGGAGCCGGCGGATACGCCGAGGTCGTAGGGAAGAACCTTTGTACCTGCGGGTATGTTGTCGAGCAGTTTGTAGGCCTTGATGTTGCCCTTCATCTGTGCATAGTACAGAGTGGGAGCGGGTTCGGTAACGCCTACCTGAACGTTCAGATAGGAATCCTCCAGACGGCGGTTGGCGCCGTCTACATCGAAGTATGTGCGGATGTCGATGCGCTGCGAGCCGATGTTTGCGAACTTAACCTTGCCGGGATAGTCGATGTTGCCGTTTTCATCGGAATAACCGGTGAAGGTTGTCAGGGGCTGGCCATCCTCGGTGAATGTGCCGTCGGGGAATGTCCATTCGTATTTCACTTTCAGGTGCTCGGGGTTAGGCAGCTCCATGTTGAAGTCAACAAGGGTCTTGTTGAATTCGATGATTTCGGTGCTGGTGGATTTAACGGTGAGCGTGGGAGTGATGTCGATAATAAGCAGGGGGTATTCGCGGTAGCCTTTGTCGTTTGTGAGGCGTACCTTGTACATGCCGGCTTTTTCGTATTTGTGAGTCGGGTTGACTTCGTTGGAAGTTGTTCCGTCGCCAAAGTCCCAGGTGAAGTTACCTGTGCTGGACGATGTGTTGTTGAACTGGATAGTACTTACAACGTAGAAGTCGTATTTGTATTCATCCCCATCAACGGCATACGTGAAATCCACGTCGGGATTCGGGAAGAAATGCATTTCGGGGTCTTTGTCCACGCAGCCTGTCATGGCAAGCAGTGCGGCAGCTCCGAGAAAATATTTGCAGACTTTCATTTGTCGGTAGATTTAACTTAGTTGAGGGTAATGGTTTTCTGTTCGGTTATCGAGGTAATGCCTTCGTATTCGGGAGCCGAAGCGTCGTTGAGACGGTCGGTGTCCTTGTCGTAGGCACGGAAGTTTGCCTCGAGGCTATAATTACGTGTGAACTCGATCTTGTAGTTGCTGTTCGCGTTGTCGTAAATCCAGTCCTTGAAAGGAATCTGTTCCAGGAGTGTACGGAACTTGGGCAGGTACTCGGGACGTACGCTCACCTTTATGCCGCCTGTGTTGTCGTCGTAGCGGCAGAATACCCATGCGCAGGCGTTGTATACGGGATATATAACCTGACCTTCGGAAGGGGTGTAGTCTTTGGCGACTTCGTTGTATACTGCGTTGCCGTCGGCGTCGACGGTTATGTAGTAGTAACCGGTGATTGCGCTTTCGTCGGCTTCTTTGGTAACGAACCATGCGTCGGATTTTGCGGATGTGCCGTTGTCGTCGCCGGAGAGGTCGAGGCCCTCGCAGGGAATGCCTGCACCCTTGATCTGCTCAAGAGTGAAAGCATAGTTGAGGAACACGGTGCGGAGAGCGTTGTAGTACGAGTCGGCGGTCTCCGTGTCGGTGAGGTATCCTATCACTTTTTCGCAGAAAGTTTTCTCGAAATCGGCGGGATAGTAGGTGTCGAAACGTTCCTGGTCCCATTCGGTGGGCTCAACCCAGCTTACAGGTGCGAAAGTGCGCGAAGTAGGCACTTCGCCGGTCATAACGTATTCGTGGCCGTTCCAGTTGTTTTCGTCGTGGGGGAATGAAGCGTAGCACTGGAAGGAGCGAACGGTGTCGGTCTGTGCGGCAGACTGTTTGTAGGAGAGCGATGCGCCGCCGAGAGTAGCGCTGACAGCGGCGTTGTCGGCGCGGAGCATCTGGTACCATACTTCGGCGCGCAGGGGAGTGCGTCCCGGTTCTACGGTATATTTACCCTTGAAGGAGAAGGGCTCGCCGGCCTTGCAGGCTGTAGAAGCCACTTCCCAGTACACGGTGGGTACTGCCTGTCCCACCTGTGCGATGTCGGGAATGAGGTCGTGGTTTGCGCACGAGCCCAGTGTGAGGGCAGCGGTAGCGGCAAAGAGCACTTTTGTATATTTGATTTTCATAGTGATGCTTTGTTAATTAGGTGGTAACGGGCTTAATCTTCTGTGAGCGATTTAACAACGCCGTAGTCTTCGGCCCAGATCATAGGCTTGCGTAGCCACTGGGGATTTTTGGATGCGCCAAGGCGCTCAAGTTCTCCGAGGTTGTATTTTTCTTCGGTCTCGGGGTCGTAGTTCATGCGCTGGATCCAAGTACGTTCCTGTTCGGCAACTGTGAGGCCGTCGATCCAGTGTGCGGCATAGAGGTTGTAGGGACGGCGCAGGGTCGGGTAGATGATTTCCTGGGCGTCGCCTATACCGATGGCGTTGCGGTTGTTGGAATAGTGGTAGCGGCGCATGTCGGTCCACTGTTCGGGCTGCAGGTACATTGCAATGTACTTCTGAATCATCAGATCCGAGAGGGTGAACTTGGATTCGTCGAAGAAGTAGTGCTTGTTGCCTACCTCGCTGCAGGGCTTGCAGCGTTTTACGCCTTCGTTCTCGAAGAAAGCGGTGCAGATGCGTTCGTAGCGGTCGGTAGCGGTCTGGCCAGCGGGTTCGTTGCCGTCGGCGGGATATTTGCCGTCGTTGCGTGCCAGATAGTCGTCGAGCTGGCGCTGAACGTTCCACTTGGTAGCTTCTTTAGTCAGACGGCATGCCTCGGCCTTGTCGCCCATCCAGTATTTTGCCTCAGCCTGGATGAACACCAGTTCTTCCATCGTGAAGATGGGGTTGTAGCTCTGGGTAGTGGCGTTGTAGGCGTTGCAGTAGAGGTTGGGGAAGTGTGCCTGCTTGTAGGTAGCGTCGGCGCCGATGTTGTTCTCGAGGTAGCGGATCATCACAGCCTCGGAGGACGATGTGGAGGAAACCGGGCCTTTCTGCGGTTTTACGAGGAAGAACAGACGGGGGTCGGTGCCGTAGCCGTTTTCACGGTCCCAGCGGCCCTGCTGACCTTCTACGCCGGGGTTGAGGATACCCATGCAGTCCTGAATGAAGAATTTGGAGGGGACGGCCTCGTTGAGGGCGTTGTTACGCGATTCCCATGCGTTGATTTTGGGCTGGGCGGCGCACCAGGGGTTGGCTGCTTCGCCTACAGCTTCTTCGTTGTAGTAGTAACGGGGCTCGTTGCCGAACCATTCGCCGTATTTGAGGTCGCCGGAACGCCATGTGTTGATGGCTGCGGTGGCGGCGTCGTAAATTTTCTGGCAAGTGGCGGGTGAACGGTCGATGTTGGGGATGTTACGCAGCAGGATGCGTGCCTTGAGGGCCTGTACAAGACCTTTCCAGTTGTTCATGTTGCCTGCGTATACACGGTCCTGATCTTCGCCGATAACCATGTTGGATTCGCTCAGACCGTATGCGGGGTCGTCGTAGAGACGGATAAGTTCGTCGGCTTCCTCGAGCATCCATTTGTAGATGGAGGCCTGGGTGTCGTAGTGCGGCGAGTTGCTTGTATATGCCTCGGAGCGCGGCATGTCGCCCCAGGCGTCGGTTGTGAGCTGAGTGCTCATCAGTTTGATGGTGCGGGCAATCAGTTCGTAGTTGGGTGAGCCGAGTTTCTTGCTGTTTGCGATAAGCTCGTTGCCGTTTACGCCGATATCATAGAAGTGGCGGCGCCACTGCGGATGACGGTTAACGCTCAGGAACTCCCAGCCGTTCTTGTAGGGATAGGAGCCGGTTGTTGCCTTGCCCATTGTGGTGAGGCACTGCGAGAGATATACGTAGTACTCTGCGTGGTCGTAGTTGACCTGGCTGGCGTAGAACACCAGAACGGGCAGACCGAGCTGTGCGGTGTTTGCGTGTGCGACGTCGGGGTTGACGTTCTCAACCAGTGTATCGTCGCAGCCTGTAGCTGCCAGCATTACTGCTGTCGCAAGCCCGAAAAGTTTTATTTTGTTCATAGCTGAATGTACTGATTAGAAGGTAACATTGAGGTTGATGTTGTAGGAGCGCATGGAGGGTACGCTGTAGTTGTCGATACCCATAGCGCCCGTACCGCGTACGGCACCCGGCATCACCTGCGGGTCGACGCCCGAATACTTGGTGAGCAGGAACAGGTTGCGGGCGGTGAACGACAGCTTGAGGCCCTTTACAGGGTTGCGGCTGCCGAGGCGGCGCATCATGTCGGAGAAGTCGTAGGCTGCGGTAACGTAGCTGAGACGGAGGTATGAACCGTCTTCGACGAAGTTGGACGATACGTTGTATACGTAGTTGGTGATAACGGAGGAGTCCAGGATGACGGGAGTAGTGTTGGGGGCATAGGAGCCGTCGGGCTGCTCAACAACGCCATTGAACACAACTTTGTGGTTGCGGTACTTGGAGCTGCGGGCATCCATGCCGCTGCTCATGAGGCTGCGTCCGGTTATGTTTGCGACGTCGCCGCCGATACGGCCGTCGAAGAGGAAGCCGAACGAGAGGTTCTTCCATGTGAAGGTGGAGTTAAGGCCGATGAGGCAGTCGGGTTCGCGGTTGCCGATGTAGGTATCCTTCTTGGGAGAAATCATGGGCAGACCGTTCTGGTCGATGATAACCTGGCCGTCGTCGGTGCGCAGGTAGTCCTTACCGGAGATACCGGTGGTAGACTGGCCGGCGTATGCCGAAACGAAGATGTCGCCGTACTGGCCGTTGGTGATTTCGCTCACCTGCTCGGGCAGAGATTTAACGCGGCCGCGGTTCATTGTGAAGTTCAGGGTAGCGGTCCACTGGAAGTCCTTGGAGCGGAGAATGTCCTGGGTAAGGGTTGCCTCGATACCGCGGTTCTCGATTGTACCCTCGTTGCGGGTCTGGAGAATGGTACCGGAAGCGGGCGATACGCGGACGGTGAGAATCTGGTTGTCTACCGTGGTATTGTAGTAGCCGACGTCCAGGCGGGTGCGGTTGTTGAAGAAACGCAGGTCGGCGCCGATTTCCCAGGTGCTGGTCATTTCAGGCTCGAGTTGGATTGCGGTGGAGCGGGTGGGGTCGACACCGAAACCGCCGTCGGGGAAGTTTGTCCACTGCTTATAGTTGCTGGAGAATACGTTGGCGGGAGCGTCCTTGCCGACCTTTGCCCAGTTACCGCGGATTTTACCGTAGTTGAATACGGGGCTTTGAATTTTGAAGAGTTCGCTGAAGATG
The DNA here is from genome assembly GCA_937921035.1 of uncultured Porphyromonadaceae bacterium. Classification (GTDB taxonomy): domain Bacteria; phylum Bacteroidota; class Bacteroidia; order Bacteroidales; family Muribaculaceae; genus CAG-873. The sequence goes on from CALEUL010000017.1 coordinate 31,703, forward strand.
ATACCGCCGGTGAAGGAGGGATAGAAGTAGTGTGATTTAACCTGCTTGAGAGTGGAGGAACCGTCCATACGGCCGGTGGCCGACAGCTGGATAACCTTGTTGTAGTCGAATCGGAGTTCGCCGAAGTAGCCGTACTTGTTGGTGCTGGAGTGGCTCATATACAGCTGATAGTCGCCGGTGCCGACACCGAAGTAGCGGGAGTCGAGGTTGTTGAAGGAGTAGAAGTCGCCGTCGAGTACGAAGTGCTTGCCGCCGAAGTTGCCGGAGAGGCCTTTGGATTCGGTGTACTCGGCACCGAGGAAGAAGTTGAGGTTGAAGTCGTCGTTAATCTCCCAGTAGTAGTTACCGAGGACCTGTGCGGTGAAGCGTTCGCTGCGCGAAGGATCGTAGACAACTGTACCCATGCGTGCGTGGAAGTCTTCGAGCAGGGTTTCGTCCCATGTAGTGGTGGCGAATTCCTTGCGGTCGCTGCTGTAGCGGGGAACGGTCATAGACTCGTAGTTGCTGAAACCTTTGTCGTAGTTCACCTTGCCGGTGAATGTGAGGTTACGGATGGGTTCGTACTGGATGCTACCGTTTACGATGATACGCGAGCTTTGTGTCTCGCTCTTGTCCATGTAGCGGCTGTAGTAGGGCGAGAGACCTGCGTCGATGCGCTGGCGTGCGGTGAGAATGTCCCAGTCGTCGTAGCGGCAGGCCCAGTTGGGCAGGCCGTTTTCGAGAACGTAGTCGCTCATGTCGCGGTTGATGGCCCAGCCGTATACGGTGGACATACTGTTGCCGAATCCGCGCGACTTGGTATCCACAAAGTTGGTGGACAGCATGATTTTAACCTGCTTGGAGGGGTTGAACTCGCCTTTTACGAAAACGTTGAGTTTTTTCTTGTAGTCCTGAGGTACAACGCCCTGGTTGTCCATATAACCTACGGAAGCGTATGCCGAGAAGAGCTCGTTGCCGCCGGAGATGGACATGTCGTACTTCTGCATGAAGCCTGTTCCGAGGAATTTGCCTACGTTGTCGTAGATTTTGTCGGAATCCTGACGACGGGGACCCCAGCCGCCCTGGCTGTTAACGTTGGTGAAGCCGCCGGAACCGCTGATGTACGTGTTCTGCAGCGGGGGAGTGTCGAGAACGTTGCTCCATTCCCAGCCGCCGTTCACGGTAACGGTGATCTTGCCGTCTTTACCGCCCTTGGTGGTGATGAGGATAACGCCGTTGGCACCTTCCTGACCGTAGAGCGCTGAAGCTGCAGCACCTTTAAGAACCGACATGCTTTCGATATCGGCGGGGTTGAGGTCGGCCATCGACGAACCGCCGCCACGGATAGGCATGCCGTCGACAACGAACAGAGGTTCGTTGTTCTGGCTGGGGTTCACCGACGAGATTGCGCGCACGATAATCTGCGAAGCTGCGTTTGGCGAACCGCCGGAGTTGGATACCTGAAGGCCGGATACCTTACCCTGCAGCGAGCTTACGAAGTTGGCGCTCTGGCCTGCGGTAACGTCGTCGGACTTAAGTTCCTGAACCGAGAAGTTCAGTTTTGATTTTTCCTGGCTCTGACCCATAGCGGTAACAACCACTTCGGAGAGAACTTCGGAATTTTCGGCGAGGCGTACGTCGATAACGGACTTGCCTGCTGTTTTAACTTCCTGGGGTTTCATACCTACAAAGGAGAAAACCAGGGTAGCGTTGTTGTCGGGGACGTTGATGGAGTATTTGCCATCAATGTCGGTAACGGCCCCGCCTTGTTGTCCTTTCACGGTAACGGAACATCCGATAACGGGTTCGCCGTCGGATTCCTGGGTAACCGTGCCGGTCACTGTACGGCCAAAGCCAGTAAGTGCCAAAAGGGAAAATAACAGTAAGAATAGCTGTTTTTTCATGGTTGGTTCATTAATTTATATTCAAGTTTGTTTGTTTTACGGTTGTTGTGATTGGTTTAGACAAGACTTTTTAAGTCCTTTTTTGATATGTAGTACAAACTTAGTACATATTTTCGAAATAGCATATAAAAATTGCAGTATTTTTGCAAAAATTAATAATCAGACGGTAATTTTAACACAGAAAGTTTAAATTAAGTCTCTCCACTTTTCTCTTTAATGTTGCTCTTGGTTCAAAAAGCGGCCACATAACACTTTTATTAGATGTGTTACGTGGCCGGCATGGGTATGTTTTGTGGAAAGGGTCAGTCTGTGGGACGGTCGAAGGAAAAAGCTCCTACGAGGCGGAAGAATCCTGTCGGCAGCTGAGATGTGAAGCACATATCGCGGCGCGAGGTAGGATGCACAAAACGCAGGGTGCGCGCATGGAGGCACAGGCGGTGTATGGGCGATGGTTTGGCGCCGTAGCGGCGATCGCCCACGATAGGGTGTCCCCGATCTTTCATGTGCACGCGAATCTGGTTTTTGCGGCCTGTGGCGAGGCTTAGCTGCACCATTGAATATGGCTGCCGTTTTTTGAGTGTAGTGTAATACGTTACAGCCAGCTGTCCTTCGCCGGGCTTTTTGGTGGAGTATACTTCGTGAGCCGAGTTTTCGGCCAGATAGGAGCGTATCTCGCCTTCGGCAGGCTCGAGCTCGCCCTCGATAACGGCCACATACTTGCGTTCCAGCACCATATTGTTCCAGTTATGCTGCATCGTTTCCTTGGCCTTGATGTTTTTTGCGAACATCATCAGTCCGGTGGTGTCGCGGTCGAGCCGATGGACGATAAACAGTTTGTTGCGCGGGTCTTTGCGCTTGAGATATTCGCGCAGGATGGAATATGCCGTCTGCTCGTTTGGTTTGTCGGTGCCCATAGACAGCAGGCCGTATCCTTTGTCGATGATGATTATGTCGTCGTCCTCGTATACCAGCTGTAGGCGCGGGTGCGAGAATACCTGGAATTCGCGAGTGGTGTTTACTTTCACCTTGTCGCCGGCGTAGAGTGGGGTGTCGAACAGCGTGGTAACGTTGTCGCCCACCATCACCTGACGGTGCTTCAGCATTTCTTTTACCGTGGTGCGCTTTTTGTCCGGCATGGCTGTGAAGAGGAAGTCCAGCAGGCCGTTTGGCGCTCCGTCGGGCACGGTGAATTCAATGATATTGTCGGGGCGGAATGTGCCGGGACGCGATCCGGGCTTTGCCGCGAGTATTTTTTTTGCCATTATTTCTTGCTCTTAGCGGTAGACCGTTTCTTTGCTGGTGCGGCGTCTGCGTCGGCGACAATCTTCGAGGCCTGCTCGAAGGTTATGTCGGCAGGAGTGCTTACGGTGCGAGGCAGCTTGTAGTTTTTCTTTTTGTATGCTATGTACGGGCCAAAGCGTCCGTTCAGAATCTGCATTTCGGGGTCCTCTGCAAATACTTTGATAGTCTTGTTTGCATCGGCGGCGCGCTTGGCTTCGATAAGGCCGATTGCTTCCTCAAGACTTACCTCTGCGGGTGCCATACCCTTTGGTATGGACACGAATTTGCCGTCGTGGCGCACATAGGGTCCGAAGCGGCCTATGGCGACAGTTACATCCTTGTCCTCGAAAGTGCCGAGGGTGCGCGGGAACTCGAATAGCCTGAGAGCCTGGTCGAGGGTGAGGGTAGACATTGACTGTCCTTTGAGGAGCGAGGCGAACAGTGGCTTTTCTTCCGAACCGGGAGTGCTAACCTGAACCACGGGACCGAAACGGCCGATTTTTACGCTTACAGTTCGCCCCTGTTCGTCCTGCCCGAGTACGCGTTCGCCGAATTTGAGGCCCTGGTTGAATGTTAGGGCCGCATCTACGCTTGGGTGGAAAATTGTATAAAAATCGGCAATCTCCTGTTCCCAGGGCAGTTTGCCGGAGGCTATCTCGTCGAATTTTTCCTCGATTCGCGCTGTAAAGTTATAGTCGAGGATGTCGGGGAAATATTCGGTAAGGAAATCGTTGACAATCATACCGGTGTCGGTCGGAACGAGACGTCCCTTGTCGCCGCCGGTGAGGATGCTGCCAGTCTTTTTGGAAATTTTGGACCCTTTGAGTGTCATGGTTGTGAACTCGCGTGGCGTTCCTTCTTTTTCGCCGCGTTCCACATATCCGCGGTGCTGGATTGTGGAGATTGTGGGTGCGTATGTTGAGGGGCGTCCGATGCCGAGTTCCTCCATCTTCTTTACCAGAGATGCCTCGGTGTAGCGCGGCGGCTGCTGGGTGAAACGTTCGGTGGCCTCGATTTCGTTGTATTTAAGCTTCATTCCTGTTGTGAGGAGCATGTCCTGCGAAGCTGACGATTCCTGTTCGTCGTCGGAACTCTCGGCATACATTCTCAGAAAGCCGTCGAATACAACGGCCTCGTCGGTTGCAGTGAAGGCGTGCTCCAGAGAGGGCGCCTCTATCGCCACTGTTGTCTTTTTAATTTCGGCGTCTGCCATCTGCGAAGCAATGGCGCGGCGGCGTATGAGGGTGTAGAGTTTCTGTTCCTGGGGGCCGGCATCCTCAAGGTTTTCGGTTTCCACATATGTCGGACGTATGGCTTCGTGGGCTTCCTGTGCGCCCTTGGAGGATGTGTGGAAATGGCGTAGCTTGTAGTATCGGCTTCCGAGGTGGCTGTCGATCTGGGCGCGGATTGCGGCAAGGGCTTCATCGGATAGGTTTACAGAGTCGGTACGCATATAGGTGATGTGTCCGTTCTCGTAAAGACGCTGAGCCACCGACATGGTCTGCGTTACCGAGAAACCGAGTTTGCGCGATGCTTCCTGCTGGAGGGTTGATGTAGTGAATGGAGGCGCCGGCGATTTTGTGAGAGGTTTCACGTCAATGTCGCCCACCTTGAATTCGGCGCTGATGCAAGCTTTCATAAACTCTTCGGCTTCTTCCTGCGATGCAAATCGCACCGGCAGTTCGGCGCGCACGGCATGTGCGGGCTGAGCCTCGGGGGTGAATATTGCGGTTATGCGGTAGTAGGGCTCGCTGACGAATGCGCGTATCTCGTTCTCGCGTTCCACAATAAGGCGGACAGCCACAGATTGCACACGACCGGCCGAGAGTGTCGGCTTCAGGCGTCGCCACAGCACCGGCGACAGTTCGAAACCTACGATGCGGTCGAGTACACGTCGGGCCTGCTGTGCGTCGACGCGCGGAATGTCGATGTTGCGCGGTGTTTCGATTGCGTGGAGTATGGCTCTCTTGGTAATTTCGTGGAAAACGATGCGGCGTGTGTTTTCGGCTTTCAGTCCTAATACCTCATAGAGGTGCCAGGCGATAGCTTCTCCCTCGCGGTCCTCATCGGAAGCGAGCCACACAGTCTTTGCTTTTGCTGCGGCTTTCTTCAGCTCGGCAACGAGCTGAGTTTTGTCGTCGGGTATTTCATAGATTGGTTTGAAGCCGTTGTCAACGTCGATGCTGAAATTTTTCTTTTTAAGATCGCGTATATGGCCGTAGCTCGACATAACTTTATAGTCGGGCCCGAGGAATTTTTCTATTGTTTTAGCCTTTGCCGGAGATTCGACAATGACAAGATTCGTTGGCATGCTCATAATGGTCCTTTGCGGTTTCAATCGGCAAAATTAACGAAAATTTGCCTATAACGAAGATACTTGAGTATAAAATCTAACAATTTCTTCCTTTCTAAGGTTGAAAAACGGTCAAAAAGACCAATAGAAGCTACGGTAGCTATTATATCTGCAATAGCAGTCATGGCTATAATTGATTTGGCGGATTGGCGGGTTTTGCATACTTTTGTCTTATAAACAGAAGCAGTATGAAACTTATATCGTGGAACGTAAACGGTCTGAGGGCCGTTCTTGGCAAAGGTTTTGCCGATATTCTTAAAAATTCCGGCGCGGATATGTTCTGTGTGCAGGAAATAAAGCTCCAGGAGGGGCAGCTCGATTTCGAGGCCGAGGGCTACGAGGCTTTCTACAACTATGCCGACCGCAAGGGCTATTCCGGCACGGCTGTATTCAGCCGCCGCAAACCGCTGAGTGTGCGCAGGGGCATCGGTGTGGACTGCCACGACCACGAGGGGCGCGTGCTCGCCCTTGAATTCGACGATTTCTATCTTGTGAACGTGTATGTGCCAAACTCGCAGAACGAACTGGCGCGTCTGGACTACCGCATGACATGGGATGATGATTTCCGCGCGTTCCTTATGTCGTTGGATGCCGAGAAGCCCGTTGTGGTGTGCGGCGATTTCAATGTTGCGCATCAGGAGATAGACCTTGCCAACCCCAAGACCAACCGCCGCAACGCCGGTTTTACCGACGAGGAACGCGAGGGCTTCGGCAAGCTGCTCGGCGCCGGATTTGCCGACACTTTCCGCGAGCTGCATCCCGATGCACTGGGCGCCTACAGCTGGTGGAGCTACCGCGGCAATGCACGAGCAAAGAACGTGGGCTGGCGTATCGATTATTTCCTTGCCTCGCGGCGTCTTATGGAAAAAGTGGCCGGCGCCTATATCCTTTCGGATGTTGTCGGCTCCGACCACTGTCCGGTGTCGTTGGAAATCAACGCACTATAACTTTTATCGGTGTACGGTGCGTGTCTGTAACAATGAGGTACACGCCCGGAGCTGCGGCGACCTCGGTGTTAGTGCTGATGTCGCCGACATTTATATACAGGCGCCCGGACATGTCGTAGATGCGGCACCCTGTCTGCGGCGCAGAGCATATAAGGCGTATGTATCCTTCGGCGCTTGTGGCGGCCAAGGGCTCGTCGGCAGCTATGCCGACAACGCCGGTGTGGTCTACGAACACTACGTTGGACATTGGCGAGCGTACGCCGAGGCGTTCGGACTGTACGGAGTATGATTCGCTGTCGGAGGCTCCGAAGCCGGTTATTTCCAGGGATTCGTTTTCACTAACAAGTTCTTCGGTGGTAACGTTGCCGCCGGTGTAGCATGTGCGGGTAACCACGTAGTAGTCAACAACCTCGTCGTCGGGAGCCGTCCAGTTAGCCGTGTAGCTGTCGGCCTGTACATCGGTCGCCGGCAGGGCGGTGCACGCGGTGAGGACCGGAACATGCAGGCATTCGCCCCTCAGTGTTACCGAGCGGGATCCCGGGAAGGAGCCTTCGAAGAGTATTTTGGATGTATGCTCGCCCAAGGCAGTTGGCTTGTAGGTGATGGTGAGCCAGTAGCCGTCGTCGGTGCATACCTGCGAGGCGGGTATGCGTTCTACGGCGGAGGTGAACATGGTGTTGTCGCCGCTCCATATCTGGTTGTGAATGGTTCCGCTGAGGTTCTTGCCTTTTACAAGGAGTCGTGCCGTGGCAGTATTGCCCAGTGCCACCTGGTTGAACTGCAGTTCCATGTTGCGCAGTGGCGCAATCAGCTCGGGATCGCCTGCGGGAGGATCTACAACGCTTCCGGGGGTGAAGGCTTCGCCCTTTTTGGAGCCCCAGATATAATCGGCCAGCTCGGGCAGGTCTATGAACGGATTGCGGTTGTTCTGTATGCTGTACACCACCTCGTTGCGGTCGATTTCCTTCTGGCTCACGGGGTCGTCGTGGTGCCACTGAAGCAGCAGTTTCACCGACCAGGGATTCAAGGTTGGATAGAGATTCTGCGATACCATGTAGGTATACTTCCAGGTGTAGGTCTGATAACACGTTACCATGTAGAAATATGTGCGGGCAAAATCGCCTTTGTACTCGTCGTTTGGTTCGAACACATATCGTGCGCTGCCTCCCTGTCCGTTGACGGGGTAGCCTACTTTAACGAATCCGTTGTCGAAGGTGGCGGAGCTTACTTCGCCAAGGGGGTAATTGCTCTTGGCCATGTTTGCGTCCATCTCGCTTGGGTACAGGTGGTTCAGGTCTACATAAGCGCTTACGCTCTGCGAACCACCCCACCAGCTTTTTGGGAAAGAGTGTTCGCGGTTGAGTCCTCGGAACGAGGGTGCGTACAGCGGAATGTCGGAGTACATATCCCACCATCGGTTCGATTCGGGATATACGTCTGTCCGCTGGAAGTAGGTAGGAAGGGCGGAGTATGACGAAATCTGTGTGAAGCTATGCACAATATTATATACGGCCGTTTTAAGGTCGCCTTCTTTTTTGCCTTTGAGCGAGGAGTAGTATCCTGCGGGAGCTTCGGCGTTTGCGCAGCATGCAACTACGACAAAAGCGGCGGCGAGTGCGGTGCGTGTGAAATTCATCGGGGATGGTGATGTTAGTTGAAACGATATAAGGAAGGTTGGCTGAATCCTGGCGGCGCAAAGATAGCAAAAATAAAACAAACCGTGGTAATATTTAGTTTTTTAGCGGAGAATGAAGAGTGAAGAGGCTTGCCGGAGGTAAGCCGAGGCGGCTGAAAGCCGCTATCAACCCTGGAATAAGCCTTTAGGCGTTTCCGGGGATAGTGTCCCGAAAACGGGAAGTTTCCCGGAGGGAATACACTGATGGACAAAAGAGTTTCCAAACCGCCAAAATGTTGAATATCCCAAAAGAAAATCATAACTTTGCAGCAATCACACCTTGCAGCCATGAGCAAAGTTTTCTCCGTCTATCACATTGTCATAAACACATATTGCCGCCGCATGACTATCCCATCCAGTCAGAAGAGGGCGTTGTATAGCTATATCAACGCCATAGCTATCAACAAGGGCTGCAAGGTACTGCGCATCAACGGCATTGACAATCATATACACATCCTGCTGAAACTTGCACCGACAGTCGCCCTTTCGTCGTTGGTACAGGAAGTGAAACGATGCTCAAGCATGTGGATGCACAATAACCCTAACTTTCAGATGTTTGAATCTTGGGGCAAAGACTATTTCGCCATGAGTATCAACCCGTCAATAATAGAAAGCGTAGAAAAATATATCGACGGACAGGAATCGCATCATACGCGACGAAAACTCGAAGAAGAGTTGAAAGAGATGTGTCTCCGCATGGGTATCGAATGGCGGGATTGCTTTCTGGCTGATGATTAGCCGGTCAGTGTATTCCCTCCGGGAAAAATTTTGTTTTTCGGGCGCTGTCCCCGGAAACGCCTAAAGGCTTATTCCGGGGTTGAGAGCGGTCTGCGACCGCCGCTGCATGCCTCCGGCATGCCCCCCCTCCTTCCTCGCGCTTCGCGCTCCGTTCCACTCTGCGTCCTCCACCAATGAACCTTAGACCGCGTAAAAAACTTGATTTTTCAAATCCCAAAACCGAATTCTTCAAACAAATCGCTAATTTTGCACTTGCCAGTTGAACCTGCGGCGTCCTCCACCAATATTCCTCTCTGCTAAAATTTTCAAGATTAATTTGCAAACATACAAGATTAATTGTATTTTTGCGGTTGGATATTAGATAATATTAAGATGGTTAGAACATTCGACGAATTGGGTCTGCCGGATGCAGGTGCTTCTGTGGTAGACCGCATCAAGTACCTTATCAAACTGTCGCGCAACACACAGGCGAGTTTCAGTCAGCTAATCGGGGTAGATCCCGCGAGCCTGTCGCGAGTGCTAAGCGGCAAGGCAGAACCCTCTCAGGGTTTTCTGAACCGAATTGTGGTGAACCTCAATGTGTCCAAGGACTGGCTTGTCAGCGGCACCGATATTCCTTTTCCGCGTAACACGGGCAACGACGGCGTACACAACGCCGCGGTGTACGGGGCGCCGGTATACGATATCGATGTTACCGCAGGTACGACTCCGCTGAGCCGCATGTTCACCGCCGAACGTATTGTGGGTTATATGAAGCTGCCGGGCCTGAACCCGTCGCTGCCCATTGTGCGTGTCAGCGGCAATTCCATGCAGCCCAAGCTAAACAGCGGCTGCTATATCTCGATACGTCCCATAGCGTTGGATGCTCCTATCTCTTGGGGCAGCATCTATGTTGTGGTGCTCGCCGATTACCGCCTTGTCAAATATGTGCGCCGCAACGCCGACCCTGCTCTGGTTACGCTGCACAGCGCAAATCCGGACTACGACGACATTGAGGTGCGCCGCAGCGATATCGAGGCTTTGTATCTTGTAGAAAATGTTATCAACCATGACTTCCTCTCATAAACCGCTGCCTTCGTGTTTCACCGCAGGAGTGAACGAGGCGGGCACCGACGAGGCCGGGCGCGGTTGCCTGGCAGGTCCTGTCTTCGCTGCCGCCGTTATTCTGCCCGACGGTTATACAAACGAGTGGATAAACGATTCCAAACAATTGAGCGAGAAGCGCCGCATGATGCTGCGCGAGGATATTATGCGCGATGCGGTGGCCTGGTCCATAGCGAGTGTCGATGCTGCCGAAATAGACAGTATAAACATACTGCAGGCATCCATCGAGGCCATGCACCGTGCCCTGGCCGGCCTTTCTGTGCGCCCCGGCGCGGTGATTGTGGACGGCAACCGCTTTCGTCCGTTCGAGGATATCCCCTGGCAGACCTTCGTGAAGGGCGACGGTCGGTTCGCCAATATCGCCGCGGCGTCTATTCTTGCGAAGACTGAGCGCGACCTGTTTATGCTGCGTGCGCACGAGCAGTATCCGTGCTACGGCTGGGACCGCAACAAGGGTTATCCTACGGCTGACCACCGGGCCGCCATAGCCGAGTACGGCCCGTGTCCGCTGCACCGCATGACTTTTAAGCTGCTGAAATAGCAAATACAGTAATAGTTATACAAAATAACGCCCGGGATGCCCCGGGCGTTATTTTGTATGCGGATGGCGAGGATTATTCTTCGCCTACAGACTGTACGAAGTTGAGCGAGCGGTTGTCGATCTTGTTCTTGCCAAGCAGCAGAGGCAGTGGCGACTGCTGACGGGCGATACCGAAAGTCTGGTTGAAACGCATGCCGTAGTCGCGTTCGTTGAAGGGACGTCCTTCGGCCTTTACATCTTCTACAGTGTAGACAATGACGCCACGGTTACCTTTGACGGGACCTACGAATTTGCCTTTCTCTGTTGCAGCAATCTTGCCCTGGAGAGCGCTTTCGCCAACGCCGATTGTGAGTAGAGTGGGAGTGTTGATGTTTACAGTGCCGTGCTTGATGGAGTCGCCCATCAGTTTGGCATAGCCTTCGAGGTCGTTAGCCTTGCCGGCATAGTCGGCCATGAGTTTTTCGGCCTTCTTGAGATTGCGAGCGCGGGTTTCGAGCTGAGTTTTTGTTGCATCGCTATACCAGGGCATGTAATCGTCGTAGACGTCTTTTACGGCAACAGCCATGAGGTATGTCTGACGGTCGTCCTGCATCATGGGCGATACTTTACCCTTTTTGTTGTCGAGGGCCCATTTTACGAAACGGCGCGAGTCGCGTACGTTGCCTATGCCGGTGCTGGAAGCGCCGACCTGAGCCGACATTACTGAGTAACCAGCCTCGCCAGCGTTCTTGGCAAAGTCTTCGGCAGAGGAGTTGTTGCTGATGTATGTGCGCAGGTTGGTGGTTAGGTCGGTAAGGGTTTCCTGCGAGGGGTCTACTGTGTATTCGATAACAGCGAAATCGTAGAAGTTTACGGGAGCGTTACGCTTGTTTACGCGGTAAATGGCATGTACGGGGGTTCCCTGAAGAGTGTCGGTGAGGACGAATGCGCGGCCGATGGGCTGTCCTGCGAGAGCAGAGCGGGTTTTTTCATCGATACCGGTACCTTCGAGGGATGTCCATATGCTGTCGACGGTCTGTACCTGGTCGCTGTTGAGCGAAGCGAATGTCGCACCACCGTTTATAGCGGCTGCGAGGCTGTCGAAATCGGCGGTTTCGGCGGCGCGGAGCATAGAAACGTTAACCGAGTCGATGCCGGTGTTTACGCTCAGGAGTTTAGCGAGAGTGTACGAGTCGTTTGTGCGGTTGAGCAGTTTTGCTGTTCCGGTTTCGGCGGTTGTAACGAATTCCTTGAGTCGGGAGTCGCGGATTGCGGAAGCGGGAACCTTCTGGTTTGTTGCGGAGAATTTGGTGTCGGATGCCACGCCTTCGGTTCCAGGGGTCTGGTTCAGGGCAACGATAGCGTTCTCTACAGCCTGCTGTCCGGCGATGCGGTCGGCCTGGGACGGTTCTATTGCAACGTAGATGTAGTCAATCTCGCGCATGGGTTCGTCGAGACGGTAGTTCTGCTTCTCGGATTTCCAGAGGGCTTCGATATCGGCGTCGGAGAATTCGATTTCGTCGTCGGCAACGGCAGTGATGTCCTTGTTCACGTAAGCGATGGTGCTTGTGGTAACGTTGTTGTCGTAGAAGCTTTTTGCGTCGAGTTTGTTATAAGTGTACAGGCCGGTTAGCAGACGCATGAATTTTTGCTGAAGCATGGATTCGGTGAGTTCCTGTTCCTGGTTGGCCCAGATAATGCGGAGCTCGTCTGCTACGTTTGCGGGGATGTTGTATTTTGCGGGATTCTGCACGGCGTCGAACACCACGCGGCCAGAAGCTTCGGGAAGGTTGAGCTGCTGAGCCAGATAAGCGAGCATCTGAGCGGCCTGGGGATTTGGGTTCTGGCCAGTGAGGGCTTCGGTGAGTTCGCTGTCGGTAACCTTGATGCCGAGGTCTTCGTATTCTTTGTCGAACAGTTTTTCGGCGATGAGGCCCTGAAGAACATTCTGCGAGAGAACGTCGTTGCTGATTTCGCGGCCCTGATTACGCATTTGTTCGCCGGCCTGCGAGATACGGTTCTGGTATTCCTGGTATTCCACCGTTGTGCCGGCGGCATTGGCTACCGTGCTTGGGTGGCCGAAATAGGTGCGTCCGGAGGTCAGAAAGTCCCCCAGAATGAAGGCAAGAAGGGCTACAATGATGATAACGAAAAGCAGCACCGACTTGTTGCGGATTTTTTCTAATGTTGCCATTGTATGATAAGATGTTTATAATTTTCGCGTAAATAGCGCACAAAGATACGTTTTTTTTGGCACATACTCAAAGGAGGTGGCAAAAAATGCGGTAAAAAAAGCGAGGGGGCACAAAAGAGCGACCCTCGTCGGGCCGCTCCTTCAAAAATCCGGAATAAATCAGTATCTGAATTTTGATGTTCCACTGTTCTTGCGGCGCGCTGCTCCGGATAGAATCCGCTCCGCGATTGATTTTCGTGTAAGTGAATGGAAGAATGTGTGCGATTTTTCTATTCACGTTGCAAATGTAATAAAAAATTGAATACGCAATAACTTTTTGGGAGAAAATTTTGTAAATTTTGCAGAAAAATGTCAAATCGGCGCTTTTTGGTATGAAAAATGTCTTCTCCTATTATTATAATGTGTGGTCTATGCCGGGGAATGGAGTATGGGCGAAAAAAAGGAGTATTTAAAATGGAGAGAGGCGGGTGGTGTGATGCCGGGAGAGAATTGCTGCCGAATGAGCCAATTGCCATGCATATTGTTCCAATTTTACGTCAGAATGATGCAAAGAGGGCGAAATGGCGGCAAAAATGAAAAATTTCGCAAAAATGTTTGGCACTTTGCAAAAGATAATATAACTTTGCCAATCCAATAGCGCATATCCATATGCGTTAAATTCGATTTGTCAATATTATCAAATAAATTCAGTCTTATGAAGAAATTCTACACAATCGCCCTTGCTGCCGCTATGGCATTCGGTGCTACCGCAGCAGCTCCTCAGGTGCAGACAACGCTCGCACCTCTGCCCGCAAAGGCTGTCAAGAACATAACATTTTCCGAAGGCGCTGTAGTTGGCGCAGAAAAGGCAACATTACCCACCATGCGCAAGGCTGTTTCCGCCGAGCAGCTTTTCGGTACCTATGTCTGGAAGTACTACTGCCCGATAGGCCAGGGTTCGGAGGAGGAAGACCAGCTTTTATTCTCCGCCGGCACCAGTCCTAACGATGTTCTTATTTCCGGCATTGCCTCCGGCGTAGATGTAACAGGTACTGCCGACTTCAATGCAGGTACAGTAACGATTGAACCTCAGCTGCTTGTAGAAAACACTCAGGTAAGTTCCGGTACCTCCACATTTAATGCCAATATTTATTTCTTCCCCGCTTTTATTGACGATTCTGAGCAATACCAGATTACCGATGAGCCTGCGGTACTCACTATCACATCAACCGGTGCCGAAATGGACGAAATGAAGGGCTTCTGCGTAGCCGCAGTATCGCTTGACGGTAAAACTGTCTACGGTTATTTCAACTACTGCCTGTTCAACGAATTCACAAAATATATCGAATCCGACTACTGGACGAATATCGGCGATGCTGAATTCAAGGCCGGATTCATTTATGCCATGTATTCGCAGAATGATTTCACCACAATCGAGACAATTCCCGCAGCCCCTGTTGCCGCACAGCGCAGCGTTCAGGATCCCAACATTATCCGTATAAAGAATGCATTTGCAGCTCCCTTAGGAGAAGAAGAAATCGGTAACCCCATTCTGTTCGATTTGACAGATCCCCGTTGCGTAGTAGTTCCCATGCAGCCCGCTGGCTTCTCGGACTCTGAAGCAGGTATAGTATATTTCCTGAGCCGTGCAGATAATTTCGAAAGCAACGAAGAATTCCTCGCCAGCGATATGGCACAGTATGCTCTCACACTCAATGAAAACCTTATTACCATTCCTGCCGGTGGTATGTGGTGGTACTTCCCCGAGTACGATCAGCAGCATGTGTACAGTCCCGGTGCAGAGAACGAACTTCCCTCTTCGTTGCTGCTTCCCGCAGGCTGGAACGCAATCGACAACATCACAGTTGAAGGCGTAGACGCTCCCGTAGAATATTACAACCTCCAGGGTGTACGCGTTGCTAACCCCGAAAGCGGTCTCTACATCCGTCGTCAGGGCAAGAACGCTACCAAGGTTCTCGTGAAATAAACATTCCCCCTATACAACAGAAAGCGGGCACCCTTCCGGGTCGCCCGCTTTTCTGGTATGACGGGCATGTCATACATCTGTGGTGAAAGTCCACGCGGGGCGTAGTTG